>CBIHOD010000005.1:0-124151 GCA_966211815.1 uncultured Burkholderiales bacterium
CGGCGGTGGCGGCGGGCGACCTGTCCAAGAAGATCACGGTGGACGTCAAGGGCGAAATCCTGGAGCTGAAGAACACCATCAACACCATGGTGGACCAGCTGCGCTCCTTCGCCGCCGAGGTGACGCGGGTGGCGCGCGAAGTCGGCACCGAGGGCAAGCTCGGCGGCCAGGCCGACGTGCAGGGCGTGGCCGGCACCTGGAAGGACCTGACCGACTCGGTGAACTTGATGGCGTCCAACCTGACCTCCCAGGTGCGCAACATCGCCGACGTGACCAAGGCGGTGGCGGCGGGCAACCTGTCCGAGAAGATCACGGTGGACGTCAAGGGCGAGATCCTGGAGCTCAAGGCCACGATCAACACCATGGTGGACCAGCTGTCGTCCTTCGCCGCCGAAGTGACGCGCGTGGCGCGCGAAGTGGGCACCGAAGGGCGCCTGGGCGGCCAGGCCCACGTCCGCGGCGTGTCCGGCACCTGGAAGGACCTCACCGACAACGTGAACTTCATGGCCGGCAACCTGACGGGCCAGGTGCGCGGCATCGCCAAGGTGGTGACGGCGGTGGCCAACGGCGACCTGAAGCAGAAGCTCACCGTGGAAGCCAAGGGCGAGGTGGCCGCGCTGGCGGAGACGATCAACAGCATGACCGACACCCTGGCCACCTTCGCCGACCAGGTGACGACGGTGGCGCGCGAGGTCGGCGTGGAGGGCAAGCTCGGCGGCCAGGCCAAGGTGCCGGGCGCGGCGGGAACCTGGAAGGGCCTGACGGAGAACGTGAACGAACTGGCCGCCAACCTGACGACCCAGGTGCGCGCGATCGCCGAGGTGGCCACCGCCGTGACGCAGGGCGACCTGACGCGCTCGATCACGGTGGAGACGCAGGGCGAGGTGGCGTCGCTGAAGGACACCATCAACGAGATGATCCGCAACCTGAAGGACACCACGCAGAAGAACACCGAGCAGGACTGGTTGAAGACCAACCTGGCCAAGTTCAGCCGCATGCTGCAGGGCCAGAAGGACCTGGTGACCGTGGGCCAGCTGATCCTGTCCGAGCTGGCGCCGGTGGTCGGCGCCCAGCAGGCCGAGTTCTACGTGATGAGCACCTCCAGCGAGGTGCCCCGCCTGAAGTTGTTCGCGAGCTACGCCTCCGGCGGCCAGCAGACCCACGGCAGGGAGGTCGACCTGGGGCAGGGGCTGGTGGGCCAATGCGCGATCGACAAGCAGAAGATCCTGCTGACCAACGTCGCCTCCACCACTTTCCGCATCGCGTCCGGGCTGAGCGAGAACGCCGCGATGGACGTGCTGGTGCTGCCGGTGGTCTTCGAGGGCCAGGTCCGCGGCGTGCTGGAGCTGGCGTCGCTGGAGCGGTTCAACCCGGTGCACGAGGCCTTCCTCGACCAGCTGACGGAATCGATCGGCATCGTGATCAACACCATCGAAGCCAACTCGCGCACCGAGGACCTGCTGAAGCAGTCCCAATCGCTGGCCGAGGAGCTGGGCAGCCGGCAGGAAGAGCTGCAGCAGACCAACGAGGAATTGCAGGAGAAGGCGCGGCTGCTGGCCCACCAGAACCAGGAAGTCGAGCGCAAGAACCAGGAGGTCGAGCAGGCCCGGCAGGCGCTGGAAGAGAAGGCCGAGCAGCTGGCGCTGACGTCGAAGTACAAGTCCGAGTTCCTGGCCAACATGTCCCACGAGCTGCGCACCCCGCTGAACAGCCTGCTCATCCTGTCCGACCAGCTCTGCAAGAACCCCGACGGCAACCTGAGCCCCAAGCAGGTGGAGTTCTCCAAGACCATCCACTCGTCGGGCAACGACCTGCTGATGCTGATCAACGACATCCTCGACCTGTCGAAGATCGAGTCCGGCACGGTGGCGGTGGATGTCAGCGAGCTGCGCCTGGACGACCTGCACCGCTCGGTGGAGCGCGGCTTCCGCCACTTCGCGGAGTCCAAGCACATCGACTTCTTCATCCACGTCGAGCAGCCGCTGCCCAAGACGCTGATCACCGACGTGAAGCGGCTCCAGCAGATCATCAAGAACCTGCTGTCCAACGCCTTCAAGTTCACCCACCAGGGCCACGTGGCGTTCTCGATCTCCGCGGCCACGCAGGGCTGGGACCCCGAGAACGAGGAACTGGGCCGGGCCAGCCAGGTGATCGCTTTCTCGGTCTCGGACACCGGCATCGGCATCTCGGCCGACAAGCAGCAGATCATCTTCGAGGCCTTCCAGCAGGCGGACGGCTCCACCTCCCGAAAATACGGCGGCACCGGCCTGGGCCTGGCGATCAGCCGCGAGCTGTCGCGGTTGCTGGGCGGCGAGATCCGGTTGGTCAGCACGCCGGGCAAGGGAAGCACCTTCACGCTCTACCTCCCGCAGGCCTACAACCCCTCGCGCAACGCGCGCCAGGGCCGTGTGGGCCAGCAACCGAACGGCAACGCAGCGGCGCCACGGGAGGAGGTCGGGCCGGGGCCGGATGCCCAGAGGAAGGAGCTGAGGCGCGGCACTTTCACCGGCATGGCCGTGCTCCCCGAACCGATGTCCCTGGGCATGCAACGGGACGACCAGGAGGTGGTCTTCGCCAACGTGGCCGGGGACGACCGCGACGCGATCTCCACCGGCGACCGGGTGCTGCTGATCGTCGAGAACGACCTCGGCTTCGCCCGGGTGCTGCTGGAGGCGGCGCGGCAGAACGGTTTCAAAGGGCTGGTGAGCACCACCGGGGCGGGCGCGTTGACGATGACGCGCGAGTTCCACCCCTCGGCGATCACGCTCGACATCTTCCTGTCCGACATGCACGGCTGGCGCATCCTGGACCGCCTCAAGACCGACCAGTTCACGCGCCACATCCCGATCTGCGTGGTGTCGACCGACGATTCGCGCCAGCGCGCGCTGCAGGCCGGCGCGATCGGCTTCCTCGCCAAGCCCCTTCAATCCAAGGATGCGGTGGACGCGGCGGTCGTCGAACTCCACCGCTATTGCGACCGTAGCCAGAAGGTGGTGCTGGTGGCGATGGCGCCGTCGGCCCAGCGCAGCGCGTTCCTGGCCAGCCTGGACGCCGAAGTCCAGGCCGTGGTGGCCGGCAACGCCGCCGCGGCGCGCGCCGGGCTGGAGCGGGCCGACTGCGTGGCCGTGGACGGCACCGTGGCCGATTTCGGCCCCGAGGACGTCATCGAGGCCATGGAGAAGCGGGGCGGCGTGCGCACCCTGCCGGTGGTCCTGCTGCGGGAGGAAGGCCAGGCCGCCGACCGGGCCGCCTGGGAGCGCAAACACGGCGATTTCGTGCTGCGCGAGGCGGATTCGCCCGACACCCTGCTGGCCCAGACCACGCTGTTGCTGCACCGCAGCCCCGCGGTGATGTCCGACCGCGAGCGCAGCGCCGTGGAGAACATGCTGGCCGCCAGGCAGGCCCTGACCGGCAAGAAGGCGCTGCTCGTGGACGACGACATGCGCAACATCTTCGCGCTGGCCACGGTGCTGGAGGACGAAGGCATGGTGATCGTGGCCGCCGACAACGGCCGCGAAGCCATCCGGCTGGTCGAGGCCGACCCCGGCATCGACATCGTGCTGATGGACATCATGATGCCGGAGATGGACGGCATCGCGACGATGCAGGAGATCCGCAAACTGCCCCGCGGCCGCGAGCTGCCGATGGTCGCCGTGACGGCCAAGGCGATGAAGGGCGACCGGCAGAAATGCATCGAAGCCGGCGCCTGGGACTACCTCTCCAAACCCGTGGACCCGACGCACCTGCTGGCGGTGCTGAGGGGTTGGCTATGCCGCTGAACTCCGGGTTCCTGGGCCTGGACGACGGCACCTCGGAGAAAGGCAGCATCCTCATCGTCGACGACCTGGCGGAAAAGCTGCTGGTGTTCGAGACGGTGTTGAGCCCCCTGGGCCAGGAACTCGTCTTCGTCCGCTCCGGCGCCGACGCTTTGCGCGAGATCCTCAAGCGCGAATTCGCGGTGATCCTGCTGGACGTGAACATGCCCGACATCGACGGCTTCGAAACCGCCGAGATGATCCGGAAGTACAAGCGTTCGGCCCTCACGCCCATCATCTTCATCACGTCCTACGCCGACGAGGTGCAGATGGCCAAGGGCTACGCGCTCGGCGCAGTGGACTACATGCTGTCCCCGGTCATGCCGGAGATGCTGCGCTCCAAGGTCAAGGTGTTCGTCGAACTGCACACCATGCAGCGCCGCGTGCGGCGCCAGGCGGCCGAGCGGATCGCGTTGGCCACCGCCGAGGCGGCGCGCCTGGCCGCCGAGGAAAGCACCCGGCGGTCGAGCTACCTGTCGCAGGCCAGCCGCGTGCTGAGCGGCTCGCTGGACACCGGCGTGGGCATGTGCAACCTGCTGCGCCTGGTGGTGCCCGAGCTGACGCACCGCGCCACCCTGGTGCTCCTGGGCGACGGGGGCGGGCAGCTGGGGCCGGCCATGACCTGCGAAGAGGGGGCGCCCGGCGAGGCGCCGAGCATCCGCGAGCACGAGCTTGAAGAGCTGCAAGCCGCGGAGCGGGACGGCATCCGGCAGGCCCTGGCCACCGGGGAACGCGTCACCCTTGCGCAAGCCGCCGGGCAACCCGCCTCGCCGGGCCGCACGCTGCCGCAGCTGGCGCCCTCCGACAACGTCGTGCCCCTGGTCAACGGCGAGCGCTGCCTGGGCGCGTTGCTCGTCAAGTCGGGCGGGTCGGCGCAGGACTGGGCCACGCTCGACGAACTGGCCAACAGGGCGGCGATCGCCTTCGAGAACGCGCGGCTCTACCGCAGCCTGCAGGCCGAGATCGAGGAAAGGCGCCGCGCGGAATCGCGCCTGCAGGACTCCAACCGGCGCAAGGACGAGTTCCTCGCGATGCTGTCCCATGAGCTGCGCAATCCGCTGGCGCCGATACGCAACGCGGTGCACATCATCCGCCGGTCCGCGCCGGCGCACCCGCAGCTCAAATGGGCCATGGACGTCACCGAGCGCCAGGTCAACCACCTGACGCGCCTGGTGGAAGAGTTGCTGGACGTGGCGCGGATCAGCCAGGGCAAGGTGGTCCTGAAGCTGGAGACGGTCGACCTCGTGACCGCCATCGCCCATGCCGTCGAGACCGCGTTGCCCGTCATCGAAGCCAGGCGGATCGTCCTGAGCCAGGCGCTGCCCGGCAGGCCCGTCAAGCTGCAGGGCGACGCGGCCCGCTTGTCCCAGGTCATCGCCAACCTGCTGCACAACGCCGCCAAATACACGCAGGAAGGGGGCGCCGTCCACCTGGCCCTCGAAGTCCAGGGCGACAGCGCGGTGGTGACCGTGAGGGACAACGGCATGGGCATCGAAGCCGAACTGCTGCCCCATGTCTTCGATTTGTTCGAGCAGGGCAAGCGATCCCTCGACCGCGCCCAGGGCGGGCTGGGTGTCGGGCTGACGCTGGTGCAGCGGCTGGTGCAGCTCCACCAAGGGCGGGTGGAGGTCCACAGCGCGGGGGCCGGCCAGGGCGCGGAGTTCCGCATCACGCTGCCGTGCCCGGCCGTGGCGCCCGCGGCCGCGAAGGCGCCCGTGCCCGACGGTCCCGCGGTGCCGGCCCGGCCCTGCCGAAGGGTGCTGGTGGTGGACGACAACAACGACGCCGCCCAGACCACCGCGGCGTTCCTGGAACTCTCGGGGCATGAAGTCCGGTCGGCGGGCGAGGGCGCGCAGGCCTTGGACCTTGCCGCCGAGTTCTCGCCGCAGGTGGTCGTCCTGGACATCGGCTTGCCGGTGATGGACGGCTACGAGGTCGCCCGCCGCCTGCGCCGCCTGCCGCAGACCCAGGACGCGGTGTTGATCGCCCTGACGGGTTATGGCCAGCAGGCCGACCGCCAGATGGCGGTGGACGCCGGATTCGACCTGCACCTGGTCAAACCCGTGGATCCGGACGCGTTGGCGCGCCTGGTCGCCGGTAAAAGGGAAGCCCGCGAAGTCGGCTGAGGTTTCGCCGGCGGAACCGGCGCCGCCGACGCCGCGGAACGGCCCCGGAAGGCCCGGTCAGAGCCTGACCTGTCCTTCGATGGAATCGTCCAGCGTCTTGCCGATGACCGAGCCGGCCAGCATCTTGATGAACGCGACGGCGTTGCCGTGCTTGTTGTCCCAGTAATAACCGCCGGTGGGGACGACTTCGATCACCGAGATGCGCGGATCCTCGACCCCTTCGGTGAACCAGGTCTTGATCAACGGGTTCCACAGCTCGCGGATCTTCGCCTTGTCCCGGCTGATGGTGGCCGTGCCTGTCAGGTGGAGGAAATCGGAATGCTCCGAGCCCTGGAAGAACAGGCGCACCGAAGGCTGGGTGGCGATCTCCCGGTTCTTGTGGCTGTCGGCGGCGCTCAGGAACCACAGGTGGCCCGCGTCGTCCACCTGCAGCACGCCCATCGGGCGCGCCGCCCCGCTGCCGCCCGTGGCCACCGCGGTGCAGAAGAAACAGGTCTGGTTCTTCTTCACCGTCTTGCGGATGCGTTCGACGGCCTCTGCGCCGAAGACATGGTGGAACGGGTCTTCCGGTTGGTTTCGGTTGATGGAGTCCATGGTGGTGCGCGTGGTGGAGTGCGATGCCGAATGATGCGTGCGCCGGCGGTGCGCGCGTGTCAGCGATCCGGCCGCCGGGATGTCGGCGCAAGGCCCGCCGCGACGGCATGGAGCGATCTCCCCAGGTTCCGCCGAGGTCGCCCGGTCCGGTTCCGCGCCTTCATGGCCGCATGGAATTTGACCATCGGATCGCATTGGAGGGGCTCGACAGAGCCCCGCGCCACCGGCCGCCGAGCCGGACATCCAACGATCCCGCAGGAGGCAACCGCCATTCGCCTGAACCGCTTTGCCGCGGGCTGGCAGCTCGCCGGCTGCGCCATCGCCGCGTCACCCCGCTTTTTTTTTAGGTCGCCTGTCGAAATCGGCGGGGTCAATCCGTCACCATGTCGAGCACTCCCGCTCTGTCGCCCAAAAGGAAGATGCCATGCAAACGATGTTGATGTTCTACGAAACCCCGTCCGAACGCGCCAAGCGCTCCAATGAGCATGCGCAGGCCTATTGGGCCGGCTGGACGGCCTATGTCGCCGCGATCCAGGAAGCCGGCATCGTCGTCAGCGGCAATGGCCTGCACCTGCCGGAGATGGCGACCACGCTGCGCATCGGCGGCGGTGGCGAGCGCCAGGTGCAGGACGGGCCTTTCGCCGACACCAAGGAACAATTGGGCGGGTATTTCGTGATCGAGGTGCCGGACATCGATGCCGCGCTGCAGTGGGCCGCGCGCGCGCCTTGCGCCGCCGCGGGAGGCGTGGAGCTGCGTCCCATCCTCCCGCCGCCCGGCCCATGAACGTCGTTACGCCCGCCTCCACGGCCGTCGAGGCCGCGGCCCGGCGGGCCTATGGCAAGCTCGTCGCGCTCCTGGCGGCGCGCAGCGGCGACATCGCCGCTGCCGAGGACGCCCTGGCCGACGCTTTCGCCCTGGCCCTCGCGCACTGGCCCGTGCGCGGGCTCCCGCGCAATCCCGAGGGATGGTTGCACACGGTCGCGCGCCGGCGGTTGTGGGACGCGCATCGCCACCGTCGGGTGCAAGCGGCTGGCGCCGAGCAGCTCGATGTCCTGGCCGGATCGGATGGCCTCGAGGGCGCGGCCTCGCCCGAGGCGGGCGACGGTCCGCACATCCCCGACCATCGTTTGGCGCTGCTTTTCGCCTGCGCCCATCCGGCCATCGACCGCACGGTGCGGCCGGCACTCATGCTGCAGGCCGTGCTGGGGCTGCCGGTGGCGCGCATGGCACCGGCCTTCCTCACCGCTCCCGCAACGCTGGGCCAGCGCCTCGTGCGCGCGAAGTCGCGAATCCGCGACGCGGGTGTGCCTTTCGAACACCCTCGCGGCCATGAATTGCCGAAGCGTCTGGCCGACGTGTGCGAGGCCATCTACGCCGCTTACGGCGTGGGTTGGGAACTGCAGCGCCTGTCGGGCGCAGACGGGGGCGGCGAGGCCTCTTCCCTGGCGGCGGAGGCCATCGAACTGTGCCGCACGCTGGTGCTGCTGTCGCCGCGCGAGCCCGAGCCCGCCGGGCTGCTGGCCTTGATGCTGTTCTGCGAATCGCGCAGGCAGGCGAGGCGCAATGCCAGCGGCGCCTATGTGCCGTTGTCAGGGCAAGACACCGCTTGTTGGGACCTTGGCTTGCTGGGGGAGGCCGAGGACCTCTTGCAGCAGACCGCGCGGCTGCGCGCCCCGGGCCCCTATCAACTGGAGGCGGCGATTCAATCGGCCCACAGCCAGCGCCGCCTCGGCCGGGAAGTGCCGCCGCGCGCGGTATTGGCGCTGTACGACGGCCTGGTCGCGTGCTCCGCGCACATGGGCGCCCGGATCGGCCGCGCTTGCGCCCTTGCCGACGTGTCGGGGCCGGTCGCCGGCCTGGCGGCATTGGATGCGCTGGACACCGCACGCGTCGCGCAGCATCAACCCTACTGGGCCGCCCGCGCCGACCTCTTGCGCCGCAGTGGCGACATGGCCGCCGCGCGCGAGGCCTACGGCCGCGCCATCGGCCTGGCCAGCGACTCCGCTGTGAAGGAATGGCTGCTCGCTCGGCAGCGGGAAATTCCGGGGCGGCATTCCGGATAGGGTTCCTCAAAGCTCGCCGGCTCGAACGGAGCCCCTCCTAACGCGCGACACCACCGGCCTCGACCACCCCCTGCCCGGTGATCTTGATCCGCTCGATGTCCATCTTGAAGAAGGATTCGAAGGCCTGCCTCGACGCCTTGCGCATTTCCAATGCCGAAGCGGCGTCGGGGTTTTTCGACAGCAGGTGCTGCTCGGCGGCCATGTACATCCCGATGCTGGCGAGCCGCTCGTACAGGGCCTGCTTCTGGGCATCGGTGGTCTTGGCGAACGCGGGGTTGCTGATCAGCACCGTCCTCATCTGCCGCACGAGGTTCCGGTACGCCGCATCGGGCACGCTGGCGCCGTGGTAAGCGATGTAGTTGCCGGCGATGAAGGCCGACAGCCCGCTGGCGACGTCGTTCTTCGGCAGCCCCAGGGCGGACTCGACCTTCTTGTAGTCGGACAGCGCCTGTTGAAGCCTCGCGAGCGCTTGCGTCCGGTGCCCGGCCGGCACCAGGGCGGCCATGCCGCGCACCGTGGCGCCCGGGGCGAGCGTCGGCCTGAACGCGGTGCCCGGCTCGGCGTCGCGGGCGCGACGGCCGGCCCCGCCGCGGCCCGGGACGGGGTCGTGGCGCTTCGGGAAGAGGGCGCTGCGCAGCATGTAGCCCGAGTGCACGTTGGCGCTGGCGTTGAGTGCGTAGGCGGGCACATGGTAGGCGTTGAAGAACTCCTGGGCCATCGCCGCGGATGAGATCGCCAGGGAAAAGAGGACAAGAAGGAATCGACGCATGGCCTGGCCGGGAGTGGTTGTTCAGTGGACGAAAGGGAAAGGAATCGGGTGGCGGCCGCCGGGCCGGGGGATTCCAACCGCGATGGAAGGTCTTAGCGGATTTTCCGGTTCGCAGGGCTCAAGGGCGGGGTTTTGAATTCGTCCATTGATCCAAATGCGCCGACCCACCGTAAGAACCGTCTGTGTTCCCCCAATGAGCCACAGACATGCGCAACGACAACCGCCCCACCGCCCTGGGCCTGGCCGAACGCGGCGTGCTGCCCGACGCCGCCGTGCGGATGGGCATCCGCCACCTGCTGCGCCAGCGGCTCGACGAGATGCGCCACGGCGACGCCGAGGCCGAAGCCGAGCTGACGCGGCGGTTCCTGGCCGCCATGAAGGAGGCGCCGCTGGCCTTGCTGCCGGAGAAAGCCAATGAGCAGCACTACGAGCTGCCGCCCGCGCTCTTCGAAGCCATGCTGGGGCCGCGGCGCAAATACAGCAGTTGCTGGTGGCCCGAGGGTGTGCAGGCGCTGGACCAGGCGGAGGAAGCCGCCTTAGCGGAAACCTGCGCCCGCGCCGGCCTGGCCGACGGCCAGGACATCCTGGAGCTGGGCTGCGGCTGGGGCTCCCTCAGCCTGTGGATGGCCCAGGCCTATCCGCGTTCCAGGATCCTGGCCTTGTCCAACTCGGCGCCGCAGCGCGGCTTCATCCAGGCCGAAGCGCATGCTCGCGGGCTGGCCAACCTGGAGGTGGTCACCTGCGATTTCAACGATTTCGGTACGCAGCGCCGCTTCGACCGCGTCGTCTCGGTCGAAATGTTCGAGCACCTGCGCAACTGGCCGCGGGCCTTCGCCCAAGTCGCGGGCTGGCTCAAGCCCGAGGGGCGGTTCTTCATGCACGTCTTCGCACACCGCGGCGCGCCGTACCCCTTCGAGGTGCGGGACGCGAGCGATTGGATGAGCCGCCACTTCTTTTCCGGCGGCATGATGCCCAGCGACGACCTGGCGCTGCAATGCCAGGACGACCTCGCGCTGCTGCAGCGCTGGCGCTGGGACGGCCGCCACTACGCACGCACCGCGGCCGCCTGGCTGCAGCGGCTGGACGCGGCCAAGCCGGCGCTTGAACCGGTGTTCGCCTCCGTCTACGGCGACGCGGCCGCGCCGGTGTGGTGGCAACGCTGGCGCATCTTCCTGATGTCGGTGGAGGAGCTGTTCGCCTACGACCGCGGCCAGCGGTGGTGGGTCAGCCACTACCTGTTCGCACGGCGCGGTTGAAGAGGGCAGGGCGATGGCCGACTCCGGACTCCTGGCCGCTTCGGGCGCGGGCCTGTTGATCGCCATGGCGGCCGCCGTGCCGGTCTGGGCCGCCAGCGTCCCCTTGCGCGACGCCAGCCTCGCCGACCGCGCCTGGCCGTTCTTCATCGCCGCGCCGGCGGCTTTCTACGTGTGGCGGCTGGGCGGCGGCGATCCCCGTCAGTTGGCCATGCTGGCCTTGGTCCTGCTCTGGGCGGTGCGCCTGGGCCTGCACATCACCGTGCGCAACTGGGGCCACGGCGAAGACCGCCGCTACCAGGCCATCCGGGCGCGCAACCAGCCCCACTTCGCGCTGAAAAGCCTGTGGCTGGTCTTCCTGCTGCAGGCGGCGCTGGCCTGGATCGTCGGCCTGCCGGTGCTGGCAGCCTCGGGCGGCGCGGGCTGGACGGCCTGGGACAGCCTGGGCGCGGCGATCGCCCTGGGCGGCTGGGCCACCGAAGCCGTCGCCGACGCCCAGCTGTCGCGGTTCAAGCGCGACCCGCTCAACCACGGCCGCGTGATGGACCGCGGCCTGTGGCGCTATTCGCGCCACCCCAACTATTTCGGCGAGGCCTGCTTCTGGTGGGGCATCGGCCTGATGGGCCTGGCCGGCGGCGGCTGGGACGGCGCCTGGTGCCTGGCCTCGCCCGTGCTGATGACGTTCTTGCTGCTGCGGGTTTCCGGCGTCGCGCTGCTGGAGAAAGACATCGGCGAGCGCCGGCCGGCCTACCGCGACTACATCGAACGCACCAGCGCCTTCATCCCCTGGCCGCCCAGGCGCGACGGGGCCGCCACGTGAAAGCCGGCTGGGCGCCCGCCCTGTTGCTGCTGGCTTCGGCCTGCCGCATGGCCGCGGCCCAGTCCTGGGAGTTCGAAGTACGCCTGGACGGCAAGCCCATCGGCACGCACCGCTTCGCCGTCACCGGGCCGGCCGCCGCGCGGGAAGTCGAGAGCTCGGCCCGTTTCGACGTGAAGCTGCTCGGTTTCTCGGTCTACCGCTACCTTCACGATGCCAGGGAGCGCTGGCAAGGCGACTGCCTGCGGGAGATCCAGTCGCGCACCGAGGACGGCGGCGAACCCGCCCAGGTCGACCGGCGCTTCGACGCGGCGGCGCCGGGCGATCCCGCTTGTTTGATGAGCTTCGCCTATTGGCATCCGAAGTTGCCCGAACAGGGCCGCCTGCTGAACCCGCAGACCGGCTTGATCGAAGACCTGCGCACCGAGCGGCTGGCCGACGCCACGCTGGCCGTGCGCGGGCGCGAGGTCGCCGCATCGCGCTGGCGCCTGCTGGCCGCGAACCCGGCCTCCGGCGCCAAACAAGAGATCACCCTGTGGCTCGACCGCGACGACGGCCGCTGGGTCGGACTGGACGCCCGCGTCAAAGGCGGCCGGCTGCTGACTTACCGATTGCCTTGAAAGGAAAAAAATGACTTCCCCGACCCCCTGGCCGACCTTGCACCTGCCGCCCTGGCGGCTCCCGCTCGCCTACCTGCTGGCCGCGGTTTTCTTCCTGGCGATAGATGCCGTGTGGCTGAGCCTGGCGGCCGCACCGCTCTACCAGCCCGCCATCGGCCACTTGATGTCGCCCCAGGTCGACTGGGCGGCGGCGGCGGCTTTTTATGCGCTTTACGTCGCCGGGCTGGTGTTCTTCGCCGTGGCGCCGGCCCTGGTTTGGCGCCGGCCGGCCGTCGCGCTTCGGCGGGGGGCCTTCCTCGGCCTGCTCGCCTATGCCACTTACGACCTGACCAACCAGGCCCTGCTGCGCGACTGGCCCTGGCACGTGACCTTGGCCGACCTGGCCTGGGGCACATTCGCCAGCGGCGCGGCGTCGTGGGCCGCGGCGGCCGCCACCCTGGGTCTCGTCCACAGTCGAAGGAAGTCCGCGCCGGTCCCTGCCCGGACCTAGCCCCGGTAGGCCGCGGCACTGATTTCAGTGTTGTCGCGGCCCACCGGCTACATGCCGACGAGCCCGCCCATCCAGCGGGCCATGAGCCCGTCGAAGTCCAGCCGGCCTTCGACGGCGGCGATGCAGATGCATTCGCTGCCCTCCTGGACCACCGGCTGGTGGTGGATCGAGGCGTCGGCCAGGTCGAAATCGCCCGGCCCGAACAAGGCGCGGCCGTCGTGGAAGCGGCCGTGGATCACCTGCGTCACCTCGGTGCCCCGGTGGGTGTGCCTCGGCAGGTATTTGCCGGGGCCGATGCGCAGCAGGAAAAGGTTGGCGTCGGGTTCGGACGGGACGGTCACCCGGCTCCAGCGCATGCCCGGGCCGATCCAGCGCCAGCGCGTGGCTTCGCAGCGGGCGAGGGCGCGCGGCCAGGCCACGCCGGCCGGCAGCGGCGGAGGCGGCACGGCCTTGCGTGGTGGCCGCGCGGCGGCGGCCTGCTCCGCCTCGGCGTCTTCTTGCGCGTCGATCCGGGCCATCGCCCTGACCAGCGCGTCTTCGCGCATCGTTGCCGCAGGCTCTTCTTCCAACAGCAGTCCGCCCACCGCCTGCAGCGCGGCGGCCCGCGCCCGGCAGGCCGGGCACAGTTCCAGGTGGGTGGCCACCAGCAGCCGCAGGCCGGCCGAAAGCCGGCCGCCGGCGGCGAACGACAGCATCAGCGCGTCGTCGGGATGGTGGCGGATGTCCGGGGGCTCCAGGGTGGGGGTGGGGGACTGCATGGTTCTCAAGTCTTCGAATCAAGGGTCGATCAGCCGGCGCAGGTGCGCCACCGCCAGCCGTATCCGCGACTTGACCGTGCCCAGCGGCAGGCCCAGCTCGGCGGCGATGCGGGCGTGCGGCTCGTCGTCGTAGAAGGACAGGCGCAGCACCTGCGCCTGTTCGGGGGGGAGCTGGCGCATCGCCTCGCGCACGCGGTGCGCCAGGCGCGACGCGTCCACGCCGTCGGCGACGCCGGCCTGGTCGGCTTCCAGCACGTCGAAATCGAAGCATTCGTCGCCGGCGTCGTCGGTTTGGCGGCGGCGGACGGCGTCGATGCGCAGGTTGCGGGCGATCGCGAAGATCCAGGTCGACACCGCCGCGCGTTCGGGGTTGAAGAGCGCCGCCTTGCGCCACACCGTGGCCAGGACTTCCTGGGCCAGCTCTTCGGCGTGGTTGTCCGGGCTGCCGGTGCGCACGAGGTAGCTCTTCACCCGCGGCGCGAAATGCGTGAACAAGCGGCCGAAGGCTTCGCGGCAACGCGCTTCGGCGACCCGCTCCAGCGCCGCTGCCCAATCCTCGGTGGGCGGCGTGTCGGGCCGGTCGGCGGGGGAGGGGACGAGTTTCAAGCGGCGGGCTTTCGTGGCATGGAACGCCGCCGGGCCGGCGGGGCCGGCTTGCGGGGCGTCCCTGTGATTGTCGCGTCGCTGGGAGGTCATGCGGTTTCTTACGTGGCAAACCGCTTGCCGGATCACCGCAAGCGATCCAAACCGGCGAGGAAGGCGTACCAATCGGCGCAGGCCGGGAAAGATGCTCGCCCCAACCCCCGTCCGCGGACACCGCAGCCCTTTCAACCATGCACAAAAAGCCCTTTTTGCCGCAGAAACCTTGCCTGCATTGCGGCCTGCCCTTCGCCTGGCGCCGGAAATGGGCCGCGACGTGGGAAGAGGTGCGGTATTGCTCGGAACGCTGCCGCCGCGCGCCGCGGCGCAGCCGTCCGGGGGCGGAATGAACGTCGCCGGCCCGACCCTTCGCCTGGTCCTGGGCGACCAGCTCGATCCAGGCCACGCCTGGTTCCACGCCGTGGACCCGCGCGTCGTCTACGTCCTCATGGAAGTGCGGCAGGAGACCGACTACGTGCTGCACCATGCCCAGAAGATCCTCGCGATCTTCGCCGCGATGCGCGATTTCGCGCGCCATTTGCGGGGGGCCGGCCACCGCGTGCGCTACGTGGCCCTTGACGACCCGAGCAACCGGCAATCCATCACCGCCAACCTGGATGCGCTGGCGGCGCACTACGGCGCGCGGCGCGTGCAGTGGCAGTCGCCCGACGAATGGCGCCTGGACCGGCAGATGCGCGAATGGGCGGGGAGCCAGGCTTTCGAATGCAGCGAGGCCGACACCGGCCATTTCCTCACCTCGCGCGACGAGGTGGCCCGGCTGTTCAACGGCAGCCCGCAATGGCTGATGGAGCATTTCTACCGGCGCATGCGCCGCCGCTTCGGCGTGCTGATGGACGCCGGCGGCAAGCCCGAGGGCGGGCGCTGGAACTTCGACCGCGACAACCGCAAGCCCTGGCCGGGCGCGCCGGCCGAGCCGCCCGACTGGCGCCCCGCGCACGACCACAGCGGGTTGTGGGGCATGCTGGGGCGCTGCGGCGTGGAAAGTTTCGGCGACCCCCAGGCCACCGAGCTGCGCTGGCCGCTCAACCGCGCCGAGGCGCTGGCCTGCCTGGAGGCCTTCATCCAGGCCGGGCTCCCCCGTTTCGGCGATTTCGAGGATGCGATGGACAGCGGCGCGCCGCGCCTCTTCCATTCGCTGCTGTCGTTCGCCTTGAACGTGAAGATGCTGCGGCCGCTGGAAGTGGTGCGGCGGGCCGAGGCCGCTTACCGCGACGGCGCCGCGCCGCTGGCCGCGGTGGAGGGTTTCGTGCGCCAGGTGATCGGCTGGCGCGAATACGTTCGGGGCGTCTACTGGGCCCACATGCCGGGTTACGACGAACGCAACGCGCTCGGCCACGACCTGCCGCTGCCGCACTGGTTCTGGAGCGGCGACACCCGCATGCGCTGCATGCGGCACGCGGTCGGGCAGTCGCTGCGCACGGCCCACGCCCACCACATCCAGCGCCTCATGGTGATCGGCAATTTCGCCCTTCTGGCCGGGCTGAGCCCCCAGGAACTGCACCGCTGGTACCTCGGGGTGTACATCGACGCCTTCGAATGGGTGGAGCTGCCCAACACCCTGGGCATGAGCCAGCGGGCCGACGGCGGCCTGATCGCCACCAAGCCTTACGTCAGCACCGCCGCCTACATCGACCGCATGAGCGACTACTGCCGCGGCTGCGCCTACGAACCCCGGCAGAAAGTCGGGGACCGGGCCTGCCCCTTCAACGCCCTTTATTGGGAATTCTTCGACCGGCACGAAGCCGCCTTGGGCGCCAACCCCCGCCTGGCCATGGTGTACCGGCAGCTCGACAAATTGCGGGGGCCGCAGCTCGACGGCCTGAGGGCCCAGGCGGCGGCCACGCGGGCGCGCCTGGCGTCGCTGTGACCGCGTCGTCCCGGCTTCAGCCCCGCAACTGCGCCAGCTGCCGGCGCAGCGAGGCATTCTCGGCCGTCAGCGCGGCCACGCGCTCGCGCAAGGATTCCAGGGTTTCCTCCGGCTCGGGGGCGGATGCGGCCGGCGCCTGGGGTGGAGCCTCGGTGTCCGCTTGCGGCGCCGCCCGGCGCTTGGCTTCGCGCACGCGCCGGGCGGCGAGTTTCAACTCGGCCTTGCCGCCGGTGGCCGCCGTCTTTTGTTCTTCGGCCGGCAGGCTGGCGACGGCGGCGGCGGCGTTGATCGAGATCGTGCCGGCTTTCACCGCGGCCACGACTTCGGGCGCGGCCTGTTTCTGGATCTTCTCGATCAGCGACACCTGGCTGCTGCTCAGTCGGGCGGCCTTGGCGAGGTCTTCGCGCGTCCCGAAGGCCTGCGCCGCGGGGCCGCCGCCGGGTGGGGTTGCGCCAACCGCTTCCCCGGACTGCGGTGCGGCGGCCGCGCCGGGGGCGCCGCGCCTGGCCACGAGTTCGCGCTTGCGCAAGGCCAGCACGCCGCGCTGGAAGTCCGACAGGCTGCGCCGGCCCAGGTGCTGTTCGATCATCCACAAGTGCACGTCCTCGATCGACTCGAAACGGGTGCTCTGCACGGTCCGGAACGGCAGGCCGTGCTTGAGGCAGATGCCGTGCCGGTTGTGGCCGTCCACCAGCATGTCGCCCCACAGCACGAGCGAATCGCGGCAGCCTTCGGCCAGCAGGCTGCGTTCCAGGGCCTGGTATTCGTCGTCGGTCAGCGGGTCGATGTAGGCCTTGAGTTCTTCGTTGATGACGACGTCCATGGGTGGGGGATCCGGGGTCGGAAAAAAGGCCGCATTCTAGGCAGGCCGCTGACCAATCCCATGGGGCGCGGGGCCTGCGGACCGGTGCCCGGAAACACCGGAGTGCACAATATTTGGATGCCTTTTCATCCTCCCCTCGACCCGTTCATGCGCCGCGTCCGTTCGATGGCGCCGGCCTGTGCGTCCAGGCTCGATCCCCGGTGTTTCCTGCGCGTCTTCATGGTTTGCTGCCTGTGGGCCGCCGTGCTGGCGGCCGCGTCTTCATGGCCGTCCGCCGCCCATGCCGAGGCGCCCGCCGAGCCCGCCGCTTTGCTGGAGGGCGCGCGCAAACAGATGGACGCCGTGCGCTCGGCCCGCGTCGATCAACTGGACGAAGCCGGCACTTTGGAACTGCGCAAGCGCGCGCTGGCCGCCCAGGTCGATGCCGACGCCGCCGCCGAGGCTTTCGCCCCCGAATTGACCGATGTGCAGGCCCGCCTGGCCGAGCTGGGCACGCCGGCCAAGGACGCGAAGGAGTCGCCCGACGTCGCCGCCCAGCGCGCCCAGCTGACCAAGGCGGTCGCCACGCTCGACTCCCAGATCAAGCTCGCCCGGCTCCTGGCGGTGGAGGCCGAACAGGCCGCCGCCACCGCGCTGGCCCAACGGCGGCTGCAATTCGGCGCGCGGCTCAGCGAGCGCACGCCGGCGGTGGTGGGCCCGGCTTTCTGGAACGAACTCCGAAGCGACGCGCCGGCCGACTGGCGCCGCCTGAAAGCCCTGGGCGCCGAATGGCGCAGGAGCATCGGGGCGGTCTCGCCCGGCTCATGGCTGGTCGTGGCCGCGGTGGTCGCCGCCTTGCTGCTGGCGCGCGCCGTGGCGCAGCGGGTGCTGCTGCACATCGCCACGGAGCGTGTCCCGCCGGGCCGGCTGCGGCGATCGCTGCACGCCGCCGGCACACTGGCCCTGTGGACGCTGACACCCGGGCTGGCCGCGCACGCGGCGCTGGTGGGGCTGGAATCGGGCGGGCCGGTGCCGGCCGTGGTCGCCAGGCTGCTGGTGAGCATGGAAGCCATCCTCTGGTTCGCCGGCTTCGTGGCCGGCCTCGGCGCGGCGCTGTTGATGGCGGACAAGCCTTCTTGGCGCCTGCCGCCGATTTCCAACGCGACCGCGCGGCGGCTGCGCTGGTTCCCCCACCTCGCGGCGGCGGCCGTCGTGCTGGGTTGGGCTTCTTCGCGCGTGGCGCTGGCCATCGACGCCGGCTTGGCGACCACCTGGGCGGTCAACCTGCTGACTTCTTCCACCTTCGCCGCGTTGACGGCCTGCGCGTTGCTGCGAATCAAGAAATCCCGCGGGCCGGCCGACACACAGGCCGGCGCTTCGGACCGCCCGCCGGAGCCTGCCGGTCAGGGCGCCACGGAGCCGGTGGCCGCGCCGCTGTGGCTGCCGACGCTGCGCGGCGCGGTGTGGGCGGTGATGCTGGCCTCGCTGGCGGCTTCGCTGGCGGGCTACGTGGCGCTCGGGGCGTTCGCCGTCAGCCAGCTCGTCTGGGGGCTGATCGTCTTCGCCACCGGCTACCTGCTGGCCGCGCTGGTGGACGATCTTTTCATGACCTTGCTCGCGCCGACGGCGGCTCCGTCCGAAGGCGCCTCGGACGGGCCGCCGCCCGCCGGCGACACGCCGACGGGCGCCGCGGCCGCGCCCAAGACCCGCGAGCAGACGGCGGTGCTGCTGTCCGGGCTGAGCCGCATCCTGATCGCCTCTTTCGCCGTCGTGCTGCTGATGGCGCCGTTCGGCGAAGGCCCGCTGGAACTGCTGCGCCGGGCCGGCCGCGTGGGCGAGGGCATCGCCATCGGCGAGTTCAACGTCAAGCCCTCGGCGCTGCTCCAGGCCGGGCTGGTGCTGGTGCTCGGCCTGTTCGCGGTGCGGGCCTTCAAGGGGTGGCTGGTCGAGCGCTACATGCCCACCACCCGCATGGACGCCGGGATGCGCCTGTCGGTCGGCACGCTGATCGGCTATGTGGGCGCGGTGGTGGTCGTCGCGCTGGCGATGTCGGCGGTGGGCGTCGGGCTGGAGCGCGTGGCCTGGGTCGCCAGCGCCTTGTCGGTCGGCATCGGCTTCGGCCTGCAGGCGGTGGTGCAGAACTTCGTCTCCGGCTTGATCCTGCTGGCCGAGCGCCCCGTCAAGGTCGGCGACTGGGTGTCGCTGGCGGGGGTGGAGGGCGACATCCGGCGCATCAACGTGCGCGCCACCGAGATCCAGATGGGCGACCGCTCCACCGTCATCGTGCCGAATTCCGAGTTCATCACCAAGATCGTGCGCAACGTGACCTACACCGATCCCCTGGGCATGGTGCAGATCAAACTCCCGATGCCGCTTTCCACCGACACCCGCAAGGCCAGGGAGGTCTTGCTGCAGGCCCTTCAGGAACACCCGGGCGTGCTGGACTCGCCGGCCCCGAACGTGCAGCTCGACGGCATCGACGGCGCCAACCTGGTGTTCAACGCGACCGGTTTCGTGCGCTCGCCGCGCGCGGCCTACGGCGTGCGCAGCGACGTGCTCTTCGACGCGCTGGAGCGCCTGCGCGACGCCGGCCTGGCACTGGGCAAGCCGCCGACGATGCTGCTGTCACCGGTGGCCGCGGCCGTCGGCGAGGCGCCGCCGGCCAACGTCGCGCAACCGGCGCCGGGCGATTGAAGACGGCGCCGAGCCATGGGTCATGAATTCATCGTCCGCCTCAGCGAAGCCGACCTGCGGTCGATCGCGCGCGACCCGCGCGGCTGCGATTCGGTCGACAAGCTGCTCCAGGAGATCCCGTGCTACCGCGGCCAGGCGCCGGATGGCGGCTGCTTTTTTTACAGCGCGGCGGAGGAAGCCGGCGACGGACGCTGGCGCAGCACCATCGTCGTGCGGCCCGACAGGCTGGAGATCTGCGCCTACCGGGGCGAAGACGCGCGTTGCATCATCGATTTCCTGCTCTGGCGGTTGATGGACCTCTGCGGCCGGTTCGAGATCGAAGACGCCTGAACCTCCCTCGGGCCTGCCAGCACCTGTGGGCGCGACTGTTTTCGCCGATGGGCATGACTGCGGCGTGTGTCCACTGTCGCCAGCGAGGTCGCTCGGGTGGAGCCGCCGATCCTTGACACGCCCGCCCGGAGGCAGACCCTTCAGGCCTGTTTCTTCGCGCAGGAAGACGCCTTCTCGCCGCACAGGCCCGGGCATGACTGGAAGGCGCCGGGCCCCTGGCCGCAACCGCCGCCCACCGTCGCTTGGCGGGTTCGGTCGACGAGCGGCATGAGGGCGGCCGGGGCGGTTTCGCCGCCAACGGCGGTATCCGATGCGGTGTCGCGGCAGCTCATCGGTGCCGCGGATGTTTCTGGTCTTTCAGGCATGGTCATCCTCGATGGGCATGGGTTGGCGGGTCCAGCGGGCTCGGGCGGCAATCGCCATTCCCGCGGCGCCCTGTCAGCCCCGACCCGGGGCGCGGGCGCGCGGCTTGCCCGACCGCGGGGCCCGGGTGCCGTTCGGCGCCCAACCACGAAGAGGAGAAAACACATGCCCATGAAACCTACGATCCCCCTTGCCGCGGCGGCCCTGGCCGGCTGCCTGATGGCCGCCGGTGCGTCGGCCCAGACCGCACCGGCCACCGCGCCCGCCGAGTCCGCGTCCGCGCCCCGCCCGGCCAAGCTCGCCCATGCCGACGCCGCGTTTCTGAAGCAGGCGGCGGAGAACGGCCACGCCGAGGTGGAGAGCAGCAAGCTGGCCGAAACCAAGGCGTCGGACGCCAAGGTCAAGGCCTTCGCCAAGCAGATGATCGAGGACCACACCAAGGCGGGGCAGGAGCTGTCCACGCTGGCGGCGTCGAAGGGTGTTAAGGTCTCGGACGGCCCGTCGCTGGCGCAAAAAGCCAAGATCAAACTGCTCGGCGCTTCGGAAGGGGCGAAGTTCGATGCGAAGTACGCCGACCAATTCGGCGTCAAGGCGCATGAAGACACCGTCAAGTTGTTCGAGAAGGCCGCCAACGAGTCGAAGGACGGCGAGGTGAAGGCCTGGGCTTCGAAAACCCTGCCCGCGCTGAAGCAGCACCTCGAACATGCCAAGGAACTCAAGGCCTCGGTTGGCGGCAAGTCCTGACCGGCCGAGCCCCGCCTGCCCTCACGGCTTGCCGGGTCGTCGGTCTTCCGGCGGGGCGGCGGTGTGCCCGCCGCCGGTCGGGTCCGGGATTTGCACCGTTCGTCCGCGCTGCCATCCATCCGCGCCCGGGTGGATCGGGGGCGAAGGGATGCCCGCCCGGTCCCTGCGCTTTTCCGCGCTGTCGACGCGGAACCGCCGGTCGCGGGCTTCCACGAGCCCCGGGTCCAGCTGGCCATCGGCGGTGAAGCCCATCATCAATTGCGGCACGCCGTAGGGCAGCTCCCGGTGCAGGTCGGTGTGCCAGGTGTGCCAGGTCTTGCCGTAGGTGCCGACGAGCTTTTCCATCAACGCGCGCTCGGCCGCCTGCGGCAGGCCCGGCGCGATGAGCTGGCCGGACTTGACCTCGTGGACGTGGCTGTGCCAAAGCGCCTTCTCGGCGTCCGGCAGCCCGGCGAACAGCCGGCCGCTGATGATGTATTCCACCCCCATGAGCCTGGCCTCCCGGGTGTTGCCGTCATAGATGGCGCACTGGATGACCTCTTCATTCAGGACGGAGCAATAGTGGTGGGCTTCCATCTGGGCGCCCAGCCTGCCGCTGTAGAAATGGAATCCGTCGAGATAAGCGTTGATGGCTTCGATCGGCGGTCTGGCTTGCAGGAGTGCGGCGCCGGCTTCCAGGGCGCGCGTGGCGACCGACTCGGCGGCCCCGGGTGTTTCGACCGGCTGCGTAGCCTGCGGGTCTCCGCAGCCGGTCAGGCCAAGCAGGGCGGCGATGCAGGCCGCCGGCACGGCGGGACGTGGATGGTTCATGTTTTTGAAAGGCCTCCAGGCATGGGTGCCGATGGCCCACTACGCGGGCGCAACAGCCGGAGAGTCATCGGCCGTGCGGGATAGCAAGGCGCGTTCCGGTGGCGCCGGCGTGGGCAGGATTGGTTGGAGGCGGTCTGCCGCCGGTGCGCCGACGCGGCAGCAGCAACGGCAGCCGGAATTTTTTACGGGTCGCCTTGACCGGGGCGCCGCGGCGCGCGCGCGCTCCGGCCTGCTTCGCGCGCCTTGCGGCAGCGCGCATGTTCTTCCGCGAAGGGCAGAACCACGAGCAAAGCGGCACCCGCCGCGATGGCCGCCCAGGCGCCGCCCGGCAACGGGGCCTCGCGCCAGCGCAGCCGCCAGTCCGGCGGCGAGCTTCCCCAGCCGAGCAGCGCCAAGGCCTGGTCCCGGTGCGCGATCGCCAGGCCGGCCAGGCAGGCCCACGGCAATGCGATTTGCAAGGCGTGCACCCATTGCTCGTAGGGCGGTATCGCCCGGCGCTCGCTGGCGTAGGCGAGGTCCCACCACACCGTGAGTTCGTGCGCGAGGCAGGCCAGCGCCAACAGCGCCAGCAGCAGCGCCGTCGGCTGCAAGGCGAGCGCCGCCGCGATGCCGGTGCCCAGCTCGGCCAGCATCGCCAAGTGCAGCCAGGACTCCTTCAACCCGGCGCTGCGCTCGATGCGCTGCACCCGGTGGCAGGCCCAGTCCGCCAGGCCGGCGAGCATCCACAGCGGCAGCGCCACCCGCACGAGGGCTTGTTCAAGGAGTTGGGCGGTGCTGTCCATGGGGCGTGTTCGCGGTTGCCGGCGTGGGGGCGGTCGGCCATGGCGCTCTGGGTGGGAAAGTCTGTCGTGGACATCCCGGCGTTTTCCGCCCCGACAGCCGCCGGGGCTTGCGCCGCCGCCCTCGATGGACCATAGGCAGGCGCGGCCGCACCGTCTGTAGGACGGCAGCCATTGCGGCGGGCCTCTTGTCCCGCGGCGTCGGCCACGCGTGCAGAATGCGGCCCGACTTCAAGCTCAGCCGATCCCATGAATCTGAAAGCCCATCCGGCCCGATGGCTGTCGGCCGCGGGGGCCGCCTTTCTCGCCGGTTGCATCGCGGTGCCCGACTATTCGCGCACCGAAACCGTCACGCGCTTCGAAGCCATCGCCATCGCCGAGTTGCCGCACGGCCGCGCGGCCTATTTGGTCAACCGGTGCACCGACAGGCCGGACCGCCTGGAGGCCTGCTCGGAATTCGGCGACCACGGACAGTTCATCACGGTCCAGCCGCGCGGTTGGCGCATCGAACGGCGTTTCGAGCCGTCCAGCGGCGACCTCACGCTGTCCGACGACCACGGCAGCAAATACGCGGCTTACCTGCGGCCCGAGGCCGGCGCTTCCACCGGCGAGGGTGAAATCGCACTGGGCGATTTCATTCGGCTCGAATGGGGCGCCACCCGGTCCCACACGGTGCGCGTGTGGTGGCGGGCCGAGCCGGCGGCGGGCTTGCGTGCGTTGACGCTGGACGCCGTTCCCCAGGCCGGCGCCGCCGGTCAGGACCTGGCCGATGCGGCCGACGCTCGTCTGCCGGGAGGTGTCCACCGAGTACCGCATCGACACCCTGGCGCCGCCGCTCGCGCACACCGCGCGCGAGCAACAGGTCGGCATTCGCAAAGAGGCCTCCTGCGCCGGCCTGCCTTGAACGCGGGGGCGGCCCCGGCTGGTTTTCCGCGCATGCACATGCGCCGGCATTCGTAGCGCCGGCGTTCCGCTCGTCCTATCGTCAAGGTGGTCTCGCATGGGGTGTCCGCGAAGGTGCCCGACATCGCGGCGCGGCGTGAAGCCAAGGAGCCCGTGCGGACCGCCGGCATTTTTTGCTGCCATGGCCGGTTCTTGTGTCGACTCACGGGCCATGGATTCCAGCCCGCGCCTTCCCAGGCGCGGGCTTTTTTTGAGGGCTCGGTCAGGCCGCTGGGAAATGAAAAAAGGCGGCTGGTTCAGCCGCCTTGCCGGTTCAGGCCGCCTTCTTGTGGGAGGCACCCTTGCGGTGCTTCTTCGCATGCGTGGCCTTGGTGGCCACATGGTCGGGGGCGGCGGTCGCGCTTGCCGCCGGCGCGGCGGTTTCGCCAGCGGGGGCCGGGGCGGTGGCAGTCTTGGCGAAGCCCACCGAGGCGGCGGTGGCCAGGGCGGCGGCGATCAGCAGGGACTTGGTGGCTTTCTTCATTTTCATCTCCAATGGAATGGACTCGCGGTCACTCCGAGTCGCTTGAGTCGGCGCGGCGGTTTCGCCCCGCTTGAGCCGAAAACGGCGCGTCGCCGGCCCGGGTTGACGGGGCAGGGCTGGCGGAAAATGACAAATGAAATAAAGGCGGGCGCCGGGGCTAGGGCTGGCGGCCTGCGGGGCGGCGCGATCCCGGGCGCCGCCGCTCAATAAAGCGTCTCGACTTCGCTGGCCAGGCGATAGCCCGCGCCCCGCTCGGTCACGATCAGGGCCGGCTTGGCGCTGTCGGCCTCAATCTTCATCCGCAAGCGGCGGACCTGCACGTCCACCGTGCGGTCATAGACCTCGGCCTCGTGCAGCCGCGACATCGAAAGCAGCTGCTCGCGGGACAACACCCGCTGCGGCGCGCGGCAAAGCGCGCTCAGCAGGCTGAATTCGCCGTTGGACAACTCCACCGAAACGCCCGCCGGCGAAAGCAGCCGGCGGGTGCGCAGGTTGAGTTCCCAACCCGAGAATCGGAAGGCGCGGCGCGCGTTGTCGCGCTCGGGCAGCAAGGCCTGCACCTGGTAGCGCCTCAGCACCGCGCGCACCCGCGCCAGCAGCTCGCGCGGACTGAACGGCTTGGTGACGTAGTCGTCCGCGCCGAGTTCCAGGCCCATGACCCGGTCGGCCTCCTCGGTGCGGCCCGTCAGCAGCACGATCGGCACGGTGGCGCGCTCGCGCAGGGCGCGGGCCAGGTGCATGCCGTCCTCGCCGGGCATCTTCAAGTCGAGCAGGACGAGGTCGATGGGCTCGGTGTCGAAGAGGCGGAACATCTCCGCGCCCGAGGCCGCGGCGCTGACCCTCAGGTCGTTGCCGCCGAGGTATTCCGACACCATCTCGCGGATGTCGGGGTCGTCGTCGACCACCAGGATGTGCGGGGCTGCTTGCGAGGTGTTGCTCATGGTCGTGTGGGAGGGCATTCGGCGGCGTGGCGCGCCCTCCGGGGCGCAGGATCGTAGCGCAGGCCGCGGGGCAGCGGCGAGAATCGCCGGGTGGCGGCCGCTGCCGCCACGTCGACGGCCATGGACTTCCCAGCTTCCCCCTCCCCCAGCGTTTCCGCGGCCCGTCCCCTGCGGCTGCTGCGGCCCTGGCCCCTCGTGCTGGCGCTGTGGCTGGCGCTGGCGGCCGCCGCTTCGCTGGGGCTTTGGCAACTGCGGCGCGACGCGTTGGACAGCCGCGCGCGGGAATTGGACATGCTGTCCCTGGCCTTGGCCGACGAGATGGACCGCGGCCTGCGCGGCGCGCAGGAGGGTCTGGCCGCCACGGGCGAGGAATGGGCGGCCGGGCGGCTGCCCCTGGCCGGCCCGCAGGCGCGGGCGGCCCTGGGCACGCGGGCCGACTTGATGCCGCTGGTTCGCAGCCTGTGGCTGGTCGGGCCCGGAGGCCGGGTGGAAGCCGCCTCCGACGACACGCCCGCGCCCGACTTGCGCGCTTTCGCGCCGCCGCTCCAAGGCTTGCGCGAGGGCGCCGCCGCCATCAGCCGCCGCTTCGGCGGCGCGCGAGGCGGGCCGTCACTGGTCGCGCTGGCGGTGCCGGCGCCGGCCGGGCGCGGCGGCTGGGTCATCGCCGCGATGCCGGCAAGCGCGTTGCTCGGCGCTTTCGGTGTCGCGCTGCCCGAGGCCGGCGCGGGCATGGTGGTGCTGCGGGGCGACGGCGAGCGCCTCGTGGGTGCCGGCACCGAGCCCCCCTGGCCCGGCCAGGCCCGGCCCGCGCCGGACAGGACGGTCCGGCCGGGCCTGCAGGTGCGCAGGGCGCCCGATGGTCGCTCCCACCTGGTCGCCTCGCGCCGCCTGCCGCGCTACGGCATCGACGTGCGGTTGTCGCGCGACCTGGCGATGCTGCTGGCCTCGTGGCGGCAGGCCGCGCAGGTGACGGCCGCGGCGCTGGCCCTGCTGCTGCTGGGGCTGGCGGCGGCGGGCCACTTCGTGCAGCGGGCCGAGCACCGGCGCGCGCTGGCCCAGCGCGCGCTGCAGGCGCAGCTGGCGCGCTCCAGCAAGCTGGAGTCGCTGGGCACCCTGGCGGGCGGCGTCGCCCACGATTTCAACAACGTGCTGGCCGGCATCCTCGGCTACGGCGAGATGGCGCGCGACGCCGCCGCGCCCGGCAGCGCGCAGGCCCGCCACCTCGACAAGGTCGTGCAGGCCGCGCTGCGCGGCAAGGCGCTGGTCGAGCGCATCCTGGCTTTCAGCCGCGGCGGCGCGCGCTCGTCGGCGGTGTTCGAACTGGAGCCGGTGGTCGAAGAGGTGCTCAACCTGCTGGCCGGTTCCCTGCGGCACGGCGTCGTGCTGGAGCGTGCCTTCGATGCGCCCGGCGGGCGGCTGCGCGGCGACGCCACCCAGGTGTTCGAGGCCGCCATGAACCTGTGCACCAACGCCATGCAGGCCATGCCCGCGGGCGGGATGCTCAGCGTGCGGCTGCGCCGCGAACGGGTCGCCGCCGCGCGCGTGCTGACCCACAGCGCCCTCGCGGCGGGCGACTACCTGGTGCTGGAAGTGCAGGACCAGGGCGAAGGCATCTCAGACCGCGCGATGGATCACCTGTTCGAACCCTTCTTCACGACGAAAGCCGCGCAGTCGGGCACCGGGCTCGGTCTGGCGGTGGTGCACGGCGTGGTGGCCGGCTTCGACGGCGCGATCGATGTCGCCAGCCGGCCCGGCCAGGGTGCCAGGTTCACGCTCTACTTTCCCGAGTGCGGCGACGCGGCGCCGGCCGGCGCCGTCCCGGGCGCGGTGCCCCCGCAGGGGGGCGGCACGGGGCAGCGCCTTCTCGTCGTCGACGACGACCCCGCCCTGGTCGCTTTGGCGCTGGAGATGCTCGAAGGCCTGGGCTATGAGCCGCAAGGCCATGCCGAAGCCGCGGCGGCGCTGCAGGCCTTGCGCGAGGATCCGGGGCGCTTCGCCGCCGTCATCACCGACGAGGCGATGCCGGGCCTGACGGGCACCCGCTTCACCGAAGCCTTGCGCCGCTTCGCGCCCGACCTGCCCGTCCTGCTGGTCAGCGGCTACGGCGGCGCGTCGCTGGCCCGGCGCGCGGCCGAGGCCGGCGTGACCCGGGTGCTGGCCAAGCCCTTGCGGCGCGCCGACCTGGCCCAGGCGCTGGCCGAGCTGTTGCGCTGAGGAGCCGCGGGCGGCTCCGACTGGCCGGCCGGCGACATGACATTTGTCATCTCGGCGGCGCTTCTTGAAATCCTCCTGTCCGCCGGCCGGCGGAAAGTGGCCGCATCCACCGGCCCTTCATCAGGAGTTCGAACATGCCCCATGCCCATTCCTTGCTCAATGTCGCCGGCGCCGTCGTGGACGCCGGGGCTTATGCCCGCATGCCTTTGGACGCGGACGCCGCGGCGGCCGACCCGGGGCCTGCCGCCGTCGAGATCCGCCGCGCCCAGGTCGAGCTTTATTGCGACCACAACGAGGCCGCGCTTTCCCGCATCCGCGCGGCCAGCGGCCGACTCGCCGACCTCTTGCCCGGGGCGGCGGCCGCGGCGCTGGACCTGGAAATGGCGGCGAGGTTGACCCGCCAGAACAAGTACCAGGAAGCCGAGCAGGCGCTCGAAGCCGCGCTGGACCACATCGGCGAGGGCTTGGGCGGGCGTGGCGCGGGGCACGCCTGAAAGCCCGGTGGGGCCGGCGAAGCCGCACCGGCAGGCCGACCCGCATCGCCGCATGGAAAGCCTCTGCCATGGACGCCGCCGCCCGCCTGCTGATCCACCTCCCTGGCGGCAGCGGCCGGCGGCTGGGCGCCGCGCTGCAGCGCTTGTGGATGCGCGCGATCCCCGTGGCGCCGCTGCCCGAGTTGCAAATCCATGACCTGCACGGGCGCAGGCAATTGGCGCTGGCCGAAATCGGCCCCCTGGTGGACATCGCCCTGACGCCGGGGGTCTACCACGTCACCGTCGAGCGGAGCGGCTGCCAGCGCCGGTACACCGTCACGCTGGTGCAAGGCCGGGCCGTCGACCTGCACCTGGATGCCGCCGTCGCGCCGGCGGCACCGCGGTTGGACCCGCTGTGAGCGCAAGCCGTCGCACCGGCGGTCGTCCCGCCGCCGCGAGCGCGCTTTGAGTCGCTTGCGGCGCCCCCGCGGCGCAGTGCGCGCCCCCGTGCGCCTGCCGGGCCGCGGCTGTCGGCTGCCTCCTACTCCGCGGTGCGGCCGATGCCGACTGCATTCCCGTTCGTTACGGCCGACGATCACCCCGTCAAGCCGCGCCGCTGCCCTCGCCGGCATCAGCGGCCTTGCCCGGAACAACGACCGACGGAGACCCCAGATGGACGACCGCATGACGACGACCCGGCCCGACGGCCACCACCCTGAATCCAGCCGCATCAATGTCAATGAAGAGCACGAGCTGCGGCATTGGGCCCGCAAGTTCGGCGTCAGCCAGAACGAGCTGATCCGGGCCATCGAGGCGGTGGGCAGCCACGCGAAAAGCGTGGAAGTGCATTTGAAACTGCGGGAAGAGATGGCTTGACGGCGGCTGCGCCCTTCGGCGCCCGGCCGGGCGTTCAGCCGTTTTTCGCCCCACGCGCCGGCTTCTTGCCGACGGCGCCTTCCTGGCGCCGCGCCGCCGGGGCGGGGCCGGCGGCCGCCGCCGCGGCCGTCGGGGCCGCCGGCATGCCGCCCCCGCCTGCGTCCTGGCTGTCTTCGATCCAGGCCAGCGCGTCGGCATAAGCCATGAACTGCCGCAGATAAGCCGGCGAAAGCTCGCGCATCAGCCGCAGCGAACGGTGCACCAGGTGCTGGGAATTCAGCGGGCCGGCATTGCCGGGCGCTTTGGCCATGAGCGACTGGTTGAGGCGTCTGTCGGCGCTCAAGCGCGACCAGGTGGCCTTGAACTCGCTGACGGACTTCAATTCCACCGGCCTTGACGACGGCAGGCCGTGGGAGGCCGCCGTCGTGTGGGCGTCGCCATCCCGGGGCGCGGCGGCGTGCCGGCGGTCCACCTCGTCGATGAGCGTGGCCAGCACGCCGCGCCGGGGCGGCGACAGGAGCGTCGCGGTCGACGCGGCCTGGGCGACTGCGGGCGGCGGTTGCCGTGGACTGGACGGTGGCGGCCTGGCGACGGTTGCCTGGGGGTGGGCGAGGTTGCGCGGCTCGGAAGCTGCCCGGGCGGCCGCAGGGATCGACGGCGCCGTGGCCCGCCCCGCCTGCGCCGCGTGCGAAGGCGGCGGTGTCTTTGCGGCCGCGGCTTGGCTTTTCTCGACGGCGTCCGCGTAGGCCGCCAGCAGGGCGTCCAGCTTCGCATCCAGGATCCGCCGGGCCGGGCCTTGTTGCGCCTGCGCACGCCGGGCCAGCGCTTCGATGAAGCCGAAGCGCACCGGGTCGACGCGGTGCGCGCCGGTGGCCCGCCAGGCGTCGAGCCGGGCCGCTGCGCCGGCTTGGCTCTGCCCGGCCGACGCCGACGGGCCGTCCGGTGCGTCGTCCGGCTCACTCACGGGCCGGCTTCCCCGCGGCGGCCTGCGGCGTGCCCGGCCTGGGCATCGGCGCCATCTCCACGCGCCGGTTCTTGGCGCGGCCCTCGGCGTCGGCGTTCGAGGCGACCGCTTGTTCCGAACCGAAGGCCGCGGCGAACACCGCCGACGACGGCACCCCGTCTTCGATCAGCGCGCGCGTCACCGTCAACGCGCGCTGGGCGGACAGTTCCCAGTTGTCGGCGAAGCGGCGGGCGCCGTCGCGCATCGTCCGGTCGTCGGTGAAGCCGCTGACCATCAGGATCTCGCCGCGCGACTTCAGGTAGGCGGCCAGCGGCGCCGCCAGGCCCTTGAGCAGCTGGCGGCCGTCGGGTTGCAGTTCGTTGGAGTTGAAGGCGAACAGCACGCTGCCGCTGATGCCGATGCGGCCGTTGACCAGCGTCACCCGGCCGCTGGCCAGCGGGCCGGCCAGGGCTTGTTCCAGGGTTTGCCGGCGCTGCGCTTCCTCCTGCCGCTGGCGCACTTCGTCCTGCAGTTTGTTCGTGAGTTCCATCTGCATGCCCATCACGCAGACCAGGATCAGCACGAAGGCGCCGAGCAGCCCGGCCATCAAGTCGCCGAAGACGGCCCAGACGGTGGCGGTCTGCTCCAGGTTGGCGTCGATGTCTTCGCTCGTCAGCATCCAGGGTCCCCGGCCTCAGGCTTCGGCGCCCGCCAAGGCGCGGCCGCCGGCGATCTGCTGCAGGTCTTCGATGATCTGCTTTTGCGAGCTGATGCTCAGGTCGATCACCTCGCGGGCTTGGGCGACGTAATAGGCCAGCTGTTCATCGCTGCGCTCGATCGAGCGGCCCAGCGCGCCTTCGATGCGCTGCAGGTGGTCCACCAGCTTGTCGTTGGACTGGCTGAACAGCTGCACCGCCAGGCCGAAGGCCTCGCCCAGGCTGGCCACCTCGACGGCGCTGCCGGTGACGTGTGCGGCGGTGTCGGCCAGCGCCTCGGCCTGGGCCTGCACCGCTTGCGCGAACTGGCCGGCGGTGCGGTCCAGCAGCTGGGTGGAGGAGGCCACCAGCGAATCGATCGCCGCACGCTGCTCGGTGCTGGCGTGGTTGACCGCGTCCAGCAGCGTGGCCAGGGTTTCCAGGATGCGGGCGCGCTCCTGCAGCATGGTGTTGTCGCGGGCCATGCTGTCGGACAGCTTTTGCCGCAGCTCGGCCACCATCTCCGCCGCGGCGCGCGGCGCCTCGGCGGCGGCCTGCACCAGCTGGGCGATCTCGGCGATCGTGCCCTGGGCCTGGGCTCGGGCCTGTTCGGCGACCTCGCCGGTGGCCTGGGTGAGAGTCTGGCCGAGCCGGCGCAATTGCTCGGCGGTGTCGCGCGACGATTGCTGTGATTCCTGCCGCAGCGACTCGGCCATCGATTCCAGCGATTGCGACCAGGCGGCGAAGCGCCGCTGCTCCTGCTCGGCCTGCCCGGCGCGCAGTTCGGCATGGGCCCGGCCCACGCCGTCCAGCAGCGAGGCGCCGTGCCGTTCGAAGGCGGCCGCGGCGTCGGCGAAGGCCTGCTTCGACGCCTGCGACAGCGCCTGGCTGCCGCGCTCTTGCAGTTGCAGGGCTTCGCGCCAGTTGTCGGACACGCTGCCCACCGCCGCCTCCAGGCGGCCGGACACCTCGGACACCAGCGCCGCCGAGCGTTCGGCGAACGCCTCGGCGTGGCGTTCGAGCGCGCCGCGCAGGTCGCCGGCCAGCGCTTCGTTCACGCGCCGCTGCTCGGCCAAGGCCTGCTGCGATGCCTGGGCCAGGGCCTGGCCGCCGCGCTCTTGCTGTTCGAGGGCGCCGCGCCATTGGCTGGAGACTTCGCCGACCGCGCTTTCCAGCCGCGCGGCGACGTTGGCCACCAGCGCCGCGGAGCCTTGCTCGAAGGCGGCGGCATGCCGCTCCAGCGAGCCGCGCAGGTCGGCCGACATCGCCTCGCCGGCGCGCCGCTGCTCGGCCAGCGCGCCTTGCCAGGTGTCGGCGACCGCGGCGGTGGCGGCGGCGAAGCGCGTGGAGGCGCCGTCCAGTTGCCGCTGGACCTGGTCGGCCAAGGTCTGGTGCCACGACGCGGTTTCGCGTGCGATGCCGGCCATCGTGGTTTCGACCACGGGCTGGATGGCCGCGCCGGCCGCGCGGGCGCTTTCCACCAGGCTTTGCTGCAAAGAGCGGTCGACCGACGCGGCCAGGCCGGCGTAAGCCGCCTCGGCGTTGCGGTGGAAGGCGTCCTGGCCGGCGGCCAGGCGTTCGTTGAGGGCCTGGTCCTGCGCCTGCATCGCCGTCATCCAGGATTGCAGCCTGTCGAGCATCTGCGGCATCAGCTCGGCCTGGCGCTGCAGCAGCTTGAACGATTCTTCGCGCTGGTGGGCGTCGGAGAAGACGTGCAAGTGGGCCGCCACGCAGGCGTCCAGCTGTTGGGCGGCCAGCAACCGCTCGCGCCGGCACAAGGCCGTCAGCAGGCCGAGCGCCGCGGAGGCGGCCACGCCGGCCACCGAGGTGCCGAAGGCCAGGCCCAGGCCGCGCACCGGCGCAGCCAGCGAATCGCGGATCGAAGCCAGGTCGGTGGCGCCGTCCAACGCCGCGCCCGTGCCCTTGAGCGTGGCCACCATGCCGATGAAGGTGCCCAGCATGCCCAGCAGCACCAGCAAGCCGGCGAGGTACGGCGCCATCGACGGGCCCGGCAGGCCGGCGCGTTCGCCTTCCACCCGCAGGCGCGCCGCGTTGCGCAGCGACGGGTGCAATTGGCCGAGCCATTCACCCAGGCTGGCGGGCGGCTGGGCGGTGCCCCCCACCGCGGCGGACAGCGTCGCCGTGGCCTGCTGGAACCGGCGAAGCTCCCAGGCGCCGGCCAGGTAGACGGCGCCGATCAGCAGGGTGACAGCCAGGGCCAGCGGGTTCGCACCGGCATAACCGGCGCCGATCCAGCCCAGCGCGGCCAGGCCCGCGGCGAAAACGGCGTAATGCAGGGATCTGTTCATGGTCGAGTGTCGGGATGGGACCGTTCGCGCTGGGCTTGCAACAGCCCGTCGACCGGTTGGAATCGGAGTTCGAGTTCGGCCAGCAGCACCGCCCGCATGTCCTGGCAGAAGGTGTCCAGCCAGGGGCCGGCGCCGGCGGCCGCGTCGCGCAGGCGGCGGAAGTGGCGTTCCAGCAGCGTCGGCACCGTGGCCAGCAGCAGGTGCTCGCGCGGGGCCAGCACCTGCTCCATCACCGCGTCGATCGCCGCCAGCCGCGCCAAGCCCGGCGATTCCAGCGCCAGCGCCGACCGCATCCGGCCGCGCAGGGCGCCGATGGCGGCCTGCACCGACTGTTGCCGCCCGAGGTAGGCCTGGCGGTAGGGCGCGAATTCCAGCGGCACCGGCTTGTCGCCGTCCGGCGGCGCGTCGCGCGGGCGCCGGGGCAGGGGGGCGAAAGCCTGGTCGGCCGTGAGCGCTTCGTCCCGGGCGATGGATCGGGCCAGCGCGGCGCGCACGCGCTCGGCTTCTTTCTCTTCGGGGCTGGCGCCGGCTGGACGGAGCGGGGCGTCGGCCGGCGGCGGCTGGTAGGCGGGCACGGCAGCCGCGCCGGGTTCCAGCGCGGAAGACAGGGCGATGGCGTCGGTCCAGGTCAGCCAATGGCTCAGCCTGGCGGCGAAGGAAGGGGCCGGGCTGGATGGCACGGGGCATGCGCCGATCTGGGCCAGCAGGCGGATGAGCGCGGGACCAGTGAGCCCTGCGAAAGCCGGGGCGGCACCGGTTCGCCCGGCCGAGCCTGCCGCGGGGCCGCTGTTCGGCTGGATGAAGCCCCGGGCGTTGGACCGCGCGGCGGAAGGATTTGCGGAAGGGCTTGACACGTGCGCCATATCGTCGACCGCGCCGGATCGAAAAACCCAGCAGTCTACACGGGCCGGTCTGGCGGGCCGGCGGTGCCGGAACGGCCGGTCAGGCGGCCTCGGCCGGCGCCTCGGTCTGGACTTCCAACAAACGGAAACCCGGTTGGCCGGGGAAGGTGCGCAGCAGCAGCGGCATCGCCACGTTGTAGACCGGCGTGCCGTTGACGACCTGGCCCTGCGGCGTGCCGCGGTGGGCATGGCCGTGCACCACGAAATCGACCGGGTAGCGCGTCAGTGGGTCGGCCAGCCGGCTGCTGCCGAGGAAGGGGAAGATCTCGGGCGGCTCACCCTGCACCGTGGCCGAGATGGGAGAGTAGTGCAGAAGCGCGATGCGCCGCGGCGTGCGCAGCCGGGCCAGCGCGGCCTCGAGCTTCAGGGCTTCCTGGATGGCTTCCTGCACGAACTGCTTGATCACGCCTTCGCCCCAGGGGCCGAGCGCGCCGGCGTCGTACCCCCCGGCGAAGCCTTTGACGCCCGCGATGCCGACGCCGTGCACCACGCAGGCTTCGCCGTCGAGCACCTGCATGCCGGTGTCGGCCAGGATGGCGCGCACCTCGGCCTGCGCGCCGGATTCGAAGTCGTGGTTGCCCAGCACGCCGACCACCGGCACCGCGGCCCCGTGCTTGAGTTCGTCGGCCAGGACGCGTGCCTCTTCGGGTGTGCCGTAGTCGGTCAGGTCGCCGCACAGCAGGATCGCGTCCGCCGCCTGGGAAGCCTTGGCGAACAGTTCGCGGTAGCCGCCGGCCGAGGTGGCGCGGCAGTGCAGGTCGCCCACGGCGGCGAAACGGACTGTCTTTCCATCCGCCCGCGCCGCCGCGGCGGATGGGTTTTCCGGGGTGTCATTCATCGTTAGTTTCTCCTGGGCCTGGGCACGCGCTTTGCTCAACGAGCCCATGCCCCATCCCAACCATTCCGCTCCGCCGCCGCCGGGCCCGCTCAGCCCCGGGGCCCAGCCGATTTACGAACGCCTGATCGACGCCTTGCAGGACGGGGGCGCGCCGTTCCTGGTGGGCGGCAGCATGGCCATCGTCCACCACACCGGCGTCGAGCGGGCGATGAAAGACCTGGACCTGTTCCTGCGCCCGCGCCATGTCGAACTGGCGCTGCGCACGCTGGAAGATGCGGGTTTCGAGACGGAGAGGACTCATCCGCATTGGCTGGGCAAGGCGCATGCCGGTGGCCATGTCATCGACCTGATCTTCAACTCCGGCAACGGCGTGGGCGAGGTGGACGACGCCTGGTTCACGCACGCGAAGGACGCGGTGCTGTTCAACCGCGCCGTGCAGGTGGTGCCGGCCGAGGAGCTGATTTGGACCAAGCTTTTCGTGATGGAGCGCGAGCGCTACGACGGCGCCGACGTGGCCCACCTGATGCGCGACGTGTCGCAGGCGCTGGATTGGCGCCGCCTGCGGGACCGCGTCGGCCCGCACTGGCGCGTGCTGCTGAGCCACCTGGTGCTGTTCGGCTTCATCTACCCGGGCGAGCAGGCGCGCATCCCGGCCTGGCTGCTCGACGAGCTGACGCAGAAACTCTGGCACGACACCCATTCCCGCCCGACCCCGGCGCGGATCTGCCGCGGCACGCTGCTGTCGAGGCAGCAGTACCTGCACGACGTCCTCCACGACGGCTACACCGACGCGCGCGCCGCGCCCCTGGGCTCGATGAGCCCCGCCGACATCGCCGCCTGGACCGCGGCCATCCCCGAGGAGCAGGCCCGCCGCAACCATGGCGGGGTGGGCTGAAAGGCATGGGAGGGCGCGTGCACGGTGGTCTCGGACGGGAATGCAATGTGCCGGTCGCTTTTACCGGTGGAGGGCCCCGCCCGCCCGCCCGGGAGACACGAGAAGGAGACGGAAATGGCCCAGTGCGACGTTTGCGGCAACGACTACGAGAAGTCCTTCCAAGTGGTCCAGGAAGGCAGGACCCTGACATTCGACTGCTTCGAATGCGCCATCCACCGGCTGGCGCCCGCCTGCGGCCACTGCGGCTGCCGCGTCATCGGCCACGGCACGCCGGCCGACGGCAAGGTGTACTGCTGCGCCCATTGCGCCCGCGACGCGGGGGCGGCCCGCGCGGCGGACAGGACCCATTGACCGACACACCCTCTTTTCAACCTTCATTCGCGAGAGGAAAGCCATGACGAACAAAGTGACCTGGGTAGCCGTGGCGGACGAGGCCGTCGTCCGCATCCTGCAGTGGTCGGGCAAAGAGAAGGCGCTGCGCGAGGTGAAGACGCTGACCGACCCCGCCGCCCACGCGATGGAGTCGGAACACCGGCGGGGCGCTTTCGGCCGCCGGACCGGCGGCGTTCCCGGCAAGGCGGGTTCGGGCATGGCTCAGCGGGCAGGCTCCGCCACCGTGTCCGCCGGCGACAGCGACAAGCACCTGCAGGCGGCCGTCTTCGCCCGGCACGTGGCCGAATGGCTGGAGCGCGCCCTGGCGGAACACCGTTTCGACGAACTGCACCTGGCCGCGGCGCCGCGTTTCCTCGGCCTGCTGCGCAAGGCGATGTCGTCCGAGCTTTCTTCATGGATCGCCAGCGAAGTCGACAAGGACCTGGTCCATGCGTCCGACGCCGAGCTGGCCACGCGTTTCTTCGCCGTGAAGGCGTGAGCCCGGTTCCCATTGACGCAGCCGGCCGGGAAGGGGCCGCATAAGGAGGGGGCCGGATGTTCGAGATGTCTTTGCCTTGGTGGGAGTTCGTCGCGCGCGCGGCGTTGGTCTACTTGGCACTCATGCTGATGGTGCGGTTGTCGGGCAAACGCACGGTCGGGCAGTTCACGCCCTTCGACTTGCTGGTGGTGATGCTGCTCAGCGAAGGCGTGAGCAACGCGCTGTCCGGCGGGGACGAGTCCGCCGCGGGCGGCTTGATCGTGGCGGCGACGCTGGTGGCGTTGAACTATGCCTTGGCCAAGTCCACCGCCTACAGCCGCAAGCTGGAGGAAGTCGTCGAGGGCTCGCCGGTGCTGCTGGGCCGGGACGGCGAGATCTTCCACGGCGTGCTCAAGCGCGAGCACGTCGGCGCGGGCGACATGGAGAAATCGCTGCGCGAGGCCGATTGCGAGCTCAAGGACTTGAAATTCGCCTTCCTCGAGACCGACGGCTCGATCAGCATCCTGAAGCGCTGACCGCGCCCCGCCGGCGAGCGGTCAGCGACCCAGCGCCGCCAGGACTTCCCGGCCGCAGGCGTCGATGAACTCGCGCTGGCGCGAAGGCCCGACCTGGTGGATGTCGACCGAGTCGGCGCCGAGCGCGGCGCAGCGCCGCAGGTGGTCGGCGACGTCCCGCAGGTCGCCGGTGACCAGCACGTGCTCGTGCATGTCCTCCGGCTGCGAGAGCCGGGTGGCGGCGTCGAAGTCTTCAGGCTGCCGCAGCACGGCGTTGATGTCGGGCCCCAGGGTGTTGAAGCGCCAGTGCCGGTGCGCCTCTTCCAGGGCCTTTGCCGCGTCGCCGGGGACCCAGCTGACGTCGAGCTTCACATGCACCGGTTTGCCTTCTCCGCCGCCGCGGCGGAAGGCCGCCACCGCCCGTTCGAGGAAGGCCAGGTCGCGGCCGACGGTCAACAGCCCGTCGGCCCAGCCGCCCAGCCAGCGTGCGGTGGCTTCGCTCAAGGCCGCGCCCACGAGCCGGGGCGGCGCCGGCGCGAGGTCCCAGACCCGCGCCCCGTCGACCATCAGGTGGCCGCGGTGGCGCACCTTCTCCCCCGCCAGCAGCTCGCGCACGATGCCCACGCCCTCGCGCAGGCGTTCATTGCGCTCGGCCTTCGGCGGCCAGCCCGCGCCGAGCACTTGTTCATTCAAGGCTTCCCCGCTGCCGAAGGCGACCCAGGGCAGGCGGCCCGGGAACATCTGCCCGAGCGTGCCGATCGCCTGCGCCAGCACGGCGGGGTGGTAGCGCCAGCCGCAAGGCACGGTGATGGTGCCGAACCGGACGCGGCCGGTGGCCTGCATCGCCGCGCCCAGCCAGGCCCAGGCGTGGCCGGAATGCCCCTGCGAGGGCGACCACGGCTGCAGGTGGTCGGAGCAGAAGACGCCGTCGAAACCGGCGGCTTCTGCCTGCACCGCGAGCCGCAGCAACTCGGCGGGCGCGAATTGCTCGTGCGAGGCGTGGTAGGTGTAGGTCGTCATGGTGTCGGGGTTTCGCACAGGCTTGCCGCGGCGGCGTCAGACCAGCTGCGGCGTGGCCGCCGTGCCGCCGCCGGGAACGCCGCCCCCGCCCTGGCGCAGGACCACCGTGCGAGTCGGGAAGGCAAATTCGACGCCCAGCGCCGCCAGCTCGCGCATCAACCGCAGGTTGATCGACTGCTGGGTGTCCATGTAGAGGTTGTAATCGGCGGTGAGCACGATGTAGACCACTTCGTAGTCGAGGGAACTTTCGCCGAAACCCTGGAAGTGCGCGCGGTCGAAGCGCACGTCCCGGCTGGCCTCGATGATCCCGCGCACGATGCCCGGTATCCGCTCGGCCTGCTCGGGCGTGGTGTCGTAGGACACCCCGAACTTGAACACGATGCGCCGCTCGGCCAGCCGCTTGTAGTTGCTGATGGTGTTCTTCAGCAGTTCGGTGTTGGACATCACCACCTGCTCGCCGCCGGCGGCGCGGATGCGGGTGGTCTTCAGGCCCACCAGCTCCACCGTGCCCGAGATGCCGTTGACGGCGATGGCGTCGCCCACTTCGAAGGGCTTGTCGACCGCGATCGACAGCGAGGCGAACAGGTCGCCCAGGATGTTCTGCACCGCCAGCGCCACCGCGATGCCGCCCACGCCCAGGCTGGCGACGAAGGCGGTGATGTCGACGCCCAGGTTGGACAACATGGCCAGCAGCACCACCGACCACAGGATGGTTCGCGAGCCCCAGGACATCAGCGTGGCCGAGGCGCTGGCGTGGTTCATGCCGGCCGAGGCGTGGCGGGCGATGTAGCGGTCCAGGCCGATGCCGACCGCGGTGTTGACCCACAGCGCCGCCTGCAGCGCGACCGCGATGAACCAGAGCTGGCCGACGCGCGCGCTCCAGCGGTCGGGCAGGTCGAGCAGGCCCAGGCCGATCAACAGCGACGCCAGCGCGAGCAGCCAGGCCTTGGTGCCCCGCAGGATGTCGACGGCGATGTCGTCGACCTGGTTGCTCGTCTGGGCGGCCAGTTTCGACGCCCGTTTCAAACCCAGCCGCAGCGCCGTGGTCATCGCCAGGAAGCTGATGAGCGCCGCGGCGAGGGCCACCGCCCAATTGGCCAGCGAGATGCCCAGCAGGTGGGTCTCGGAGAACCAGTCGGTCAAATGTTCACCGGACATGGGAAATTTTTTCCTTCACGGGTATGGGGTATGAAAAGGGTCGGGGAGGGTGGCGGACGGGCGGTGTGCCTCGCGGCGGTGCCGGTCCGCCGAGGGCGGGCGTGGAGGGACAAGCATAGGAATGCGCCCGTGCGCCGGGCGTCGGCCCATGGCGCGTGGGTTTGTAGGACGCCAGGCGTGCCGGGCCTGGCACGGCGCGCAGGGATGGCACACCGTTTGCCCTTCGCGCTCTTGGCGGACGGGCCGATGCCGCCGCCCCAGCACCGAAAGCCGCCCATGCATGAACCCGACTTCCTGTTCAAGAACAAGGAGGGGACGCTCGTCCCCGACGTCAATTTCCGCATCCGCCGCGACGGCGGGTGGGCCGACGCGGACACCGACGGCGTCTTCGGCGGCAAGACCGTCGTCGCCTTCTCGCTGCCGGGCGCGTTCACGCCCACCTGCTCGGCGAGCCACCTGCCGCGCTACGACGAGATGGCCCCGCTCTTCAAACGCAAGGGTGTCGACGCGGTGGTGTGCATCGCCGTCAACGATCCCTTCGTCATGGAAGAGTGGGGCCGGGCCGAGGGTGTGCAGGACGTGGTGTTGCTGCCCGACGGCAACGGCGAATTCACCGAGCGCATGGGCATGATGGCGGACAGGCGCGAGCTGGGCCTGGGGCGGCGCTCGTGGCGCTATTCCATGCTGGTGCGCGACAAGCGGATCGAGAAGATGTTCATCGAGCCGCTGGAGGCCGGCGACCCGTTCGTCGTCTCCGACGCCGACACGATGCTGCGCCACCTCGACCCCCAGGCGCACGGCCCCGACCAGGTGGCCCTGCTCAGCCGGGACGGCTGCCCGTTCTGCGCCAGGGCGCGGGAGCTGCTCGACGGCGCCGGCTACGACTATGTGGAGATCCCGTTGCCGCATGGGGTGCGTTCCCGCACCGTCGGCGCGATCGTCGGCGAGCAGACCGTGCCCCAGGTCTTCATCAACGGCACCCTGATCGGGGGCAGCGACGCGCTGGCCGATTTCCTCAAGGCCGGGGCGATCGCCGCATGAGGGCGGGACGGTGCCGCCGTCCGTGACGCCGGTCCGCGCCGGCGCCCGGGACACCGACCGCCCTCGCGCCATTCACCATTCAAGAGGCCAGCCATGACCCGCCAGCAAGCCATCGCGATGATCACCCTGCTCGCCGCCGCCATCCTGGCCGTGTCGGCCCAACGGCCTTCCCTGGCGCAGGTGCCCGGGCTGGCCGCCGGCGGCGCGGGCGACGGGCTTTTGTTCGGCGACCGCGCTTTCGCCAGGAAGGCGGCGGTGGCGGGCCTGAACCAGGCGGCGACGGGCGCCTTGGCGGGGCAGCGCGCCTCGCATGCCGAGGTGAGGCAGTTCGCCGAGCGCGTCGTGCGGGAACAGGCCCTCGTCGACGCCGATTTGCGGCGCATCGCCGCCGGCAGAAACCTGGTGCTGCCCGCGGCGCCCGAGGGCCGGAGCCGGCGCCAGGACGAGCGGATGGGCCGCCTGGCGGGGGCCGAGTTCGACCGCCTTTACATGGACCGCGCGGTGGACGGCCACAAGAAAGCCGTCGGGCTCTTCAAGCAAGCGGCGCGCTCCACGAGGGACGAGGCGCTGAGGGCTTTCGCCGTCGCCACCTTGCCGAAACTGCAGGAGCAAGAGCGCCTGGCGCGCAGCCTGCGCGCGGCCGTCGAAGCCATCGGCGACGGCATGCCCGCCGCCGGCGCCGCCCCTGTCGCCACGCGGTCGATGTAGGCCTTTCCTGCGACGACGCCCTCAGGGCTTGGGATTCTGATTCTGGGGCGCGGAGGCCGCGGCCTGCGCCGGCAGGGCCTGCGTGCAGGGATCGGCAGCGTCCTTGCCTTTGCCGGGCTCCACCAGCGGGATGATGGCCGCGGCGGGGCCAGCGACTGCACCGAGCGCGAGCGCGCCCAACACCCGGCCGGCCAGCCGCTTCGGTTCGATGCCGACCGAGGGCGAGGCGAAGGTGCCCCCCACGGTGATCGGTGTGCGCAGCGACAGGGGCGACCAGTCCTTCGGCCGCGTGACGGCCCGCAGCGCCAGTGATTCGTCCTTGAGATTGACCTTGCCGTTGATGAACACCGTGCTGTCCTTGTTGTCGATCACCGCCAGCCGCGGTTCGACGATGCCGGAGTCCAGCGCCAGGTCCAGGCGGGCGCAACGCAGCGGCAGGGGCTGGTCGCCGCGGACGAGCACGCCCAGCGCCTGGGCCACGTCCAGGCCGAGCGCCTCGGTGGCCAGGTGCGACAGGGTGCCGTCGCGCAGCATCAGGTGGGCCCGGCCGTCGAGCGAGCCGAGGATCTCTGCGGTCGAGCTGCCCGCGCCCTTGACCTGGAAGTCGCCGCTGAGCGCGCCCGTCAGGTAGGCCAGCACCGGTTGGTCGCCGCCTTCGCGTGCCTGCTGGCGCTGCTTCTTGAGCGCCGCCGACTGGGTCGCTTTCGGGGCCTGCTCGCGGCCCTGTTCCGACCGCACCCCGCGCAGCCAACCCGCCATGTCGATGTCCGCGAACTTCATCTCGGCTTGCCAGCGGGCCGGGTCCCGGGTGCCGTCGAGCTGGGTCAGGCCCTTGACCCGCCCGCCCGCCACCGAAGCCTGCAGGTCCTCCAGCCGGAGCACGCCCCGGTCCAGGCGCACGCGGGTGCGCAACTGGCGCAGCGGTTCCATCGCGCCGGTGCCGAAATCCAGCTCGTCGACGGCGAAATGCACGTCGGCGTCCATCGCGCGCAGCGAAGGGATGTCGAAGCGCCGCGCCGGCAGCAACTTGCCCTGCGGCGCGGAAGGCGCCGCCCGGGCCGGTGCCGGGGCACCGATCGCCGGGCCGAGGTCGGCGAAAGCCAGCTTCGGGCCCATCACCTTGCCGCTGAGCACCGGCGGGGCGCCGCCGCTGTCGTAGCGAAGCTCGCCGGCGAGTTGGCTGGTGCCGATGGCCGCGCGGTCGGCCTTGAGGTGCCACACATTGGCTTCATGCATCAGTTGCCCCCGCAGCTCGAAGGGCGGCGTGTGCGGCAGGGTCACGCCCAGCGGGTCGCCGACGTCGGCCAGGGACGAGCCTTTGAAACGGATCTGCCCCGTCAGCTTGGAGTCGCCCATCAACGCCGCGGCCCGCCCGTCGAACAGCAGGCTGGACGTGCCCATGCTGCCCTCGACACGCAACACCACCCAGGGCAGCTCCGGCCCGGTGCCTTCCGGGTCCTGGAGCAGGGGCAGGGTGCTGCCGGCGACGACTTCGAGCTTCAGCGGCATGGCCTTGTAGCGGCCGATCAACCGGGCTTCGTAGCCCGCGGTGGCGCCGTCCTGCAGCGAATCGCCTTCGCGCCCTTCGACGCGCACGTCCATGTCCACGTCCAGCAGGCGGTCGCGCACGATGACGTGGCCGTTCTCCACGGTGAGGGAGCCGAAGCGCGGCAGGTCGAGTTTCGCTTTCTCCTCGTCCGCCGGCCTGGGCTGCCGCGGCGCGCCGAGCTGCCAGGTGGCGCGTCCATCCGCCGCCCGCACGAGGTGCGCCTTCAGCGCCGTCGCGTGGAGTTTCTGGACACGCAGGGCCTCGCCATGCCGCCACCGCCACAGGTCGCGCCAGCGCCAGGCCAGCGACAGGCCCTGCGCGTCCACCAGGTAAGGCACCTGGAAACCGTCGACCGCGGCAACGCGCAGCTGCTCCACTTCCAGCCTGGGCCGCCACAGCAGGTGCAGCCGGAAGCGGCCCTGGAGGTCCACCGGCACCCCGCCGCCGCGGGCGACGGCCTGCTGCAGCGGCTGGCGCAGGAAGGGCCAGCCCATGACCTCGCCGACCAGGACGGCCAACAGCAGCGCCGCGGCCAGGCCGCCCAGCACCCGGCGGGCGCGGCGAGCCGCGGTCATCGCCGGCCGGCGGTCGACAGGCCGCCGCCTCGCGGACGGGCGTCGCGGGGCATCCGCCGCGCGCGTCCGGATCCGATGGGGATCGTTGTTCTTTTCATGGTTTCTTCCTCGTTCCGCCCGTGTTTCTCGCCGTTGTCAGTCGGGGTGCGACAGGCGCGGGAAGAGCGTCAGCGCATAGACCGCCGCGGCGCCGACGACCACGTAGACGATGCGCGACGCCGTGCTCAGCGGCCCGAGCAGCGAAGCGACCAGGTCGACGTTGAAGAGGCCGACGAGTGCCCAGTTCAAACCGCCGACCACCAGCAGCACCAGGGCGACGATGCCCGCCACCGAAGCCGCCGACTTCGACGCGTGGGTGCGGGGGGTGTTGATGTGTTCCATCGAGTTCTCCTTTGGAAAAAAGCCAAGGCGGAACCCGTGTCCCGCGCGGACCATGGGGCAGCCGGCATGCCCGTGGGGAGAGGGGCGTCGACTGCGGCGTCGGCCGCGGACGGGCCGCGGGCCGCGTCCCCGGCGCGGATTTACCGCAATTTTTTCCCCGGCTTCCCGCGCCCGGCCCGGGGGCGGCCGTTGCGCCGCCCCGCGATGAGGTCCGCCTGGGGCAGCGCCGGGCGGTGAGGCTGCCGCCGGTGCCGAGCCTGCCGATAGTGTTTGCGGTGACGCTGGTGGTGGAACCGCTCTACCTGCGCGCCGTCCTGAAAAGAGGTGCGAGAAGAGGTCAGCCGCCCGCGGCCTCCTGAAGCGCCTGGTATGGGGCTTGCCGCGCTACAGGCGGCGCGACGACCTCTTGCGGCCGCCATATGAAGGAAGAAAGGAGCCCCACCATGTCCAGACCCACCGACGACGCGCAGCGCGGCGGCCACCCCTCCCAGCAACCAGCGTACGGCGCGCCCGCCGGCCGACAGGCCGGCTGGGACGGCGGCCGGCCGGACACGCGCGGCCAACCCGACGACTACTACGACGGCCGGCAGCGCGGCGGCGTTTCCGAAGGCTCGTTCGCGCGCGGAGGCTATGGCCGCGGCTATGGCACCGGCTACTCAGGCAGCTACGGCGGGTACGGCTTCGAGCCGCGGCTGACACCCGCCCGGCCCGGCCCGCTGGAGCGCGAGGACACGCGCCCGCCCGAGCGGCCCACCGGATTGGCCGGCCAGCCGTCTTTCGACCCGGACTACCAGCGCTGGCGCGGCGAGCAGCTGCGGTCCTTCGACGACGACTACCAGGCTTACCGGCAGCACCAGCGCAAAAGTTTCCCGGATGAGTTTTCCGCCTGGCGGGAGGGCCGACGCGTGCAAAGCACCGAGGCCCGCACCGGCTCAGGGGGCACGCAGTCACCATCCGCCGGGCAGACGCCGAGCGGCGACCCGTCCGGCAGTGCAGCGGGCCTGGGCTCGATCTCCATCGGCACGACCGACGGTTGAACGTTGGGCGGCCCTTGGGCAGACCACCCTGGAACACCCCGGTACGCTCCGTCCCGGGCTGTCAGTCCGTGGGGATGGGTTGGATGGTGGGTTGCGTGGTGGGCTGCCCGGTGGCTTCGGACCTCGCCAGGCCGTCGTCCCGCTGCCTGCGGCGCGCCTGCACGGCGCGGCGTCGCCGCCGCAGGCGCCGCCACAGCCGGTCGGCCAAGGGCAGGCCCACGCCCATGGCCAGGCTGGCGACGGTCGGATCGACGCGCGAACGCCACGACTGCGGCAGCAGCGGCCACCCCAGGCCGATCATCCGGACCCAGGAGGTTTCCGGCTCGGCTTCGCAGGCGGCGGGGCCGGGTCCGGAGGAGTCCGCCGGCGGCGGCGGCAGGAAGCGGCGGACCATCCACCACGCCGACACGCCGGCCAGGACGGCACCCAGGATGGGCACTGCCAGTTTGCGCGGCTGCGTGGCGCGTTCGACTCGTTCAGTGAGCGCGCGCAGGCGGCGGTGGAGGTTTTCTTCGCGAAGGATGAGGCGTTGCTCGACGGCGAGGATGCGTTCGTCCAGGTCGGCGAGGCCGGCCTTGGACGGATGGCCTTGCGCGAGCCGGCCGGACGCCTGCAGCTGGGCCGGCGTCGGGGCGAGGGATGGCGGGTTCGTCGTCATGGCTGGGCGGCCTGGGCGGGCGTGGGGTGGGCCTCGGGGAACGGCGGTTGGGGAGCGGCCCCGGCATTCGGCTCGGTTGAAGGGCTGAACATGAGGCGCCGCCGGGTCGCCGGCAACTGGAGCAGGGGCAGCAAGACCTTGACGCGGCCGATCGCCCACCAGGCCGACAGCAGATTGGCGGCCAGGACGACCAGCAGCGCCACCCACCACGGCAGGTTGAAGCCGATGACCAGCAGAACGGCCACGCCGACGCTCAGCAGCATCCAGGCGGTGACACCCAGGATGGCCGCCGCCAGGACCAGCACCACGATCTGCAGCAGTGCGGTGCCGGCGCGGCGCAGCTCCAGCGAGAGCAGCTCGACGCGGTCGCTGACGAGGCCGGGCAGTTCGCGCCACAGGCCTTTGACCGCGCCGAGCAGCGACTGCGCTTGGGGGTCCGCCCCGCCAGCGTCGTCCACCGGGCCGCCATCGGCGGCCGAGGAAGGTGCGGCCATGCCGTCAGCGAGCCAGTCGGGCCAGCAGCATGCCCAGCGCGAACGCCGCGCCGACCGCGACCAGCGGGTTGTCGCGGACGGTGCCACGCAGGCTTTCAGCCGCTTCCTCGCCCTTGGCGCGCAGGTTCGACGCCTGCCCGTCCCACGCTTCGCAGGCGCTGGAGACTTGCTCCTGCAGTTTTTGCACGTGGGGCGCCGCCGTGTCGGCCAGCCGGTCGATGGTCTTGTGCGCGCTTTGCACCACGCGCTCCAGCACGTCGTCCTTCTTCTCCGATGCGGCGACGGCGGGTTTCACGCCGGCGTCGTTCGAAGGGAAGGGCAGGTCGGTGCCGGGCTTTTCGAGGGAGGTTGTGCTCATGGTGGGTTCCTCTGGGGAAGTGGATGAATGGCCGTCCTGCGCCGCTGTCAACGCGCCGAGCCGCGGCGGAACAGGTTGACGATGGCCAGCAGGATGAGCGCGCCCACCAGCGAAACCACCAAGGCGCCGACGCTGAACGCGCCGTCATTGATGCTGGCCACGCCGACGAGGGGCGAAATCAACCAGCCGCCCAGTGCGGCGCCGATGATGCCGACGACGATGTTGAGGAAGACACCTTGTTGGGCGTCCGTCCTCATGATCATGCTTGCGACCCATCCGATGACGCCACCGACAACCAACCAGACAATGAAATTGATCATTTGAATTGCTCCTTGATGTTTGTTGACCTGGGTTCTTCGGCCCGACGGGCCGATGACTGTGCATGGCAATCCGCGTGCCGCAGAGTTGTCGGCCAGCGCCGGCGTGCCGGAGATGCGGCGCGAAGGGATGGCGGCGCGCCGGAACTTCTTGCCGCAGCTCTTCCCGGCAATCGGGTGGACACGGCCGACACGAGGGAATCCGGGGTAGACGACGAAGGGGCGGCCTTGGACCGATGGGCACGGGGCGCGGGCACAGCGCTTGCCAAAACGGGGGACGGTGTCCGGCCGCGCCCCACCGCCGAATCGATCGATGCGATGCATGAATGGATCGGCAGGTTTGCGGGACCGGCGGGCGCCTCTTCCCTCAACTTCACCACCATGTCCAGAAGGAGATATCCATGAGCAAATTCATGAACCACAAATTGGCCATCGCGGCCGCCTGCGTCGCCGTCGCCAGCAGCCTGGCCTACGCCCAGTCCAGCGGCACCGGCGGTGCCGCCGCGGACGGCAACAGCAGCGCCAACGGCACCAACAGCCCGTCTCCGTCGACCAGCACCAACCCGAACGCGTCCAGCACCGGCACCGGTACCGGCAGCACGTACAACAGTGGCAGCACCAGCGGCACCAGCGGCACCAGCGGCACCGGCAGCACGTACAACAGCGGCACGGGAAGCACCAGCAGCACCGGCACGGGCAGCACGATGGGCAACTCGGCCAACAGCGGTGGCTCCACCTACAACTCGGACGGCACCCCCCGTCAAGCCCGCCAGGACCGCAACTGAGCGAGTGCCTGCGGAAAGAAAAGACAAGGGCGAACAAAAGAAGCCTCCGTCAGGAGGCTTCTTTTTTTATGCCTGTGTTCCCGCCGCTTCAGGTCGGCGCCGCCAGAGGCGACGTGGACGGGACCTGCTTCGCCGCCGCGGTCTGGCCCTTCAGCGAGCCATGGCGGTGCGCGTAGATCCAGGTGAACTCGGTGCCGAGCAGGAAGATCTGCGCCGAGTAGTAGACCCACAGCAGCAGCACCACGAGCGAGGCGGCCGCGCCGAAAGGCGAGGCCACGCCACTGCGGCCGATGTACAGCCCGATCAGCAGCTTGCCCAGGGTGAAGAGGATGGAGGTCAAGGCGGCGCCGGTCAGCACGTCGCGCCAGGCGATCCTGACCTTGGGCATCCACTTGTAGATCATCGCGAAGATGGCGGTCATGAAGCCGAAGCTGACCAGGCTGTCCACCAGGTTGGCGACCCAGGACAGCTCGCCGAACCATGGCGTCCACCACTTGCTGAGCGCGGCCAGCGCGGCGCTGACGACCAACGACACCATCAGCAGGAAGCCGATGCCCAGCACCATGCCGGCCGACAGCAGCCGCGACTTCACCAGCGGCCAGATGCCGCCGCCCTTGGGCCGGTCCGGCACGCGCCAGATGCGGTCCATGGCGTTCTGCAATTCGCCGAACACCGTGGTGGCGCCGATCAACAGCGTGCCCAGGCCGATCAAGGTGCCGTAAGCGCCGGCTTCGGGGTGGTTCAAGCCCTCGAGCATCGCCTGCACGGTGCGCGCGCTGTCGGGGCCGACGAGGGAGGAGAGCTGGTCCATGATCTCGCCGCGCGCAGCCTGCTCGCCGAAGAGCAGGCCGGCCACCGAGATCACGATCAGCAGCAGCGGGGCCGCCGAAAAGAGCGTGTAGAACGCCAACGCCGCGCCCATGCTGGGCGCGTAGTCGTCGATCCAGGCGGACACGGTGTCCCGCAGCAGCGCCCAGGCGTCGGAGATCAGGGGCGGCACGGCGTCACTGGCTGGCGGCGGAGGCGGGGGGCACCGCGGCAGACGCGCTGGCGGCCGAGTCGGCCGCCGGCGGCGTCGCAGGCAGGGTGGGCGTGGTCGATGGGGTCGCGTCCGGCACCGCGGTGGCCGGCGGCGTTCCCGCGCTGCCGTTGGACGTCGGGGCCGGCGGCTCGGCCGCGCGGCGGTCGCAGCCGGACAGGATGGCCAGCGACAAGACGGCGCTGGCGGCGATGCAGAAAGTGGTGCGCATGGGGTTGTAGTAGTGGTTCATGGAAGGGTGGCCTTATCGGCGGTTCGTGTGTGGTTGACGTTTGGTGAGGGACGGGAAAGACAGCCCCGCCCGCGCAGCAAAGGGCGTGCCTGGGCCCTCGTGCGCGCTTCGGGAGCACCTGGGGGTCAAGCTTGCGGCAAGTTCTTCCCCGGAACGGCCGGTTACCGAGCATCAGGGCATGGGTATTGGGCCGGGCAAGCCGATTGCCCTGTCTTGTCTCATTGCCATTCCGGGAGAAAACATGGATTCCGATTTCGATTCGTCCCCTGACGGCCTGGTGCTTTACGTCGAGGACCAGTCGGTCAATATCTTCCTGATGGAGATGTTGTTCGAGAGGCTGGCCGGTCCCCGGCTGGTGTCGGCCATGAGCGGCGAAGAGGCGCTGCGCATCGCGCCCCGCATGCGACCGTCGTTGCTGTTGCTGGACGTGCGCCTGCCGGACTGCCAGGGCCCCGACCTGCTGGTGCGGCTGCGCAAGCTGCCGGCTTACCGAGACCTCCCGGCGATCGCGGTGACAGCTGAAAGCGACTTTTTCATCGAAGGCACCGGCTTCAGCGAGATCTGGCGCAAGCCCCTGGACGTGGCCTGGGTCATGTCCCGCCTGGCGCACTGGTGCGAACGGCCGCGCCAGGGTGCCGGCCACGCTTTGCCGCAGGTCCGCTCGACGGCCATGTGGTGAGGTCGCGTCGTTGAGCGCGGGAGCGGTCGCCGCTGGGCATCCCCCTTGCCTTTGATGCCGGTGCACCGTCCACCACTTCACCGCCCGACCATGCTCAACGACGCAGCGATCGAAAGCTTCCGCCAGCCCGGGTTCCTGTCGCCCGCCCGCGCCGCGAGTTCGGACGACGCCTTGAAGGTCCGAGCAGGCGGCGCGGTTTCATGGGGTGCCGTGCTTGCCGGCGCCGCGGCTTGCGCCTCGGTGTCCCTCATCCTGCTTCTGTTGGGCGCCGGCCTGGGCTTGGCCGCGGCGTCGCCCTGGGCCCGGGACGGCCTGTCCGCCGGCGCTTTCGGGGTGTCGGCCATCGCATGGACCACGTTTTCCCAAGTGGTGGCCGCCGGACTCGGCGGCTACCTGTCCGGGCGGCTGCGCTCGCGCTGGATTTCCGTCGAGTTCGACGAGGTTTATTTCCGCGACACGGCCCACGGTTTCCTCGCCTGGGCCATCGCCACGCTGTCGACCGCCGCTTTGCTGGGAGCGGCCGCCGCAGGCCTGGTGGGCAGCGCCACGCGCCTGGGGGCGTCGTTGGCGGGCGACGTCCTCGAAAGCGCGGTGGGCACGCCCGCCGCGCCAACGCTCGACTATGAAGTGGACGGATTGTTCCGGCCGGCGCCGACCGGGTCTTCCTCATCCACGAGCACCGGTGGCGGGGAGGCGGCCGCCGTGTCCCGCATCCTGAGCCAGGCTTTGCTGGCGGGCGGTTTGCCCGACACCGACGCGCGGCATGCCGCCGAACTGGTTTCGCAGCGCACCGGAGCGAGCGCCGCCGATGCGGAAAAACGCGTGCGCGACAGTTACGGCTCGCTCAGCGAGGGCCGCCGGGCGATGCGCGACCGGGCGAAAGAGGCCGCGGACCACGCCCGCAAAGTCTCCTCTTATGCCGCGCTGTGGCTGTTCATTTCCCTGCTGATCGGGGCCTTCGTCGCCAGCGTGACCGCCATCTGGGGCGGGCGACGGCGCGACCTCTGATCGTCTTCCCACGCCGCCCGTCCCACACCACCACCCCGGAAGGAATCCACATGCGCTCCATCCTGCTCTACCTGCTGGGCATCCCCATCCCGATCATCATCCTCATCGCCTTGATCACCTGACCGGCGCCGCGACCCACCGGCCCGCGCGAAGCGGGCCACCCCTCAACCCATCCATCGATCGGCGGACGCCGAAAGGGAAAATCATGCGCGCATTGACCTACCACGGCACCAAGGACGTCCGCGTCGACAACGTGCCCGACCCTCGCATCGAGCATCCGCAGGACATCCTGCTGCGGGTGACCGCCACCGCGATCTGCGGCTCCGACCTGCACCTGTACCGCGGCAAGGTGCCCGGCATGAAACAAGGCGACGTGCTCGGCCATGAATTCATGGGCATCGTCGAGGAAACGGGCCCCGAAGTGACCCGCGTCAAGCGCGGCGACCGCGTGGTCGTGCCCTTCATCGTGGCCTGCGGGGGCTGCTATTTCTGCGAGCGCAGCTTGTTCGCCGCCTGCGAATCGACCAACGACGGCAGGGGCGCCATCCTGAACAAGAAGGATGCCCGCCCCGGGGCCGCGATGTTCGGCTACACCCACCTCTACGGCGGCCTGGCCGGCGGCCAAGCCGAGTACGTGCGGGTGCCGATGGCCAACACCGGGCCGCTGCCCATCCCCGACGCGCTCGGCGACGCGCAAGTGCTTTTCCTGTCGGACATCCTGCCCACCGGCTACCAGGCGGTGCTCAACGCCGAGGTGGGGCCGGGCAGCACGCTGGCCATCTTCGGCGCCGGCCCGGTGGGCCTGATGGCCGCCGCCTGCGCACGCATGCTGGGCGTCCAGCGCATCTTCATGGTGGACCACCACGACTACCGGCTGAAGTTCGCCCGGGACACCTACGACGTGCACACGATCAATTTCGACAGCGTGGACGACCCCGCCCAGGCCATCATCGAAGCGACCCAGTTCCGCGGCGTGGACGCGTCGATCGACGCGGTGGGCTTCGAAGGCAAGGGCAGCACGCTGGAAACGGTGATGACCACGCTGAAGCTGGAAGGCTCAAGCGGCAGCGTGCTGCGTCAGGCCATGGCCGCGACACGCCGCGGCGGGGTGGTCAGCATCCCCGGGGTCTACGCGGGTTTCATCCACGGCTTCCTGCTGGGCGACGCCTTCGACAAAGGCCTGACCTTCCGCATGGGCCAGACCCATGTGCAGCGCTTCATGCCCGAACTGCTGGAGATGATCGGCAACGGCAAGCTCAGACCCGAGGCCATCGTCAGCCACCACCTGGCGCTGGACGACGCGGTCAGGGGCTACCAGGTCTTCGACCAGAAGCAGGAAGACTGCCGCAAGGTGGTGCTGACCCCCGGCGGCCCGGCGGTGTCGGCCCCGGTGCATTGAAGCGCCCCGCGGGACGGCCGCCCCATGGGCGGGCGCCGCTCACCCGCGTGGCGCGCCGTCCTTGACCCGTTCCGGCAGGAAACGCCGCAACGCCCCGTCGGGGAAGCGCACCGCCACTTCTTCGCCGGTCGCCTCCTCGACGGTGCCGGCGCCGTGCCGCGGCACCTTCACGCTGTCGCCGGGCCGCCAGCGGGGCTGCGGCGGGGGTGGGGGTGGCGCAACGGCCGGGGCGCCGGCGTGGGCAGGCTCGGCCACCGCCGGCCGCAGGCAGTTGTCGCAACGACCGCAAGGCCCGTCCCCGAACGGCAGCGGCTCCTCGAAATAATCGAGCAGCGTGCGCCAGCGGCACCGCCCCGTCTGCGCATAGGCGACCATCTTTTCCAAAGACTGCCGCTCGCGTTCGAAGCGTTCCTGCTCGGCCTGGGCGAGGCGCTCATAGACGGGCGATTGCGCCAGCTCGCCCGGCGCGGCCGCCCGCCACAGCCCCCGCCGGTCCATCCGGGCCAGGCCGGCCTGGCGCAGCACCTGAAGCAGGGCCCGGAAGTGCCCGGCCGGCCAATCGGGCGCGTCTTCGGCCAGCGCGGCCGCGGCGACCGGCTGTGCCCGCCCGGCCAGCAGGGCATGCAAGCGCGCGAGCTCGTCCGCGGTGGGGCGGCGCCTGGCGATCAGGAAACGCTGCACCTGGCGGTCGCGGTGGTCGTAGAGCAGCCGGCAATCGGAGGGTTGGCCGTCGCGCCCGGCGCGGCCCGCCTCCTGGTAATACATGTCGGGGCTGCCGGGCGTCTGGTAATGAAGCACGAAGCGCAGGTCGGACTTGTCGATCCCCATCCCGAAGGCGCCGGTCGCCACCATCACCCGGGCCTGGCCCTCCATGAAGCGCGATTGGTTGGCCAGCCGCTCCGCCCGCGGCAGGCGGCCGTGGTAGCGGGTCGCCGATTCGCCGGCGGCCAGCAATTCGCCGTGCAGCTCGACGCAGGCTTTGACTGTGGCGGTGTAGACGATGCCGGGGCCGTCCATTTCCGCCAGGGCCTGCCGGACGTGGTCGAGTTTTTCCCCGTCCCGCACGCACTGGACCACCTGCAGCCGCAGGTTGGGTCTGAACATGCCGGTCTGCACGGTGTGCATCGAAGGCCGGCCGAGCTGCAGGCGGATGTCGTCGGCGACGTCCTGCGGCGCCGTCGCCGTCAAAGCCAGCACCGGTGGCGAGCCGAGCCGCCCGAGCGCCTGCTTCAACAGCAGGAAAGCGGGCCGGAAATCATGTCCCCACTGCGAGATGCAGTGCGCCTCGTCCACGACGAAAAGCGCCACGCCCCGGGCTTTCAGCAGCGCCATGAACTCAGCGTCTTCCAGGCGCTCCGGCGTCGTGAAGACCAGGCCGCCACCCCTTCCTTCGCCCAGGCGCCGCAACGCTTCGGCCTGCTCGCTGGCCAACAGGCCGCTGTGGAGTTGCTCTGCCGCCACGCCGGCCGCCCCGAGCTTGGCAACCTGGTCCTGCATGAGGGCGATTAAGGGCGACACGACCAGGGTCAGGCCGCTCCGCAAGTGCAAGGCCGGCAACTGGAAACAAAGCGATTTGCCCGAGCCGGTGGGCATGATGGCCAGGGTGTCCTGTCCGGCCAGGGTGCGTTCGATCACTTCTCGCTGGCCCGGGCGCAGCTGGCGAACGCCGAAGGTCTCCTTCAATGTGCGGCGCAGGGCGGCGTCGGTGACGGTGGAGGCCCGGCTCATCGCGCGGGAACGCGCGGTGGGCGTCGAAGGCAAGGGATGCGGATGCGGCGGAAGCTCGCGGAGCGGCAGGGTCGAGGCATGCCGCGCTTGGGCAAAGGGCGTGCCCGGTGGCCGCTCGCCCTTTGAAACCTCAGGCGGCGGCGCTAGAGGCGCGAGGAATCATTGTCCGGCACCGCAGGGCGCGGTGCCGGGGCGCGCGGCTCAGAGGCTCACGGGCTCCCGGCCGGCATGAACGACCTCTGATGCTTCGGCGGCATGCAGCACCTTGCCGGGGACGGCGTCACTGCCGAGCGGCGTGATGTTCTGCGCCAACTGGCCCTTGGGGCCGACGACGACGTCGTACGACACCCGGCTGCCTTGCTTGAGGGTGCGGAACCCTTCCATCTGGATGGATGAGAAATGGGCAAATATGTCTTCGCCGCCTCCCGCCGGTTCAATGAAGCCGAAACCCTTGGCGTCGTTGAACCATTTGACTGTTCCTTGTGCCATTCTTGTCTCCCCAAATAACAGAAAACTGATTCTCATGCTCGGTTTGGACAGTGTCAAGACAGGCGCGTATGGGAAATTTGGCCGGTTTTCCGGGTGGGTTGTGAAAGGGTTTTACCCTGTGGCAGGCCGGTAGCCGGAAAAAGAAGGTTCCGCATCCGGTGATCGTGGCCTTGCAGTCGGTGAAGTGGGCGCAATATGCGTTGCAGCGACACACGCGCCGAACCGAGTCGATAGAATGAATTCATGTTTTCCGCCGCATCCCAACCTCCCGATCTCCCGGGCTCCAAGCCCCCTGATTCCCAGCCCGATGACGGCCAGGGTTCCGTCGTGGCCGAGCGCCAGACGGCGCGCGTCGAGCCCCCACCGATGTACCAGGTGGTCCTGCTCAACGACGACTACACGCCGATGGAATTCGTCGTGATGGTGCTGCAGGAGTATTTCAAGCTTGATCTCGAGGCGGCCACTCAGATCATGCTCAAGATCCACCACGAAGGGCGCGGCGTCTGCGGCGTTTTCTCGAAGGATGTGGCTGCCACGAAAGTGGAGTTGGTTTCGTCCGCCGCGCGCCGCGGCGGTCACCCGTTGCAATGCATTATGGAGGCCGCATGATCGCCCAAGAACTTGAAGTCAGCCTGCACATGGCCTTCGTGGAGGCCCGCCAGCAGCGGCATGAATTCATCACCGTCGAGCACTTGCTGATGGCGCTGCTCGACAACCCGTCGGCCGCGGAGGTGCTGCGCGCATGCTCCGCCAACCTCGACGACCTGCGCAAGAGCCTGACGCAGTTCATCAAGGAGAACACGCCCACGGTCGGCGGCAACGACGAGGTCGACACGCAGCCGACGCTGGGGTTCCAGCGCGTGATCCAGCGCGCGATCATGCACGTGCAGTCCACCGGCAGCGGCAAGAAGGAGGTCACCGGCGCCAACGTGCTGGTGGCGATCTTCGGCGAGAAGGATTCGCACGCGGTCTATTACCTCCACCAGCAAGGGGTGACGCGCCTCGACGTGGTGAACTTCATCGCCCACGGCATCAAGAAGAGCGACCCGCCCGAGCCGGCCAAGCCGAGCGACGGCGCCTCGGAAGCCCAGGCCGAGAAGGAAGAGGGAGAGGGCAAGGGCTCGCCGCTGGACCAGTTCACCCAGAACCTCAACACCATGGCCAAGGAAGGCAAGATCGATCCCTTGATCGGTCGCGAGATGGAAGTCGAGCGCGTGATCCAGGTGCTGTGCCGCCGGCGCAAGAACAACCCCTTGCTGGTCGGCGAGGCCGGCGTGGGCAAGACCGCGATCGCGGAAGGCCTGGCCTGGCGCATCACCCAGGGCGACGTGCCCGAGGTGCTGGCCGACGCCACCGTCTATTCCCTGGACATGGGCGCGCTGCTGGCGGGCACCAAGTACCGCGGTGATTTCGAGCAGCGTCTCAAGGGCGTGCTGAAGCATCTGCGCGAGATGTCCAACGCGGTGCTGTTCATCGACGAGATCCACACGCTGATCGGCGCCGGCGCGGCCTCCGGCGGCACGCTGGACGCGAGCAACCTGCTCAAGCCCGCGCTGAGCTCGGGGCAGATGAAGTGCATCGGCGCGACGACCTTCACCGAATACCGCGGCATCTTCGAGAAGGACGCCGCGCTGTCCCGCCGCTTCCAGAAGGTGGACGTGGCGGAGCCTTCCGTCGAGCAGACCGTCGAGATCCTCAAAGGCCTGAAGTCCCGCTTCGAGGAACACCACAGCGTCAAGTACGCGATCGGCGCGCTGCAGGCGGCGGCCGAGCTGTCCGCCAAGTTCATCAACGACCGCCATCTGCCCGACAAGGCGATCGACGTGATCGACGAGGCGGGCGCCGCGCAGCGCATCCTGCCCAAGAGCAAGCAGAAGAAGACCATCACCCGCAGCGAGGTCGAGGACATCGTCGCGAAGATCGCCCGCATCCCGCCGGCCAGCGTCTCCAGCGACGACCGCTCCAAGCTCAAGAGCCTGGACCGCGACCTCAAGAGCGTGGTCTTCGGCCAGGATCCCGCGCTCGACGCCCTGGCGTCGGCCATCAAGATGGCCCGCTCCGGCCTGGGCAAACCGGACAAGCCGATCGGCGCCTTCCTCTTCAGCGGCCCCACCGGCGTGGGCAAGACCGAGGCGGCGCGCCAGCTGGCCTACATCCTGGGCATCGAGCTGATCCGCTTCGACATGAGCGAGTACATGGAGCGCCACGCCGTCAGCCGCCTGATCGGCGCGCCCCCGGGCTATGTCGGCTTCGACCAGGGCGGCCTGCTGACCGAGGCGGTCACGAAGAAGCCGCACTGCGTGCTGCTGCTCGACGAGATCGAGAAGGCGCACCCCGACGTCTTCAACGTGCTGCTGCAGGTCATGGACCACGGCACGCTGACCGACAACAACGGGCGCAAGGCCGACTTCCGCAACGTCATCATCATCATGACGACCAACGCGGGCGCGGAGACGATGAACAAGTCCACCATCGGCTTCACCACGGCCCGCGAGTCCGGCGACGAGATGGGCGACATCAAGCGCATGTTCACGCCGGAGTTCCGCAACCGCCTCGACGCCATCGTCAGCTTCCGCGCGCTCGACCAGGAGATCATCATGCGCGTGGTCGACAAGTTCCTGCTGCAGCTGGAAAGCCAGCTCGCGGAGAAGAAGGTCGAAGCGGCCTTCACCGACGCCTTGCGCAAGCACCTGGCGGACAAGGGCTTCGACCCGCTGATGGGCGCCCGCCCGATGCAGCGCCTGATCCAGGACACCATCCGCCGCGCGCTGGCCGACGAGCTGCTCTTCGGCAGCCTGGTGGACGGTGGCCGGCTGACGGTGGACATCGACGCCGAGGGCAAGGCCGTGCTGGACATCCAGCCCAACAAGAAGAGCGACAAACCGAAGTCGGAGCCCGCTACCGCGTGACACCGCCGCCTTGGGCCGGTGCGGCAGCATCCGCCGCGCTGAGATAAAAGAGGGAGCCTCAGGGCTCCCTTTTTGCTTCTGAGCTGTGCCCAACGGCGCTATCGGTGGTTCATCGCCCGCAAGGTCGGGCGGGCGGCCTCAGGCGCTGGAACGCTGCGCGGGGTCCTGCCGGAAGTACCGCCGCAGCGACCCGTACAGCGCCGGGTATTCCCGCTGCATCGCCCGCCCGGCGGTGAAGAAGGCCTCGCACGCCACGGCGAAAAACTCCTCTGTCGACTCGCTGCCGTAGGGGTCGATCAAGGTGTCGTCCGCGCCCGCGTCGACTTCCCCGCAGAACGCCTCATAGGCCTCGCCCAGCCCTTCCAGCCGGGAGGACAGCCCTTCGCGCATGTCCAGCACGTGGGCGAACTCGTGGATCACGACGTTGTAGGGCTGCTCCCGGCAGTCGTCCTCGGCGTCGAGCAGCGCCTGCCAGGTGAGCATCATCGGGCCGCCGTCCATCGCTTCGCCCGCCAGGCTGTCGGTGTAGCGGTGCACCACCCCGTCCTCGTCCAGGTATTCGCGCTCGACGGCCACTTCCCCGGCGTGCATGACGATGCCGACGAAGCCGTCGTAAAGCTTCAGATCAAGGTTCAGCACCGGCAGGCAGGCCTGGGCCGCCACCGCCACCGCGACTTCGTCGGTCACGGTGAAACCACCGGCGCCGTGGAATTCCTTGCTCGCCAGGAACAAGCTGGACAGGCGGCGCAGGCGGTCCTGGTCGGAGCCTGCCAGCTCGCGGAGGAAGGCGTAGCGCGTCAGCGTCCACCCCCACAGCGTGTCGTCGATGGCGTGCCTGGCCAGCGCGCGGTTTTGCCGCCAGTCGCCGACTCGTCGCCAGAGGCCTCGAAGCATGGTCCAGCCGCGCACTCAGGCGGGTGCAGGGGGCGGGGCTTCGGAGGCCGCAGGCTCGGGCCGCAACGCCTGCTCCAGCCCGAGCCGTTCGAAACCTCGTTCAGTCAGCCGCAGGACCTGGGCGCGCGGCGCGCCATGGTGGCCGTCCAGGTCCCAGTCGCTCAGCACATGCCGCACGAAGCCCGGCGCCATCGGTTCGCTGCCCGGCCGGTGCGTGTGGCCGTGGACCATGACGGGTGTGCCGGCCTGGTGCATCCATGCCACCGCGGTGGGCGTGTCGATGTCGGCGTCCTCGTAACCCGCCGCGGCTTCGTGCTGCTGCGCGTGCCGGCGCTGGCTTTCGGCCCGCATGTGGCTGGCCATCTCGCGGCGCCGGGCCAGCGGCAGGGACAGGAAGCGGCGTTGCCATTCCGGGTCGCGCACCTCGGACCGGAAGGCCTGGTAAGGCCGGTCGGACAGGCACAGCGCGTCGCCGTGGCACAGCATCAGCCGCCGGCCGAACGCGACCAGCACGGCCGGGTCGGCCAGGCCCAGCATGCCGCAGTCGGACAGCATGCCGGCGCCGACCAGGAAATCCCGGTTGCCGGCCATGAACGCCACCGCGCGGTGCGCGGCCGCCTCGGCCAGCACGCCGGCGCATTCGGCCTCGAAACCCTCGTGGCGGGCGTCGTCGCCGACCCAGGCGTCGAAGAGGTCGCCGAGGATGAAGATGGCGTCCGCCGGGGTGCCGAGCAAGTGCCTGGAAAAGGCATCGAAAGTCAGCGGCGAGCGACGGTCGAGGTGGAGGTCGCTGATGAAATCGATCGTCCGCCAGGACGGTCCGGCCTGCAGTTCCCAGAAGGTCGGCAGCGGCGCCGGTGCCTGGCTCATCGTCAGACCAGGACGGCCTTTTCGATCACCACGTCCTCGTTCGGGACGTCGTCGTAGAAGCCCTTGCGGCCGGTCTTCACCTTCTCGATCGCGTCGACCACCTGCGTGCCGTCGACGACCTTGCCGAACACCGCGTAGCCCCAGCCCGATGGGCTCTCGGACTTGAAGTTCAGGAAGTCGTTGTCGGCAGCGTTGATGAAGAACTGCGCGGTGGCCGAGTGGGGGTCGGAAGTCCGCGCCATCGCGAGGGTGTAGCGGGCGTTCTTCAGGCCGTTGGAGGCTTCGTTGCGGATGGCCGCCTCGGTGGGCTTTTGCTTCATCGTGGCGTCGAAGCCGCCGCCCTGGATCATGAATCCTTTGATGACGCGGTGGAACACCGTGCCGTCGTAATGGCCCTTTTCCACGTAGGCCAGGAAATTGCGGACGGACTCGGGGGCTTTCTCGGCGTCCAGTTCGACCCGGATCACGCCGTGGTTGGTGTGCAGCTCGACTTGTTGTTGGCTCATGTTATTTCTCCAGGGTGGCGGATTTGATGACGACGGGTTCCAAGGGCACGTTCTGGTGGCCGGCCTTGTTGCCGGTGGGCACGGCGCGGATCTTGTCGACCACCTCCATGCCGCTGACCACTTTGCCGAACACCGCGTAGCCGTTGGGCTCCGGCGAGGGGTTGGCATTCAGGAAGTCGTTGTTCTTGAGGTTGATGAAGAACTGCGAAGTGGCCGAATCGGGGATGCCGGTGCGGGCCATGGCGACGGTGCCGCGGTCGTTTTTCAAACCGTTGCGGCTTTCCAGCGCGATGGGCGGGTTGGTCGGTTTCTGGACCATGCCGGCGTCGAAGCCGCCGCCCTGGATCATGAAGTTGTCCATGACGCGGTGGAAGACCGTGCCGTTGTAGTGGCCCGACTTCACGTAGGCCACGAAGTTCTCGACGGTCTTGGGCGCCTTGGCGGCGTCCAGTTCGATCACGATGTCGCCCATCGTCGTGGCCAGCTTGACTTTCTGCTGGGCCCAGGCGGCAGTGCCGGCGAAGGCGGCGCCCAGTACGACGCCGGTGACGGTTAATCGGTGGAGGAGTCGGTTGAATCGGTTCATGGAAGCTAGGTGTGTGGGCCGTGGATGGGAGGGTTGAGGGAGACGGCCGCGCGGGGCGGCGGTCAGCGTTTGCCGGAAGGCGGCGGGGCGGCGGCGGCGGAGCCTTCTTGCAGCCATTGCCGCAGCAGCTTGATCCTGCGGTTCAGGGAAGCGGCGTCGCCCCCGGCCGCCAGCGCGCGCTCGTAGGATTCCAGGCCGATGCGCAGTTGCAGGTCGCCGAGGTTTTCATGCGCGGTGGCGTAGGCCGGATCGGCCCGCAGCGCCGCTTCGAGCTCCGCCCGGGCTTGGGAGGTCTGACCCTTGGCGGCCAGCAAGACGGCCAGGTTGTTGTGCGGCTCCGGCAGGTTGGGATAGTCCTCGGTCAGCGCGGTGAAGACGGCGATGGCTTCGTCGGTGCGCTGGCCGCGCGACAGCAGCGTGCCTTGCAGGAAGCGCCATTGCGGGTCGCGGGGGCGGGTTTTCAGCGCGGTTTCGACCAGGCGCAGCGCCTGCTCGGTCTGGCCGGCGTCGGCGAGCCGGGATGCGGCGGAAAAACTGACTGCCGCCGGTTTTTCTTCCGCGGAGGAAGCCACCGCGGGAAGAAGGCACAGCAGGCCCGCGGCAAGGGTCAAGGCGGCGATGGGTGAACGAGTCATCGGGGAGTCGAAAGTCTCGGGCGGGGCCTTCGGCAGGCCGGGGCGGGCCTTGTCTTCGCGGGCCCGCGGCGCGGCGCGCTGCCCGTGGGCATGGCCGCCGCTATACTGAAATCCATTGTAGTTCAGCCCCCTTTTTTTCTCCTCGCGACCGGCCCGGCGCCCATCCCGCGCTGCCCAGCACCTTCGAAGTAACCGCATGCCGGCCGGCGTCGTCCCCGCGTGCGCCCCGCTCCAGACCCCCGCCCGTGCGCGCCGCGCGGGTCGTCCTCTCCTTGTGTCTTCCCCATGACATTGCGACTTTTCAATTCGCTTTCACGAAGCGTCGAGACCTTCACGCCGATCGACCCCCGGCATGTGCGCATGTACGTCTGCGGCATGACCGTCTACGACTACTGCCATGTCGGCCATGCGCGCTCGATGACGACGTTCGACGTGGTCTACCGGTGGCTGCGCGAGCTGGGGTACGGGGTCACTTATGTCCGCAACGTCACCGACATCGACGACAAGATCATCAAGCGCGCGCTGGAGCGCGGCATCCCCATCCGCAGCCTGACCGACGAGATGACCGCCGCCATGCACGAGGACGCCGCGGCGCTGGGCATCGAGCCGCCGACATTCGAGCCACGGGCCACCGAGCACGTCCCGAAGATGCTCTCCCTGATCTCCGCGCTGGAAGCCAAGGGCCTGGCCTACCGGTCGGCCGGCGGCGACGTGAACTTCGCCGTGCGCAAGTTCCCGGGCTACGGCAAGCTGTCCGGCAAGAGCCTGGACCAGCTCCGCGCCGGCGAGCGCGTGGCGGTGCAGGGCGACAAGGAGGATCCGCTGGACTTCGTCCTGTGGAAGTCGGCCAAGGAGTCCGAACCGGACGACGCCAAGTGGCCCAGCGTTTTCGGCACGGGACGTCCGGGTTGGCACATCGAGTGCTCGGCGATGAGCTGCGCGCTGCTCGGCGAGCAGTTCGACATCCACGGCGGCGGGCTCGACCTGCAATTCCCGCACCACGAGAACGAGATCGCGCAGAGCGAGGGCGCCAGCGGCAAGCCCTACGCCAATTACTGGATGCACAACGGCTTCCTCAATGTCGACAACGAGAAGATGTCCAAGTCGCTGGGCAATTTCTTCACTATCCGCGACGTGCTGCGCCGCTACGACGGCGAGACCATCCGCTTCCTGATGCTGCGCACCCACTACCGCAGTCCCTTCAATTTCAGCGACGCCAACCTCGACGACGCCCGCAACGCGCTCAAGCGCCTGTACACCGCGCTGGACGGGGTGGAAGCCGCGCCCGTCGCCGGGGTCGACTGGGCGCAGCCGGCCGCCGCGGCCTTCCGCAAGGCGATGAACGAAGACATCAACACCCCGGAGGCGGTGGCGGTGCTTTTCGAACTGGCGGGCGAGGTCAACCGCACGCGCTCGGCCGAATCCGCCGGGCTGCTCAAGCGGCTCGGCGCCGCGCTGGGCCTGCTGCAGCAGCCGCCCCGCGCCTACCTGCAGGGCGGCGGTCGCGCCGGGCAGGGCGAGGAAGGCCAGGGCTTGACGGCCGAGGCCATCGAGGCGGCGATCGCCCAACGCGCGGCCGCCAAGCAGGCCAAAGACTTCGCCTCGGCCGACCAGATCCGCAAGGACCTGCTGGCCCGGGGCGTGGCGCTGCAGGATTCGCCGGCCGGCACCACATGGACGAGGACTTGATGGCCACCCGTGGCGCCAAGGCCGAACCCGCCGAGCCCGCGGCTTTGGCGGTGCCTGACGGCATCGTCGACGTCACGCCCCATTACTGGGACGACGCCTGCAAGCATTTGTCCAAGCGCGACCGCGTGATGCGCAAGCTGATCCCCCGCTTCGGCCAGGCACGCCTGCAAAGCCGCGGCGACGCCTTCACGACGCTGGCGCGTTCCATCGTCGGCCAGCAGATCTCGGTGAAGGCGGCCCAGTCGGTCTGGTCGAAATTCACCGCGCTGTCGCCCGCCGACCCGGCCCACCGCATCCAGCCGCGCAGCGTGCTCGGCCTGGCGGAGGCCAGCATGCGCGGCGCCGGGCTGTCCGCGCGCAAGGTGGAATACCTCACCGACCTGGCCCGCCACTTCGACGAAGGATCGGTGCACGTCGACCAATGGCAGAAGATGGACGACGAGGCCATCATCGAAGAGCTGGTCGCGATCCGCGGCATCGGCCGCTGGACCGCGGAGATGTTCCTCATCTTCCACCTGATGCGGCCCAACGTGATGCCGCTGGACGACCTGGGCCTGATCAAGGGCATCAGCCTGAGCTACTTCAGCGGCGAGCCGGTGTCGCGCGCCGAGGCGCGCGAAGTGGGCGAGGCCTGGGCGCCTTTCCGGTCCGTCGCCACCTGGTACCTCTGGCGCAGCCTGGACCCGCTGCCGGTAGACTACTGACCTGTTTTTTTTCGCGCCCTGCGGCCGCACGCGGGGCAGCCCAGAAGGAAGCACACGCCCATGAGCAAACGCCATTTCCTCGACTTCGAGCAGCCGGTGGCCGACCTGGAAACCAAGATCGAAGAGCTGCGCTATGTGCAGAACGAGTCGGCCGTCGACATCTCCGAGGAGATCGACAGGCTGAGCAAGAAAAGCCTGCAGCTCACCAAGGACATCTACGCCAACCTGTCGCCCTGGCAGGTCACGCAGACCGCGCGCCACCCGCAGCGGCCCTACACGCTGGACTACGTCAACGACATCTTCACCGAGTTCCAGGAGCTCCACGGCGACCGGCATTTCGCCGACGACCAGTCCATCGTCGGCGGCCTGGCCCGCTTCAACGGCCAGGCCTGCATGGTGCTGGGCCACCAGAAGGGCCGCGATACCAAGGAGCGCGGCATGCGCAACTTCGGCATGTCCCGGCCGGAGGGCTACCGCAAGGCGCTGCGGCTGATGAAACTGGCCGAGAAGTTCGGCATCCCCGTCTTCACTTTCGTCGACACGCCCGGGGCCTACCCCGGCATCGGTGCGGAGGAGCGTGGCCAGTCCGAAGCCATCGGCCGGAACATCTTCGAGATGGCCCAGCTGGAAGTGCCGATCATCACCACCATCATCGGCGAGGGCGGCTCCGGCGGCGCGCTGGCCATCAGCGTCGCCGACCAGGTCCTGATGCTGCAGTACGCGGTCTATTCGGTGATTTCCCCGGAAGGCTGCGCCTCCATCCTCTGGAAGACCGCCGAGCGGGCGCCCGACGCCGCCGAGGCCCTGGGCATCACCGCCCACCGCCTGAAGGCCCTCGGCCTGGTCGACAAGATCGTCAACGAACCGGTCGGCGGCGCCCACCGCGACTCCAAGCAGATGTCGGCCTACCTCAAGCGCGCGCTGAACGACTCGCTGCGCCAGGTCAGCGACTTGAAAGTCAAGGAACTGCTGCAGCGCCGCTACGAGCGGCTGCAGGCCTACGGCCGCTTCAGCGACACCACCGAGCGCTGAGAAGCTGTGAACAAATCCGGCACACCCGCTCGGTCCGCCAAAACAGGCCCACTCCGCGTTGCAAATGCTCGCCATGGCCAGGGCCATGGCTGTGCTTTGCGCCTCGATTGGCCCTGTTTTGGGGGACCGCTCGGGCGCGTCGGATCCAATCACAGCTTCTGAGCCGCGGCGCCAGGGCCGGGCAGGCGTGCAGGGCTTCGACCCGGAAGACAGGCGCGGGGGCGCGATGCCGTCGGCTGTCGTCGCGGTCGCCTACAGCGCGGGCCGGGACTCCACCGCGTTGCTTCACGCCACCTGGCGGGCCGCACTGGCCCAAGGTGGCCTGCGGGTCGCGGCCTTGCATGTCCACCACGGCTTGAGCGCCTTCGCCGACGACTGGCTGGACCACGCGCGAAAGCAATGCCGGGACTGGGCTGCGGAGGAGGGCGCGCCGCTGAGTTTCCTGTCGCGCCGGCTGCCCACCCGCCCGGCCGCCGGGGAGAGCGTCGAAGCCTGGGCGCGCCGCGAGCGTTACCGGGCCTTGGCGGGGATGGCGCGGGAGGCGGGTGCGTCGATCGTGCTGCTCGCCCACCACCGCCAGGACCAGGCGGAAACCTTCCTGCTGCAGGCACTGCGTGGCGCGGGGCCGGCGGGCCTGTCAGGCATGGCGCAGCAGGCCTCGCGGGACGGCATCGCCTGGGTGCGGCCGTGGCTGTGCCAGCCGCGGCGGTCGATCCAGGCCTATGTGGACCACCACCGCTTGCGCCACGTCGAAGACGACAGCAACGCTGAAGCGCGTTTCGCCCGCAACCGCCTGAGGTTGAAGGTCTGGCCTGCGCTGTGCGAAGCCTTCCCGCAAGCGGAGGGCGCGCTGGCCGACGCGGCGGCGCGCGCCCAGCAAGCCGATGCGGCGCTGCGGGAATTGGCCGAGCTGGACATGGCCGCCACCGGCGCCACCGATGGCGTGTTGCCGTTGCGCGCCTGGGCAGCGCTGTCGCCGGCGCGGCGTGGCAATTTACTGCGCGCCTGGCTGCTCCGGCAGCCCGGCCTCGCGTTGACGTCGGCGTTGCTTGTCCGCCTGATGGACGAGTTGCACGGCGCGGGGCCGGCCAGCTGGCCCGCCGGCGCCGGCCAATTGCGGCGTTACAGGGGGCGGCTGACCTTTTCGACGGATGAGGCGCCGTCCGGGCGGCCTTCCGCCGGCGCGGCCCCCGAAAACCCCGCGCGGGAGGTCAGGCTCAGCATCACGCGTCCCGGCGCCTTCCCGCTGCCGCAATGGGGGGGCGTCCTGCACGCCGAACCGGTGGCCGAAGGCGGTGTGCCGCTGGCCTGGCTCGGCGCATTGGAACTCAAGGCGCGCGGCGGCGGGGAGCGTTTCCAGGCGGGCATCGGGCGGCCCGCGCGCAGCCTCAAGAAGCAATACCAGGCGGCGGCGGTGCCGGAGTGGGCGCGAAGCGGCCCGCTGGTCTACAGCGGCGGCCAGCTGGTGTTCGTGCCGGGCCTGGGCTTGGACGCGCGCGTGCTCGCGTTGCCGGGCCAGGAACAGGTCGGCCTTCAATGGGTCGCGTCGGGTACGTAATCTCCGCGTACCGGGCGCCACGGCGGGGGCGGTTAAAATCCCAAGTCTTTTCGTCCAGTTTTCCCCCTTTCCCCCGCATCACCTCCCATGGCACTCATCGTTCACAAATACGGCGGCACCTCGATGGGGTCGACCGAGCGCATCCGCAACGTCGCCAAGCGCGTGGCCAAATGGGCCCGCGCCGGCCACCAGATGGTGGTCGTCCCTTCGGCCATGAGCGGAGAGACCAACCGCCTGCTCGGCCTGGCCAAGGAGCTGTCGCCCGAATCCATCACGCAGGCGGTGCAGCGCGAGATGGACGCCATCGCCTGCACCGGCGAGCAGGTCTCGGTGGGCCTGCTGTCGATCGCGCTGCAGGCCGAGGGCATGCAGGCCGTGAGCTACGCGGGCTGGCAAGTGCCGATCAAGACCGACAGCGCCTTCACCAAGGCGCGCATCGAAAGCATCGACGACACCCGCGTGCGCGCCGACCTGGCCGCCGGCAAGGTGGTCATCATCACCGGCTTCCAGGGCATCGACCCGGACGGCCACATCACCACGCTGGGCCGCGGCGGCTCCGACACCTCGGCGGTGGCCGTCGCTGCCGCGATGAAGGCGGATGAATGCCTGATCTACACCGACGTGGACGGCGTCTACACCACCGACCCGCGCATCGTGCCCGAGGCGCGCCGCCTGCACAGCATCAGCTTCGAAGAGATGCTCGAGATGGCCAGCCTGGGCTCCAAGGTGCTGCAGATCCGCTCGGTGGAGTTCGCCGGCAAGTACCGCGTCCCGCTGCGCGTGCTGTCCAGCTTCACGCCCTGGGACATCGCCATCGAGGAAGAGGCCCGTTCGGGCACCCTGATTTCTTTTGAGGAAGACGTAAAAATGGAAAAAGCCGTCGTTTCGGGCATCGCCTTCAACCGTGACGAAGCCAAGGTCAGCTTGCTGGGCGTGCCCGACAAGCCGGGCATCGCGTTCCAGATCCTCGGCCCCGTGGCCGAGGCCAACATCGATGTGGACGTGATCATCCAGAACGTCTCGCACGACGGCAAGACCGATTTTTCGTTCACCGTGCACCGCAACGACTACGCCCGCACCCTGGAGTTGCTCAAGACCGTCGTTCAGCCCAGGACGGGCGCGGCCGAGGTGGTCGGCGACGCGAAGATCTGCAAGGTCAGCATCGTCGGCATCGGCATGCGCTCGCACGTCGGCGTGGCCAGCAAGATGTTCGAGAGCCTGAGCACCGAGGGCATCAACATCCAGATGATCACCACCAGCGAGATCAAGACCAGCGTCGTCATCGACGAGAAGTACATGGAACTCGCGGTGCGCGCGCTGCACAAGGCCTTCGACCTGGACCAGGCCGCCGCCTGATCCGCCGCTTCGAAGCGGGCCCGTTCGAAAGGAAGTTGTTCGAAGCCGCTTCTGATGTCTGGATCGGCTCCAGCTTCGGGTTAGAATGCGCGTCTGGTTTCAGGAGCTGTGACCGAGAGGCCGAAGGTGCTCCCCTGCTAAGGGAGTATGCGGGCAAAACCTGCATCGAGGGTTCGAATCCCTCCGGCTCCGCCAGAAACGAATCAAGGGCGTATGGTTGAACACCGGTACGACCCGCCAAAGCCCCGGCGTGCCGGGGCTTTTTTCTTGTCCGCGCGGTGGCCCCAACACGCGTCTTTCACGAAGGCCCGGCGCGCTGCCCCGCGGAACGTTTGAGCCGCCACCGCGCACGCGCAGTTTGGACGAACACCCGATGACCGGCCTGCCATCCCCGTCCCATGGATCGACCTCGCACCGGAAAGCGGCCGCCGCGATCCGCCTGGCGGCGGGGCTGTTCGCCTTGTTCATCCTGGTGTGCACCGCGCTCTTCTGGCTCATGGTGTCGTGGCGGTATTCGACGGCCGAAAAAGGCGCCATGCTGATCGCCGCCGTGGCCTTCGGTATCGGCCTGCTTTTCGTCGCGGACGCCGTGTCCAAGCGCAAAACCTGGGGGCGCGCCGCCGGGATCGTTCTGGGGGCTGCGGCGGTGCCTGTCCTGCCCGTCGGCACGTTGTGGGGCGGCTATGTGCTTTTCCACCTGGTCATAGGCTGGAAGGGGCCCGCGGATGCCGATTGATCCGGGCCGCCGGCGTTTTTTCCTGTGCGCCATGGGCGCTTCTTTGACCGCGGGTTGCGCCTTGCCAGGCCATGCCTCGGGACGGCCGATGGTCCGGCCGTCGTCGGTCAAGCCGCGCCACGTCCTGTGCTTCCTGGGCCCATGGAAATCCTTGTCCGTCGTGGAAGACGTGGTGGGCGAGTTCGGGCAGGGCTTCAGCGTCGACCGCGATTACTCCGCGGCCGAGCCTGATCCCCGCATGGAAAAGGCCTTCGCCGCATCGGCCGACCGTGTCAACCCGACCTTCGCCGCCGAAGACCGCGCCCGTGTGAAGCGCCATGCCGCGGTGGCCTATGTGCTTTCGCCGCCGATCGAAAAGGCCCAGGCGCTGGCAGTCTCCACGGCGGCACTTTCGCTCGTCGCGCGGTTGATCGCCAAAGCCGGGGCCGCCGCCGTGAAGTCCGAAAGCGCGGGCATCGCCCATGGGCTGGGCCACTGGCGACGCCTGGCCGAGGAGCGCGCCTTGCGCCAGGCTTGGGTGCGCCGGCCCATCCAGGACGGCGACACCCTCTATTCATGCGGCATGCACCTGCTCGGCCTGCCGGACATCGAATGCGCCGGGGGCTTCGGGGAGATGGAAGCGGTCCGGTGGATCGACGCCCTGGCGGACAGCGCCATCGGTGGCGCGCAGGCGCCGGCGCAGCGGTTCTCGGTTGACGGCAAGGCCCCGGCCAAGCGCCTGCAACCCGTGCCCTGCGAGCGCTACGCGGAGGATGATTTCTTCTTCAATCCCTACGGGTACCTGCGTCTTTCCATTTGAACGGCTTCCTGGGCGTTGGACCGGTCAATCCCTGGGGTTGGACATTTCTCGGAATCACCGTGGGAATCGCCACAACCGCGGGCTGCCGAGCTGGGTGCTGGCGACGCCTGTGTGGTCCGGCACTTGCAACGCGAGCAGGTCTGCATGTCGAATAGTGGTGCCGATCAGCTGGGTGAAAGCTCTAAAGCTTCCTGGGCGCTGCACCCATCGGTCCTGGGTTTTGAACGCGGCCACCCGACATTCCCGTCACCGGGCACCTTTACTAACGCGTGAAGTTTCATCGAATCGAAATGATGAAATCAATTTCGATTTTAATTTCGCGGAAGACATTAGCAACCCAGTCACACACCTTGCCGCGTCAGGAATCATTCAGAACGATCCTGCTCTTGGAGGAGCGCGCCTTCATTTCAATCAACCGTTGATAAGCACGGCTGCCCATCTGATTGTGTCATTTTCACGATATCCGAAATCAAAATTTAGCAACTGATAAATGATAGATATGATTCATTTGATAATCAACGCACTGTTGAACGAGGGTAGTGCGAAAGACCACCATGGGAAAGATACTGATCATTGACGACCATTCCGACATCCGGCGTTTACTGCGCATGACTCTGGAGTTCGAGGATTGCGAGGTCCATGAGGCGGCCGATGCTCGAACAGGCTGGGAAGCCATCCATCGGCTTCGTCCCGACCTTGTGTTGCTGGACGTGATGATGCCCGGTGGCATCAATGGCCTGGATCTTTGCCGCGCGCTTAAATCGGACCCTGCGCTTTCGGACATCAAAGTCTTCATCCTCTCGGCGCGTTGCGGCAGCGCGGACCGTGAAGCGGGGCTGCAAGCGGGCGCTGACGCCTATCTCGTCAAACCATTCAGCCCGATGCAACTGTTGGCGTTGATCGGCGGCGTCCGGAATGAGGCTTGATCATGAAGCAGTTTGAAACCAGGCTGGAATTTCCCTCCCAGGGGGAAAACTGTTTCGACGAGACCGCAACAGCCCAGATGGCGCGGATGATGATCGATTTTGGACGCATGTATCAAGAGCGTAACGATGCTCTTCAAGAAGTGACCCGCGCCCATCATGAGGCTCTGCTGTGCCTGGCCCGAGCTGCGGAACACCGCGACGACGACACAGGCGTGCACATCGTTCGCATCGGATCGCTGGCTTGTGCATTGGCGCTGCGGCTGGGGCAGCCACTCGAGTTAGCCCGGTTGCTGCGCAAAGCCGCGCCGATGCATGACATCGGAAAAATCGGGATTCCGGACGACGTGCTCAAGAAACCCGGCGGATTGGATCCTGAAGAGAGGAAGGTCATGAACCTTCATCCGAAAATCGGTGCGGACATCCTCGGGCGCACGCGCATTCCCCTATTCCAACTGGCCGCCGAAGTGGCTTTGTCCCACCACGAGCGATACGACGGCACGGGCTATCCCAGCCGCCTGGCCGGCGAGGCAATCCCGCTTTCCGGGCGGATCGTCGCCGTGGTCGACTTCTTCGATGCGCTGACCATGGCGCGTTGCTACCGTCCCGCCTTCTCCGATGAAAAAGCCCTGGGGATGCTCGCAGCTGAGCGGGGCAAGGCTTTCGATCCTGCGATGGTCGATTGCTTCCTGGCCCATTCTGACCAATTGATCCGGTTGCGAGACTGCATCAATCAGAGCCCTGGCGACCTCGAGAGTTTCACCGGAGAGGATCCATTCATGTATCCAATTCGCGACCCCCAACAAAGCTCAACATGACACATCCCATTCCCTTCGGACGGGTGCTCCTGGGCATGGCGTTGATGCTGCCCAGCGTTCTTCACGCCAGCGCGTTGCTCGATCGCGTCAAAGCTGAGCAACGGTTGCGCGTGTGCATCTGGCCCGACTACTACGGCGTGACCTACCGGCATCCGCGCACCCAGCAGTTGGCCGGCATCGACATCGACCTCTCCGTGGAATTGGGGCGCGACCTCGGCGTGAAGGTCGAGCACGTGGAATCCTCGTTCCCGAAGTTCATCGACGACTTGAAGTCAGGCAGATGCGACATCGCCATGTTCGCCGTCGCCGTGCTGCCGCAGCGCCAGGCCCAGGTCGATTTTTCCAAACCCTACCTCCAGAGCGACATCTACGGCATCACGACTCGCAGCAACCGTGTCGTGCGGGAATGGGCCGACATCGATCGTCCGGGGGTGCAGGTGGCCGTCCAGGCGGGGACTTTCATGGAACCGGTGATGGCCGGGGCGCTGAGGCACGCCACCATGGTGGTCGTCGAGCCGCCCGCCACGCGCGAGCGGGAACTCGAAGCCGGCCGTGTCGACGTCTTCATGACTGACTACCCCTACAGCCGCCGTCTGTTGGACAACGCAGACTGGGCTGTGCTGATATCTCCGCCAAAGCCGTTCCATGTGCTGCCTTACGCGTACGCGGTGAAACGTGGCGAGCAAGCCTGGTTGGCTGTCGTCGACGATTTCGTCGCGCGCATCAAACGCGACGGCCGGCTTGATGGCGCGGCCAAGCGCCATGGCCTGGGCGCCATCGTGGTCCGCCAACCCTGAGCCGCTCCGAAGGCCGGTCCAATGCCCTGCCGCACCTCACGTATCGGCTCCTGGCCGCCCAGCCGCATCGCCCTATGGTCCGGTGGGTTGATCGTCCTGCTGGTGGCCATCGCCATGGGGTGGCTGGGGATGCACGAGTACGAAGAAGCTTTCAAACAAGAGCGTTCGCGAGAAGAACTCTTGGCGCGGGTGCTCGAGGACCACGCCACGCGGACCGTTGAAGCCACAGCGATCGCTTTGGCGGCCGTGGCGGACTTGCTGGCCGCGCAGCCCCACGTCGATCCCCGTCAAACGCGCTCTGCCTTGAATCAGTCGCTGGCGGGGCTGCCCTTCCTGCGTGCCATCTCCGTGCTTGACAGCCGGGGCGCGTTGCTGGTCAGCACGACGGCACGCGATACGGGCCAGGTACTTGACCTGGGGCTGCTGGGACCGCTACCGAATGCGGGCGGCGATCGACTGGGTGGTTTCATCGCAGGCCGCAGCCTGGGGGACATGGCGCCGGCTCGCAGAAGCGGCCCCCATCCCGCCGGCGTGGGCTTCATCCCGATGGTTCACAAGGCGCGGATGAGGTCGGGCGAGGAATTGCTGTTGGTTGCGGAGATCAATCCGGACGCCTTTTCCAACCATCAAACCTTGACTTTGAATGACGAGGCCTCCGGTGCCTTGCTGACGAATTATGAAGGCGAGGTGCTGGCCACGACACCGTCGATCCCGACCTTGGCGGGGTCCCAATTGGCTGACCACCCGGTATTCCGCAGCTATCTTCCCGCTACGGAACACGCGAGCTACCTTGGCGCGGGAGCGCGCGGCGAGCCGCAAGTGGTGGCGTTCCGGGTGTCGCGTTCGCGGCCGCTGGTTGTCATGGTGGAGCATCCTCAAGCGGCGGTGCGGGCCGACTGGTGGCAGGCTGTGCAAGCTTTCGCCGCCGTTGCCGGGGCCGCCTTGTTGTTCCTCGCCGCCATGACAGCGACCGCTTCGCGCGGCCTGCGATCCCGGGAGAGCACCCGGCGGCTGCTCGATGAAGCACAAGCCGAGGTGGCTCGCCGAGAACGCGAACTCAGCGTGACGATCACCAGCGTGCGGCAACTCATCTTCCGCACGGACGCGGAGGGCGCTATCACGTTCGTCAACGCGCATTGGACGGCCGTCGGGGGGGGCAGCCTGCGCAGTGCCATTGGGCAGAAGCTCCACGACCTCGTATTGCCCGAACAGCGTGCCAAGATCCGCGCACTTTTTTCCGCCCATGCCGGAGCCGGTGTTCGCACGGCACATGCATCGGCGGTGGGCCACGACGGCGTGCTCCGCCATTTCGACATGGCGGTGGTCCCCCTGCAGCAGGAAGGCGGCATGGTTTCCTTCGCGGGGTGCGCGACCGAAGTGACGGAACGCGTCATCGCCGAGCAAAAACTCCAGACCCAGCTTGCGGTGTCCGCACTGATGCTTGAAGTCAGCCCGTTGCCTTTGTGGATGTGCGACTTGTCGGGCAATTACGTCAGCGTCAACCAGGCCTGGGAGGAATTCTCAGGCTGCCGTCGCGGCGAAGTGATCGGTCAGCATTCATCCAGGTGGCTTTCTCGCGAGGAAGCTGCGTTACACGAGGCGCATGACCGAGCGTTGCTGGCACAAGGCGTTGGGGGGCGGGTGCGTTACGAAGCCTGCGTCGGGCACCGCGACGGTTCGCAACGCGACGCCATGCTGATCAAAGTGGTGGTCGCGGGCGATGGCGGGCTCCCGTCCGGCATTCTGTCCGTCCTGATGGACGTGAGCGAATTCCGGGCGGCCGAGCGCGCCACAAGGGAGGCACGCGATCTCGCTGAAGAGGCGTCGCGCGCAAAGACCGAGTTCGTCGCAAACATGAGCCATGAACTGCGCACCCCGCTGCAGTCCATCATCGGCTTCGCTGAATTGGGCGTGGCGCGGGGCCGCGAACATGCCAGGCTGGCGGCCATGTTCGGAGACATCCACGCCGCGGGTGAACGGATGCTGGCTTTGGTTAACGACTTGCTCGACGTTTCCAAGATCGAAAGCGCGGTGGGCACATTTCATCTGGAGAGAATCGATTTGCGCACGCTGGTGCGTTCGGTGGCGCGAGAGTTGGAGCCTCTGATCGCTAGTCGGCAATTGCGCCTGGAGACGCAGTTGTCGGATTTGCCATTGACAGCGAAGGTCGACCCGACGCGCTTCCAGCAGGTCGTCCGCAACGTCTTGGCCAATGCCATCAAGTTCTCCCCGCCGCAAGGTTTGGTTCGTATCGTGGGTGGGGTGGCATCCGGCGGCGACATTCAGTTGACCATCTCCGATCGCGGGCCGGGCATTCCGCCGGCGGAGATCGACCGCATCTTCGAACCTTTCGTCCAATCCAGTCGAACCAAGGACGGTTCCGGCGGCACTGGCCTGGGCCTGGCCATTTGCCGAAAAATTCTCGAGGTGCATGGGGGGGGGATCCATGCCGAAAACCTGCCGGAGGGCGGGACTGCCTTCCATATCGAATTGCCAGCGCGTGGTGCGACGGAAACGGCTCCCTTGCCTTTGTGAATGTCGAGCTACCCGCATCCCTGGCGGGTTTCATCCGCGGGGCCGTGGCGCCTGTTGCCTGGCAATGGGCACGCGGGTTGCCGTCCACGAGGGTGCCCTGGCCACCGGCCGGGCCTTCATCAACCATCAGCCAGGAGCAGCCCCATGCACTCAGCCAATGCCACCACTTCCCGGTCCACTTCCGGCAGCCGCAAAAGCGCCACCGCCGCCAGGAAGCCCGCCCGCAAGACGGCCGCCGCCAACGACGCGCTGCGCCTGTTGAAGGCGGACCACGCCGAGGTGAAAGCGCTATTCAAGCAGTATGAAAAACTCGCCAAGGCCGAGGCCGAGGCGACGGAAAAGCAGGAGATCGCGACTCAGATCTGCCAGATGCTCACCGTGCACGCGCAGATCGAAGAGGAGATCTTCTACCCCGCCGCGCGCCAGGTGCTCGACGAGCAGGACCTCGTCGACGAAGCCGATGTCGAGCACGCCAGCGCCAAGGACTTGATCGCGCAGATCGAAGCCTCCGACCCGAGCGACGACCACTACGACGCCAAAGTCAAGGTGCTGGGCGAATACATCAACCACCACGTCGAGGAAGAAGAGAAGGAACTCTTCAAGGCGATCAAGAAGGCCGGCCTGGACACTCGCCAGGTGGGCGAGGAGCTGGCCGCGCGCAAGGAAGAGCTGATGCCTTCCGAAGGCCTGGACACGGCGGTCTGATGCCGCATGCGGGCCCGGCGCCAGCCGTGGATGGCCGGAAGCCGGTGCCCGAGAGTTCAATCGGGCCCCTCAGGCGGGCCCGGCATGCCGGATCCGCGGGACGGGCCCTCGACCAGGGTGCGGAACGTGACCGACCAGCGCAGCCCCGGTGTCGGCGCCACGCTGTGCTGCCATTCCCAGCGGGCCACGCCTTCCATGCGGTAGATCGACCGCGGCGCGACCCTCAATCGAAGACCGGTGCGATTGGTGCGGGGCGTGGGTGGGTAAGGCCTGAAACGCAGCTCGGCTTCACCGCCCAGTGACACGCCGGCGATGGTTTCAAAATCCGGCACGTCGCGGTGCCATCCCAGCGGCGTGCCGGGCGCGTACTCGGCCACCAGCGCGTGCCGCAATGCCGTGGCGGGCAAACCCAGCCAATCGGCGACCCTGTCGCGCAGCGCATGCAGCCTGTCGTCGATCGGCGGTGCCGGCAACAGTCGGTTGTCGTCGAAGTCGTAGCGGCCGCCGAAGCTCGCAATGCGGCGCCGCGCGGTGTATTGCTTGTAGCGCGCCGATTGCAAGGGCAGGGACCGCACGAGCGCGATCAGCGCCTGTTCTTCGGCGGCATCCAGGAAGTCCGGCTGGTAACGCAAGCCCGGCAGGGCTGGCCAAGGTTCAGCCGGGTCGAAGAGACTTTCTTGCCGCATGGACGGGACGCGAGGTGTCGCCGCGCGCTCATTGCGGCCGCAGGCCGTGAAACACGGCCCGGAGAGCCTGCCTTGGCGGCGGCTGCCAGGCCCTCCGATTGCTGTGGAAGGGGCAGCGGGACGACACGATGCGCCTTCCGCCCCTCGCCACCCAGGAGCACAGGCCATGCTGCAAACCCCCGATGAAACCTCCGAAGGCCAGCCCAACCGGGTCATCGACGCCGTGTCCAAAGCCATCGCCGCCGTGCGGGCCGACGACGACGCGCTGGCGTTGGCCAGGGCGCATGAAAGCCTCCGGCCGAAAGCGATCGAGAAGCTCGGCGTGGCCGAGGCGCGCCGGCAGCCGACGCAGGCCGACGCGGTCGGGCTGCTGCTGTCGGAGCAGGGGCGTCCCGTCGATCCGCAGGTCCACTTCCCGGGCGTGCGCACGTCCGAGATCGAGGTCGACGGCGCGGCCGGACCTTTGCCGGCCACGGTGTACATGCCCGCCGGCTTTCCGGCGCCGTTGCCGGTGGTGCTGTACTTCCACGGCGGCGGCTGGGTGATCGCCGACCGCAAGGTCTATGACGGCGGCGCCCGGGGCATCGCCAAGGCCGCGGGGGCGATCGTGGTCTCCGTCGACTACCGCCAGGCGCCGGAGTACAAATTTCCGGTCCCATGGGACGACGCGTTGGCCGCCTACCACTGGCTCACGCTGAACGCCGCGTCGGTCGGCGGCGACCCGGCCCGGCTGGCCCTGGCCGGCGAAAGCGCCGGCGGCAACCTCGCGGTGGCCACCGCGATCGCCGCCCGCGACGCCGGCTTTCGGGCGCCCCGGCATGTGCTGGCGGTCTATCCGGTCGCGCAGACGAGCTTGAACACCGAGTCCTACCTGGAAAACGCAATCGCCAAACCGCTCAACCGCGAGATGGTGAAGTGGTTCGTGAACCACCTCGTGCGCAGCGATGACGACCTGCGGGACCCGCGCTTGTCCCTCGTCGACGCCGACTTGAAGGGCCTGCCCCCGGTAACCCTGGTCAACGCGCGGCTGGACCCGCTGCGTGGCGACGGCGCGAAGCTGCAGCGGGCGCTGGAGATGGCGGGCGTGGACGTCGCCCGGCAGGAATACGAAGGTGTCGCCCATGAGTTCTTTGGTGCCGCGGCGGTGCTGGAGAAGGCCCGCCAGGCCCAGGCTTTCGCCGGCATGCGGCTGTCCGCTTCGTTGAATTGAAGCGGCGCCCCGGCCGCCGGTGCGGCGGATAGCGGAAGGCCGACGGTTTCCAGGTCTCTTCAAGGTTGCGGCGATGGGCTGCTCGGGCTGCGGCACTGCCTCGGCAACAAATCGATGACCACGCGCTCCCCTTCGCAAAGCAGGATGGGGTCTTCGTCCGCCTGGCGCGAGCCGAAACCCGGTAGCGAGGGGATGCCGGCCGTGTCCAGCGACGCCAGCCGAGCCGGCGGGAAGGCCGGCTCGGCGCCATCGGACATTCCCGACAGGGACGGCGGAATTCCATCGGTTTGTTGTGCCTGTGCCGATGACGATGCTGCGGCGACGCAAAGCGCGGCGGCTGCAAAAAACACAGAGAAATTTGCACGCGGCATGGTTTCTCTCCTGAAAAGATGGGCGGCTGGCGCCGCCGCTGCCGCGTCACCGACGGGGCGTCGCGCGGGCAGGGGGCTTTTCGGGCGCCTGCGGCGCGGAACGACTGCTTGAGGGTCGACGCGGGTTCATCCGTTGTCAGGCAAACGGCGTTCCCTTCGGACTGAACGCGAATTCGGAAAAAACGGTGTTTCCCTTTGTTCGCAGCGCCGGTCGCGCAGGGCCCGCTGTCAGCCGGGCCGGCCCTTCACCGTCGGATAGACATTCGACCGCTTCACCCGCCCGTAGGCGAAGCTAGTGTCGATCGACTGGATGCCCGGGATGGCATGGAGGTCGTTGCGCACGAAGCGTTCGTAATCCTTCAGGCTCTCGACCAGCACGCGCAGCAGGTAGTCCACTTGGCCGGTCATCACGTAGCAGTCCATCACCGCGTCGATGGCCTGGACGGCCCGCTCGAAGGCGTGCACGGACTCTGCGCTGTGCACCTTGAGCTTGATTCCGACGAAAGCCGTCACCGGAAGGCCGTAGCTTTCCTCGTCAACGATGGCGGTGTAGCCGCGGATCACGCGCGCTTCTTCCAGCAACCGCAAGCGCCGCAGGCAGGGCGAGGCCGACAGGTTCACCTGCTCGGAGAGGTCCTGGTTGCTGATGCGGCCGTCAGCCTGCAGTGCCGCGATGATTTGGAAGTCTTTATTGTCCATTGCACTATTTTTAGCAGAAGCCAATGGTTTTGGCAGGGTGCGTTGGAACAAATTGAAAGAATTTTTGGCAGGGAAACTTGAGAATCTGGGCTGCCAATTGAACCTCGAAGCCGTCTTCCTCATGCAGATTTCCACGACCGCCGCCGGACCGTCCAACCTGGCGACCGCCTCTCCCGCCCGGCCCGGCGCCTCCACCGTCGCCGGCTGGGCCGCCTTGTGCCTCACCTTGATCGTCTGGGCCGGCTTCTCGCTGTCGATCCGCGCCATCGGCGCTTCGGTGTTGACGCCGGGCGATGTGGCGCTCATCCGCTTCCTGGTGCCGGCGGTGGCGATGCTGCCCTTCCTGCGCTCCCGTTGGCCGGCCCTGCGGGCATTGCCTATGAAGCATTGGGCGATGATCGGCGGAGGCGCCGGGCTGCCGTTCTTCCTGATCGCCGCCGCCGGCGGGCGGTTGACGTCGGCCGCGCATGTGAGCGCACTGATCGCCGGCACCGTGCCCTTGTCCTTCGCGCTGCTGGGCTGGCTGATCTGGCGCGAGCCGGTGGACGCCGCCCGCAAGCGCTGCCTGGCGGTGATCGTCGCCGGCGTCGCCTTGCTGGTGGCCGGCCTGGGCACGTTTCACTGGGGGGTGCTCGGCGGCGCCGCGGTTCTGCTGTCGGCCAGCCTGCTCTGGGGCCTGTACACCCACGGTTTGCGCAAATCCGGGCTGGACCCGCTGGCCTGCGTGATGGTGGTGACCTATCCGTCGCTGTTCCTGCTCGCGCCGTTGATGGGCGCCGGCGTGCTGGAGAGCCATCTTGGCCAGGTGGGCTGGCGCGACACGCTGCCCTTCATCCTGGCCCAAGGCGTCGGCGTGGGCCTGCTCTCGACGCTGGGCTATTCGCTGTCGATCCGGCTGCTCGGCCCGGTGCGCTGCGCCACGGCCGGCGCGATGGCGCCGGTTCTGGCCACGCTGATGGCCGTCCCGCTGCTCGGCGAGCAGCCCAGCCTCACTGCTTTTTGCGGCGTGCTCGCCGTCACGGCCGGCGTGTTGCTGGCCAGCCGGCCGCCCAGGCGCTGAAGGCCGCCGGCGGCGACGCCGTCAACGCCCGGCCTTGCCGCTGGGTTCGCCGGTCAGGCGCTGGGGATCGAGCAGCTGCAGCAGCCGTTCGCGCGGGATGTCGGTGCTCTCGGCCGCGACATCGACGATGGCGCGGCCTTCCTTGTAGGCGCGTTTGGCGATCTCGGCCGCCTTGGCATAGCCGATGACCGGGTTCAGCGCTGTCACCAGGATGGGGTTGCGCGCCAGGGACGCCTGCAGCTGCGCTTCGTTGACCTTGAAAGTGGCGATGGCCTTGTCGGCCAGCAGGCGCGAGGCATTGGCCAGCAGCGCCAGGCTTTCCAGCAGATTGCGGGCGACCAGCGGCAGCATCACGTTCAGCTCGAAGTTGCCGGACTGCGCGGCGACCGTGACCGCCGCGTCGTTGCCAATCACCTGGGCGGCTACCATGGCGGCTGCCTCCGGGATCACCGGGTTCACCTTGCCGGGCATGATCGACGAGCCGGGCTGCAGCGCTTCCAGCTCGATCTCGGCCAGGCCGGCCAGCGGGCCGGAATTCATCCAGCGCAGGTCGTTGGAGATCTTCATCAGCGTCGCGGCCACGCCCTTGAGCGCGCCCGACAGCGCCAGCGCGGCGTCTTGTGAACCCATGGCGGCGAAATAGTCGGGCGCCGGCAGGAATTCCTGGCCCGTCAGCGCCGACAAATGCCTGCAAAAGACCGCCGCGAAATCCGACGGCGCGTTCACGCCCGTGCCCACCGCGGTGCCGCCCTGGGCCAGTTCGCTGACGCGCGGCAGCAGCGCCTCCAGGTGGCGCGTCTGCGCTTCGACCTGCGCGGCCCAGCCGTCCAGCACCTGGCCCAGCCGCACCGGCATCGCATCCATCAGGTGGGTGCGGCCTGTTTTCACATGGTGGCCGACGGCCTTGGACTTCTCCCGCACCGTGTGGGAGAGGTGCCTCAGCGCCGGCACCAGGTCGCCACGCAGCGCCAGCGCGGCGCCGATGTGGATGGCGCTCGGCACGGAGTCGTTGCTGCTCTGGCTGCGGTTGACGTGGTCGTTGGCGCTGATGGGCGCGGCGTCGGCCGGCCGGGCGCGGTTGGCCAGCGCGGCCAGCACCTCGTTGGCATTCATGTTGCTGCTGGTGCCCGAGCCGGTCTGGAAGACGTCGAGCGGGAAATGGGCCATGAAGTCGCCGGCCAACAGCGACTCTGCGGCGCTGTCGATGGCCATGCCGATGTCACGAGGCAGTTGGTCCAGCTCGACATTGGCCCGCGCCCCGGCGCGCTTGACCAGCAGCAGCGCGCGGATGAAGCCCTGGGGCAGCGGCTGCCCGCTGACGGGGAAATTCAGCACCGCGCGCTGGGTCTGCGCGCCGTAGAGGGCATCGGCGGGCACGGCCATCTCGCCCATGCTGTCGCGTTCGGTGCGGGTGTGGATGGGGTTGCTCACGGCGGGTTTCTCCTGCGGACGTCGTCTGGGGGGGAGGGGGTGGATGGTTCGGTCCGATCCCGGCATCGCCCGAGGATTCTGGTCCTCTTTGGAGTCCGACGAGGCCGCGTGGCCTTGCGGCGCTCACGGGACGACCCGTTCCGAAGGACCGTGCAGCTTCCTGATGCGTGGCAGGCGGCATGCCGACCAAAAAAAACCGACCCCGAAAGGGGCCGGCTCGATGGGGATGCGGGTACCGCGAGGCTCAGCGTTCCGCGAAGGCGCGCTCGACCACGAACCCGCCTGGGTGCTGCATGTTGCCTTCGTTGAAGCCGCCTTGTTCCAGCTGCTCTTTCAAATCTTTCAGCATGGCAGGGCTGCCGCAGATCATGAAGCGGTCGTTTTCCGTGGAGATCGGCGGCAGGCCGAGGTCGGCGTAGAGCTTGCCGGAGGCCATCAGCTCGGTGATGCGGCCTTCGTTCTTGAACTTTTCCCGCGTGACGGTGGGGTAGTAGAGCAGCTGGTTCTTGACGAACTCGCCCAGGTATTCATGCTCGTGAAGCTCGTGCTCGAAGAGCTGGCGGTAGGCCAGCTCGGCCTGGGTGCGGCAGCCGTGCACGAGGATGACTTTCTCGAAGCGGTCGTAGACCTCGGGGTCCTTGATCAGCGAGAGGAAGGGCGCCAGGCCGGTGCCGGTGGCCAGCAGCCAGAGGTTCTTGCCGGGCAGCAGGTTCTGCAGCAGCAGCGTGCCGGTGGGCTTGCGGCCGACGATCAGCTCGTCGCCGGGCTGCAGGTGCTGCAGGCGCGAGGTGAGCGGGCCTTCGGGCACCTTGATGCTGAAGAATTCGAGCGTTTCCTCATGGTTGGCGCTGGCGATCGAGTAGGCGCGCAGCAGCGGCTTGCCGTCGACGGGCAGGCCGATCATCGTGAACTGGCCGTTGATGAAGCGGAACCCGGTGTCGCGGGTGGTCGTGAACGAGAACAGCTGGTCGGTCCAGTGATGGACGGTCAGGACTTTTTCGGTTTGGAATGCGCTCATGCTGCGGGGATCGGAGGGATGGACTCCCGCCTATTTTCTCAAACCCCGGGGAGGCGGTTCGGACATTGATTGAATAAGCTTCTATCGGAACGGCGGGGTAGGGCGTTCCATCCCCTGGGCACGGGGCCGCGCCTACACTTGCCGGATGGCGGCGCCGGGCGGCTTGGCCGGGCCGCCAGGACGATCCCGGGTCGCGCACCCGGCCACACGGTTTCTTCTCGAAAGTGCATCGGCATGGGCGGTGAGCGCGGTGGAGATCCTTTGTCAGCGGGCCAGGCCTGCGCGGCGCCGGCGGGGCCGGCCCTCTTCGAACTGCGCGGCGTCAGCAAGCGATACCCTGCCGTCAAGGCCTGCGACCGCGTCGACTTGCGCGTGGCGCCCGGCGAGATCCACGCCGTGCTGGGCGAGAACGGCGCCGGCAAATCCACGTTGATGAAGATCGCCTTCGGCGCCGTCCAGCCCGACGAGGGCGAAATCTTCTGGGAGGGCCGGCCGGTGGCGGTCCGCAGCCCCCAGGCCGCGCGGGCGATGGGAATCGGCATGGTGTTCCAGCATTTCAGCCTGTTCGACACGCTCACCGCCGCCGAGAACGTCTGGCTCGGCCTGGACCGTCGTTCCTGCGCAAGCCTGGCGGACGCCGCGGCGCGCACCGCGCGGGTGGCCCAGGCTCACGGCCTGGAAGTCGACCCGCTCAAGCCGGTGCACTTGTTGTCGGTCGGCGAGCGCCAGCGGCTGGAGATCGTGCGCGCGCTCATGTCGGAGCCGCGGTTGCTGATCCTGGACGAGCCGACCTCGGTGTTGACACCGCAGGCGGCGCAGTCCCTCTTCGCCACGCTGCGCCGGTTGGCGGCGCAGGGATGCGGCATCCTTTACATCAGCCACAAGCTGGACGAGATCCGCGCGCTGTGCCACCGCTGCACCGTGCTGCGCGCCGGCCGCGTCACCGGCGTGCTGGACCCGTCGCGCGAGACGCCGGCCGGCCTGTCGCGCCTGATGCTCGGCGCCGAGCCGGCGCCGCTGAGCCGCCGGCCGTCGGCGCCCGGCGCGGAGGTGATGGTCGTGCGGGGGCTGTCCCTGCCGAGCGCGCACCCCTTCGGGACGGCGCTGCGGGAGGTGGGCTTCAGCCTGCGCGCCGGCGAAATCGTCGGCTTGGCCGGGGTGTCGGGCAATGGGCAACAGGAGTTGTTGGCCGCGTTGTCGGGCGAAGACCGCCGCGCGCCCAGGGACGCAGTGCAGCTGGCCGGCCGTCCCGCCGGACACCTCGGCGCCGCCGAACGCCGCTCGCTGGGGCTGCACTTCGTCCCGGAAGAACGCCTGGGCCGCGGCGCGGTGCCGTCGCTCTCCCTGGCGCAGAACACTTTGCTGACGCGCGCTGAGGCCGCCGGCGCGCGCACCTGGGTCCGGCCGCGGGCGGTGCGGGCGCTGGCGCTGCGCCTGATCGAACGTTTCCAGGTGAAGGCGGGCGGGCCTCAATCGGCGGCGCAGAGCCTGTCCGGCGGCAACCTGCAGAAATTCATCATGGGCCGGGAAATCGACGCCGCGCCGCGGGTCTTGATCGCCGCCCAGCCGACCTGGGGCGTCGACGTGGGCGCCGCCGCGCAGATCCACGGCGGGCTGCTGGCCCTGCGCGACGCCGGTTGCGCGGTCCTGGTGGTCAGCGAAGACCTGGACGAGCTGCTGCGGCTCAGCGACCGGTTGATCGTCATCGCGCGGGGCCGGGTGTCGCCGGCCATCGCGGTGGCCGAGGCCGACGCCGCGCTGGTCGGCCCCTGGATGAGCGGCCTTTGGCCCGGCGGACCGGCGCAGGCCGGCGCCGATGGCGGGACCGCGGAGGTCGCCCATGTTTAGGCTTGAACCCCGGCCCGAGCCGTCGAAATGGGTGGCTGCCGCCTCGCCGCTGGCGGCGCTGGCCTGCACCGTGCTGATCGGCGCCGCGCTGTTCGCGCTGCTCGGCAAGGACCCGGCCCGCGGCCTGCAGATGTTCTTCGTCGAGCCCTTGAGGAACGGCTATGCGCTGTCCGAGCTGGCGGTCAAGGCCACGCCGATGCTGCTCATCGCGCTCGGCCTGGCGGTCTGCTTCCGGGCCAATGTGTGGAACATCGGCGCCGAGGGCCAGTTCATCCTCGGCGCGTTGGCCGCCGGCGGCGTGGCGCTGCAGGCCGACGCCGCCACCGGCCGCTGGATCCTGGCGGCGGCGCTGGCGGCCGGCGTGCTCGGCGGCATGGCGTGGGCGGCGCTGGCGGCCTGGTTGCGCGACCGCTTCAACGCCAACGAAATCCTCGTCACTTTGATGTTGGTCTACGTGGCCGACCTGCTGCTGGGCTACCTGGTCTACGGTCCCTGGAAAGACCCGGCCGGCTACAACTTCCCGCAAACCGCCACCTTCGCCGACCCGGCGCGCCTGCCGCGGCTTTTCAGCGGCTGGCGCGTCAACCTGGGCACGGCGGCGGCGTTGCTGCTGGCGGGCGCTACCTGGCTTTTCCTGTTCCGGCTGCAGGCCGGCTTCCGCCTGCAGGTGGGCGGGCTGGCGCCGGCCGCGGCCCGCTACGCCGGCTTTTCGTCGCGCAAGGCGCTGTGGACGGCGCTGCTGCTGTCCGGCGGCCTGGCCGGGCTGGCCGGCGCGCTGGAGGCTGCCGGGCCGCTCGGGCAGCTCAGCCCGCACGTGCCGGTGGGCTACGGCTTCGCGGCCATCATCGTCGCCTTCGTCGGGCGGCTGCATCCGGCGGGTATCGTGTTCTCGTCCATTTTGATGAGCATGTTCTACATCGGCGGGGAGCTCGCCCAGTCGCGACTGGGGCTGCCCAAGTCGCTGACCGGCGTCTTCCAGGGCGTGCTGCTGTTCACGCTGCTGGCCTTCGACACGCTCGCGCACCAACGGTTGCGCCGGGGGCGCGCGCCGAGCGGGCCGGGAAGGGCGCGTTGATGGACGCGTTCGCGCTGCTGGTCGCCGCCACGCTGAACGCCGGCACGGTGCTGGCTTTCGCGGCCCTGGGGTTGCTGGTCAACGAGCGCTCGGGCGTGGTCAACCTCGGCGCCGAGGGGATGATGCTGGTGGCTGCCCTGGTGGGCTTCGCCGTGGGCGTGGGCACGGGCAGCGACTGGCTCGCCTTCGCCGCCGGGGCCGCGGCCGGCGCGTCGATGGCGGCCGCCTTCGGCGTCCTGGCGATCGGGCTCAACACCAACCAATACGCCACCGGCCTGGCGCTGAGCCTGTTCGGCGGCGGGCTGTCGGCTTTCTTCGGCCAGGCTTACACCCAGCAGCGCCTGGCCGAGCGGCCGCGATTCGCGGTGCCGTGGCTGGCGGACCTGCCTTTCGCCGGGCCCGCCTTCTTCCGCCATCACCCGATGGTCTACCTGGCGATCGCCTTGACCGCCGCCGTCGCGTGGTTCCTCTACCGCTCGCGCGCCGGCCTGGTGTTGCGCGCGGTGGGCGAGTCGCCCGAGTCGGCGCACGCGCTGGGCTATCCGGTGCGACGCATCCGCCTGGCCGCGGTGGTGGCCGGCGGCGCGCTGTGCGGCTTGTCGGGCGCCTACCTGTCGGTGGCCTACACGCCGCTTTGGGTGGAGGGCATGGTCGCCGGCAAGGGCTGGATCGCGCTGGCCCTCACCACCTTCGCCACCTGGAGACCGGGCCGCGTCCTGCTGGGCGCCTACCTGTTCGGCGGCGTCACGATGCTGCAGTTCCACCTGCAGGGCGAGGGCGTCGAACTCCCCAGCCAATGGCTCGGCATGCTGCCCTACCTGTCCACCATCGCGGTGCTCGCGTTGATGTCGCGCGACGCCGGCTGGGTGCGCCTGAACATGCCGGCCTCGCTGGGCAAGCCCTTCAACCCGGCGCGTTGAACCGCCGCCGGGTCTTTCCTTTCCTCTCGTTCAATCAACCCACACAGGAGATGACAAGCATGGCGGCAGATTCCCAAAAGCGTTCGTTGTTGCAACTGGCGGGCTGGGGCGCCCTGTGCGCTGCGTCGGCCGGCCTGCTTTACGGCTGCGGCAGGAAGGAAGAAGCCGCGGCTCCCCCGGCCCCCGCCCCGGCCAGCCAGGCGGCAGCCCCGGCCGAGCCGCTGAAGATCGCTTTCGCCTACATCGGCCCGGTGGGCGACGGCGGCTGGACCTTCGCGCACGACAACGCCCGCAAGGCGGTCGAAAAGGCGTTCGGCGACAAGGTGGCCACCACCTTCGTCGAGAAAGTGCCCGAGGCCGCCGACGCCGAACGCGTCTTCCGGGACCTGGTCGGCCAGGGCAACAAGTTGGTCTTCGGCACCACCTTCGGCTACATGGAGCCGATGCTGAAGGTGGCCGCCGATTCGCCGGACGTGAAGTTCGAACACGCCACCGGCTACAAGACCGCCCCCAACATGCGCACCTACGACAGCCGCACCTACGAAGGCGCCTACATGGCGGGCGTGATCGCCGGCGGCATGACGAAAACGGGCACGCTCGGCGTGGTGGGCTCCATCCCCATCCCGGAAGTCATCCGCAACATCAACAGCTTCACGCTGGGCGCGCAATCGGTGAACCCCAAAGTCAAGACCCGCGTCGTCTGGGTCAACGAGTGGATCAACCCGCCGAAAGAGACCGAAGCGGCCCAGGCCCTGCTCAACGGCGGCGCCGACGTGCTGTTCCAGAACACCGATTCTTCCGCGGTGCTGCAAGCCGCCGGCAAAGCCGGCAAATACGCTTTCGGCTGGGATTCCGACATGACCTCCTACGCGCCCAAGGCCCACCTGGCCTCGGCGATCGTCAATTGGGCGCCGTATTACATCCAGGCCACGCGCGAGGTGCTGGAGGGCAAATGGACCGGCGGCTCGGCCACCTGGTGGGGTGTCAAGGAGGGCGCGATCGACCTCGTCTCGATCTCCGACGCGGTTCCGGCCGAACTCAAGGCCAAGGTCGAGGCCGTCAAGGCGGGATTGAAGGACGGCAGCTTCGCCATCTGGAAAGGCCCCATCCTCGCCCAGGACGGCAAAGAGCTGCTGAAAAAGGACGAAGTGGCCGACGACAAGTTCCTGGGTGGGCTGAAGACCTACGTCCAGGGTGTGGAAGGCACGGTGCCGGGCGGGAAATGAGCGCCATCGGCCCGCGGCCGAGCGGGGCACGGGCCGCCCTGGCCTGGCATTACCCATGACGTCCGCGCAAGATGGGCATCGCCGATGGACCGCCGCCGGCGGTGCGGCGTATCCTCGGGTCGCTCCGCCGGGGTCTCCTCCCCGGGCGGTCGGCGGCCACAACGGTCAGCGACAACAACAAGAACCAGAGACAAGCCATGTTGTTGAAAATGTCGAAACCAACCGCCCCGCAATGGGTGGGCTTCGGTTTGCTGTGGCTGGGCGGCATCGCTACGTTGCGCTGGATGCTCGTCCTGCCGGGCTTGCGTCAGCTGATCCCGGGCTTTTCGGAATTGGGACTGGTGGCGCCCGCCATGTTCCTGGCCAGCGGCGCCGCCTGTGTGTTGCTGGGCGCCGCCCCGACGGCATCAGGCGTCCTGTCGCGCTGGCGCCGCAGGGCCGTGTGGGCTTGCGCCTTCCTGCTGGTGGTGTTCCCTTCGCTGATGCTGATCGAATACCTCGCCGGCGCGAGCCTCGGCGTCGATTTCGTGCGCGATGGCTTCGGCGCGGGGCCCGACGTCGTTTTCCCGGGCCGCATGTCGCCCAATGCCTGCATCGCCTTCGGCCTGGCCGGCCTGGCGGCCTGCTTGCTGCTACAGCCGGCCACCGCGGTGCGGCGCAAGACGCTGCTGGCGCTGGTCGTCGGCATCGCCGTCATCGGCGCCGCCGGCTGCATCGGCTACACGCTGCGTTTCGAGCGGCTGTACCGCCTGGCGGGCGCCAATGCGCTGTCCCTGCCGGTCGCCTACGGCCTCACGTTGCTATCGGCCGGCCTGTGGTTGCTGCGCGAGCGCTGGGTGGTGGACGCCTCCGCCGGGTTCCACGGCCATGAGCAGCGCATCAGCCAACGTTCGATCGCGGTGCTGGCGGTGGTGGCGATCGCGGCCGGCGTTTCCGGTTTCGCGGTGATCCAGGAAACCTTCGAGAAGTCGCAGGCCGACGGCATGCTGCTCACGGCCACCGACAACGCCGACGCTTTGGCCGGCGTGCTGGACGCCGCCGCGTGGCTGCCCCGCACCCTCGCCACGCGTCCGGCCGTCAGCATGGCTTTCAACATCCTGAAATCGCGCACGGGCGACGCGCAGCAGGCGGAGATCCTGCGGGCGGCGGGGCAGGGGTTCTTGAACGCCGGGTTGCGCGGCATCCGCTTCGAGAACGGCGCGGGGGAGTTGCTGGCGGGCGTCGGCCAGCTGACGGTGAAACCCGCGGCCCTCTCGCTGCCGCTGGCGCCCGAGGCCTCGGGCCGCCGCCTGGCGTGGAACGACGGCTACGTGCTCGTCACGAGCCAGCCGGTGTTCGAGCAGGGCCGCCCGGTGGGGCGGATCGTCACCGAGCAGGACTTGCCGCTGTTCGACAAGCTCGTCTCCAATGTGCGCTGGGCCGGCGATTCGTCGGACGCGCTGGTCTGCCGCAGCGATGGCGTGGCCGCCTCCTGCATCCCCTGGCGGATGCCGTCCGCGGCGTTTTCCCTGCCGCTCGACGCGGTGGACCAGCGTGTCGGCCTGCCGGTCAACCTCGCGCTGAAGGCCGAGCCCGGCGTCACCGTGGCGAGGGATCCGAAAGGCGTGCAGACGGTGGCCGCCTACACGCCGATCGGCCCGACCGGCCTGGTGCTGCTGGTCAAGACCAACGCCGACACCCTCTACGCGCCCTTGCGCGACCGGGTGAACACGCTGGCGGCGGCCCTGGTGGTCCTGGTGGCGTTCGGCTGGTGGGCGCTGGGCAGCCAGGTCCGGCCGCTGGTGGCGCAGATGGCGGCCGAGGAGCGGCGCACGAGGGAGATCCTGGAAAACTCCAACGACGCTTTCATCGCGGTCGACGCCGAAGGCCTCGTCACCGACTGGAACTCCGAGGCGCAGCGCACTTTCGGTTGGAGCCGCGCCGAAGCCCTGGGCCAGAAGGTGTCCCAGCTGATCGTCCCGCCCGACCGGAGGGCCGCGCACGACGAGGGCTTCGCGAGTTTCCGGGGCGCCGGCACCGGCCCGGTGCTGAACAGGCGGCTCGAAGTTTCCGCGATGCACCGCGACGGCCGCGTCTTCATGGTCGAGCTGTCGGTGGCTTCGCTGCAGGAGGGCGGCAAGAAGGGGTACACCGCCCACGCCTTCGTGCGCGACATCACCGAGCGGCTGGCGGCGCAGACCGAGATCGCCAATAGCGAGAAGCATCTGCGCGACATCACCGACAACCTTCCGGTGCTGATCGGCTACATCGACAGCGGACGACGCCTGGGCTTCGCCAACCGCATGTTCGAGCACTGGCTCGGCCTGGAGCCGGCCGCGCTGGTCGGCCAACCCATCGCTTCGCTGGGCACGCCGATCTACGCCGACCGCGCCGACCTGGTGGCCGCGTCGCTCGCCGGCGAGCGGGTGGAGTACGAGTCCGTCTGCGGCGCCAACGGCGAGTCGCGCACGCTGCACACCGTGCTCGTGCCCGACGTGCAGCCGGACGGGCGCGTCGCCGGCGTCTACGCCCTGAGCACCGACGTGTCCGCCAACAAGGCGGTCGAGCAGCACTTGAACCAGCTGGCCCGCGTGGATGCGCTGACCGGCCTGCCGAACCGGCGGCAATTCGAGGAACGGCTGGACCAGGCCATGGCCCGCTGCCGGCGGAGCAAGCGGCCGATGGCGCTCATCTTCATGGACATCGACCACTTCAAAGGCATCAACGACAGCCTGGGCCACGGCGTGGGAGACGCGGTGCTGCGCGAGGTCGCGGTCCGCCTGGAAGGCGGCGTGCGCATCACCGACCTGGCCGCGCGACTGGCCGGCGACGAATTCGTCGTGATCGCGGAGGGGCTGAACACGGTCGAGGAGGCGTCGCTGATCGCCGCGAAGCTGGTCGAGGCCATCCGCAGGCCCATGGTCGTCAAGGGCAGGCCGCTGCACGTGACCACCAGCATGGGGCTGGCCTATTACACCGGCCACGAGGGCTCGGCCGAAGACCTGACCACGCGCGCCGACCGGGCGCTCTACCGCGCCAAGGGCGCCGGCCGCGACACCTTCGCGGCCACCGTGTTCTGAACCCGCCGCCCGGCGCGGGGGCCATGGTCGCCGCCATCCCTGCGGGCGGGGCGGGTCAATCGCATTGCGATGCGGCGGATGCCTGCTTGCCCGCCTGCCTGGCCGCGGCGCGCGCCTGGGCGACCGAGTCGGCGCCGCCGGGGAAGCTCGCGCCGGTGCCGGGCCAGTAGAGGCCGCGCGGCCCCTTGCACAGCGTGACGATCTGCGGCCGGCTGCTCAGCTCGGCCGACTCGCCGCCTTCCACCACCATCTCGTAGCGGATGCTCGGGACTTTGGCGCCGCGGAAGGTTTCAAGCACCTTGGCGTGGTAGGTGTGCCGTTCTTCGCCGGCTTCGGCGGGCTGGCCCTGGGAAGGAACCTTGGCCCGGCCCAGCGGTGCGATGTCCACGCGGGTGTGCACCACCAGGGCGGAATAGGGTGTGCCGGCCACCGCTTTGCGCAGGAACTCTGCCTGGGCAGCCGCGTCCGGCTCGGCGGCATAAGCGGTGCCGGCGGCCAGCAGGGCACCGGCCAGCCACCGCAGGCGCGCGTCCGGCCGGGGCCGGGTCTTCGATTGCGCCGCCCTCACGCTTCGGACCCCGCTTCGGCGGCGTTGCCCTGGTAGACCGGCAAGGTGTCGCCGGGTTTGGCGGTGGCGGGGAAGACGAATGCGTCCCAGGCCTTGGCGGGGTAGCGGCTCACATTGACCGAATCGCCCTGGTTGCCGCCAAGCATGTAGTAGTGGTTGCCGTCCCGGCTTTGGCCCACGATGAAGGCGACATGGCCGCCGCCGCTGCGGCTCTTGACGCCGATCGCACCGAAGACGGGTGCCTTCAGTTTCGTGCCGAAGCCGACCCATTCCTTGGCGCGGAAGGCATTGCCCGGCAGGGTGTGGCCGTGTTTGCTCATCACCCAAGAGACGAAGGAGCCGCACCAGGCGTTCTTCCCACCGGTGTCGTCCTTGGCCCAGAAACCGGCGGCCTGGTGGTACTCCATGATCCTGGGGTTGGCCTTTTGCAGTCCGGCGACTTCCTTCTGGCCGATCTCGGCTTCGGCGGTATCGATCCAGGGCGCGCCCATTTCGGTGTTGGACAGCGCGGGTTTGGCCAGCTCGAGCTGATTCCTGAGCGTGTCCGGCGTGCCGGCGCGGTCCATCAGTTCGGTCAACGATTGGCTTGCGGGCTCGATCAGGCCATCGATCTTGGCCAGACCCAGCGTGCGTTGGAACGCCTGGATCCTGTCGATCGTCCGAACGCCGATGTTCCCATCGGCCAACAGTTGGTCGGCACCGGGAATCTCCACTTTGTTGAGCAGCTGCTGGACGATCCTGACGTCGGTTGGAATGTTCCGGCCGCCTCGGCCGACTGAATTTTTGATCAATTTCTTTCCCTTGGTTTGTGAAGCGCTAGCGGCGCGGGGCCTTTCACCCTCGACGGAAACAGAGTGTTCGGGCCCCCGTTCCATTCTCCAGGGAACGGCGTTTGCCCTGTATCCGGAGTTACAGAAAAAGCCTTTCGTTTCTTATGCCATCCATTTCCCAGCAGGAGAGACCATGCGCACCAGCACCCCCGCCGGCAAGCCGGCCGTCCGCCCCCAGGCTTTCGTGGACTCCGGGTTGGACGGCCTGGGCCCCGCCGACGATGACCTGGACATCGAGCACGCGTCGGTGCAGGCCTTGATCGACCAACTGCGCTGCCTCGACGCTGTCGACGAGAAATACGCCACCCGCTTCACCGTGCTGTGCGACTACGTTTTGCGGGACACGCCGCACGGCGCCGACCGGCCGGTGGACGCGGCGGGCACATCAACTGCCCTGTGAGGCGGGCGCGCACAGCGTTTCCCCGGCCCGCGGTCCGATGCTTTTTCGGCCGCGCGCGCCGATGTCCCAGCAATTTTCAGCAAAGGAAAACACCATGGCAAACGACGACGTGATCGACACCTTGAACGACCTGATCGAGAACTGCAAGGACGGCGAGTACGGCTTCCAGACCTCCGCCGAATACCTGCAGGATCCGGCGATCAAACAGTCCTTCGTGACCCGCGCCCAGCAATGCCGGGAAGCGGCGAGCGAACTGCAGACCCTGGTCGTGCAGCTCGGCGGCAGCGCCGAGAAGAGCGGCACCGTCGCCGGTGCGATGCACCGCGGCTGGGTGGCGGTGAAGGGCACTTTGTCCGGCTACAGCGACAAGGCCATCCTCGAGGAGGCGGAGCGCGGAGAGGACACCGCGCTGGCTCGCTACCGCGAGGCGCTGGAGAAATCGCTCCCGCCGAACGTTCGTTCAGTGGTGGAGCGCCAGTTCGAAGGCGCCAAGCGCAACCATGCCCAAGTCCGGACGCTGCGCGACCAGGCCCGCCTGGCCGCCCACGCCTGACCGTCCCCGCCGGTTGTCACTGCGGGGATCGAAACGGGGGCGCACCGCCCTCCTTCCATGCCATCCGGGCGCCGCGAGGCGCGCCGGATGTTTTTTTGCCTCTCCGGCCGTCGACCGCTCGTGTGGTGTCCCGCAAATAACTGACCAAAATGGAATCGATGGCTTGCAAGCCAAGATTCCATTGGCAGTTATCAGCGGGACGCCACACTAAATCGCGCCGACGCTGCCCGTCACCGGCAGCACGATGCCCGTGACATAGCCCGAGCACACCGGCGAAGCCAGGAAGACATAGGCCGGCGACAGCTCTTCCGGTTGCGCGGCGCGTTTCATGTCGGTCTTCTTGCCGAATTCGGCCACTTTGTCGGCGGGGGAGTCCGCCGGGTTCAGCGGCGTCCACACCGGACCGGGCGCCACCGCGTTGACGCGGATGCCGCGCTCGATGAGGTTGCTCGCCAGCGATTTGGTGAAGGCGTGGATGGCGCCCTTGGTCGCCGAATAGTCCAACAACTGGGCGCTGCCGCGCAAGCCGGTCACCGAGCCGGTGTTGATGATGCTGGCCCCGTTTTTCATGTGGGGCAGGGCGGCGCGCACCATGCGGAAATACCCGCCGAGATTGGTGTCGAAGGTTTCCCATAGGCGCCGGTCGTCCAGGTCTTCGATCGACTCGGCATGTTCCTGGAAGGCGGCGTTGTTGACGAGCACGTCCAGCCGTCCGAAGCGCTCGACCGTCTTGGCCACCGCGCTGTCGCACCATCGGGCGTCCTTCACGTCGCCTTGCAGCAGCAGGCAGCGCCGGCCCTCGGCCTCCACGCGGCGCTGGGTCTCCTCGGCGTCCTGGGTCGACGAGAGGTAAGCCACCGCCACGTCGGCGCCCTCGCGCGCGAAAAGCACCGCCACCGCGCGGCCGATGCCGGAGTCGCCGCCGGTGATCAAGGCGGCGAAGCCTTCGAGCTTGCCGCTGCCTTTGTAGTCGGGCGCCATGAAGCGCGGCTGCAATTCCAGGTCGGCTTCCAGGCCGGGCTTCTCCAGGTGTTGCGCCGGCAGCTCCTCAGGCTGGAACCTGGCGCCCGCCTGCACCGCCGACGAGTCCTCGGTGGGGGCTTTTTTCTTTTCGGCCTGGGCCTGGTCTTTCCGGTCCTGGGACTTCTGGATGTCGCGTTGGGTCTTCACAGTGGTGTCGGGGGTGTTCATGCCATGCCTTTCCGATGATTGAAAACTTGAAAGCGCCGTTGTTCAGCCGGTCGTGGGCGGCGCCCGAACAACCGGGATGGCAGTTGCCGTGCCGGCCACCGGATCGCACGCAGGCCGCTCGACGGCGGCGACGGCACGCCTTATTTGCGGCAAATCCGGCTTGCCGACCGGTCATGGCGACCATGGCGCACCGGCTCCTCCAACGGACACCCGCACGCCGTCTCCGGCACATCATTTGCTTACTGCCTTGGGCCGTGTTCGACTCCAGGTGACGCCATGGACCTCAAAAAACCGCAGCCCGCCGCTTTTCATCCTGGCCAGGCTTCGCCAATCGGCGGGCTGCTCAAGCTTGGCGCGTGGATGCGCTCGACGCTGTTGGCCCCGCCCGCGCCCGGCAAACAGGGCGGGGCCCCCGGCGGCGTCCCCGCGGTCTTCATCGATAAGGATGGGACCTTCGTCGAGGATGTGCCCCACAACACCGACCCGGAAAAGCTGCGCTTCGTGCCCGGCGCCCCCGAAGCCCTGGCAGCGCTGTCGAAAGCCGGTTTCGCGCTGGTGGTGGTGACGAACCAAAGCGGCATCGAACAGGGCTATTTCAGCCGTGCCCAGTTCGCCGCGCTGCAGTCCCGCCTGGAAAAGAACCTGCTGGCGCACAGTGGCGTCGTCTTGACCGATTTCCTGCTGTGCCCGCATGCGCCGGGGCCGCGCGACATGCCCAAGTGCCTGTGCCACAAGCCCGCGCCCGGCATGCTCGTGCGCGCTGCGCGGCGGCACCGCATCGACTTGGCGCGGTCGTGGATGGTCGGCGACACCCTGGACGACGTCGAAGCCGGTCGCCGCGCGGGTTGCAGGGCCATCCTGCTGGATTCCGGCAGCGAGACCCGGTGGCGCCGTTCGCCGCTGCGCACGCCGCACCATGTTTTCCGGAATTGGCGGGAAGTCACGCGCGAGGTGCTGCAAGGCGGCATTCAGCCTCAAGCCCCGGACCAGCCCGCCGGCGAGGCGCCGGCCGCTGCCCACCGTCTGGCGGCCGCGGCGTGTCCTTGAGTCCTCGAGTCTCGGGCGTTTCCACTGTCGGCTTCAGGCGTTGGCCGCGCCCACCAGGCGCGGCAGGCATCCCTGTCGGCAAGGGCAACCGTTCTTTCGGTAAATGTTGCCGCAACAAGGCGCAAACCCGCAGGTTTGCCGATCCGGTCGCCACCGCCCCGGCCTCTGTTCAGGCGGTCCCGGTGCGGGGCGCGCCTTCGCCGGGTTCGCGGCTCATTTCGGCGATCAGGGCGCTGGTGGCCCAGTCTCCGGCGCGGGGGATGATGACGGTGCGCCCGCCCCATTGCGCCACCAGGTCGGACTCGGGCAGAGGGCGGACAGCGTAGTCGCCACCTTTGACATAAACCTCGGGGCGAAGCGCGCGGATCAACCGCAGCGGCACGTCGTCTTCGAACAGCACGACGGCCGTCACCGCGGGCAGCGACGCGACGGCCACCGCGCGTTCGATTTCCGACTCCACCGGGCGTTGGCCGGATGGGCTTTGCCTGCGGGCCGACGCGTCGCGGTTCAAGCCCACCACCAGCGCCGCGCCGAGCTGGGCGGCCTGTGTCAGAAAGGCGGCATGGCCGGGGTCCAGCAAGTCGAACACGCCGTCGGTGAAGACCAGCGGCCGTGGCAGCTCGGTCACCATCTGGATGCCGATGCTGCGGTAGATCGGCGCCACGGCGCCGTCCTTCGGGCGCAGGCCCGGGGCCATCGTCGTCGTCAATGTCATGGCGTCACACCTCGTGTCGCCCCGGTCAATGCACTTGGAGCGACGGGGCGAAGGGCAGGGGCTCGCGGATCGCCGGGAACCCGCTCGGCAGCACGGGTTCGATGATTTCGAACCAACTTTCGGGAACCTCCGGCACGGGCAATGAAGCGGGTGGGATGGCGGAAGGGTTGGGAATACGGGGCGGGATGTCGACGCCACGGTGTAGTGCGAAGTTTTGCATGAGGATCTCCTTGTCGTTTTCAAAGGCAAGCGCTGTGCCCGTCGGTCCTTGGGTTTACCGCTTGAAACAAGACGCCCATGCGGTTTTGAACCTGCCCGGAACGCCGTTTGCACGAGTGCATGCATCCCTGATCTCACCCGTCGGCACGGGAAGGCGCGCCGGTCCTTGCCGCAGCCCGCCCGTCGTCCGGCCCTTGCACTGACCTTGACCGTTCACCGGAGCTTTCGCCATGAACCAACGCCTTCCAGCCTCCACAGATGCCGCGCCCGCCGACGCCTCAGTGGCGGGGGAGGAGGACCCCGGCGCCGCTCTGGACACCCTGGCGAAACCGGCCAGCGCGGCAGCCCGCGGAGGCCGCAGCGACGGCCCGGTGCCCACCGGCCCCGACGCCCGCCCGGGGCCGGCCGACAAGGCGCCCACGCCGGGAGACCGCGATTCGGCGGCCCCCGGCAGCCTGTCGGAGGACGCACCGCCGTGATACGGCGCCGCGGCCGGCCGCGCAGGCCAGGCGCACCCCTGCCGCCGCGGGGTTTTCTGGCTATCATTGACAGGAATTCGTCGGCGCCAGCCAGCGAAATCGCCACCTCCGGGTGGCTTTTTTGTTGTCGTGCTTTTCCTCGTCGTCCCCCGCGAGCCGTTTGATGACTACCCCCGCACCTTCCATGCCCGGCTTCGGTCCGAAAGCCGACGCGTCGATCCGCGTCGACCGCGCGCAAACCGAACTGCGCCACGGCCGCATCGTCCTTGTCATGCCGCAGGCGGGCCAGGGTGCCGAGCCCCCTTTGCTCGTCCTCGCGCTGGAAACCCTGGGCGAAGCGCGGTGGCGGCAGTGCCAGGCTTCGGGCCTGGATTGGCGCCTCGTCTTTACCGCGGAGCGGCTGCAGGCGCTGGGCTGGCCGCAAGCCTCCGGCCCGCGCACGATGCGGTTCGAGCCCGGCACGCCGCTGGCCGCGCTGCAAACCCTGGCGGGGGTGAGGCCGGGCGAGGCCGACACCGGCCTGCTGAGCGATCACGATGCCGCGCCAGGCGCCGCCGAGGCGGCCTTGCTGCTGGCCAAGCGGGCACGCCTGGCGCCCACCCTGCTCGTGGCCGACGCCCCCCCCGATTGGCCTGCCAGCCCCTGGCTGTCGGTCGGCCAGGACGACGTGCGGCGCCTGGCTGCGCCGGGTTCCGCGCCCGAGCTGCAGCGCGTCAGCGACGCGCAGGTGCCGCTGGCCCTGGCCGACGACTGCACCCTGGTGCTCTTCCGCGAGGTCGACGGCAGCGCCGAGCATGTGGCCATCCTGGTGGGCGCCCCCGACCTGTCCGGCGCCGTGCCGGTGCGGCTGCATTCGTCCTGCCTCACCGGCGACCTGCTCGGCAGCCTGCGCTGCGATTGCGGCGACCAGCTGCAGCGGGCGATGGAACACCTGGCCGACACCAGCGGGATCCTGCTGTACCTGTCACAGGAGGGCCGGGGCACCGGGCTGGCGAGCAAGCTCAGGGCCTACCGTCTGCAGGACGCCGGCCTGGACACGATCGACGCGGACCGCCACCTCGGCTTCCGCGGCGACGAACGCGACTTCCAGGTCGCCGTGGCCATGCTGAACGCGCTGGGCGTGTCGCGCGTCAAGCTGCTGACCAACAACCCCAGGAAGATCGACGCCCTGCGCCAGGGCGGGATCGACGTCGTCGAGCGCCTGGCGCTGGTCGCGCCCACCAACCCGCACAACGAACGCTACATCCAGACCAAGCGCGACCGCGCGGGCCACCTGCACCACGTCGACGACGAGCAGGGCGAGCAGTGAGCCGCGGCCGCGCCGCCTGACGCGCCGGCTCAGCCGGGTTTGCCCAAGCCGCCGTCGATCCACGCGGCGGCGGTGCCCGCGGTCAATTTGAAATTCGCCGGCACGCGGACCCGCGCCAGGCGTTCGCCCAGCGTGTCGAACGCGGCCAGCAGGGCGTGCGGGTCGTCCTCGTCGGGCACGATGTCCAGCGTGACGGTGATGCGGCCGTTGGCGGCCGTGTCCACCGCGACGTTCTTGTGGTGGGCGGCGTGCAGCGCCTGCTCGTGGCGGCGGATCACCTCGCCGGCGGTCTTCACCAGCGTGTTGAAGGCGGCGGTGTCCAGCGGTTTGGGGTTTTTCTTGTCGCGGCCCATGGTCCAGGGGCCGACCAGGGCGGGCTCGGGCTCGCCGTCCTTGACCATCTCCACCGCCCAGCCTTCATCGTCCTCGTTCTTGACGACCCGGGCGGTCCATCCGTTGTCCCGCCACAGGCGGGCTTCCTTGACGCTCTCGGACGGATCGGCCGGCGCCAACGTGTCAGCAGGGGTGTTTTCCATCCGTGGGATGGTACAGGCCGGCGCGCCGCGCGGGCTTCACGCGTTGCTGGTCGCACGCACCTCCTCGATGCTGGTCAGGCCCGCCCAGACTTTGTCGATGCCGTCCTGCCTCAGCGTGCGCATGCCTTCGGCCATGGCGGCCTGCTGGAGCTGTTCGGCGCGGGCACCCGTCTGGATCAGCGCGCGCACCTCGCGGGAGACCACCATCAGTTCGTGCACGCCGACGCGGCCCTTGAAGCCACTGTGGTTGCAGGCGCCGCAACCGGTGCTGTGCCAGTGCATCAGGCGGCCGTCCTTGCCGTGGTTCTTCAACCAGCCCGCCAGCACCTCTTCCCGAGCCACCGGCGGCTCGCCTTTGCCGAAGCCGTGCATCGCGTCGTCCAGCAGCTCGTGCACTTCTTCGTCGGTGGCGGGGCGCCTGAGCAGGCATTCCCTGCAGAGCCGGCGCACCAGGCGCTGCGCGAGCACCGCCAGCAGCGAATCGGCGAAGTTGAAGGGGTCCATGCCCATGTCGAGCAGCCGGGTGACGGTCTCGGGCGCGCTGTTGGTGTGCAGCGTGCTGAGCACCAGGTGGCCGGTGAGCGAAGCCTCGATGGCCGTCTGGGCGGTCTCGGCGTCGCGGATCTCGCCGACCATGATCACGTCCGGGTCGGCGCGCAGGAAGGCGCGCAGCGCCTTGGCGAAGGTCCATTCGATCTTCGGGTTGACCTGAACCTGGCGCAGCCCGGGCTGCGTGATTTCGACCGGGTCTTCCGCCGTCCAGATCTTGCGCTCGGGCACGTTGATGTGGCTCAGCGCCGAATGCAGCGTCGTCGTCTTGCCCGATCCGGTGGGCCCGACGCACAGCACCATGCCGTAAGGCCGCTCGATCGAACGCTTCAGGGCGGCGAGGTTGGGCGCGGACAGCCCGATGCCGTCCAGCGGGATGGGCTTGGCCGAAGCCAGGATCCGCATCACCACGTCTTCCAGGTTGTTGTTGGTGGGGATCGCCGCCACGCGCAGCTCGATCCTGTGCTGCGCCGAGAACTTGGAGAAGTTGATCTTGCCGTCCTGGGGCTTGCGGCGCTCGGAGATGTCCAGGTCGCACATGATCTTGATGCGCGCCACCAGCGGGTTGCGGTAGTTCGACGGCAGCTCCAGGTAGGTGCGCAGCAGGCCGTCCTTGCGGAAACGGATGCGGATCTTCTCCCGGCCCGGGTAGCTCTCGATGTGGATGTCGGAGACGCCTTCCTTGTGGGCCTCGATGATCATGGTGTTGATCAGCCGCACCAGCGAGTTGTCCGACTGCTCGATCTGCCTGTCCTCGTCCGCCACCAGCGTGCTGACGTCGTCCTTCTCCAGCGATTCGAGCAGGCTGCTGCTGTCCTCCAGATCGAAGGACAGCGGCGAGCCGCTGTCGATGAAGCCCAGCTTGTTCGAAGGCGCCGCGCCGGCGCTGCTGTAGACCTCGAACAGCGTGTCGTCCATCGACTTGCACTGCGCCAGCACCGGCACCACCTTGGTCTGCGCGACGAACTCCACCTCGGCCAGGGCCGCGCCGCGCCGCGAAGGGTCGTCGATGGCCACCACCAGGCGGCCGTCGTGCAGCAGCAGCAGCGGCATCACGCCCAGGCGCAGCGCGCTCTGGTAGGGCACTTTCTTCAGCGCCGCCGGCTCGGCGGGGAAGCCTTCCAGGCGGACCAGCGGGTAGCCCATCTTGCGCGACAGCGCCGCCTGCAGGTCGGAGGGCGAGACCACCTTCATGCGCACCAGCAGCTCGCCCAGCGGGGTGCCGCGGTCCTTCTTCTGCTTGGCCAGCGCGTCGTCCAGCTGCTTCTCGTTGATCAGGCCCAGCGACACCAGGGCGTCGCCGATGCGCACCATCGGCATCTTGCTCTGGCGGTCCAGCGCTTCGAGCAACTGATCGGGCGAGACGACCTGGTTCTGCAGCAGGATGTCGCCGATCTTCTGGTTGCGCAGTTGCTGCTGCAGCTCGGCCGCCTCTTCCACCTGGGCGGGCGTGGCCAGCGCCTGCTCGATCAGCAGTTCGCCGATGCGCGGCCCGACCTCCAGCTGCCTGTAGGCGGCCCTGGGCACGAACAGGTTCAGCACGCCGTCGCCCGAGGGCGTCGGCAGGAAAAGGAAGGCGCCGAAAGCTTCCTCCACATGGCCGAGCGTCTGGCCTTCCATCTCGCCGCCGCGTTCGAGCCGGATGCGGTAGGGCTGCGCCGCGACGTTGCCGATCATCGCCGTCAGGGCCGGGTCGGCGTTGGCCACCGTCGGGCAGAGCGGCGTCGTCAGCCTCAGGCTCAGGAACTGGTCGAAACGCAGCGGCACGGTGGTGCGCGCCGGAGGGATCTGCACGTGCGCCACTTGCGCGTCCGGCACGAAGAAGGTCAACCGGCCCGACATGCGGTTGCCGTTCAGACCGGTGATCTCGCAAGGGAGCGGGTCGGTCTGCGGTTCCGCGGCCGGGTAGTTCGCCGAAGGCGGCGTCGGCCATCGGAATGCTTCCAGGCTGGCTTTGCGGGGGTGGCCGCCGCCGGAAGCGGCCGCGTCGAAGGGCGCGGCCCCGGGCTCTTCCCACTGCAGTGGATTCAGCGTGTCCGCCATGGTTCGGTGTCGTCCGCGTGTGTTGTCGGTTGAAGATGCGGGAGGGCGCGCCGGGCGCCCTCCCGCGCACGATGATGCGCCCAAAGCGTGGCGGACGGAACGTGAAAAAAGGACGGCAAAGGGGTCTTGATCCGCGCCGGTCCGGCGTGGCGGACCGGGAGCCGGGCCGCTATGCTGCGCGACCGGTCCCGTCCCGTCAGGGCCTGTCAACGCTCAAAGGAAGCCCGCGTGACTCCCCCCAAAGACCCGCCGTCGAGGCGCAAAGCACAGCTGTGGCGATCGCCACAGCGAGCCTTCGCGACGCGGAGGGCGGGTTTTTGCCTTGTCCCCAACCGTCCCACACGCCTGAAGCATGAACCTCCGTTTCGTCGAAGCTTTCTACTGGGTCGTCTCGCTCAAAAGCGTTTCCCGCGCCGCGGAGAAGCTGTTCATCACGCAATCGGCGATGTCCAGCCGCATCGCCGCCCTGGAAGAGGAGCTGGGCGTGCTGCTGCTCGACCGGCGCGACAAGCAGTTCCGCCTCACGGTCGCCGGCCTGCGCTTCTTCAACCACGCGCAGAAACTGCTGGCGCTGCAGCGCGACATCAAGGCCGAGATGAGCGCCGCCGGGGGGAACGAGACCGCCTCGGTGTCCCTGCGCATCGGGGTGATCGAATCGGTGCTGCACTCCTGGCTGATCGACTGGATCCAGCACATGCGCAAGAGCAGCACCGCGTTCGAGCTGGAACTGACGGTGGAAACCACGCCCGTGCTCGTGGACCACGTGCGCCGCGGCGCGCTCGACCTGGTCTTCTGCGCGCTGCCCACCGCGGGCGAGGGGGTGCGCAGCAGGGCGCTGCCGTCGATGGAAATGGTGTTCGTCGGCCACACCGAGCAGCACCGCAAGCGGGCCTACACGCTCGCGGAGCTGGCCGAGTTCGAGCTGCTGACCTTCCAGCGCGGCTCGCAGCCGCACGCGGCCCTGATGGACATGTTCCGCAACGCCGGCGTCGACCTCAAGCGCGTGCACAACATCTCGTCGATCTCGGCGATGGTGCAACTGGTGGAGGGCGGCCTGGGCATCGCCACGCTGCCGATCGCCGCGGCGCAGCGCCTGGCCGAGCGGCTGCCCCTGAAAATCCTGAAATGCGACGCGTCGCTGTCGCCGCTGCCGGTGCATGCGAGTTACCGGGAAGACCCCACCTCCGGCGTCGCGGAGGACGTGGTGCAGGCGGTCCTGTCATTCATTAGGGTTTCCACTGATCATCGAAAAAATCGATAAGACGATCAGTAAACAATGCGTTTGCCCGTGACAAGGTGTCACAACAGAATCCCCTCAACGTTGAAATAACACGGTCAACGGAATGGAATTGGAGTCTGATGTGAACACCGCCATGGCAAACCCGTCCAGCGCCGCCAACCCCGCCGCACCGGCTCAAGAGGGCCGCCGCGCCCGCGCGCCGATCCGCAGCGGCGAATGGGTCTCCCACACCAGCGGCCTGAGCCGCGACCTCGTCCAGGGCAACCTCGTCATCCTGCCGGCCGACCTGGCCTCGGACTTCCTGCGGTTCTGCCAGCGCAACCCCAAGCCTTGCCCCTTGCTGGCGGTGTCCGAGCCGGGCGACCCGATGCTGCCCACGCTGGGCGAGGACATCGACATCCGCAGCGACGTGCCCCGCTACCGGGTCTGGCGCAACGGCGAGCTGGTCGACGAGCCCACCGACATCTCCTCGCTCTGGCGCGACGACCTCGTCACCTTCGTCATCGGCTGCTCCTTCTCGTTCGAGCAGGCGCTGCTGGACGCCGGCCTGCCGCTGCGCCACGTGGCCCAGAAGCGCAACGTGGCCATGTACCGCAGCAACATCGCCACCGCGCCGGCCGGCCCGTTCAACGGCCCGATGGTCGTCTCGATGCGCCCGCTGAAGGCGGCCGACGCGATCCGCGCGATCCAGATCACCTCGCGCTTCCCGAACGTGCACGGCGCGCCGGTTCACATCGGCGACCCGGCCCTGATCGGCATCAAGGACGTGACGCGCCCCGACTACGGCGACGCGGTGGAAGTGATGCCCGACGAGCTGCCGGTGTTCTGGGCCTGCGGCGTGACGCCCCAAGCGGCCATCGCCCAGGCGCGGCCCGAGTTTTGCATCACCCACGCGCCGGGCTCGATGCTGATCACCGACCTGCCCAACCACCAGCTGGCCAGTTTCTGACCGGCGCCGACGCGCCCGCCGCCCGTGTGACTTAGTCCCCGTCCTTCCAACAACCCGTAGAGGAGTCTTGCGATGAAGAAACTAGTGTTCGCCTGTGCAGCCACCATCGTGGCGTCCATGGCCCAGGCCGAGACAAAATGGGACCTGCCTTCGGGCTACAACACCAACACCTTCCAGGTGCAGAACCTCCAGTACTTCGCGGACGAGGTCGACAAGGCCACGGGCGGCAAGCTCAAGATCACCATCCACCCCAACGCGTCGCTGTTCAAGGCCAACGAGATCAAGCGCGCCGTGCAGAGCGGCCAGTCGCAGATGGGCGAGTTCATCCTGTCCAGCGCCTCCAACGAGAACCCGCTGTTCGGCCTGGATTCCATCCCCTTCCTGGCCACGACCTACACCGAGGCCAAGAAGCTGAGCGACATCTCCAACCCCCAACTGGAGAAACTGCTCGCCTCGCAAGGCATCAAGCTGCTCTACACCGTGCCCTGGCCCGGCCAGTCGCTTTACACCAAGAAGCCCGTCGCCTCGATGCAGGATTTGAAGGGCACCAAGATGCGCGCCTACAACCCCGCCACCTCGCGCATCGCCGAATACGTCGGCGCCCAGCCCGTCACGGTGCAACTGGCCGAGCTGCCCGCGGCGCTCGCCACCGGCACCGTCGACAACTTCCTGACCTCCAGCGCCAGCGGCGTGGACAGCAAGCTCTACGAATACGTCAAGTACTTCTACGACGTCAACGCCTGGCTGCCGCGCAACGCGCTGGTGGTGAACCAGAAGGCCTTCGACGCCCTGGACAAGGCCACCCAGGCCACGGTGCTCAAGATCGCCGCCGCCGCCGAGGCCCGCGGCTGGAAGGAAAGCCAGCGCATCGACGACGAGTACGTCAAGACCCTCGAAGCCAAGGGCATGACGATCGACCGCGGCAGCGAGGCCCTCAAGCGCGAGCTGAAAGTCATCGGCGGCCGCATGACCGGCGAATGGCTGCGCCCGGCGGGCGACGAAGGCAAGGCGATCATCGACGCCTACCGCGCCGCCACCGGCAAGTAACCCCCTCCATCCCAAGGCGGCAGTCCCCCATCCACGCGCGCCCCGGCGTCTGCCGGGGCGCGGGGGAGAACTGTTGCCTGGCTTGAGTCGCCCCGGGGCGGTTCAAGCCAGACAGACCGCGTCTTCAGCAGCACGGCGAACCCCATGAACAACGCAGTACGAAAGAGCAGTCCCGGGTTGGCGCCGGTGCCGGCGGAGGCCGCGGCCGCAAACGCCAGCCCCGCCATCCCCGCGAAGACGGCGGCCGGGCCGCTGCGCCGCTTCCTCGACGCCCTCTACCTGGCCGGCGGCGGCATCGGCGCTTTCTTCGTCGCGCTGATCGCGGTTTTCATGATCGCCCAGAGCGTGCTGCGGGAGTTCGGCGTCTCCACCGGTGCGATCAACGACTATGTCGCCTGGTTCTGCGCCGCGGCGGGCTTCTTCACGATGGCGCACGCGCTCAAGCACGGCGACTTCGTGCGGGTGACGCTGCTGCTGGAGAAAGTCGGGCCCAGGACCCGCCACCTGCTCGAACTCCTGTCGCTCGGCGTCGCCTCGGCGTCGGTGGTCTACCTCGCCTACTGGGCCTGCAAGTTCACCTACGAAAGCTGGCTTTTCAAGGAGATGTCGCAGGGCCTGGTGGCGGTTCCGATCTGGATACCGCAGACCAGCTTCGCCGCGGGCTCCCTGCTGCTGGCGGTCGCGGTGGTCGACGAATTCATCATCGTCCTGCGCGGCGGCGTGCCCACCTATGTGCGCGCGGTGGCCGAGCGCCACGCCCAGGGCGATTTCTCTTCCGAAGTCTGATCGTTGCCACCGGGAGTAATGACCATGGATATCTTGACGATGGGTGGCATCCTGCTGCTGTTGATGGTGCTGCTGCTGTCCGGCGGCGTATGGATCGCGATGACGCTGGCGATCTGCGGCTGGGTGGGGCAGGCGTTCTTCGTCTCCACCCGCCCCGGCCCCAACCTGTTCTCGGCCTTCTGGGAAAGCAATGCCAGCTGGGAACTGGCCGCCTTGCCGCTGTTCATCTGGATGGGCGAGATCCTCTTCCGCAGCAAGCTCAGCGAGGAGATGTTCGAGGGCCTGAGCCCCTGGCTGGGCCGCGTGCCGGGCCGGCTGATGCACACCACCATCCTGGGCTGCGGCATCTTCGGTTCCGTCTCGGGCTCATCGGCCGCCACTTGCGCGACCATCTCCAAGGTGGCGCTGCCGGAACTGATGCGGCGCGGCTACAACGAGAAGATCGCCCTGGGTTCCCTGGCCACCGCCGGCACGCTGGGCATCCTTATCCCGCCGTCGATCACCATGGTGGTCTACGCGGTGGCCGCGGACGCCTCGATCATCCGCATCTTCCTGGCGGGCTTCCTGCCCGGCTTCCTGCTGATGGCGCTGTTCTCGGGTTACATCGCATGGTGGTCCATCCGCAACAAGGATCAGATGCCGCCGGCCGAGCCGAGGATGAGCTTCAAGGAAAAGCTCTACCACTCGCGCAAGCTCATCCCCTGCGCCGGCCTGATCGTCTTCGTCGCCTGGGTGCTGGTCGCCGGCTACGCCACCGCCACCGAATGCGCGGCCTACGGCGTGCTCGGTTCCCTGGTGCTGGCGCTTTGGAGCCGCTCCCTGAGCTGGCAGGCTTTCAAGGACGGCCTGATGGGCGCCTCGCGCACCAGCTGCATGATCATGTTCATCCTCGCGGGCGCCGCCTTCCTGACCAAGACGATGGCCTTCACCGGCATCCCCCGCGAGTTGGCCGCCACGGTCGAAGCGATGCACCTTTCGCCCTATGCGCTGATCGCGGTGCTGGTGGTGGTGTACCTGGTGCTGGGCACCGCCCTGGACGGCATCAGCATGATCGTGCTGACCAGCGCCGTGGTGCTCCCGATGATCCAGACCGCCGGCTTCGACCTGGTGTGGTTCGGCATCTTCGTGGTGCTGCTGGTGGAGATCGCCGAGGTGACGCCGCCGGTGGGCTTCAACCTCTTCGTGCTGCAGAGCATGACCGGCAAGGACAGCAACGTGATCGCCAAGGCGGCCATCCCGTTCTTCATGTGCCTGGTGGCCTGCATCGCCCTGGTGACCATCTTCCCCGAGATCGTGACCTTCCTGCCCGACTACGTGATGGGCAAGGAGAAGTAGCGACGATCGGCGGTCCGGCGCCCTGGAGGAAGTGGCGCCCGGCGACCGCGGCTCAGCGCGACCGAGAGGCTGAGGCTCCCTGATTCCCGTTCCCTGTTGTTGACGAACCTGGAGTGCGCCATGACTGACCGCAGAGATTTTTGCGCCCTGATCGCAGGCCTGGGGCTCCTGCAAGGCACCGGCCGGGCTCAGGCCCAGGCGACTTGGAAACTCGCCACCGGCTACAGGGCCGAGTCGTTCCACGGCCAGAACCTGCAGCAATTCATCAAGGACGTGGCTGCCGCGGGCCTGAAGATCGATCTGCAGCCGAACAACAGCCTCTTCAAGCTGGCGGAGATCGCCGGCGCGGTGCGCGACGGCAAGGTGGAGAGCGGCGAGACCATCATGACCAGCCTGGTCAAGGACATGCCGCTGGCCGGCGCCGACTCGGTGCCCTTCATCGTCCGCACCTACGAAGACAGCCGCCGCCTGTGGAAGCACCAGCGGCCGCTGATCGAGAAGAAGTTCGCCGCCGAGGGCCTCAAGCCGCTGTTCGCCGTGCCCTGGCCGCCGCAGGGCCTCTACACCAACAAGCCGATCAACCGCGCCGCGGACCTCAAGGGCACCAAGATGCGCACCTACAACAGCACCACCCAGCGCATCGCCCAGCTGCTGGGCGCCACCCCGGTCGACGTGCCGATGGTGAACGTGGGGCAGGCCCTGGCCGACGGCCGCATCGACTGCATGATCACCTCGGCGGTGACGGGCGTGGAGAACCAGGTCTGGGACCACGTGAAGAACTACTACGAGATCAACGCCTGGTTCCCCAAGAACATCACCTTCGCCAACGCCAAGGCCTACGCCGCGCTGCCGGAGCAGACCCAGAAGGCCGTGGCGGCCGCCGCCGCGACCGCGGAGTCGCGCGGCTGGGCGGCCAGCGAAAAGGCCGCGGCCGAATCGGTGGAAGAGCTGCGCAGGCACGGCATGAAGATCGAACGCATCTCTTCCGAATTCCTGGCCGACATCAAGCGCATGGGCGAGCGCTTCTCGGTGGAGTGGGTGAGGGAAGTGGGCATCGAGGCCAATGACATCTTCATCCCTTATTACACGCAGCAATGACCGCGGCATGGCGGCCACGGGCCTGAAATGCCCAGGGGGCGCCCCACGCCGATCGGCCGACGGCGCGGGGCCCGTGATCCAGAACAAACGGCTGGCAAACCTTACCGAAAATCCATTGGAGTCCAAGATGAAAGCAAGATGGTTCCCGAAATTCGCGCTCGGCGCGGTCGCCCTGGCCTTCGCGGCCACGGCCGGCGCCCAGGCGCAGGAGATCAAGATCGGGGTGGTCTACCCCCTGACCGGCGCCGCGGCGTCCAGCGGCGCGGAGATGCGCAACTCGCTGGAACTGGCGGCCGACATCATCAACAACGGCGCCAAGGGCATCCCCGACCTGCCGTTCTCCGCAGGCGGCGGCATCCCCGGCCTCAAGGGCGCCAAGATCAAGCTCGTGTTCGCCGACCACCAGGGCAACCCGCAGACCGGGGCGACCGAGACCGAGCGCCTGATCAGCCAGGAGAAAGTGGTCGCCGTCGTCGGCGCCTACAACAGCAACGTCACCGCCACCGCCAGCCAGGTGGCCGAGCGCAGCAAGATCCCCTTCGTCAACCCCGAGTCCTCCTCGCCCAGCCTGACCGCGCGCAACTTCAAGTGGTTCTTCCGCGTCACGCCGCATGAAGACCTCTTCGTGCACAACTTCTTCGACTTCCTCAAGGAGCTGAAGCAGAAGAAAGGCATCTCGGTCGAGCGCATCGGCCTGATGAACGAGAACACCCTGTTCGGCAACGACACCACCAAGATCGAGACCAAGCTGGCCAATGAGCAGGGCTACAAGCTGGTGAGCTCGGTGACTTACCCGGCCAAGAGCACGCAGCTGACCTCCGAAGTGCAGACGCTCAAGGCGGCCGCGCCTCAAGTGGTGATGCAGGCCTCCTACCTGGGCGACGCGCTGCTGGCGATGAAGTCGTACAAGGAACTGGGCTTCACGCCGGACATGATCATGGCCAACGGCGCCGGCTTCTCCGACACCGAGTTCATCAAGACCCTCGGCAAGGACGCCGAGTACGTCATCAGCCGCGACATCTGGGCCCTCGACCTGGCGGCGCAGAACCCGCTGATCAAGCAGGTGAACGACCTGTTCCGCGCCCGCTACAAGATCGACTTCACCGGCAATTCCTCGCGCACCTTCACCGGGCTGATGGTGCTGGCCGACGCGCTGAACCGCGCCGGCTCCACCGAGCCCGAGGCGCTGCGCAAGGCGCTGGCCGAGACTGACATCCCCGGCAGCAAGCTGATCATGCCCTGGAAGGGCGTGAAGTTCGACGCCACCGGCCAGAACGTCAACGGCTCCGGCATCCTGGTGCAGATCCGCGACGGCAAGTACACGACGGTCTGGCCCTTCGACGTCGCCACCAAGGAACTGGTCTGGCCGATGCCGAAGTGGGACCAGCGCAAATGACGGGACACCGCCCCCGGCGGACCTGAAGCGATGACCGCCGGCACCGGGGCCCCGTGCGCCGGGCCGGCGGCCCACACCCACCAACCCGACAAAAGAACAAATGACTTTCCCCGCTGTACCCCGCGCCGGCGCGGGGGGAAGAAGGAACCCACATGACCTTTGAAATACTGCTCCAGACGCTCGCATCCGGCGTGCTGATCGGCCTGATCTACGCGCTGGTCGCGATCGGGCTGACGATGATCTTCGGTGTCATGGACATCGTGAACTTCGCCCACGGCGAGTTCCTCATGCTGGGCATGTACTCCAGCTTCTGGCTCTTCTCCCTCTACGCGCTCGACCCGATGCTGACGCTGCCGCTGACGGTCGTGATGCTGTTCGGCTTCGGCGTGCTGCTCTACAAGACCGTGATCAAGCGCATCATCGACGCGCCGATGGTCAGCCAGATCTTCACCACCTTCGGCCTGATGCTGCTGCTGCGCGGTGTGGCCCAGTTCCTGTGGAAGCCCGATTTCCGATCCATCGAGAACTCGTGGGTGAGCGGCGGCGTCAACCTCGCCGGCATCCAGCTCGGCCTGCCGCAGCTCGTGGCCGGCGTGGGCGCCATCCTGGTGACGGGCGCGGTCTACCTTTTCCTGCACCGCACCAAGGCGGGCGCCGCGCTGGAAGCCACCGCGGCGGACAAGGAAGCCGCCCGGCTGATGGGCATCGACTCGCACAAGATGTTCGGCATGGCCTGGGGCATCGGCGCGGCCTGCGCCGGGGCGGCCGGCGTGCTCCTGGCGACCTTCTTCCCGATCTTCCCGGAAGTCGGCGCCACCTTCATCCTGCTGGCCTTCGTGGTCGTGAACCTCGGCGGATTCGGCAGCGTCACCGGCGCCTTCTGGGGCGGGATCATCATCGGCGTGGTCGAGGTGATGGGCGGCCTGCTCGTCGGCCCGCAATACAAGCTGGCCATCGTGCTGGCGCTCTTCCTTGGCGTGCTGATGTTCCGCCCGCAAGGCCTGATGGGGAAAGCCTGACCATGAAAACCCAACTCATCCCCGCGCGCCTGCGCGGCAACGCCACCGTCTCCATGCTGGCCATGGCGGCTTCGGCCCTGGTCGCCGTCGCCGTCCCCTTCGTGGTCGACAGCCCGAGCCACCTGAACCTCGCCATCCTCGTGCTGATGGCCGCCCAGGTGGGCGTAGCCTGGAACATCCTGGGCGGATACGCCGGCCAGGTGTCGCTCGGCCACGTCGCCTTCTACGGCCTGGGCGCCTACACCTCGACGCTGCTGCTGATGAACTTCGGCTGGAACCCCTGGCTGGCGATGCTGGCCGGCGGCGTGACCGCCGCGGTGCTGAGCCTGGCCTTCGGCTGGTCCTGCTTCCGCCTGAAAGGCCATTATTTCGCGATGGCCACCATCGCCGTGGCCGAGATCCTGCAGATCGTGTTCACCAACTGGGAATACGCCGGCGCGGCCGTCGGCCTGACCCTGCCGATGGACAAGACGGGTTGGGCGCACATGGTGTTCTCCGACAAGGAGCCCTACTACTGGCTGGCCCTGGGCCTGCTGGTGGTGACCCTGCTGGCCACCCTGGCGATCGAGCGCAGCTTCCTGGGCTACTACCTGCGGGCCATCAAGGACGAGCCCGACGCCGCGCGCAGCATCGGCGTGAACATCAGCCTGTACAAGCAGGTCGCGCTGTCGATCAGCGCCTTCTTCACCGCGATGGGCGGCAGCCTCTACGCGCAGAAGGAGCTCTACATCGACCCGGGTTCCGTGCTTTCGACGGCGATGTCGATCAAGATGGCCCTGGTCTCCATCCTGGGGGGCGTGGGCACGCTGTTCGGCCCGGTGGTGGGTTCGGTGGTGCTGACCACGATCGAAGAGATCACCCGGTCCACCTTCGGCGGCTCCGGCCGCGGCACCGACTTGATCATCTACGCCGGCCTGATCGTCGTGATCGCCGTCTTCTACCCCAGCGGCGTGCTGGGCTGGTGGCGTGCCCGAGCCGAGCGGGCACGCGCCCGCCAGGCGCACGCCGCCGGCAACCACCCCCAAGCCGTCCCGCAGAAAGGAGGCGCGCTGTGAGCCTGCTCGAAATCCGATCCGTCACCAAGCGTTTCGGCGGCCTGACCGCCAACCAGGACGTCTCCTTCACGCTGGAGGCCGGCCAGATCGGCGGCCTCATCGGCCCCAACGGCGCCGGCAAGACCACGGTCTTCAACTGCGTCGCCGGCTTCTTCGCCCCCACCGAAGGGACGATCAAGCTCGACGGCCAGGTGATCTCCGGGCTGCCCCCCGAGTCCTGTGCGCGGGCCGGCGTCGGCCGCACCTTCCAGATCGCCCGCACCTTCACCAGCATGACCGCCTGCGAGAACGTGATGACCGGCGCGCTGCTCAACCAGCGGCGCGTCCCGCAGGCGCGGAAGGAGGCTCTGGAATGGCTGCAGTTCGTCAACCTCGGCCGCTTCGCCGACAAGCCGGCCGGCAGCATGACCATCAGCGAGCAGCGCCGCCTGGCCGTCGCCCGCGCGCTGGCGATCGCGCCGAAGCTGCTGCTGATGGACGAGGTGATGGCCGGCCTGAACCCGACGGAGGTCAAGGAGATGGTCGAGGTCGTCCTCAAGATCCGCCAGAAGGGCATCGCCTGCCTGATCGTGGAGCACGTCCTGGAGGGGATCATGCCGATCGCCGACAAGATCGTCGTGCTCGACCGCGGCGTGAAGATCGCCGACGGCACGCCCGCGGCCGTCTCGCAGGACCCGCAAGTGATTTCCGCCTACCTGGGAGACGAGTGACATGAGGCAGCACACATCATCCAACCACGGCGCCGCCGCCAAAGTGCGGGGCGGCCGGCTCGAAGCCTCCAACCTGCGCGTGAGCTACAGCGGGATCCTGGCCCTGTCCGACGTCACCGTGAAAGTCGAGCCGGGCCGCATCGTCGCGCTGGTGGGCGGCAACGGCAACGGCAAGTCGACCACGCTGCGCGCCATCGCCGGGCTCAACGGCGTGGACGCCGGCGCCGTCACCTTCGACGGCCAGCCGGTCCACAGGCTGCCCGCGCACCAGCGCGTGCCGCTGGGCCTGTCGCTGGTGCCCGAGGGCCGCCGCCTCTTCCCGCGGTTGACGGTGCGCCGCAACCTCGAACTCGGCGCCTACACCCGAGACGACAAGGACGGGATCGCGTCGGACATCGACAACATGTTCGCCCAGTTCCCCATCCTGCGCGAGCGCGCCGACCAGCTCGCCGGCACGATGAGCGGCGGCGAGCAGCAGATGCTGGCCATCGCCCGCGGCCTGATGGCCCGCCCGCGGCTGCTGATGCTGGACGAGCCCTCCTGGGGCATCGCGCCGAAATTCGTGACCAAGGTGCTGGACGTGATCCAGGAAGTCAACGCCACCGGCGTGTCCATCCTGCTCGTGGAGCAGAACCTCCACAAGGCGCTGGGCATCGCCCACCACGGCTACGTCATCCAGACCGGCCGCATCGTGATGGAAGGCGACGCGCAGGCCCTGATGCACGACGAACAGGTGAAGAAGGTTTATCTCGGCTTGTGAAGGGCCGCGGCCCGACAAGTGACGACCGCCGCGAGGCGCAAACAAACACTGCGAAGGAAAGACGATGAAAAACAGCCAAACCCAAGGAAAAGCCCTCTGGCAATTCTGGATCGACCGCGGTGGCACGTTCACCGACCTGGTCGGCAAGAAGCCCGACGGCACGCTCGTCACGCACAAGCTGCTGTCCGAGAACCCCGAGCAATACCGCGACGCCGCGGTCGCCGGCATCCGCCACCTGCTCGGCTTGAAGGCCGGCGAGCCGATCACCCCCGACCTCGTCGAGTGCGTGAAGATGGGCACCACGGTGGCCACCAACGCGCTGCTGGAGCGCAAGGGCGAGCCCACGCTGCTGGTGACCACCCGCGGTTTCCGCGACGCGCTGCGCATCGCCTACCAGGACAGGCCGCGGCTGTTCGACACCCACATCGTGCTGCCCGAGCTGCTGTACGAGCGCGTCGTCGAGGCCCAGGAGCGTGTCGGCGCGGACGGCGAGGTGGTGCAGCCCCTGGCCGAGGCCCACCTGCGCACCGAGCTGCAGGCCGCCTACGACGACGGCCTGCGCAGCGTCGCCATCGTCTTCATGCACGGCTACCGCTACACCGCCCACGAGCTGGCGGCGGCGCGCATCGCCCGCGAAGTGGGCTTCCCGCAGATCAGCGTGTCGCACCAGGTCAGCCCGCTGATGAAGCTCGTCTCGCGCGGCGACACCACGGTGGTCGACGCCTACCTGTCGCCCATCCTGCGCCGCTACGTCGAGCAGGTGGCCGGCGACATGCCGGGCGTGAAACTGTTCTTCATGCAGTCCTCCGGCGGACTGACCGACGCCCACGCCTTCCAGGGCAAGGACGCCATCCTCTCCGGCCCGGCCGGCGGCATCGTCGGCATGGTGCGCACCGCCCAGCTGGCCGACTTCGACAAGGTGATCGGCTTCGACATGGGCGGCACGTCCACCGACGTGTCGCACTACGCCGGCGAGTTCGAGCGCGCCTTCGAGACCCAGGTGGCGGGCGTGCGCATGCGCGCGCCGATGATGAGCATCCACACTGTGGCGGCCGGCGGCGGCTCGGTGCTGACCTTCGACGGCGCGCGCTTCCGCGCCGGCCCCGAAAGCGCCGGCGCCAACCCCGGCCCGGCCTCCTACCGCCGCGGCGGCCCGCTGGCCGTGACCGACGCGAACGTGATGCTCGGCAAGATCCAGCCCGCCTTCTTCCCCAAGGTGTTCGGCCCGAAGGCCGACGAATCGCTCGACCGCGACGTGGTGGTCAAGCGATTCTCCGACATGGCCGCCGAGATCGAGCGTTCCACGGGCACCAAGCGCACGCCCGAGGAGGTGGCCGAAGGCTTCATCGACATCGCCGTGGGCGCCATGGCCAACGCCATCAAGAAAATCTCGGTGGCGCGCGGCTACGACGTGACCCGTTACACCCTGCAATGCTTCGGCGGCGCGGGCGGCCAGCACGCCTGCCTGGTGGCCGACGCCCTGGGCATGACCAAGGTCTTCGCCCATCCGCTGGCCGGCGTGCTGTCGGCCTACGGCATGGGCCTGGCCGACCAGAACGTGATCCGCGAAGCCGCCGTGGAGCAGCCGCTGGCCTCCGCGATGGAAACGGTCGCGCAGAAGCTGGGTGCCCTGGCCGACGAGGCCGAGGGCGAGCTGCGCCGCCAGGGCGTCAGCGGCGGCGAAATCAAGGTGCACCGCCGCGTGCACGTGCGCTACCAGGGCACCGATTCCGCCCTGGTCGTGCCCTTCGGCGCGCCGGGCGAGATCCAGGCGGCGTTCGAGACCGCCTACCGCCAGCGCTTCGCCTTCCTGATGAACGAGCGGGCGCTCGTGGTCGAGGCGGTGTCCGTCGAAGCGGTGGGCGCGGGCGACGCGCCGGCCGAGCAGCGCCACGCCGTGTCCAGGAAGGAGCCGGCGCCGGTCGAGTCGCGCGTGAAGATGTTCAGCGGGGGCAAGTGGCACGACGCGGCCCTCGTGGTGCGCGCCAGCACCCGGCCCGGCCACGTGGTCGACGGCCCGGCCATCATCTCCGAGAAGAACGCCACCACCGTCGTGGAGCCCGGCTGGCAGGCGGTCGTCACCGACCTGGACCACCTGGTCCTGGTGCGGGTGAAGGAGCGCGAGGCGCGCAAGGCCATCGGCACCTCGGTCGACCCGGTGATGCTGGAGGTGTTCAACAACCTCTTCATGAACATCGCCGAGCAGATGGGCCTGCAGCTGCAGAACACGGCCTACTCGGTGAACATCAAGGAGCGGCTGGACTTCTCCTGCGCGCTGTTCGACGCCCAGGGCAACCTGATCGCCAACGCGCCGCACATGCCGGTCCACCTCGGTTCGATGAGCGAATCCATCAAGACGGTGATGGAAGGCAACGCCGGCAAGATGAAGCCGGGCGACGTGTTCGCGCTGAACGACCCCTACCACGGCGGCACCCACCTGCCCGACGTGACCGTGGTGACGCCGGTGTTCGACGACGCCGGCAAGAAGATCCTTTTCTACGTCGGCTCGCGCGGGCACCACGCCGACATCGGCGGCACCACGCCGGGCTCCATGCCCCCGTTCTCGACCCGCATCGAAGAGGAGGGCGTGCAGATCAACAACGTCAAGCTCGTCGACCAGGGCCGGCTGCTGGAGGCCGAGATGGTGGCGCTGCTGTCCAGCGGCGAATACCCCTCGCGCAACCCGCAGCAGAACATCGCCGACATGCGGGCGCAGATCGCCGCCAACGAGAAGGGCGTGCAGGAGCTGCGCAAGATGGTCGAGCAGTTCGGCCTTGACGTGGTCCAGGCCTACATGGGCCACGTGCAGGACAACGCGGAAGAGTCGGTGCGCCGCGTCATCACCAAGCTCAAGGACGGCCACTTCACGCTGCCGCTGGACAACGGCGCGCAGATCAGCGTGGCCATCAAGGTCGACACCGCGGCGCGCAGCGCCAAGATCGACTTCACCGGCACCTCGGCCCAGCTGGGCAACAACTTCAACGCGCCCAAGGCGGTCTGCATGGCCGCGGTGCTGTACGTCTTCCGCACGCTGGTGGGCGACGAGATCCCGCTGAACGCCGGCTGCCTGAAGCCGCTGGAGGTGGTCGTGCCGGCGGGGTCGATGCTCAACCCGCTGCCGCCGGCCTCGGTCGTCGCGGGCAACGTGGAGACGTCCACCTGCATCACCAACGCCCTGTACGGCGCGCTGGGCTCGATGGCCGCCGGCCAGTGCACGATGAACAACTTCACCTTCGGCAACGACACCCACCAGTACTACGAAACCATCTCCGGCGGCTCCGGCGCCGGCCCGGGCTTCGACGGCACGAGCGTCGTGCAGACGCACATGACCAATTCGCGGCTGACCGACCCCGAGGTGCTGGAGTTCCGCTTCCCGGTGCGGCTGGACAGCTACGAGATCCGCCAGGGCTCGGGCGGCGCGGGCAAATACCGCGGCGGCGACGGCGGCATCCGCCGGGTCCGCTTCCTGGAAAAGATGACGGCGTCCATCCTTTCCAACGGCCGCAACAGCGGCGCCTTCGGCGCGGCCGGCGGTTCGCCGGGCCAGCCCGGCGTGAACCGGGTGGAGCGCGCCGACGGCCGGGTCGAGACGCTGGGCCACATCGGTTCCACCGAGATGCAGCCGGGCGACGTGTTCGTCATCGAAACCCCGGGCGGCGGAGGCTACGGCGCATGAGCGCCCGGCAGGCGGTGGCCGACTACATCCGGGCCAAGGACCTGAACCGCCCGCACTTGATGCGGTCGGCCTTCACCGAAGGCGCGCTGCTCGAGATGGTGGTGCGCACCGGCGCCATCTCCTTCCCGCCCGAGGTGGCGGGCCGGGACGGCATCGCCGACGTGCTGGTGCGCCGGTTCGGCCAGGCCTACGAGAACGTCTACACCTTCTGCCTCGCCGACGAGCCGCCCCCGCACGACGCCGCCGCTTTCAGCTGCGACTGGCTGGTGGGCATGTCGGGCAAGGCCGACGGCGAGGTGCGCGTCGGCTGCGGCCGCTACGACTGGGTGTTCGAGGGGGGCGAAGGCGGCATGAAAGCCTCCCGGCTGACCATCACCATCGAAGAAATGGCGGTGCTGCCGTCCGAGGCGCTGAGCCCCGTCATGGACTGGCTGTCGGACCTGCCGCCGGTCTGGTGCGGGGCGTGCGAGGCCCTTGAACGCGCGCCCGGGCACGCGGCGCTGGCACCCGTCAAGGACTACTGCCGCCTGTGGGCTCCGGCGACAACACAACAACCAAGGAGGTTCTCATGAGTTACAAGCGCATCCTCGTGCCGGTCGATTTCTCGGCCGACTCGCTGCACGCGCTCGAAGTCGCCGCCAGGGAGTTCGCCTCGCTGGGCAGCAGCCTGGTCCTGCTGCACGTCTTCGAGCCGCCGATGGACGCCAGGGCGGCCACGCCCTACATGTCGCGCGAGCACCTGCAGATGGTGTCGCGCGCGCAGGCGGAGGGCGGGCAGCCCGCCGACCCCGCCGAGATCCACTTGCAGCAGCTGAAGAACCTGGCCGCGCCGCTGACCTGCGCCTGGAAGGAACTGCAGACCGTGGTGCGCACCGGGCAGCCCACCGACCGGATCATCGAAGCCGCCGAGCAGGAAGGCGTCGACCTGGTCATCATGGGTTCCCATGGCATCGGCGGCCTGGGGAAGATGCTGTTCGGCAGCACGACCTACGACGTGGCGCGCAAAGTGAAATGCGCGGTGCTGATCAGCAAGCGTTCCTGAACGGCGCGACCGCCGTCTTCGCCGAGGCACCCGTTTTTGCTCGCCCTCAAGCTCCTGCTGATCGCATCGACCGTCTACCTGTCGTCGATGGCCGCGCGCTTCGGCGGCCACCGCCTGTCCGGCCTGATCACCGGCATGCCGATGATCATCGGCCCGATCTTCGCGTTGCTGCTGCACGACCACGGCCCGGCACGCACCGGCGAGATCGCCCTGGCCACCCTGGTGTGCTTTCCCGCGACCCTGATGCATTCCGTGGTGTTCGCCTGGGCTTGTCGACGGATGCACTGGGTGGCCTGCCTGTTGCTGGCCACGTTGGCCTACCTGCTGTGCGCCCTGGCGCTCAACGCGTTGGCGTTGCCGCCCATGGCCGTGGGCGCGATCGCGGCGCTGTCCCCGGCGGCGGCCCTGCGCCTGATGCCGGCCGTGCCCGGCGGCGGTGCGGGCGCGGGCGCCGCGGTGCGCATCCCGCGGCAGGAGTTGGTGCTGCGCATCGCGGCCGCCCTGGCCATGGCGGCGTCCATCATCGTCGGGGCCGACTTCCTGCCGGTCTTCGTCAGCGGCCTGCTGCTGGCCGTGCCGATCACCGGCGCCGTGCTGCCGTGCTTCACGCTGCCGCGCTACGGCGCCGCCGCCACCGTCCAGCTGCTCGGCGGGTTCGCCCGGGGGTTGCACGGTTTTTGCGCATTCGTCCTGCTGATGTACATGTTGCTGCCGGTTTTGCCGGGGCCGGCCGCTTTTTGCCTGTCGTTGCTGGCCGCTGCCCTCGCGGGCTGGGCTGCCAGCCGCAGGCCGGCTTTCAAGCGCTGAAGAGCTGGCGCCTGGCCGCCGTCTGGATCGCCACCACGCAGGGGTGGGTGATGCGCCGTTCCACCGACACCGCGTAGAACTCCTCGACCAGCTCGCTGCTGCGGCCGAGCACTTCGACCGCGTACTGGGCCGCGGTCTCTTTCTCCATCACCGTGGGCGACATGAAAACGCCGCGGCCCTGCTTGCCGAAAGCGTTCATCAGCGCCCCGTCGTCGAACTCGCCGACGATGCGCGGCCGCAGCTGCCGGCGCGCCAGCCAGCCGTCCAGCTCCGCCCGCACCGGCGACGAGGCGCCCTGGATCAGCATCGGCGCCCCGTCCAGGCAGGCAGGGAATTCGCCCTTCAGGCGCGCTTTCAAGGTGGGCGCGCAAAAAAAGGTCATCGTGCTCGTGCCCAGCAAATGGTTGAACGCCTTGACGCTGACGCGTCGCGACAACGGCTCGTCCGCCAGCACCAGGTCCAGGCGGTGCAGGGCGAGCTGGGCCAGCAGGTCGGAGAATTTGCCTTCGTGGCAGACCATGCGCACCGGCTCGGCCACCGCCATCGCCGGTGCCAGCATGTGGTACGCCAGGGACTTGGGCACCGAATCGGCCACGCCCACCCGGAAATCCAGCACCTGCTCTCGGCCGGTGTCCAGCCGCAGGACGGACTCCATCTCCGCGCCCAGCCCGAAGATCTCGTCCGCATAGCTCAACGCCACCCGGCCGTCGTCGGTGAGTTCGAGCCGGCGGCCCGCTTTGCGGAACAGCTTTCGGCCCAGCCGCTCCTCCAGGAGCTTGATTTGCCCGGAGAGCGTTTGCGGCGTGGTGTGCAGCTGTTCGGCGGCGCGCATCACGCCGCCGGCCTTGGCGACCACCCAGAAATAGTGAAGGTGCTTGAAATTCATGGTGCTTCCCTGGGAAAGTGCCGGAAACTCTACGAAAAAAACGAAGTTGAAAATCAATAAATACGAATTTACGCGAAGTGTAGTCCCCGATAAATTTCAATTCCGGCAACGGGTTCCCGGCTCTTGGGGCCCCGATCTTCAACGCCACTTGGCTTGTCTAAGGAGAACAGCATGCGCATGAGTACCAAAGGCCGTTTCGCCGTCACCGCCATGATGGAAGTCGCCCTGCGCGAGCGTGGCGGGCCCGTCAGCCTGGCGGGCATCGGCGAACGCCAGAACATGTCCCTGTCCTATCTGGAGCAACTCTTCAGCCGCCTGCGCCGCCACGGGTTGGTCGAAAGCACACGCGGCCCGGGTGGCGGTTACACGCTCGGTCGCCGCGCCCAGGACATCACCGTGGCCGACATCGTCGTGGCGGTCGACAGCGAAGGCGAAGAGGCGCAGCAGCGCGGCCAGGGCGGCGACGTCCCCCAGAACCTGACCGGCGACCTGTGGCGCAAGCTCGACGCCAAGATGATCGAGTACATGGACGCGATCACCTTGCGCTCCCTGGTCGACGAGCAGCTGGCCCAGGGCTTGAAGGTGGACGTCAAGCCGGCCAAGCGCGGACTGGTGGCCAAGATCTCGCAAAGCGCGGGCCTGCGCATCACCGCCCCCAACTCGGTGTTCGCTTTCGGCCGGTCCTTCCGGCCCGCGTCCTGAGCGCTTTCCCCTTCCTCGACCGACAGCCCGCCCCGCGCGGGCTTTTTTTTTTGGTGTGGGTGTAAGAGGCCCGGGGATGAGGCTGACCAAGCAGTGCCTGGCGCCGGTGCACGGCCGGCCGCCAAGGCATCACCTCAAACCCATCAGGAGATCCCGACATGACCACCACCCCGCGCAACCCCCACGCCGCCATCGCCGCCTCCGCCCTGGCCTCCCTGCTCGCCCTGGGCATCGTCGGCCCGGCGTCAGCCCAGGACAAAGCCGCCTCCGGCAAGGAGAAGTGCTACGGCATCGCCAAGGCCGGCCAGAACGATTGCGCCAACCTGTCGGGCTCGCATTCCTGCGCCGGGCAGAGCAAGGTGGACAACGGGCCCGATGAATGGAAATACGTCGCCAAAGGCACCTGCGCCAGCATGAAGGGCATGACGGCGGAGGAAGCGAAGAAGAAAAGCGCCGCGGGCAAGTGATCCGGCCCCTCCAGCAAACGCTGCCCGCCGTGGAGACGCCGACCCTGCACCAGTCGCGCCGGTCCGCCGACGAAAAAGTCTGCGGCATCGGCTGGCGCCAGCCCCACTATGGGGAGCTGCTGCGGCGGAACGAATCGCCGGCCTTCCTGGAGGTGCACTCCGAGAACTTCTTCTGCGAAGGCGGCGCGGCCCTGGAAGTGCTGCGCCAGGGCAGGGCGCGCCATCCCATCAGCCTCCACGGCGTGGGCTTGTCGCTGGGCTCGGCCGCCGGCCTGGACGACTGGCACCTGGACCGGCTCGCTGCCCTGGTGGCGGCCATCGAACCGGTGCGGGTGTCCGACCATGCCAGCTTCGCGCGGGCGCCCCTGCCGGGCGGGGCGGCGACGGTGCACGCCAACGACCTGCTGCCGGTGGCCTTCACCGAGGCGTCGCTGGCCATCATGGCGGCCAACGTTTCGCGGGTGCAGGACAGGCTCAAGCGCCCCATCCTGGTGGAGAACCTTTCCGCCTACCTGGCCTGGGCCGACGACGAGATCGCCGAGCCGGCGTTTTTCAATGAACTCGCGAGTCGCACCGGCTGCGGCCTGCTCCTGGACGTGAACAACCTCGTCGTCAACGCCGTGAACGCGGGGCGGGAGCCGGTCGCCGCCTCGGCGGCCTGGATCGACGCGTTGCGACCCGGAATCGTCGGCGAGGTCCACCTGGCGGGTTATGCGGACAGCGGCGACGGCCTGGCGGTCGACGACCACGGCAGCCGCGTGCGCGAGCCGGTCTGGTCGGTCTACCGCCATGCGGTCGCGGCGCTGGGCGCCTGCCCCACGCTCATCGAATGGGACACGGACGTGCCGGCGCTGGACGTCCTGCTGTGCGAAGCCGCCCGGGCCGAACGGGAGTGCGCGCGTGCGCAGGCATGCCGGAAGGAGGCCGCGTGATGGATCCGGACTCCACGGCCCAGCACGCGCGAGGCGGCCGCGAGCGCGAGCTGTCGCGCCAAAAGCTCTTGCTGGGCAGTTTGGCGATCGACCGTGAACCATCCGCGCTGCGCGGTTGGTTGAAGACGTCGCCCGCGCGGCCACGGCCTGACGGCGACCCGGCGCACCGGGGCTGGCAGGTTTACCAGGCCAACGCCCATGCCGGCGCCGCCCGCGCGCTCGCCTCGGCCTTTCCCACGGTGCGGGCGCTGGTGGGCGAGGCTTCCTTCGAGGCGATGGCCCGGGCTTATTGGCATGCCTGTCCACCGGTCCGGGGCGACTTGTCCTGGCTGGGCGAAGGCTTGCCCGAATTCATCGACACCGCCGAGTGTCTGGCCGACGAACCCTACCTGGCAGACAGCGCCCGCCTCGATTGGGCGCTGCACCGCTGCGAAGCCGCCGCCGACACCGACCCCGCCGGCCTGGCCAGCCTGTCGGCCTTGGCCGACGCGCCGCCGGACAAGCTGCGGCTTTGGTTGGCGCCAGGCGCGCGGCTGATCCGCAGCGCCCACCCCATCGTCGCTGTCTGGAAGGCGCACCAGGCGCTGTCCGACGGCGCCGTCGATCCTTTCGCGCCGGTGCGGGAAGCCTTCGCCAATAGGCGCGGCGAATGCGCCTGGGTGCGGCGCGAGGGCTGGCGCGCAGGCGTCGAAGCCGTCGACGAACCCACGGCCGCCTTCATCGACGCCTTGGCGCCGGATGCCGGGTCACCGCATGCCGGCAGCCTGGCGCAGGCACTGCATGCCGCCGGTCCGGGCTGGCGATTCGACGCCTGGCTCCTGGATGCGGCGCGGCGTGGGTTCGTCAGTCATTTGGAGCGCCTGGCCTGACCGCGCGACGGCCGCATGCGCGGAACCCGTCGCCTGGATCCAGCCCTTTTCACCACCACTTCCCATTTTCAAGAACAGGATTCCACCGATGGCTTCATGGATCACCCTCCCCACCGTCCTGCGCAAGGCGCACGCCAAGGCCGCCGCGGCCCTGGAATCGCTGCAGCCCGCCGCGCAACTGGCGGCCCGGCTTTATGTGGGCCAGGTGTTTTTCCTTTCTGGCTTGACCAAAGTGCGCGATTGGGAAACCACCCTGGCGCTGTTCAACGACGAATACCGGGTGCCCCTGTTGCCGCCCGAGGCGGCCGCCTGGGCCGGCACCGCCGGCGAGCTGGCGTTGCCAGTGCTGCTGGTGCTGGGCTTGGGCGGGCGATTCGCCGCGCTCGGCTTGTCGGTGCTGAACATCGTCGCGGTCCTCAGCCTGACGGACATCGCGCCGGCGGCGCTGCAGCAGCACGAGTTCTGGGGAAGCCTCTTGTTGGCGTTGTTGCTTTGGGGGCCGGGTCGCTGGTCCCTGGACGCCTGGCTGGTGCGGAGGCTGGCCCGGAGCGAAAGCGGGCGTTTGGCGGCGCCCCGGATTTGAGGCGAGCGAAGGGGCGCCGGAAATCCCCGGCGCGGGTTCGCAGAGCGGTGGTTCGCGGCCGATTCCCGGGGCTGGCCGGGCCCTGAAATCGCACCTCGGCCAGCCTGGACGGGATCGGCGTCGCGAAGCCCTTGGGCGCGGGAGGGCGTGCAGGCAGGCGCTCACCGCGACAATACGGCCTGGCAACCGCTGGCGGGTCCGCCGAGGACTCCCGCCGCGGCTTGGCCGAACCCTTCCTCCGCTCCTTCTTCACGGCATGAAACATTTGGTCTTGCTGGGCTGCGGTCGCGCCCATGTGCAGGTGCTGGCGCAGCTGGCCCGTTCGCCCTTGCCCGGTGTCGAGGCGACGCTGGTGTCGCCGCAATCCGGCTTCATCGACCCCGGCATGCTGGCCCGCTGGCTGGCCGGCCTTGGGGGGATCGAGGACTGCAGTCTGCCGGTCGCGGCGCTGGCCGATGCCGCGGGCGCGCAACGGATCGAAGCGCCCATCGGCGCGTTGCGGGCCGATGCGAAGCAACTGGTCTTCCCCAACGGCGAAGCGCTGGCCTACGACGTCCTCAGCATCGACGCCGAGCCGGCCATGGACCGCGACCTCATCCCGGGTGCGCGCGAGCATGCCTTGTTCGTCCGGCCGATCGAGCATTTCGTGCGCTTGTCCGCCGGACTGCTCGAGCTTGCCGGCACCCGGCCGCTGTCCATCGTGCTGATCGGCGGCGGGTCTGCCGGTTTCGAGCTGGCCCTGGCCCTGCAGCACCGGCTCGGAGAGCGGGCGCGCATCAGCCTCGTGACGGGCGGCACACCGCCTCTGCCCGGTTTCCCTGAGCGCATGCAGGCCCGGGCCGCCGCGGCTTTGCGGCGGGGCCGGGTGGCGATGCTGCAGGAACGCTGCGTCGAAATCACCGCGACGCAGGTGCTGTTGGCCAACGGCGCCCGCCTGGCTTGCGATGCCCCTCTGGCGGTGTGGGGCGCCAGTCCGGCCCCGTGGTTGGCCGGTTCGGGGTTGGCGCTGGACGAAGGCGGTTTCATCCAGGCCCAGGCTTCCTTGCAAAGCGTGTCGCACCCCGAAGTGTTCGCCGCCCCGGATTCCCCGAAGGGCGGCCGGGTGCTGGTTGAAAACCTGCGGCGCTGCCTGGATCCCCAGCCGGGGCGGGCCCTGCGCGCCTTCGACCCGCCGGCCAGGCCGCTGCGGATGCTGGACTGCGGCGATAGCCGCGCGATCGCTTCTTGGGGCGGATGGTCCGCCGAGGGTGCCTGGGTGCGGCGCTGGAAAGCGTGGCTGGACCAGCGCTGGATGCGACGCCACGGCGTGGCGGCCGCTCGGGGCTGAACGGCGGAGTCGGCTGTTTCCCGGCACCTCGCCTGCCGGCGCCGCGATGGCGGCCGGTCGGTCAGTCAGTCCTGCGGCCGGAAGAGCAGCTGCATCGACGACGGCACGCGGCCGTCGGTGTCCCGGGGCAGCACTTCGGTGCGTTCGATCGCGCGTTGCACCGCGTCGTCCCAGGCCTTGACGCCGCTGGAGCGCACGAGCTTGTGGCTCATGATGCGGCCGTCCGGCGCGACGCGGACCTCGACCTCGGCCGCCGGATTGCCGCTGACCACCTCCGAGAAGACGATCCTCGGTTTGATGTAGGCACTGATCCGTCCCGCATAGCTGGCCGAAGGCCCGGCGGACTGGGCCGAGCTGCCGGTCGAGGTCGGCGCCCCGCTGCCGCCGGCCAGACCCTGGATGCGCTTGAGCTGGGCTTCCCGGGCCGCGGCGGTGCGCTGCTCTTGTTCGCGCCGCTGCTTCTCTTCGTCGGCCTTGGCCTTGGCTTGCTCTTCCTTTTCCTTGGCGGCCTTCTGGGCCGCGAGTTTTTTCTCCGCCTCGGCCTTTTCCTGCTCGGCCTTCTTTTTCTCTTCGGCTTCGGCCTTGGCTTTCTTGCGCGCCTCTTCCTGCTTGCGCTCTTTGTCCTCGCGCTCTTCGCGCTCTTTTTTCTCGCGGCGGGCTTTCTCGACCGCGATTTGCGCATCCTCGGCTTCGCGCGGCGGCGGCGGGGCGGGGCGGGTCGCCACCGGCTTGGCGCGCGGTGGCGGAGGTGGTGGTTCCGGCCGCGTGTCGGGGGGCGGTTCGACCGCCCGAGGCGCGGCTGCGCGAGGCACTTCGGCCCACAGTTCGGCCTCGGCCGCGACCTGCTGACTGGAACGCCAGTTCACCGCCAGCGCCAGCCCGAGCACCAGCACGGCGTGGGCCAGCACCGCGAGCGTGACGCCGATGCCGCGGCCCGGCAAGGGCCGGGGCAGGAACTGGTCGGGCGGGGAAGATGCGGGGGCGTTCATGCGACGGGAGGGGAATCCGCTGGCGTGGCTGCGGCGTGTTCTCGCTTCAGGCGCCGCCGCCGGACTTGACCGACAGGCCGACCCGCTGGATGCCGGCCCGCTGCAGCGTGTCCATCACCTTGACGACGGTCTCGTACTTCACCGACTTGTCCGCCGAGATCACGACGGGCGTGTTGGCCGAGCCGGCCTGCGCGTCGCGCACCTTGGCCGCCAGGCCCCGCAGCGGGACGCTCTGGGGGTCCTTGCCGTCCACACGCATGCGCACGGCCTCGTCGCTGCCCACGACGATCTCGACCACCTTCTCGGGACGCTGCCTGCTCGCGCCGACGCTGGGCAGGTCGACCACGCCGGTGGTGATGAGGGGCGCGCTGACCATGAAGATGATCAGCAGCACCAGCATCACATCGATGAAAGGCACCATGTTGATCTCGCTCATGGTGCGGCGGCGCGAGCCGCGGCTCGACACGGCCGGCATGTCAGTGCGCCCCCCCGGCGGCGCCGGGCTGGCCGGCGCTGCGGTGGAGGATGTTGGAGAACTCCTCCATGAAGGTGTCGAACCGGATGGCGATGCGGTCGATATCGCGGGCGAACCGGTTGTAGGCGATGACGGCCGGTATGGCCGCGAACAGGCCGATCGCCGTGGCGACCAGGGCTTCGGCGATGCCCGGCGCCACCGTCGCCAGCGTGACCTGCTGCAGGTTGGACAGGCCGACGAAAGCGCTCATGATGCCCCACACCGTGCCGAACAGCCCGACATAGGGGCTGACCGAACCCACCGAGGCGAGGAAGGAAAGGTTGGCCTCGATCGCGTCGAGTTCGCGCTGGCAGCTGGCGCGCATCGCCCGGCGCGCGCCGTCGAGCAGGCTGCCGGCGTCGAGGACGCGGCGCTCTCGCAACTTGAGGAATTCACGCATGCCGGAAGCGAAGATGCGTTCCAGCGGCGAGCTGTGCTGCGCGTTCCTCTGCGCGTCGGAATAAAGGTCGTTGAGGTTCTTGCCGGCCCAGAACTCGCGCTCGAAACTGTCGTTGCCGCTGCGCACTTTGGACAGGCCCACCAGCTTGCCGAAGATGACCGCCCAGCTGGCCAGCGAGGTGATCAACAAGCCCGCCATGACGAGCTGGACCACCAGGCTGGCGTGCAAGACGAGGGTGATGATGGAGAGGTCTTGGTTCATGCGGGAAAACTGGTCTCGTTTCGGGGGATGCTGGGAGTCTCGGAATCCTGCAAGCGACACCGCGCCGACGTCGCGGCCGGAAAGCACGGGTTTCGGAGTTCAAAAGGCCGGGGCCCGCCGACAGATCCCTGTTCGCCGGCTTGGTTCAATCGTTTGATACGCCGCAGGGCTGCGGAAGGGGTGACGCCCTAGCGCCGGTTCGCGGCCCACGGGCACGGAAGGCGCGGGACGGGGAGGGTGGTCGGGCGGCCGAACCGCCCGGGTGCTCAGCGTTTGGCCGCGCGCTGGAACACGGGGCCCCACAGCGGGTGCCCTTGCTCCGACTTGTTCAGCGTGAACCCGGGGTCGGCCTGGATGGCGGCGCGGAACGCGGCTTCGCATTCGCGTTCGCGGTTGCTGGTGCAGTAAATGAAAGCCAGGTGCTTGTGCGCGGCGGCCTTGTCCTTCGGAGACGTCAAGCCGGCGTTGATCGCGGCGACGAGCTGGTTCTCCGCAGTCGTGTACTGCGCGTCTTCATAAGCGCGGATCCCGGCCAGCAAGGCTTTTTCGGCGGGGCGTTCCGCCACGTCCAGCAGACCTGGCGCCGGAGCCTGGGGGGGTTGGACGCAAGCGGTGAGCAGGGTTGAAAGCGACAACAAGAGCAGTGCGGGGAATTTCATGATCCGAATCGTGTTTTAACGGTGACCGGTTGACCGGATGTAACGTTCACGGTCGCACTGTAAGGCGGAAACTCACCGTTGCGTATGGTGATGTGGTGTTTGCCCTCGGGCAGCACGATTTCGGTCAGCGGCGGGGCCGTGCCGACGGACGTGCCGTTGACCTCCACCGTGCCCCAGGGGCTGACGGCGATGCGCACCACGCCCTTGGCCATGGGCGCCGCGGTCGCGGCGGCGGCCGCCTTGGCGGCTTGCTCGCGTTCGCGCGCTTCGCGGGCGCGTTTTTCTTTGGGGGTTTCCTTTGGGGAGGTGTCTTTGGCGGGCGTCGCCGTTTTGGCCATGGCCGCGGCGGTGTTCGAAGGGACGGCGGCGGCCGTGGGGGTGGGCGGCGTGCCCGAGGCCGCGGGCGCTTGGGAAGCCTCGGCAACGGCGACCGCGCCGGATGCGGCGTTTTCGCTGGGCACCGCGGCGCTGGCGCTTTCGGCGGCGGCTGCCGCCGCCGCGGCGGCGCTCGCGGCTTCGGCCGCGGCGGCAGCGGCTGCGGCGGTCGAGGCGGCATTCGCGGCCGCGGCGGCTGCGGCCGCACTCGCGGCCACCGCCGGGGCGAGCGGCTGGCTGGCGGCGCGCTGGTCGGCCCAGACCCACCAGGCCGCCCCGACCAGGG
>CBIHOD010000006.1:0-113334 GCA_966211815.1 uncultured Burkholderiales bacterium
TTGCTTCCTTCGTTGCTTCCGTCCTTCCTTCGCCTCACTTCCCTCTCCTCGCTTACCCTCTCCGTCTCATCCCTCCGCTTTTCCCCCCCCCCACCCCATCCACTCCGGCCTCCTCCCCATCCCTTCGCCTTCACCCTCCTGTTGCTAAAACACAAAAAACACTCTTGTTTATCCTTGCTCTCTTAAGTTGGAAAACATTCGGTCGAGATAGATTCATACTTCCTTGCCCGGAAAGTGTTTTATGCAGACGCTGGAAAATAAACCACTGCTGACGCAACCTTTAAGCGATTTGCGCGCATGGACCTTTTATTTGGAAGATGCGGAAATCCCTGTTCAAGAAGACAGTGCGGAGGCGCTTGAAGCGTTAAGGTTGAATGAAGATGAAGTAGACGCCAGCAGTTTGGGAGAAGTGATTTCAACGGATCCGCTGATGACGTTGAAAGTCCTCGCATTTGCCTCGGCCAACCGTTCGGCCAATCGCGTGACGGACCCCGAAACGGTCATTGAAGCGTTGGTGATGATGGGCATCTCTCCGTTTTTCCGGGCTTTCGGTCGTCAAGTGACTTTGGAAGAAAGACTGAAGGGTCAGCCCGAAGCGTTGGCTGGCTTGCGAGGGGTCTTGAAGCGCGCACACCGTGCGGCCAACTTCGCGCTTGCTTTTGCCGTGCACCGCATGGATCACGACGCCGCGGTCATTCACCAAGCTGCGTTGCTTCACGACTTCGCGGAAATGTTGCTTTGGGTGCATGCACCGGCGCTCGCTCTGGAGATCCTTGCGGCCCAACGTGCTGATACGACTTTGCGATCCTCGTCGGCCCAAAAGGCGATATTGAATGTCGAATTGGCGGATCTTCAGCAATCGCTGATGAAGATTTGGCTGTTGCCGGAATTGTTGATTCGCATCACGGACGACAAGCATGCGGACCATCCCAGCGTCCGCAGCGTGCTGTTGGCGATTCGATTGGCGCGTCACACCTCGGAAAGTTGGTCGAACCCGGCAGTGCCGGATGACGTCAACGACATTGCCCAACTGCTGAATTTGTCTCAAGCGGCCGCCTTGAGCTTTGTGCGAGATGTTGAACACTGATGCTCGGCGCCGCGCTTAGGCAGCAGCCGAGCCCAGCGACAACAAAAAGTCGCCCGTCCCTAGGGAACTCCCGTAGCCAAACTCGACCGAATCACTCAACTTCCTGTATACTTGACTAAAGAAGTCGGGAACTTGAGTTGAACTTTTGGACTCATTCTTAGGAATTGCCTCGTGGCATTTCTTGACGGATGAAAACAATTGACATTCGTGCGGCAAGCTCCAGGAGATTTTTATGCGTCTGACAACCAAAGGTCGTTTTGCGGTCACTGCCATGATTGATCTGGCGCTGCGCGAGCAGGGCGGGCCGGTCGCATTGGCTGCGATCAGTTCTCGTCAACAGATTTCCCTGTCTTATCTAGAGCAGCTGTTCGGAAAGCTGCGGCGCCATGCTTTGGTGGAAAGCACGCGCGGGCCGGGCGGTGGGTATTCCTTGGGACGGCAGGCCGCTGAAATCTCTGTGGCCGACATCATCGTTGCCGTTGACGAGCCGATCGACGCGACGGGTTGCGCGGGCAAGGAAAACTGCATGGGTGAAGAGGCGGGTCGTTGCATGACGCACGACCTCTGGGCCAGCTTGAACGCCAAGATGATCGAATATTTGAATTCCGTCTCTTTGCGGGATCTGGTGGATGAGCAGTTGGCCAAGGGCGTTTCCGTTCAGGCTCAGCCGGTGAAGCGTGCGATTTCCACCCAGCCCGTTGTCAAGCCGATCAAGATCACGGCGCCGAATTCCGTGTTCGCCTTAGGCAGTGCGTTCTCGAAATAACCCTTCAACAACCCTATTCGCGCATCGAGCGCTTGCAAGTTTCCTTAGATCGACCGACTCCGATGGACATGACCCCCCATTTCCCGATTTACATGGACTACGGCGCCACGAATCCCGTCGACCAGCGCGTGGTGGACGCCATGATTCCTTGGCTGCGCGAGCATTTCGGCAACCCTGCATCGCGCAGCCACGCCTGGGGGTGGGAAGCTGAAGCCGTCGTCGAGAAATCCCGCGAGCAGGTTGCCGCCCTGATCGGCGCTGACCCTCGCGAGATCGTCTGGACCTCCGGAGCCACCGAGTCCAACAACTTGGCGATCAAGGGCGCCGCGCAGTTCTACAAGACCCGCGGCAGGCATTTGATCACCGTCAAGACCGAGCACAAGGCGGTCCTGGACACCATGCGCGAGTTGGAGCGCCAAGGTTTCGAAGTCACTTACCTCGATGTGCAGGAGGATGGCCTGCTCGACCTGAACCGTTTGAAGGACGCGATGCGTCCGGACACGATTCTTGTGTCGGTGATGTTCGTCAACAATGAAATCGGCGTGATCCAGGACATCCCCGCGATAGGGGCGCTGTGCCGCGAGCGGGGGATCATCTTCCATGTGGATGCAGCCCAGGCGACGGGCAAGGTGGCCATCGACCTTGCCACGCTCCCGGTCGACTTGATGAGTCTGGCTTCGCACAAGACCTATGGTCCCAAAGGCATCGGCGCTTTGTATGTGCGTCGCAAGCCCCGCGTGCGCATCGAGGCCCAGATGCATGGCGGGGGCCACGAGCGCGGCATGCGCTCCGGCACGTTGCCGACGCATCAGATCGTCGGCATGGCCGAGGCCTACCGCATCGCGCGCGAGGAGATGGGGACGGAGATCGAGCGCATCCGCGCGCTGCAGCAGCGGCTGGTCTCGGGTCTGCAGGGCATGGAGCAGGTTTTCCTGAACGGCCACCCGACGCAGCGCGTGCCGCACAACGTGAACATGTCCTTCAACTTCGTCGAAGGCGAGTCGCTGATCATGGGCATCAAGGGCGTCGCGGTGTCCTCCGGCTCGGCTTGCACGTCGGCCAGCCTGGAGCCCAGCTATGTGCTGCGCGCGCTCGGCCGCAGCGACGAGTTGGCGCATTCGTCGCTGCGCATGACGATCGGCCGCTTCAGCACCGAGGAGGAGATCGACTACGTGGTCGGCACCTTGAAGGACCGGGTCGCGAAACTGCGCGAGTTGTCCCCCCTGTGGGACATGTACAAGGACGGCGTCGACTTGAGCACCATCCAGTGGGCCGCCCACTGAGCGATGGGACGGTGGTCGAGCCGGCACAGATTGAGGAGTAAACAGCATGGCCTACAGTGAAAAAGTCGTTGAGCACTATGAGAACCCGCGGAATGTCGGGTCGTTCGAAAAAGGGGATGACACGGTCGGTACCGGCATGGTGGGCGCGCCCGCTTGTGGTGACGTCATGAAGCTTCAGATCAAGGTCAATCCGCAGACCGGCTTGATCGAAGACGCCAAATTCAAGACCTACGGCTGCGGTTCGGCGATCGCTTCCAGTTCGCTCGTCACCGAGTGGATCAAGGGCAAGTCCCTGGACGAAGCCTTGACCATCAAAAACACGCAGATCGCCGAAGAGCTGGCGCTGCCCCCGGTGAAGATCCACTGCTCCATCCTGGCCGAAGACGCGATCAAGGCGGCGGTGAACGACTACAAGTCCAAAAGCGCGGGCGTCGCCGCCACCGCGACGCCGGCGACGGTGACGGTGACGGGCTGACTCTCCATGGCCATCACTCTGACCGAAGCGGCGGCTCGGCATGTCTCGCGCTATTTGATCAAGCGTGGCAAGGGCCTGGGGGTGCGGCTCGGCGTCAAGACCACCGGGTGTTCGGGGCTGGCCTACAAGCTCGAATACGCCGACGAACTGGCGCCCGAGGACGTGGTCTTCGAGCACCAGGGCGTGAAGGTTCTGGTCGATCCGAAAAGCCTGCCTTACATCGACGGCACCGAACTCGACTTCGTGCGCGAAGGCCTCAACGAGGGTTTCAAATTCCGCAACCCGCGCGAGAAAGACCGCTGCGGTTGCGGCGAGTCGTTCCGGGTCTAGCGCGGGCGGGCCTGCCCGCCGGTTCGCCTCCGAATTCAAGGCGCGGCCCGGGAGTCGCGCCTTTTGTCTTCCCAGCCAGCGCACGGCACCTCATGCGACTCGACAGCGACGATTTCGAACTCTTCGGCCTGCAACGCCGTTTCCATCAGGATCCGGCGCAGCTGGACACCCGTTGGCGCGCCCTACAGGGCGAGGTGCACCCCGACCGTTTCGCCAGCGAAGGCGCATCCGCGCAGCGGCTGGCGATGCAGTGGTCGGTGCGCGTGAACGAGGCTTACCGCAGGCTCAAGGATCCTTTGCAGCGGGCCGCCTACCTCTGCGAACTTGCCGGGGCGCCGGTGCAAGCGCACAGCAACACCGCCATGTCTGCCGATTTCCTGGTGCGTCAGATGGAATGGCGCGAGGCTCTGGAAGAAGCCCGTGATGGGCAGGGGCTGCGCGAGCTGGAACGCCAGGTGGCGGCGGAAAAGGCGCAGAGGCTGCTTGCGGTCGAGCGGTTGCTGGACGAGCGACACGACGCTGCGAACGCCGCGCAGGAAGTTCGCGCGCTCATGTTCGTCGAGCGGTTTTCCAGCGACTTGGAAGAACGCCTCGACGGGATGCAAGACTGAAAAACTAAGATAAGCGGTACGCCATGGCTTTACTCCAAATCTCAGAGCCCGGGGGCTCGCCCGATCCCCACCAGCGCCGCGTCGCCGTCGGCATCGACCTGGGCACCACGCATTCCCTCGTCGCCGCGGTGCGCCACGGCGTGCCCGAATGCCTCCCCGATGCGCAAGGTCGCGTGATCCTGCCCTCGGCGGTGCGCTACCTGCCTGGCGGTGGCCGCCAGATCGGCGCGCAGGCGCTCGCCGAAGCCGCCCAGGACCCCGGCAACACCATCGTTTCAGTGAAGCGTTTCATGGGCCGCGGGTTGAAGGACATCCAAGGGCGCGGCAAGCTGCCCTATGCCTTCGTGGACGCGCCTGGCATGGTGCGGCTGCAAACCGTGGAAGGCCCGAAGTCGCCGGTCGAGGTGTCGGCGGAAATCCTCGCGACATTGCGCCAGCGCGCCGAAGACAGCTTCGACGACGAGCTGTTCGGCGCGGTCATCACCGTGCCCGCCTATTTCGACGACGCGCAGCGCCAGGCCACCAAGGATGCCGCCGAGCTGGCCGGCATCCACGTGCTGCGCCTGATCAATGAACCCACCGCGGCGGCCATCGCCTATGGCCTGGAGCATGGCGCCGAGGGGCTCTACCTGGTGTACGACCTGGGCGGCGGCACCTTCGACGTTTCCTTGCTGCGCTTGAGCAACGGCGTCTTCGAGGTGGTGGCCACGGGCGGCGACTCGGCGCTCGGGGGCGACGACTTCGACCATGCGTTGGCCGACTGGGCTTTGGCCGAAGCGGGCCTGGCGGTCGACACGCCCGCGGACAAGCGCGCGGTCCTGGTGGCTGCGCGCGCCGCCAAGGAAAAACTGTCCCAGGCCGACCATGCGGTCGTGTCCTGTCCGATAGCGGGGCAGGGCGAGGGCGGCGAGCTGGCCGTCCGCGTGTCGCGCGCCCAGTTCGAAGAATTGGGCAGGCCTTTGCTGGACCGCACGATGGCAGTGGTCCGGCGCGTGCTGCGGGATGCCAAAACGGGGAAAGGCGACGTCCAAGGCGTCGTGTTGGTGGGCGGGGCCACCCGCATGCCGATGGTGCAGCAGGCGGTGGCCGGGCATTTCGGCAAGCCGCCCCTGACCGACTTGAACCCCGACGAAGTGGTGGCGCTGGGCGCCGCGATCCAGGCCCACGCCCTGGCCGGCAACGCCGGCGCCCAGGAGCTTTTGCTGCTGGACGTGATCCCGCTGTCCCTCGGGTTGGAGACGATGGGCGGCCTGGTCGAACGCATCATTCCGCGCAACAGCGCCATTCCCACGGCCCGCGCCCAAGACTTCACCACGTTCAAGGACGGCCAGACCGCCATGGCGATCCACGTGCTCCAGGGCGAGCGCGAACAGGTGGAAGATTGCCGCTCCCTGGCGCGCTTCGAATTGCGCGGCATTCCGCCGATGGCGGCTGGCGCAGCCAAGATCCGAGTCACCTTCCAGGTGGACGCCGACGGCCTGCTCAGCGTCGGCGCGAAAGAGGAGGGCTCCGGCATCGAAGCCTCCATCACGGTCAAGCCGAGTTATGGCTTGGCCGACGACGACATCGCCCGCATGCTGAGCGAAGGTTTCAGCTCGGCCGAGCGGGACATGCGGGCGCGCAGCCTGCGCGAGGCCCGGGTCGAGGCCGAGCGGATGCTGATGGCCACCCGCGCCGCGCTGGCGGCGGATGGCGACCTGCTGCCGGCGGACGAGGTCGGCCGGCTCGAAGCCCAGCTCGCCGCCTTGCAGCAAACGGCGCAGGGGGACGACCACCACCGCATCAACGAAGCGGTCGAGGCGCTCGGCCTCAGCACCGAGGCCTTCGCCGCCATGCGCATGAACCGCGGCATCCGGCAGGCCCTGACCGGACGCAGCATCGAAGACATTTGAACGGCCGCATGATGACGACCATCACCATCCTCCCCCATCCCGAGTACTGCCCCAGCGGCGTGCAGATCCAGGCTTCCGCCGGCACCTCGATCTGCGAGGCGTTGTTGGAGAACGGCATCGAGATCGAGCATGCCTGCGACATGAGCGCCGCCTGCACCACCTGCCACGTCGTGGTGCGCAAGGGCTTCGGTTCGCTCAACGAAATGGACGAGGTGGAAGAGGACCTGCTGGACCGCGCCTGGGGGCTGGAGCCCGATTCGCGCCTGTCGTGCCAGGCCATCGTGGCCTTGCAGGACCTCACCGTCGAGATCCCCCGTTATTCGATCAACCATGCCCGCGAAGGCGGCAGCCCCAAGGCGAAGTGAAAAAGAAAAAGCCCGCTCGGAGCGGGCTTGACGGGGAGAAGCTTGCGGTTTTCAGCGCAGTTGGCTGATGGACGCTTCAGGCGACGCGCGCCTGAACCAGTTCCCCACGCTGCGCAGCATGCCCCAGCGGGAGGACTTCAACGCTTTCTGGCATGTGTCGCGCACCATCAGCTTGTTGGCGGATTCGAGCGTTTCCAGGAACTGCTTCACTTCCGGCCGACGCAGGCCACTGGCGCTGATCAGCTGCGACATCGAAACGTAACGCTGCGACATTTCGCTCAGCATGCGCCGGTAGGCGGTGCGATGGTGGGCCGGTGACAGTTCCGGCCAGGATGCCAATCGATATTCTTTGTTCATCACGCCATGGACCCTCGGTTACTTTGTTTTGCCTGTCCGGCCTAAACCGGCTTGTCAGGGAGCCGAAAGATAGTCGTCCGGGCGACAAACTGAAAGCGCAATACATCACGAATTAGGGAAATCCCGTGGATCGGGTCGACGATTCGTCGCCACTTGTCCACAACAGCACACGCTTTGTTACCGGACTCCTGAACCAAAGTCGCAACTTACACTGCTTTGATGAATATTTTGGGCATCGAATCTTCCTGCGACGAAACCGGCGTCGCTTTGGTCTCCTGCGAGGCGGGCGGGCCCAGTGTCCCAAGGCTGCTGGCGCAGGGACTGCACAGCCAGATCGACATGCACCAGGCCTATGGCGGCGTGGTGCCGGAATTGGCTTCGCGCGACCATATCCGGCGCGTCGTGCCCTTGACGCGCCGGGTCATGGCCGAGGCGCGGCTCGGTTTGAAGGATGTGGACGTCGTGGCTTACACCCAGGGGCCCGGGCTGGCCGGCGCCTTGCTGGTCGGGGCCGGCGTGGCCTGCGCGCTGGCAGCGTCGCTGGGCAAGCCCGTCCTCGGCGTGCACCACCTCGAAGGCCACCTGCTGTCGCCTTTCCTGTCCAGCGACCCGCCCGAGTTTCCTTTCGTCGCGTTGCTGGTCTCAGGAGGGCACACCCAGTTGATGCGGGTCGACGACGTCGGGCGCTACGCCTTGCTCGGCGAATCCATCGACGATGCCGCGGGCGAAGCTTTCGACAAGTCCGCCAAGCTGCTGGGCCTGGGCTATCCCGGTGGCCCGGCCCTGTCCCGACTGGCGGCTTCGGGGGACCCCCGGCGTTTCGACCTGCCGCGTCCGCTGCTGCACAGCGGCAACCTGGACTTCTCCTTCGCCGGCTTGAAGACCGCGGTCCGGACGCACCACATGAAGCTCGGCGGGACGCCGGCGGCGCAAGACCTGGCCGACCTGGCGGCCGCCACACAGGAGGCCATCGTCGACGTGCTGGTGCGCAAGTCGGTCAAGGCCCTGGAGGGCACCGGCCTGCGCAGGCTGGTGGTGGCGGGGGGCGTGGGTGCCAATGCGCGCCTTCGGCAGGCGCTGAATTCCGCTTGCGCCCGGCGCCAGGTGCGCGTGCATTACCCCGAGCTGGATTTGTGCACTGACAACGGCGCCATGATCGCCTTGGCCGCCGCGATGCGGTTGCAGCGCGGCATCGCGGCGCTCCAGGCCGACCATTCCTTCCGCGTTTTGCCGCGCTGGCCGTTGGCCGAAGCGCCTGCGGCGGCGGCTTGAAATCCGCGCGCCTGCCGTCCCCTTGGCGGGGAATCGTGGACGGGGCACCACCTAAAATCATCGCTTGAATGGTGTTGCCGCGGCGGCCCTCACGCGTCAATCGACAGCGGATGGCTGCTTTTTCTTTTTCCAAAAACACGGGCAAGGGCTGGGTCGGCCGCTGCCTGTGCTTGCAAATCGGTTGACCGGATGATGCGTAGTGAATCGAAATTGATCCGCCGGGGGCTTTTGCGCACCTGCGCGGCCGCCTTTCTGGCCCTGTCGGGCGGAGTATCCGGCTTGGGGGCGGCCGCCGCCCAGCCTTCCGCCCGCGTCGAGTCGATCCGGCTCGCCCTGATCGAGGGTTTGTCGGGCCCGTTCGCCAACACCGGGGAAGCCGTCTACCGCAACTTGCTGTGGGCCGTCGAGCGGGTGAACCAGCGGGGCGGTGTCAAGCTGCCTTCAGGGGCGCGCCCGCTCGAACTGATGCGTTTCGACAGCAAAGGCGCCACCGAGGAAGCCCTGGCGATGTTCAAGGCGGCGGTGGACGCCGATGCGCTGGTGGTGCTGCAGGGCAACAGCTCCGCCACCGCCGCCGCGTTGATCGACGCGGTGAACAAGCACAACCAGCGCGAGCCGCGGCGGCGGGCGCTGTTCCTCAACTATTCGGCGGTGGAGCCCAGCCTGACCAACGAGAAATGCAGCTTCTGGCATTTCCGCTTCGACGCGCACGCCGACATGCGCCTGGCGGCGTTGACCGACGTGCTGCGCGACGACGCCTCGTTGAAAAAGGTCTACCTCATCGGGCAGGATTACAGCTTCGGCCAGCACGTGTTGAAGAAGGGCCGCGAGATGCTGACCGCCAAGCGGCCGGACATCGAAGTCGTCGGCGAGGAACTCCACCCGATCGGCAAGGTGAAGGATTTCCTGCCCTACGTCACGAAGATCAAGGCCAGCGGCGCCCAGGCGGTGTTGACCGGCAACTGGGGCAATGATTTGACGCTGCTCATCAAGGCCGCCCGCGACGTCGGCCTGGACGCCCGCTTCTACACCTTCTACGGCAACGGCTTCGGCGCGCCGGCGGCCATCGGCGAGGCCGGCATCGGGCGGGTGGTGGCGGTGGCGGAATGGCATCCCAACGTCGGCACGCCCACGTCGGACCGTTTTTTCGAAGCTTTCCGCCAGCGCTTCCCGAAACCGCAGGACGACTACGTCCACGCCCGCATGCACGCGATGGTCGAGATGCTCGTCGCGTCGATGGAAAAGGCCCGGGGCACCGAGGCCGCCGCTGTCGCCAAGGCGATGGAAGGGGCGCAGCTGGACGCCCGGCCGCTGGGCGGCTTCCACCAGGGGTGGATGCGGGCGGCCGACCACCAGTTCATCCAGCCGCTCTATGTCAGCGGCATGCGGCGCGCCGGCGACACCGGCGTGCGTTTCGACAACGAAGGCTCGGGCTACGGCTTTCGCACGGTGCGTTATGTGTCGCCCGAAGAAACGGAGCAGCCGCACCGCTGCGCCATGGCCCGGCCTTGAGGCCTTGCAGCCCGGTTGAAACGTCCCATAGCAGCCTGGTGGCTGCCGGGCTATAATCGAACGGCTTTGCGTTTCTCATTTTCGAGACGGCTCTCCACGGCGAGCCGGCAAGAGGATGGAGCGCAGGCGAATCGCACGGCGCCGGTCGGTTTCACTGGCGACCGCAAGTCCAATCCACGGGGCACGCAAATGCGCCGCCCCCACACAGGAAACACCATGACCCAGTCCGCCGCCCAGAAGGCAGAAATCGTCAAGTCCAACGCGCGCAGCGCCAACGACACGGGATCCCCCGAAGTCCAGGTCGCCCTGCTCACCGCGCGTATCAACGAACTGACGCCGCATTTCAAGACCCATCTGAAAGACCACCACGGCCGCCGCGGCCTCCTCAAGATGGTCAACGCCCGCAAGAGCCTGCTGGCCTACCTGAAGAACAAGGACGCCGAACGCTACACCGCGCTGATCCAGAAGCTGGGCCTGCGCAAGTAAGCCGCTGAACGAAGTGAAGAGCCTGTCTGGCCCCACCAGCACAGGCTCTTTGTTATTTGGAGTTGACGCATTCAACGATGACGATGTGTCATTCCACCGGGGTTGTGGCCACGCAGCCCCGCTGGAATGGCATCGCGCCAGGATGTGCCGACTCCTTGCATTGACGGGGCCCGCGAGGGCTGCCCGACCCACCAACACAGGAGATCAAGCATGAGCAGCATGTTCAACAAAGTCACCAAGACCTTCCAATGGGGCCAGCACCAGGTCATCCTGGAGACCGGTGAAATCGCGCGCCAGTCCGGCGGCGCCGTGATCGTCAACGTCGAAGACACCGTGGTGCTGGCCACCGTGGTCGGCGCCAAGAACGCCAAACCGGGCCAGGACTTCTTCCCGTTGACCGTCGACTACATCGAGAAGACCTACGCCGCCGGCAAGATCCCTGGCAGCTTCTTCAAGCGCGAAGGCCGGCCGAGCGAGCTCGAAACGCTGACCTCGCGCCTGATCGACCGTCCGCTGCGCCCGCTGTTCCCCGAAGGCTTCTACAACGAGGTCCAGGTGGTGGTGCACGTGCTGTCGCTGAACCCCGAAGTCTCGGCCGACATCCCCGCCCTGATCGGCTCCAGCGCCGCGCTGGCGATCTCCGGCATCCCGTTCAACGGCCCGATCGGCGCCGCCCGCGTCGGTTACATCAACGGCGAGTACGTGCTGAACCCGGGCAAGACCCAGCTGCTGCAGTCCAAGATGGACCTGGTCGTCGCCGGCACCGAGGCCGCCGTGCTGATGGTCGAGTCCGAAGCCCAGCAACTGAGCGAGGAAGTCATGCTCGGCGGCGTCGTCTACGGCCATGAACAAAGCCGCGTCGCCATCGCCGCCATCAACGAACTGGTCCGTGACGCCGGCAAGCCGGTCTGGGACTGGACCCCGCCCGCCAAGGACGAAGCCTTCATCGCCAAGGTCACCGCTCTGGCCGAGGAGCCGCTGCGCGCCGCCTACCAGATCCGCTCGAAGCAGGCCCGCACCCAGGCCACCCGCGAAGTCACCGCCAATACCCTGGCCGCGCTGACCGCCGAAGGCACCGAGTTCGACAAGGTCAAGGTCGACAACGTCCTGTTCGACATCGAAGCCAAGATCGTCCGCAACCAGATCCTGGCCGGCGAGCCCCGCATCGACGGCCGCGACACCCGCACCGTGCGCCAGATCGAGATCCGCAACGGCGTGCTGCCGCGCGTCCACGGCTCGGCCCTCTTCACCCGCGGCGAGACCCAGGCCCTGGTGGCCGCCACGCTCGGCACCGACCGCGATTCGCAGAAGATCGACGCCCTGGCCGGCGAGTTCTCCGAGCACTTCATGCTGCACTACAACATGCCGCCCTTCGCCACCGGTGAAACCGGCCGCGTCGGCACGCCCAAGCGCCGCGAGATCGGCCACGGCCGCCTGGCCAAGCGCGCGCTGGTCGCGGTGCTGCCCGACCGCACCGAGTTCCCGTACTCGATGCGCGTCGTCTCCGAGATCACCGAATCCAATGGCTCCTCCTCGATGGCTTCCGTCTGCGGCGGCTGCCTGGCGCTGATGGACGCCGGCGTGCCGCTGAAGGCGCATGTCGCGGGCATCGCGATGGGCCTGATCAAGGACGGCAACCGTTTCGCCGTGCTGACCGACATCCTCGGCGACGAGGACCACCTCGGGGACATGGACTTCAAGGTGGCCGGGACTTCCGAGGGCGTGACCGCGCTGCAGATGGACATCAAGATCCAGGGCATCACCCAGGAGATCATGCAGGTCGCCCTGGCGCAGGCCAAGGAGGCGCGCCTGCACATCCTGGGCAAGATGGTCGAAGCGATGGGCCAGGCCAACGCCGAGGTGTCGCAATTCGCGCCGCGCCTGTACACGATGAAGATCAACCCGGAGAAGATCCGCGACGTCATCGGCAAGGGTGGCGCCACCATCCGCGCGCTGACCGAAGAGACCGGCACCACGATCGACATCGGCGAAGACGGCACGATCACCATCGCGTCGGCCGACGCCGACAAGGCCGAAGCCGCCAAGAAGCGCATCGAGGAGATCACCGCCGAGGTGGAGATCGGCAAGGTCTACGAAGGCCCGATCACCAAGATCCTCGACTTCGGCGCGCTGGTCAACCTGTTGCCCGGCAAGGACGGCCTCTTGCACATCAGCCAGATCGCCCACCAGCGGGTCGAGAAGGTGACGGACTTCCTCTCCGAAGGCCAGGTCGTGAAGGTCAAGGTCCTCGAGACCGACGAGAAGGGCCGCATCAAACTGTCGATGAAGGCCCTGATCGAGCGCGACGCGCCGCAGCCCGCCCCGCAAGAGTGACATCGCAAAGGAAGTAACGCCCGCCTGGGCAAGGCCGCGTCGCGGCCTTGCCTCCCGGCGGGCCGCGCACCATGAAAGCGATCGAGATTTCATCCCCCGGCGGTCCGGAGGCCCTGCGCCTGGTCGAGCGCCCTGATCCCGTGGCGGGCTCGGGGGAAGTGTTGATCCGCGTGGCGGCTTCGGGCGTGAACCGTCCCGACGTCCTGCAGCGCAAGGGTGCTTATCCGCCGCCGCCCGGCGCTTCCGACCTGCCGGGGCTGGAGGTTGCGGGCACCATCGTCGCGGGCGACCAGTCCGCCATGTCGGCCCAGGGCCTGAATGTGGGGGATGCGGTTTGCGCGCTGGTGTCGGGAGGGGGATACGCCGAGCTTTGCGTGGCGCCTGCGGCGCAGTGCCTGCCCGTGCCGCAGGGCCTGGGCTTGGTCGAGGCGGCCAGCCTGCCCGAGACCTTCTTCACCGTGTGGTCCAACGTGTTCGACCGCGCGCGCCTGCAAGGCGGGGAATGGCTGCTGGTGCACGGCGGCAGCAGCGGCATCGGCGTGACCGCCATCCAGGTGGCCAAGGCCTTCGGTGCCCGCGTCGTCGTCACCGTCGGTTCGGATGACAAGGCCCAGGCTTGCCTGGGGCTGGGCGCTGACCACGCCATCAACTACCGCGAGGCGGATTTCGTCGCCGAGGTCCAGCGCCTTACCCAGGGTCGGGGCGTCGATGTCGTGCTCGACATGGTGGCCGGGGCTTATGTGGCGCGGAACCTGCAATGCCTTGCCGAGGATGGCCGCGTCGTCATCATCGCGGTCCAGGGCGGCGTGAAGGCGGAAGTCGATGCGGGGTTGGTGCTGCGCCGCCGCCTGACGGTGACGGGATCGACGCTGCGGGCGCGGCCGCCCGCTTTCAAAGCGGGCATCGCCGAGGCCTTGCGCGCCAAGGTCTGGCCTTTGATCGGCCGGGGGCTCATCAGGCCGGTGGTCCACCAGGTGTTCCCGGCGGCGCAAGCCGGCCAGGCCCACGCCCTGATGGAATCGAACCAACACATCGGCAAGCTGGTGCTGGCCTGGTGAATGCTGAAAAGAATCAAGGAGTCGAAGGACATGCGTCGCAAACTGGTCGTGGGTAACTGGAAGATGAACGGCAGCCGCGCTGCCAACGCGGAGCTGCTGTCGGCCGTGGCCGAGCAGGCGCCTTTCCTTTGCGAAGTGGCGGTCTGCGCGCCCTTCCCCTACCTGGCGGACGTCGCGCTGTCGCTGCAGTCCAGCGGCGTGCAATGGGGTGCCCAGGATTGCTCCAGCCACGAGGCCGGCGCCTACACGGGCGAGGTCTCCGCGGTGATGCTGTCCGAGTTCGGCTGCCGCTACGCGATCGTGGGCCACTCCGAACGCCGCGCGATGCACGCCGAGTCTGACCAGCTGGTGGCCGACAAGGCCAAGATCGCCTTGGCCCACAAGCTGACGCCGATCGTCTGCGTCGGCGAGACGCTGGAAGAGCGCGAGGCCGGCAACACCGAAGCCGTGGTCAAGCGCCAGCTGTCGGCGGTCATCCACACGCTGGGGCATTGCATTTCGCGGGTGGTGGTCGCCTACGAGCCTGTCTGGGCCATCGGTACCGGCAAGACGGCGACGCCGGAGCAGGCACAAGCCGTCCATGCGCTGCTGCGCCAGCAATTGGCTGCTGCGACACAGAAAGCCGGCGAGATGCAGCTGCTCTACGGCGGCAGCGTCAAGGCCGACAACGCGCAAAGCCTTTTCTCGCAACCCGACATCGACGGCGGCCTGATCGGCGGCGCGTCCTTGAAGGCCGCGGATTTCCTGGCGATCGCCCGCGCCGCCAGCGCGGCGACCGCGACCGCAACCGCTTGAAGCCCGGTTTCCCCGCGGCGAGCAGTCACAAAGAATTTTTGGAGCGATAGAGCAATGAACTGGTTGATGAATCTGGTGCTGGTGGTGCAAGTCCTGTCCGCCGTTGCGATGGTGGGCCTGGTGCTGATCCAGCACGGCAAAGGCGCCGACATGGGCGCATCCTTCGGCAGCGGGGCCTCGGGCAGTCTGTTCGGTGCTTCGGGCAGCGCGAATTTCCTGTCGCGTTCGACGTCGGCCTGCGCCGCGGTCTTTTTCTGCTGCACCCTGGGCCTGGCCTACCTGGGCAACACTCGCGAAGCGCCCGCGGCCGCCTCCGGCAGCGTGCTGGATGCGCCGAGTGTCTCGACGCCCGCCTCCGGCGCGGCCCAGATCCCCGGCACGGCTTCGCCGGAAGCGGTGCCGGGTTCCAGCGCGGCGTCCCCCGCGCCGGCAGCTTCGGGCGTCGACGCGATCCCGAAGCAATAACGCCTTGTTTCTTCCGTCGGCGCTAGCGTGCCGCCGACGACAAGTCCCGCCCGAGTGCTTTTGCACTGACTGAACCTCACAGGGTTTCCCCCTTTCGGGTTAGAATGCGAGGCTGACTCGGAGAGCCATCCTCATGCCATCCGAGGCCCTGCGCGCAGAGCGGTCTGCCCTTCTGTTCGCTGTGGCGAAAACAAGCGTTTTTACGCGCCGACGTGGTGAAATTGGTAGACACGCTATCTTGAGGGGGTAGTGGCGAAAGCTGTGCGAGTTCGAGTCTCGCCGTCGGCACCAGTTGTATGAAAAGTTCTCCGCTTGGCGCCGGCCAGGCTTCACCGGGTGTGGTCCCCACAGTTCGCGGTGGAGCGTTCCGTCGGGCCGGGTCGGACGGACCACCCAGCCAGCCGCCATCACCATGAACTTGAGCGAGTACCTGCCAGTCATTCTGTTCATCCTGGTGGGTATCGCGGTGGGCGTGCTGCCCCAGGCCATCGGTTTCGTGTTCGGTCCCCGCCGTCCCGACGAGGCCAAGAACTCCCCCTACGAATGCGGCTTCGAAGCCTTCGAAGACGCCCGGATGAAGTTCGACGTGCGCTACTACCTCGTCGCCATCCTCTTCATCCTCTTCGACCTCGAAATCGCCTTCCTCTTCCCCTGGGCGGTGTCGTTGAAGGAAATCGGCGCGACCGGCTTCTGGGCCATGATGATTTTCCTGGGCATCCTCGTCGTGGGCTTCGCTTACGAGTGGAAAAAAGGCGCCCTGGATTGGGAATGATGGCGCCCCGGGTCCAGCGGGGGGTGCTTCTGCCGGTCCTCCGGTGGTATGCGGAGCGGCCCTTCGGCGGGGCCCAGGGCTGGCCTGGAGCGGCCCGGCGCTCGGCGCGTGAGCAGCATTGCAGTGAAGGTTCTTGCCATGGGCATTGAAGGCGTTCTCAAAGAAGGTTTCGTCACCACCAGCGTGGATGCGCTGGTCAATTGGTCGAAGACGGGCTCCCTGTGGCCGATGACCTTCGGCCTGGCCTGCTGCGCGGTGGAAATGATGCACGCGGGCGCGGCCCGCTACGACATCGACCGTTTCGGCATGCTGTTCCGCCCCAGTCCCCGGCAGAGCGACCTGATGATCGTCGCCGGCACGCTGTGCAACAAGATGGCGCCCGCCCTGCGCAAGGTCTACGACCAGATGGCCGAGCCGCGCTGGGTGCTTTCGATGGGCTCTTGCGCCAACGGCGGCGGCTACTACCACTACAGCTACTCGGTCGTGCGCGGCTGCGACCGCATCGTGCCGGTCGACGTGTACGTGCCGGGCTGCCCGCCCACCGCCGAGGCGCTGCTCTACGGCATCTTGCAGCTGCAGGCCAAGATCCGCCGCGAAAACACCATCGCCCGCTGAGCTGGCGATGGGCACCATGAAACGAACCTCCGCCTGGCCGCGTCCATGAGCAAACTCGACACCTTGCAAGCCGCGCTGGAGTCCGTCCTCGGCGCTCAGATCAAGCGCCTCGCGCGCGACCGCGGCGAGATCACCGTGACGGTCTCCGCCGCCGACTACGCGGCCACCGCGCTGAAGCTGCGCGACGACCCGAAACTGAAATTCGAGCAGTTGATCGACCTGTGCGGCGTCGACTACGCCAGCTACAAGGACCAACCCTGGGAGGGGCCGCGCTTCTGCGTCGTCTCGCACCTGCTGTCCGTCAGCCTGAACTGGCGCGTCCGCCTGAAGGTTTTCTGCCCCGACGACGACCTGCCGTCGGTGGCCTCGATGACCGACACCTGGAGCGCCGCCAACTGGTTCGAGCGCGAGGCTTTCGACCTCTACGGCATCATTTTCGAGGGCCACGCCGACCTGCGCCGCATCCTGACCGACTACGGCTTCATCGGCCATCCCTTCCGCAAGGATTTCCCCACGTCGGGCCACGTCGAAATGCGCTACGACGCCGACCAGAAGCGGGTGATCTACCAGCCGGTGACGATCGAGCCGCGCGACATCACGCCGCGAATCATCCGCGAAGACAACTACGGCGGGTTGCACTGACATGGCAGAAATCAAGAACTACACGCTGAACTTCGGCCCGCAGCACCCGGCCGCCCACGGCGTGCTGCGCCTGGTGCTCGAACTCGACGGCGAGGTCATCCAGCGCGCCGACCCGCACATCGGCCTGCTGCACCGCGCCACGGAAAAACTGGCCGAAAGCAAGACCTACATCCAGTCGCTGCCCTACATGGACCGGCTGGATTACGTCTCGATGATGTGCAACGAGCACGCCTACTGCCTGGCGATCGAGAAGCTGCTGGGCATCCAGGTGCCGGAACGGGCGCAGTACATCCGCGTGATGTTCTCCGAGATCACCCGGCTGCTGAACCACCTGCTCTGGCTGGGTTGCCATGGCCTGGACTGCGGTGCGATGAACATCTTCATCTACGCCTTCCGCGAGCGGGAAGACCTCTTCGACATGTACGAGGCGGCCTCGGGCGCCCGCATGCACGCCGCCTACTTCCGGCCCGGCGGCGTCTACCGCGACCTGCCCGACGAGATGCCGCAGTACCGCGCCTCCAAGGTGCGCAACGCCCGCGCCATGGCGCAGCTGAACGAGAACCGGCAGGGTTCGCTGCTCGACTTCATCGACGATTTCGCCAGGCGCTTCCCGAAATACGTCGACGAATACGAGACGCTGCTCACCGACAACCGCATCTGGAAGCAGCGCACCGTCGGTATCGGCGTTGTGTCGCCCGAGCGCGCCCTGAACCTCGGCTTCACCGGCGCCATGCTGCGCGGTTCCGGCATCGCCTGGGACCTGCGCAAGCAGCAGCCCTACGACGTCTACGCCAAGATGGACTTCGACGTGCCCGTCGGCGTCAACGGCGACACCTACGACCGCTACCTGGTCCGCGTGGAAGAGATGCGCCAGTCCAACCGCATCATCAAGCAATGCGTAGACTGGCTGCGGGCCAACCCGGGGCCCGTCATCACCGACAACCACAAGGTGGCGCCGCCGTCGCGCGTCGAGATGAAGTCGAGCATGGAAGAGCTGATCCACCACTTCAAGCTCTTCACCGAAGGTTTCCACGTGCCCGAGGGCGAGGCCTACGCCGCCGTGGAGCACCCCAAGGGCGAATTCGGCATCTACATCGTCAGCGACGGCGCCAACAAGCCCTACCGCCTGAAGATCCGCGCGCCCGGCTTCGCCCACTTGGCCGCGCTCGACGAGATGTCGCGCGGCCACATGATCGCCGACGCCGTGGCGGTGATCGGCACCATGGACATCGTGTTCGGAGAGATCGACCGATGACATGGGCCCACCCCCGAAGCGCCTGCGGCGCTTCCCCCTCGAGGGGGCGCCACCTGCGGCCCGGCGAAGCCGGTTCCGCGTCGGCACTTGAAGGTGCTGCGGGCTTCGCCGCAGCGTTGTTGAGCGCCATGGAGAATCCGAATGGCTGATGTTGTTGATGTTTCTTCTCCCGGCATTTCTGAAGCGACCCGCCAACGCTTCGACCGCGAAGTCGCCAAGTATCCGCCCGACCAGAAGCAGTCGGCGGTGATGGCCTGCCTGACCATCGTCCAGGAGGAGCGCGGCTTCGTCTCGCCCGAGAGCGAGAAGCTGGTCGCCGATTACCTCGGCATGCCGACGATCGCGGTGCATGAGGTCACCACCTTCTACAACATGTACAACCAGCGGCCCGTCGGCCGCTACAAGCTGAACGTCTGCACCAACCTGCCGTGCCAGCTGCGCGACGGCCAGAAGGCGTTGGACCACGTCTGCGAGAAGCTGGGCGTGGAAGAGGGCGGCACGACCGCCGACGGCCTGTTCACCGTGCAGAAGAGCGAGTGCCTGGGCGCCTGCGCCGACGCGCCGGTGATGCTGGTCAACGACCTGCAGATGTGCAGCTTCATGAACAACGAGCGGCTCGACGAGCTGGTCCAGGTGCTGAAGGCCTCCGCGCCCTCGGTTTCCCGCTGAAAGAGAAAAGGCCAGGCGCATCCCATGCTGGACTTGAGCAAATTCCAATCGACAGGCGCCGAGACGTGCTTCCACGGCCGCCACATCCAGCCGCAGATCTTCGCCGGCCTGGACGGCCGGAACTGGCGCCTCGCCGACTACGAGTCGCGCGGCGGTTACCAGGCGCTGCGCAGGATCCTCGGCAAGGACGGCGGCGAAGGGCTGACGCCCGACCAGGTCATCGCCGAACTCAAGACCTCGGCGCTGCGCGGCCGCGGCGGCGCGGGCTTCCCCACCGGCTTGAAGTGGAGCTTCATGCCGCGGCAGTTCCCGGGCGCGAAATACCTGGTCTGTAATTCCGACGAGGGCGAGCCCGGCACCTGCAAGGACCGGGACATCATGATGTTCAACCCGCACATCGTGATCGAGGGCATGATCATCGCCGCCTACGCGATGGGCATCCGCGCCGGCTACAACTACATCCACGGCGAGATTTTCGAGGTCTACCAGCGTTTCGAGGCCGCGCTGGAGGAGGCGCGCGCCGCCGGCCTGCTGGGCGACAACATCCTCGGCTCGTCCCACAGTTTCCAGCTGCACGCATCGCACGGCTTCGGCGCCTACATCTGCGGCGAAGAGACCGCGCTGCTCGAATCGCTGGAAGGCAAGAAGGGCCAGCCGCGCTTCAAGCCGCCGTTCCCGGCCAGCTTCGGCCTGTACGGCAAGCCCACCACCATCAACAACACCGAGACCTTCGCTGCGGTGCCCTGGATCATCCGCAACGGCGGCCAGGCCTACCTGGAAGTGGGCAAGCCCAACAACGGCGGCACCAAGCTGTTCTCGGTGTCGGGCGACGTCGAGCGCCCCGGCAACTACGAGATCCCGCTGGGCACACCGTTCTCCAAGCTGTTGGAGCTGGCCGGCGGCGTGCGCAAGGGTCGCACGCTCAAGGCGGTGATCCCGGGCGGTTCGTCGGCGCCGGTGCTGCCGGCCGCCATCATGATGGACTGCACGATGGACTACGACAGCATCGCCAAGGCCGGCTCGATGCTGGGCTCGGGCGCCGTCATCGTGATGGACGACACCCGCTGCATGGTCAATTCCCTCCTGCGCCTGTCGTACTTCTACATGCATGAAAGCTGCGGCCAGTGCACGCCCTGCCGCGAAGGCACGGGCTGGCTCTACCGCATGGTCGAACGCATCGCGCACGGCAAGGGCCGCGCCGAGGACATCGACCTGTTGAACTCGGTGGCCGACAACATCCAGGGCCGGACCATCTGCGCGCTCGGCGACGCCGCGGCGATGCCGGTGCGCGCGATGATCAAGCATTTCCGCGATGAGTTCGTCCACCTCATCGAACACAAGTCCAGCAAGGTGCTGGGCAAGCAGCAGGCACCCGCCGGTGCCGGGGCCTGACAGACATGATTGAAATCGAACTCGACGGCAAGAAGGTGGAGGTGCCCGAGGGCAGCGTGGTGATGCACGCCGCCGACAAGGCGGGCACCTACATCCCGCATTTCTGCTACCACAAGAAGTTGTCGATCGCCGCCAACTGCCGCATGTGCCTGGTCGACATCGAGAAGGCGCCCAAGCCGATGCCGGCCTGCGCCACGCCGGTCACGCAGGGCATGATCGTCCGCACCAAGAGCGAGAAGGCGATCAAGGCGCAGCAGTCCGTGATGGAGTTCCTGCTGATCAACCATCCGCTGGACTGCCCGATCTGCGACCAGGGCGGCGAGTGCCAGCTGCAGGACCTGGCCGTGGGCTACGGCGGCTCCTCCTCGCGCTACGAGGAAGAAAAGCGCGTGGTGCTGCACAAGGACGTCGGCCCGCTGATCTCCATGGAGGAGATGAGCCGCTGCATCCACTGCACCCGCTGCGTGCGCTTCGGCCAGGAAGTGGCCGGTGTGATGGAGCTGGGCATGATCCACCGCGGCGAGCACTCGGAGATCACCACCGTGGCCGGCGAAACCGTCGATTCCGAGCTGTCGGGCAACATGATCGACCTGTGCCCCGTCGGCGCGCTCACGAGCAAGCCCTTCCGCTACAGCGCCCGCACCTGGGAACTGTCGCGCCGCAAGAGCGTGTCGCCTCACGACAGCACCGGCGCCAACCTGATCGTCCAGGTCAAGGCCAGCCAGGTGATGCGCGTCGTGCCGCTCGAGAACGAAGACGTCAACGAATGCTGGATCGCCGACCGCGACCGTTTCTCTTACGAGGCGCTGAACGGCGAAGAGCGCCTGACCACCCCGATGGTCAAGCAGGGCGGGCAGTGGAAGGCTGTCGGCTGGACCGACGCGCTCGAATACGTCGCCCGAGGCCTTTCGCAGATCAAGACGGACCACGGCGCTGCCGCGATCGGCGCCCTGGCCGCGCCCCACAGCACGGTCGAGGAACTGCACCTGCTCGCGCAGCTCACGCGCGGCCTGGGCAGCGAGAACATCGACCACCGCCTGCGCCACGCCGATTTCACCGCGCCCGAGGGCGTGCGCTGGCTGGGCATGCCGGTGGCGTCCCTCTCCGGCCTGCAGCGCGTGCTCGTGGTCGGTTCCTTCCTGCGCAAGGACCATCCGCTCTTCGCCCAGCGCATCCGGCAGGCGGCGCGCAAGGGCGCGCAAGTGCACAGCCTGCACGCCTTGAAGGACGAATGGCTGATGCCGATGGCCGGCCACCTCGTCGCGTCGCCGGCGGAGTGGGTTCAGGCGCTGGCCCAGGTGGCCGCCGCCGTGGCCGCCGGCACCGGCGCCACCGCGCCTTGGGCCGTCGAGCCCGGCGATGAGGCCAAGGCCATCGCCGCGTCGCTGCTGTCGGGCGAGAACAAGGCCATCCTGCTGGGCAACACCGCCGCCCAGCACCCGCAAGCCGCCAGCCTGCTCGTGATCGCCAACTGGATCGGCGAGAAGACCGGCGCCACCGTCGGCTACCTTTGCGAAGCGGCCAACAGCGTCGGCGCCCAATTGGTGAAAGCCTTGCCGGGGCAGGGCGGCCTGAACGCGGGCCAGATGCTCTCCGCGCCCAAGCTCAAGGCCTGCCTGCTGCTGAACGTGGAACCCGAGCTGGACACCTTCGACCCGGTCGCCGCCCGCACCCACCTGCAGGCTGCCGAGATGGTGGTGGCGCTCACGCCGTTCAAGAACACCGCGCTGGACGTGGCCGACGTGCTGCTGCCCGTCTCGCCCTTCACCGAGACTTCCGGCACCTTCGTCAACGCCGAAGGCCGCGTCCAGAGCTTCCACGGCGTGGTCAAGCCCTTGGGCGAAACCCGCCCCGCCTGGAAGGTGCTGCGCGTGCTGGGCAGCATGCTCGGCCTGCCGGGCTTCGATTTCGAGGCCTCCGAAGAAGTGCGCCAGCAGGCGCTGGGCGACACCTCCGCGTTGGCCTCGCGCCTGGGCAACCAAAGCGGCGCCCGCGTCGAGGCGGCCACCGCGACGCAAGGCTTGCAGCGCCTGGCCGACGTGCCGATCTACGCGACCGACGCCATCGTGCGCCGCGCCACCTCCCTGCAACTCACCGCCGACGCGCGCGCGCCGCAAGTCAGCGTCGGCACGGCGGTGTGGGGCGAGCTCGGCCTGGCCGAAGGCGCTTCGCTGAAGGTGACGCAGGGCAACGCGAGCGTCGTTCTGCCCGCGCGGCTCGACGCCAGCCTGGCCGATCAGGTCGTGCGCCTGCCCGCCGGCCTGCAGGCATCGGCCCTGGGCCCGATGTTCGGCGCCGTGCGCGTCGAGAAGGCTTGAGGAAGGCTGAAGAACCATGTTTGACACCCTCCATCAATTCGGCCATTCCATCCTCGGCGGCGCCTGGCCGGTGGCCTGGACGCTGATCAAGATCGTGGCGCTCGTGCTGCCGCTGATGATCTGCGTGGCCTACCTCACGCTGTGGGAACGCAAGGCGATCGGCTGGACGCAGATCCGCCCCGGCCCCAACCGTGTCGGTCCGCTCGGCTTGCTCCAGCCGATCGCCGACGCGGTCAAGCTCATCTTCAAGGAAATCATCCTGCCGACGGCGGCCAGCAAGGGCCTGTTCCTGCTCGCGCCGGTGATGACCATCATGCCGGCCCTCGCGGCCTGGGCGGTGGTGCCCTTCGGCCCCGAGGCGGCGCTGTCCAACATCAACGCCGGCCTGCTGTTCCTGATGGCCATCACCTCGATGGAGGTCTACGGCGTGATCGTCGCCGGCTGGGCCTCCAATTCGAAGTACGCCTTCCTCGGCGCTTTGCGCGCCTCGGCGCAGATGGTGAGCTACGAGATCGCCATGGGCTTCTGCCTGGTGGTGGTGCTGATGGTGTCGGCCAGCCTGAACATGACCGACATCGTGCTCGGCCAGGGCAAGGGCTGGTTCGCCGAGCGCGGCGTCGCTTTCCTGAGCTGGAACTGGCTGCCGCTGCTGCCGATCTTCGTCGTCTACGTGATCGCCGGCATCGCCGAGACCAACCGCCATCCGTTCGACGTGGTGGAAGGCGAGTCGGAGATCGTCGCCGGCCACATGGTCGAGTACTCGGGCATGTCGTTCGCCATGTTCTTCCTGGCCGAGTACGCCAACATCATCCTCGTGTCGGCGCTGGCCGCCACCATGTTCCTGGGCGGCTGGATCGCACCGGTGTCGTTCTCGGCGGTCGGCATGGCCACGCCGCAGTGGATCCTGGACACGATGTGGTTCTGGAACTGGTTCTGGCTGTTCGGCAAGACCTTCATCGTCGCCACGATGTTCCTGTGGGTGCGCGCCACGTTCCCGCGCTTCCGCTACGACCAGATCATGCGCCTGGGCTGGAAGATCTTCATCCCTGTGACCCTGGTCTGGCTGGTGGTGGTCGGCCTGTGGATCCAGTCGCCCGCCAACATCTGGAAATGAATGGATAAGCAGCAGCCCGCGGTGGCGCCGGTCCCCGGCCATCGCGCTGTTCAAAGGACATCCCCATGAGTGCAGTCGCGACTCTCAAGCAAACCTTCTCGACCTTCATGCTCTTCGAGCTGCTCAAGGGCATGGCCCTGACGGGCAAGCATTTCTGGTCGCGCAAGATCACGATCCAGTTCCCCGAAGAGAAGACGCCGCAGAGCCCGCGCTTCCGCGGCCTGCACGCGCTGCGCCGCTACGACAACGGCGAAGAGCGCTGCATCGCCTGCAAGCTGTGCGAGGCGGTCTGCCCGGCCATGGCGATCACGATCGAATCCGACGTGCGCGACGACGGCTCGCGCCGCACCACGCGCTACGACATCGACCTGACCAAGTGCATCTTCTGCGGTTTCTGCGAGGAGAGCTGCCCGGTCGATTCCATCGTCGAGACCCACATCTTCGAATACCACGGCGAAAAGCGCGGCGACCTGTACTTCACCAAGGACATGCTGCTGGCCGTCGGCGACCGCTACGAAGCCGAGATCGCAGCCAACAAGGAGGCGGACGCTCGCTACCGCTGACCAAGCCCCGGGCGCCGCCCCGCGCCCCCGGCCGTTCGGCGCGTTCGACATTCCAAAAGCCATGAACACCATCTCCGCGCTCTTCTACGTCTTCTCCGCCGTGCTGCTGCTGGCGGGCTTTCGCGTCATCACCGCCCGCAGCCCGGTGCACGCGGCCTTGTTCCTGGTGCTGGCGTTTTTCTCCGCCTCCTGCATCTGGGTCCTGCTGCAGGCCGAATTCCTCGCCATCTCGCTGGTGCTTGTGTATGTCGGCGCGGTGATGGTGCTCTTCCTGTTCGTGGTGATGATGCTCGACATCAACGTCGAGGGCCTGCGCCAGGGTTTCTGGAAACACTTCCCCGTCGCGGCCTTCGTCGGCGTGGTGATCGCGCTGGAGATGGCGGCCGTCCTGCTCGGTGGCTTCCGATTGAAGGAAGCACCCGCGCTCGACGCCCAGGCGGCCAAGCTGGGCAACACGAAGCTGCTCGGCATCGAGATCTACACCCAGTACCTCTACCCCCTGCAGATCGCCGCGGTGCTGCTGCTGGTGGCCATCATCGCCGCCATCGCCCTGACGCTGCGCCGGCGCAAGGACTCCAAGTACGTCGATCCTGCCGAGCAGGTGCGCGCCAAGAAGGCCGACCGCGTCCGCATCGTGAAGCTTCAGCCGACCGTCGAGCTGCCCGACCCGCCGCCGGCGGCGGTCCCGGCCGCCGCAGCGCCCGCAGGAGACAAGAAAGCATGAACGCCGCCATGAACTCCATCACCCTGGGCCATTACCTGTCGGTCGGCGGCATCCTGTTCGCGCTGTCGGTGATCGGCATCTTCCTGAACCGCAAGAACCTGATCGTGCTGCTGATGGCGATCGAGCTGATGCTGCTGGCGGTGAACCTCAACTTCGTCGCCTTCTCCCATTACCTGGGCGACATGGCGGGACAGGTGTTCGTGTTCTTCATCCTGACGGTGGCCGCCGCCGAGTCGGCCATCGGCCTGGCGATCCTGGTGGTGCTCTTCCGCAACCGCGCGAGCATCAACGTGGACGAGATGGACGCCCTCAAGGGTTGACGGGCGCAGGCGCCGCGCCCCAACACACAAGACAAGAACATGGCTACAGAACTTTCGCAAAACCTGCTGCTCACCGCCGCGCTGGCGCCGTTGGGCGGCGCCATCGTGGCCGGCTTCTTCGGCAAGCTGGTCGGCAGGCGCGGCGCGCACACCGTCACCATCCTGGGCGTGCTGGTCTCGTTCATCCTGTCGGCCATGACGCTGCACGCCGTCGCGGCGGAGGGCGCGCGCTTCAACGCCACCGTCTACGAATGGATGGTCCTGGGCGACCTGAAGATGGAAGTCGGTTTCCTGATCGACCCGCTGTCCGCGATGATGATGTGCGTGGTGACCTTCGTGTCGCTGATGGTCCACATCTACACCATCGGCTACATGGAGGAGGACCCCGGCTACCAGCGCTTCTTCAGCTACATCTCGCTGTTCACCTTCTCGATGCTGATGCTCGTGATGAGCAACAACATGCTGCAGTTGTTCTTCGGCTGGGAAGCGGTGGGCCTGGTCTCGTACCTGCTGATCGGCTTCTGGTACACCAAGCCGTCGGCGGTGTTCGCCAACATGAAGGCCTTCCTGGTCAACCGCGTCGGCGACTTCGGCTTCATCCTGGGCATCGGCCTGATCGCCGCCTTCGCCGGCACGCTCAACTACACCGAGGCCTTCGCCAAGGCGCCCGAACTGGCGCAGATGGTCTTCCCCGGCACCGACTGGATGCTGGTCACGGTCACCTGCATCTGCCTGTTCATCGGCGCGATGGGCAAGAGCGCGCAATTCCCGCTGCACGTCTGGCTGCCCGACTCGATGGAAGGCCCGACGCCGATCTCCGCGCTGATCCACGCCGCGACGATGGTCACCGCCGGCATCTTCATGGTGGCGCGCATGTCGCCGCTTTACGAACTCTCGGACACCGCGCTCAGCTTCATCCTCGTGGTCGGCTCCATCACCGCGCTGTTCATGGGCTTCCTGGGCGTCATCCAGAACGACATCAAGCGCGTGGTGGCGTATTCCACGCTGTCGCAGCTGGGGTACATGACGGTCGCGCTGGGCGCTTCCGCCTATTCGGTCGCGGTCTTCCACCTGATGACCCACGCCTTCTTCAAGGCGCTGCTTTTCCTCGGCGCGGGCTCGGTCATCATCGGCATGCACCACGACCAGGACATCCGCAACATGGGCGGCCTGCGCAAGTACATGCCCATCACCTGGATCACCTCGCTGCTGGGCTCGCTGGCGCTGATCGGCACGCCGTTCTTCTCGGGCTTCTACTCGAAGGACAGCATCATCGAGGCGGTCGAGGCCAGCCATCTCGCGTCGTCGCACTTCGCGTACTTCGCGGTCCTGGCGGGTGTGTTCGTCACCGCGTTCTACTCGTTCCGGATGTACTTCCTGGTCTTCCATGGCAAGGAGCACTTCCACCACAAGCCGTTCCCGCCGGAAGAAGACGAGCCGCACCACGACGACCACCATGCGCACACGCCGCACGAGTCGCCCTGGGTCGTGACCGCGCCGCTGCTGTTGCTGGCGATCCCGTCGGTCGTGATCGGCTTCATGACGATCGGCCCGATGCTGTACGGCGACTTCTTCAAGGATGCGATCACGTTCGACTTCGACAAGCATCCGGCACTGCGCGAAATGGGCATGGAATTCCACGGCCCGGTCGCGATGGCCCTGCATGCCTTCGGTCAGCCGCCGTTCTGGCTCGCGCTGGCCGGCGTGGTCGTCGCCTACTGGTTCTACATGCTGCAGCCGGCGATCCCGGCCGCGATCAAGCGCATCTTCAGCCCGGTGTACACGCTGCTCGAGAACAAGTACTACATGGACTGGATCAACGAGTACATCCTGGCGGCGGCAGCGCGCCTGATCGGCCGCGGCCTGTGGAAGGGTGGCGACGCCGCCATCATCGACGGCCTGCTCGTCAACGGATCGGCGCACGCGGTCGGCGGCATCGCCCAGCTCACGCGCTTCATCCAGACCGGCTACCTCTATTGGTACGCGCTGGTGATGATCCTCGGCGTGTTCGGGCTGATGACCTGGCAGCTGTGGCCCTACCTGCACACCCTGATGGCTCGCTGAACGGGGCGGAGAAGAAGAATGGGTCTCTTGAGTCTTTCGATTTGGCTGCCGATCGTTGCGGGTGGCTTGCTGCTGGCGCTGGGCCGCGATGAGAACGCGAAGGCCGTGCGCTGGTTCGCGCTGATTGCCGCGATCGTCAGCTTCCTGGTCACGCTGCCGCTGATCGGCAGCTTCGATCCGTCGCTGGCGACGATGCAGTTCCAGGAAAACATGCCCTGGATCGAGCGCTTCAACGTGCGCTACCACCTGGGTGTGGATGGCATTTCGGTCTGGTTCGTGCTGCTCACGGCCTTCATCACGGTGATCGTCGTGGCCGCCGGCTGGGAGGTCATCACCGAGCGCGCGCACCAGTACATGGGCGCCTTCCTGATCCTCTCGGGCCTGATGGTGGGCGTGTTCGCCGCCGTCGACGGCATGCTGTTCTACGTGTTCTTCGAGGCCACGCTGATCCCGATGTACATCATCATCGGCGTGTGGGGCGGCCCGCGCCGGGTCTACGCCGCGTTCAAGTTCTTCCTCTACACGCTGGCCGGCTCGTTGCTGATGTTCCTGGCGCTGATCTACCTGTACTTCAAGTCGGGGGGCAGCTTCGACATCCTCGCCTGGCACCAGATGCCGCTGCCGATGCCGGCTCAGACGCTGCTGTTCTTTGCCTTCTTCGCCGCCTTCGCCGTCAAGGTGCCGATGTGGCCGGTGCACACCTGGCTGCCCGACGCCCACGTCGAGGCGCCCACCGGCGGCTCGGTGGTGCTGGCCGCCATCATGCTGAAGCTCGGCGCTTACGGCTTCCTGCGCTTCTCGCTGCCGGTGACGCCCGACGCGGCCCATGAGTGGGCGTGGTTCATCATCGCCTTGTCGCTGATCGCCGTGCTCTACATCGGCCTGGTCGCGCTGGTGCAGCAGGACATGAAGAAGCTGGTGGCCTACTCCTCCATCGCGCACATGGGCTTCGTGACCCTGGGCTTCTTCATGTTCAACGAGCTGGGCGTCTCCGGCGCCCTGGTGCAGATGATCTCGCACGGCTTCGTCTCCGGCGCGATGTTCCTGTGCATCGGCGTGCTCTACGACCGGGTGCATTCCCGTGAGATCGCCAGCTACGGCGGCGTGGTCAACACCATGCCGACTTTCGCCGCCTTCGCCGTCTTCTTCGCGATGGCCAACTGCGGCCTGCCGGGCACCGGCGGCTTTGTCGGCGAGTGGATGGTCATCCTCGGTACCGTCAAGGTGAACTTCTGGCTGGGCGCCCTGGCCGCGACGACCCTGGTGTTCGGTGCCGCCTACACGTTGTGGATGGTCAAACGCGTGTATTTCGGTCCGGTCGCCAACGACGACGTCAAGGCGCTGACCGACCTGAACGGCCGCGAATTCCTGATGATGGCCGTGCTGGCCGTCGCCGTGCTCTGGATGGGCGTCTATCCCAAGCCCTTCACCGACACGATGCACGTGTCCGTGGCGGAGCTGCTCAAGCACGTGGCCGTTTCCAAGTTGAACTGACGGACCGCGAGCCGGAAGAAAGAACATGAACACTATGAACTGGCTGGTCGTCTACCCGCAACTCGCGCTGCTGGGCTTCGCGCTGACCATCTCCCTGGTCGACTTGTGGCTGACCGACGAGCGCCGCGCCACCACCTATTGGCTCACCCAGCTTTCCCTGGCCATCGTCGCCGGCGTCTACCTGCACTTCGTCGACGCGGGTTTCAACGAGGAAGGCATGCAGGGCCTGGTGATGTCCGACCCGATGGGCAACCTGCTCGGTTTCTTCGCTTGCATCGCCACCATGGTGACGCTGGCCTACGCACGCCCCTACGCCGCGGGCCGCGACATGCTCAAGGGCGAGCTTTTCACGCTGGCGATGTTTTCCCTGCTGGGCATCAGCGTCATGCTGGCCGCCAACAATTTCCTGGTCATCTACCTCGGCCTCGAGCTGATGAGCCTTTCGCTCTACGCCTTGACGGCGCTGCGCCGCGACCATTCGGTGGCCACCGAGGCGGCCATGAAGTATTTCGTGCTCGGCGCGCTGGCCAGCGGTTTCCTGCTGTACGGCCTGTCGATGATGTACGGCGCCACCGGCACACTCGACATCGACGACGTGTTCAAGGCCATCGGCTCGGGCCAGATCAACAAATCGGTGCTGGTCTTCGGCCTCGTGTTCGTCGTGGCGGGCCTGGGCTTCAAGCTCGGCGCGGCGCCATTCCACATGTGGGTGCCCGACGTCTACCAGGGCGCGCCCACCGGCGTGACGCTGCTGATCGGCGGCGCGCCCAAGCTGGCCGCGTTCGCGATCATGATGCGCCTGCTGGTGGACGGCATGCTGGGCCTGGCGGTCGATTGGCAGCAGATGCTGGTCGTCATGTCGGTGGCGTCGATGGCGCTGGGCAACCTGGCGGCCATCGCGCAGTCCAACATCAAACGCATGCTGGCGTACTCCACCATCGCGCACATGGGCTTCATGCTGTTGTCCATGACCAGCGGCGTGGTCTACAACAACGTGTTCTCGGCGGTCAATTCCTACGCCTCGTCGATGTTCTACATGGTCACCTACCTGCTGACCACGCTCGGCACCTTCGGCATGGTGATGCTCTTGTCCCGCAAGGGCTTCGAAGCCGAGCAGATCGACGACTTCAAGGGTTTGGCGCGCCGCAGCCCCTGGTATGCCGCCGTGATGGCGATCTTCATGTTCTCGCTCGCCGGCATCCCGCCCACGGTGGGCTTCTACGCCAAGCTGAGCGTGCTGCAGGCGCTGATCAGCACCAACCTGGAGGCCCACCTCTGGCTGGCCGGTGTGGCGGTGGCGCTGTCGCTGATCGGCGCCTATTACTACCTCCGCATCGTCAAGGTGATGTTCTTCGACGAGCCGCGCGATGCGGACGCGGGCGACGTCTCCGGCGCGGGTGACGTCCGCTTCCTGCTGTCCCTCAACGGCTTGGCCGTGCTCGGCCTGGGCCTGCTGCCGAGCGGCTTGATGACCTGGTGCGCCCAGGCGATCGGCAAGTCTTTTGGCACCTGACCCGGCCATGGCCGCGCAAGGGGGCTGCACCGCCGACGCGGACGACGGCGGTGCCGACGCCCATTTGCGCGAGACCCGGGTCCAGGGCGAGCAGGTCTACCGCGGCCATTTCCTCGACGTCCGCCGCGATGAAGTGAGGCTGCCCGACGGCCGGCACGCCCACCGCGAATACATCGTGCACCCGGGCGCCGTCATGGTCGTCCCGCTGCTGGACGACGGGCGCGTCGTCATCGAACGCCAGTTCCGCTATCCGCTGCACCGGGTCATGACCGAGTTCCCCGCAGGCAAGCTGGACGCCGGGGAGGGTGGCCTCGCCTGCGCGATCCGCGAGTTGGAAGAGGAAACCGGTTACCGCGCCCGCGAATGGGCCCACGCGGGCATCCTGCACAACGCCATCGCCTACTCCGACGAAGGCATCGAAGTCTGGTTCGCGCGTGGGCTGCACCTGGGTGAACGCCGGCTGGACGACGGCGAGTTCCTCGATGTGGCCACCAGCACGCTGGAGGAACTTGAAGAGCTTGCCCGCCGCGGCGAATTGACCGACGCCAAGACGCTGATCGGCTTGCTCTGGCTGCGCCACTTCCAGGAAGGCCGTTGGCCTTTGCAGTGGCGAAGAACACCTTGATACCGGGGTTTGCGGGACAATCCGTCCATGAAAGTGTTGGATCTGCGCTGCGCGCATGGGCACCTGTTCGAAGGCTGGTTCGGTTCGGAAGAGGAATGGCATCGCCAAACCCGGTCCGGCCTGATCGCCTGCCCGATGTGCGGTGACGCCCAAGTTCAAAGGCTTCCCAGCGCGCCCCGCCTGAACCTGGGCGCCAAGCCCACCACCGGCGGCGGTTCGACCGGGCATCCGGCGGCCATTCCGGAACCAACCCCACCCCGCCGCCCGACCCCGGCCCAGGAGGGGACGGGGGCGACGAATGACAATCGCTCGCCGGCCGCCATGGTGCAGGCCGAGGCGGCCGCGGCCCAATTGCAGGCCCTGTGGCTACAGGCGGCGCAGCGCGTGTTGGCCAATACCCAGGATGTCGGGGAGCGCTTCCCCGAAGAAGCCCGTCGCATCCACTATGGCGAGCAGCCGCGGCGCCCGATCCGCGGCCAGGCGTCGGGCGACGAGGTGGAAGCCCTGCTCGAAGAGGGCATCGATGTCGTCAGCCTGCCGGTCCCTCTGGCTTTGAAGGGACCGGTGCAGTAGCGAATTTGGCGGACGAATGAGTCGCTGCGCCCTTGCCTGGGCGACAATCTCGCTCCCACCGCCCGGGTGGTGAAACTGGTATACACAGCGGACTTAAAATCCGCCGCTTCCTGAGAAGGGGCGTACGGGTTCGACCCCCGTCCCGGGCACCATTGAATGCTTTCGCTTCGGCGGGAAGACGAACCTCCCCACTTTGAATCAGAGTGGAGCGAGGTTTTTTTTCGACTGGCGGTTGCACCGTCGTTGCACAGAATCTGAGGCTGTGGCAGCGTGGCTGACCCAGTAGCCAGTGTCGCGCTGGGTTAAGCCCTCACGGCGGTTCATCACCGTTCACCATTCCCAAGACAAATCACGTTCGCCAATGAATTTGTTCGAAGTTGCCGAGCCGGAAGTGGATTGCTCGTGAAAAGCAAAACTTTCTCGTCGAGATCCACGCCGAATGCGGAGAATGCTCACTCTCTCAGATGAAGCACGCGCGATTGTTGATGGCGAAAAATCCGGTCAATCAAAAAGCGTCCGAATATTGGTAATGGTTTGTCGACACTTTCATCGCACCAGAGCGTCGCGAACGATGGCGAACGATATTCAATTCGCAGCGGTTAAAGGGGCTTTCTCCATTTGACCTGTTTGACGACAAAAAGGTCGTGAAAGGGCATGGTCTTGACTGGTCTGGATCCGCCCAGGAATTGTTGTTGGAAGCGTTCGGCGCAACTGGCCAGGGTGCTGAAGTTCTGGTTGTCTGCCTAGGTCACGACAAGGGTGGGATGCGCTATCAAGCCGCGGCTTCGGCGCTGACCGGAATGCTGGAAGGGGTCTTGATCGACCGACGACGCGACATGGCCATAGCTGTCAATCACAACGGTGACATTCGCCTGTTTAGGGAGCGGGCCCTTCGTGGATGACGGAGGAAGTCTTGGAAATATTCTTGCTTTCCTTGCGGGCATTGCGAATTCCAACCCAAACCCGTCAGGCATGAGTTTTCATCCGGATCCCTGTTCCTGTGGTGTGGCATGGCGGCCTACCGGGAGGAACCCAAGGCAGACGTGGCCCGTGAACGCGCGTGCAACCGTGCCGTCTGCGCTCATCGCCGGTTCGCACCGCCTCCGGGAATGACAGGCATGTCCCCGGCTGGGGTTGCGACGGTCGTCATTGGCGCCTCGGCCGTGCTCTTGCTTTTGGCGGGCGTCACCGCCGCGGTGCGGCAGGTCATGTTCCTCCGTGCGTCCTATCGCGTGGAAGGCCGGGTGGTGAGCGAATGGCGATTCCGCGTGAATGGAAGCTACATGAGGCATTACCGGGTGCGGTTCAGCCTTTTGAACGGGCAGATTGCCGAATTGCGCAGTTCCGTCTCACGGTCGGACGATCAGCCCCGCGTCGGTGGAACTGTCCCTGTGCGCATCAGGGAGTCTGGTGGGAAAGTGAACGCGAGGATCGGGACCTGGGTGGAACTCTGGTTCTCGACGATCGTTCTCCTCGCGGCGGGCGGGTTGGGAAGCTTGATCACATTCGCCATCGCCTGGGCCTCGCGTCCGGCGAACGCCTTCTGACCCTGTCAAGGGTTGGGCGCAGGCCTTCGGCATGTTCGGTCGTCCCGTCGACGCCGGTGCCGCAGGCTTGTGCTGACGGGATGGCGGCGGTGATCAGTCTTCCGGCGACGTCGGGCATTCAGGCCACCGAAAGGCCCCGGCCCATCAGCTCCATCGCGGTGCGCTTCAACTGTTCCGCATCGCCGCTGCTTTCCAACCGCGGCTCCACGCTTGCGGCGCCAGCCGGCGGTGGCTGCCGAAGTGGATCGAAGCCCAACAGTCGCGCGGTCTGGCGGGCGACTGCCTGTGCCGTGTCGATCACCGACACACCGGGTCCCATGGCCGCTTCAATCTGGTCGCGCACGAAGGCATAGTGGGTGCATCCCAGCACCACGGTGTCGACGCCCGCCTGCCGCAGCGGTTCGCAATAGCGCTCGACCAAATCCAGGATGGCCGCCGACCGCAAGTCGCCGGACTCGATCGCCAGCGCCAGGCCTGGGCAGGCCTGCGGCACGATGGTCGCGCCTTGCCCATGGTCGCGCAGCAAACCTTGGAAGCGTGGGCTTTCCAGCGTGACGCGCGTGGCCATGACGCCCACGCGGCGGTTCTTCGACGCCAGCACCGCGGGCTTGACGCCAGGCTCCATGCCCACGATCGGGACCGACGGCCAGGCCTGGCGCAAGGCCGTGGCCGCCACGGCGGTGGCGGTGTTGCAGGCGATCACCAAGGCGCCGCAACCCTGGCCGATCAGGTGGCCTGCGATGTGGCGCGATCTTTCCAGCACGTAGTCGTCCGTGCGTTCGCCATAGGGCGCATGCGCCGAATCGGCGAAATAAGTCAAAGGCGCCGCCGGCAGCGCGGCCTGGATCGCCGGCAGGACCGACAAGCCGCCGACGCCGGAGTCGAAGATGCCGATGCGGGTGCACGCCACGGTGGAGGGCGACGGTGCGTCAGAGTGGGATGGGGCGTTCAAAATGGCGCGCCGTTCTGCGGAGGTTGTCGGAACCCTGATTGTTCTACGGGTTGGTGCGGCAATCCTGCGTTGCGTGACGGCAATGCCGTGGAGCCAAGCGGGTGTCGCAATAGAACGATCGTGCTTTTTTAAGTTTCTTCCCCTATCCTGTGCGTCCAGAATTCGGTGCTGGTGCGGCGGCCGACTAGAATGCACCTTACGTATACGTCAATCAATCGGAGTCTCAACGATGAAAGTACTGGTCCCGGTCAAAAGGGTGGTGGACTACAACGTGAAAGTGCGGGTCAAGGGCGACGGCTCCGGCGTGGACATCGCCAACGTGAAGATGAGCATGAACCCCTTCGATGAGATCGCCGTCGAAGAAGCGGTGCGGTTGAAGGAGAAGGGCGTGGTCACCGAGGTGGTCGCCGTTTCCTGCGGCGTCGCGGCTTGCCAGGAAACCCTGCGCACCGCCATGGCGATCGGCGCCGACCGCGGCATCCTCGTCGAGACCGACGCCGAACTGCAGCCGCTGGCGGTCGCCAAGCTGCTCAAGGCCCTGGTCGACAAGGAACAGCCCCGCCTGGTGGTGCTGGGCAAGCAGGCCATCGACGACGATTGCAACCAGACCGGCCAGATGCTGGCCGCGCTGACCGGTTGGCCCCAAGCCACTTTCGCTTCCAAGGTTGAAGTGCAGGGCGAGCAGGTCACCGTCACCCGCGAGGTGGACGGCGGCCTGGAGACGCTGTCGCTCAACCTGCCCGCCGTGGTGACCAGCGACCTGCGCTTGAACGAGCCGCGCTACGTCACGCTGCCCAACATCATGAAGGCCAAGAAGAAGCCGCTGGACACCGTCAAGCCCGCCGACCTCGGCGTCGACGTGTCGCCGCGCATCAAGACCCTGAAGGTCAATGAACCCCCGAAGCGCGGTGCAGGTAGCAAGGTGCCCGATGTCGCCACGCTGGTGGCCAAGCTCAAAACCGAAGCCAAGGTGATCTGAACATGACCGCACTCGTCATCGCTGAACACGACAACGCGTCCATCAAGGGCGCCACATTGAACACCGTCGCCGCCGCCGCCCAGTGCGGTGGCGAAGTGCACGTGCTGGTGGCCGGGCACAACGCCCAGGCCGCCGCCCAGGAGGCCGCCAAGATCGCCGGCGTCGCCAAGGTGCTGCACGCCGACGGCCCGTCGCTCGCCCACGGCCTGGCAGAAGCCCTGGCGGCCCAGGTGGTGGCCGCGGCCCCCGCTTATAGCCACATCCTCTTCCCGTCCACCGCCAGCGGCAAGAACGCCGCGCCGCGCGTGGCCGCGCTGCTCGACGTCGCGCAGATTTCCGATGCCACCAAGGTCGTCAGCCCCGACACCTTCGAGCGACCGATCTACGCCGGCAACGCGGTGGCCACGGTGCAGAGCCTGGACGCGACCAAGGTGATCACCGTGCGCACCACCGGCTTCGACGCCGCCGCCGCGACCGGTGGCAGCGCCGCGGTGGAATCCGTGCCCGCGGTGGCCGACGCCGGCACCTCGCGCTTCGTCGGCGCCGAGATCGCCAAGAACGACCGGCCCGAGCTCACCGCGGCCAAGGTCATCGTCTCGGGCGGCCGCGCCTTGGGCAGCAGCGAGAAATTCAATGAGGTGCTCACGCCCCTGGCCGACAAGCTCGGCGCCGCGCTCGGCGCCAGCCGCGCCGCGGTCGACGCCGGCTACGCGCCCAACGACTGGCAGGTCGGCCAGACCGGAAAGATCGTCGCCCCGCAGCTCTACGTGGCCATCGGCATCAGCGGCGCCATCCAGCATTTGGCGGGCATGAAGGACTCCAAGGTGATCGTGGCGATCAACAAAGACCCGGAGGCGCCGATCTTCGGCGTCGCCGACTACGGCCTGGAGGCCGACCTCTTCACCGCCGTGCCGGAGTTGCTGGCCGCGCTTTGACACGCACGCCGAGGCAAAAGGAAAAAGCCCGTTGCTGCGCCTGCGCACGACGGGCTTTTTGACGACGGGCGCCGGCCCCACATCAAACCGCTGACGGAGACACCATGAGCTACATCGCACCCGTGAAAGACATGCTCTTTTGCATGAAGGAACTGGCCGACCTGGAATCGGTCAGCCGGTTGCCTGGCTTCGAAGACGCCGGCCTGGAGACCGCGCAGGCCGTGCTGGAGGAATGCGCCCGCTTCAACCAGGAAGTGGTGGCGCCGCTGAACTCGGCGGGCGACAAGAACCCGTCATGGTGGAAAGACGGCCAGGTGTCGACCACGCCCGGCTTCAAGGAGGCCTTCGCCCAGTTCGCGCAAGGCGGCTGGCAGGGGTTGCAGCACAGCCCGGATTTCGGCGGCCAGGGCCTGCCCAAGACCATCGGCGCGGCCTGCATCGAGATGCTCAACAGCGCCAACCTGAGCTTCGCGCTGTGCCCGCTGCTGACCGATGGCGCGATCGAAGCCTTGATGACCGCCGGCACGCCCGAGCAGCAGGCGCTCTACATCCCGAAGATGATCTCCGGCGAGTGGACCGGCACGATGAACCTCACCGAACCGCAGGCCGGTTCCGACCTGGCCAAGGTGCGCACCCGCGCCGAGCCGCAGCCCGACGGCGGCTACAAGCTCTTCGGCACCAAGATCTTCATCACCTACGGCGAGCACGACATGGCCGCCAACATCGTGCACTTGGTGCTGGCCCGCGTGCAGGGTGCGCCCGAGGGCGTGAAGGGCATCAGCCTGTTCGTGGTGCCCAAGTTCCTGGTCAACAAGGATGGCTCGCTGGGCGCGCGCAACGACGCGCACTGCGTGAGCATCGAGCACAAGCTGGGCATCAAGGCATCGCCCACGGCCGTGCTGCAGTTTGGCGACCACGGCGGTGCCGTGGGCTACCTGGTGGGCGAGGAAAACCGCGGCCTCGAATACATGTTCATCATGATGAACGCCGCGCGCTACGCCGTGGGCATGCAGGGCATCGCGATCGCCGAGCGCGCCTACCAAAAGGCCGTGCAGTACGCGAAAGACCGCGTGCAGAGCCGCCCCGTGGATGGCAGCATTGCGGCCAGCGCGCCCATCATCCACCACCCCGATGTGAAGCGCATGCTCATGACCATGCGTGCCTACACCGAAGGCTGCCGCGCCATGGCCACCGTGGCCGCCGCCGCGTTCGACGCTGCGCACCACCACCCCGACGCCGACACGCGCAAGCAGAACCAGGCCTTCTATGAATTCATGGTGCCGCTGGTCAAGGGCTACAGCACCGAGATGAGCCAGGAAGTCACCAGCCTCGGGGTGCAGGTGCACGGCGGCATGGGTTTCATCGAGGAGACCGGCGCGGCCCAGCACTACCGCGATTCGAAGATCCTCAGCATTTATGAAGGAACCACCGCCATCCAGGCGAACGACTTGGTCGGCCGCAAGACGGCGCGCGACGGCGGCCAGCTGGCCAAGGCGATCGCCGCGCAGGTGGCCGGCACCGAAGCCGCGCTGGCGGGCCGCGACAGCGACGCCAGCCGGGCGATGCACAAGCGCCTGTCCGCCGCGCGCGCGGCTTTCGAGCAGGTGGTCGATTTCATCGTCGCCCACGCCAAGTCCAACCCGAACGCCGCCTTCGCCGGCTCGGTGCCTTACCTGATGCTGGCGGGCAACCTGATGGCCGGCTGGCAGATGGCGCGCAGCCTGGTGGCCGCGGAAGACCAGCTCGCCCGGGGAGAAGGCGACACCGCCTTCCTGCGCACCAAAGTCGTCACCGCGCGTTTCTACGCGGAGCACCTGCTGGCCAAGGCACCGGGCGCGCGCGACGCGATCGTCGAAGGCGCGGACAGCGTCAACGGCCTGTCGCCCGACCAGTTCTGAACAGTCCACGGAAGTCCACGGAAAGAGCAGTGCCCCATGTCCTCGTCGTTGCACCCCGTCTTCTCGAAACTGCGCCTGCCGGTCATCGGCTCGCCCCTTTTCATCATCAGCAACCCGCGCCTGGTGGTCGAGCAATGCAAGGCCGGCATCGTCGGCGCCATGCCGGCGCTCAACGCCCGGCCCGCGTCGCAGCTGGACGATTGGCTGGCGGAGATCACCGAAACGCTCGCCGCCCATGACGCCGCACATCCCGGCCAGCCGTCGGCGCCGTTCGCGGTCAACCAGATCGTGCACAAGAGCAATGCGCGGTTGGAAGAGGACATGGCGGTCTGCGCCAAATACAAGGTGCCGCTGGTGATCACCTCGCTCGGCGCGCGTGCCGACGTCAACCAGGCGGTGCACGGCTGGGGCGGCGTCGTGCTGCACGACGTCATCAACGACACCTTCGCCCGCAAGGCGGTCGAGAAGGGCGCGGACGGCCTGGTGGCCGTGGCCGCCGGCGCGGGCGGCCATGCGGGCGTGAAAAGCCCGTTCGCGCTGGTGCAGGAGATCCGAGAATGGTTCGACGGCCCGCTCGCCCTGAGCGGTTCCATCGCCACCGGCGACGCGGTGCTTGCCGCGCAGGCCATGGGCGCCGACTTCGCCTACATCGGCTCGGCGTTCATCGCCACCCTGGAGGCGCGCGCGCCCGAGGCTTACAAGCAAATGATCGTCGACAGCGGCAGCGACGACATCGTCTACAGCAACCTCTTCACCGGCGTGCACGGCAACTACCTCAAGGGTTCCATCCGCAACGCGGGCATGGACCCGGACCATTTGCCCGAAGGCGACCCGAGCGCGATGAATTTCGCCGCCGCGGAGTCCGGCGAGTCCAAAAAGGCCTGGAAGGACATCTGGGGTTGTGGCCAAGGCATCGGTGCAGTGAAGTCGGTGCTGCCGGCGGCCGAGCTGGTCGGTCGCCTGGCGCGCGAGTACGAAGCCGCCCGGCGGCGCCTGGGCCTGGGCGGTTGATTCAGAGTCGCGGGCCCGGCTCCAGGTCGCAATCGCAGCCGCTGCCCGCCGAAATCATGCGGCGGGCGATGCGCCGCACCAGCGCCTGCATCCACTGCGCCTTCAATCGCGTGTAGCGGGCCGGATGGGCGAGCATCCCGCAGCGGTAGCGGGCCTCGGCCCCGTGCCATTCCAGCGCCGCGCAGGCGCCGCTCATCCGTTGGCTGACGACAACGCCGACGGGGCAGGGCGCATAGGCGCAGCAAACCCCGCACCCGTTGCAGGGCCGGCCCCACGCCGGTTTCGGCGGGGCGTCCCGGTGCAGGTGGATGACGATCGTTTTCCCTTCGGACGGGTCGCGCATGGGGCGATTGCAGCACAGGCGTGCGGACCATCCAAACTGCTGTTCCCGACCTTGTAAAAGGGTGGCGGCCGGGTTTCGATGGTGTTACATTGCCACCCCGTGACCACATAGTCCCTTCCCGTCCCCTTTGCGGCTTGTTTCTAGCGATCAGCTTCAAACAAAACAGCAAAGGCGGGTCGCTTGTCCGCCAACCGGTCTAGCCGTGTCGCGGAAGGTTTTTTAACCCATCGCAGTGCCGGAAACCGGCGCGAAAGGTGAGCGAAAGATGATGAAAGAAAGCCAAGCCAACTCGTATCTTTTCGGGGGCAACGCGCCCTATGTCGAAGAGATGTACGAGGCCTACCTCGACAACCCCGGCTCCGTGCCCGACAACTGGCGCTCGTACTTCGACGCGTTGCAGAACGTCCCGGCGGTCGACGGTTCCAACAGCCCCGACGTGGCCCACGCGCCCGTCATCGAATCCTTCGCGCAGCGCGCCAAGGCCAACGCCTTCGGCAACAAGGCCAGCGGCGCCGACCTGGCGGTCGCGCGCAAGCAGGTGCACGTCCAGTCCCTGATCGCCGCCTACCGCTTCCTCGGGTCGCGCTGGGCCGACCTGGATCCCCTCAAGCGCCAGGAGCGCCCCAAGATCCCCGAGCTGGAGCCGGCGTTCTACGACCTGACCGAGTCCGACATGGACATCTCGTTCAGCGCGACGAACACCTACTTCACCAAAGCCGAGAACATGACGCTGCGCCAGATCGTGCAGGCGTTGCGCGAGACCTACTGCGGCTCCATCGGCGCGGAGTACATGCACATCACCGAGCCGGCCGAGAAGCGCTGGTGGCAGGAGAGCCTGGAGAGCATCCGCTCCAAGCCCAGCCTGACGAACGACGAGAAGAAGCACATCCTCAACCGGCTGACCGCGGCCGAGGGCCTGGAACGTTACCTGCACACCAAGTACGTCGGCCAGAAGCGCTTCTCGCTCGAAGGCGGCGAGAGCTTCATCGCCTCGATGGACGAGCTGGTGCGCCGCGGCGGCGCCAAGGGCGTGCAGGAGATCGTGATCGGCATGGCCCACCGCGGCCGCCTGAACGTGCTGGTGAACACCCTGGGCAAGTCGCCGGCCGATCTGTTCTCCGAGTTCGACCACACCGCCCCCGAGAACCTGCCCTCCGGCGACGTGAAGTACCACCAGGGCTTCTCCAGCGACGTCACCACCCCCGGCGGCCCGGTGCACCTGAGCCTGGCTTTCAACCCGTCCCACCTGGAAATCGTCAACCCCGTCGTCGAAGGTTCGGTCAAGGCGCGCCTGGACCGCCGCGGCGACACCGAGGGCACCTCGGTGCTGCCCATCCTCGTGCACGGCGACGCCGCCTTCGCCGGCCAGGGCGTCGTGATGGAGACGCTGGCGCTGGCGCAGACGCGCGGCTACTACACCGGCGGCACGGTGCATGTGGTGATCAACAACCAGATCGGCTTCACCACCAGCGACCCGCGCGACAGCCGCTCCACCCTGTATTGCACCGACGTCGTCAAGATGATCGAGGCCCCGGTGATGCACGTGAACGGCGACGATCCCGAAGCCGTCATCCTGGCCACCCAGCTCGCGCTGGACTACCGCCAGCAGTTCAAGAAGGACGTGGTCGTCGACATCGTCTGCTTCCGCAAGCTCGGTCACAACGAGCAGGACACCCCGGCCCTGACGCAGCCGCTGATGTACAAGAAGATCGGCCAGCACCCCGGCACCCGCAAGCTCTACGGCGACAAACTTGTGACGCAGGGCGTGCTGCCCGCCGACGGCCCGGAGCAGATGGTCAAGGAATTCCGCGCCGCGATGGACGCCGGCAAGCACGCCATCGACCCGGTGCTGACCAACTACAAGAGCAAGTACGCGGTCGACTGGTCGCCCTTCCTCGGCAAGAAATGGACCGACGCGGCCGACACCGCGCTTCCGCTGGCCGAGATCAAGCGCCTGGCCGAGCGCATCACCACCCTGCCGGCCAACTTCAAGGCCCACAGCCTGGTCGAGAAGGTCATCGGCGACCGCGCCGCCATGGGCCGCGGCGAGATCAACGTCGACTGGGGCATGGGCGAGCACCTGGCTTTCGCCTCGCTGGTGGCCAGCGGCTACGCCGTGCGCCTGTCCGGCGAGGACTGCGGCCGCGGCACCTTCACCCACCGCCACGCCGTCCTGCACGACCAGAACCGCGAGAAGTGGGACGAAGGCACCTACACCCCGCTGCAGCACGTGGCCGACGGCCAGGCGCCGTTCGTCGTCATCGATTCGCTGCTGTCGGAAGAGGCCGTGCTCGGCTTCGAATACGGCTATGCCTCCGCCGAGCCCAACTCGCTGGTGATCTGGGAAGCCCAGTTCGGCGACTTCGTCAACGGCGCCCAGGTGGTGATCGACCAGTTCATCGCCTCCGGCGAGGTGAAGTGGGGCCGCGCCAACGGCCTGGTCATGATGCTGCCGCACGGCTATGAAGGCCAAGGGCCCGAGCACTCCTCGGCCCGCCTGGAACGCTTCATGCAGCTGGCCGCCGACAACAACATGCAGGTCGTGCAGCCGACGTCGGCCAGCCAGATCTTCCACCTGCTGCGCCGCCAGATGGTGCGCATGTTCAGGAAGCCGTTGGTGATCCTCACACCGAAGTCGCTGTTGCGCGCCAAGGACGCCACCTCGCCGCTGTCGGACTTCACCAAGGGCGAGTTCAAGACCGTCATCCCGGAGACCAGCGCCGACATCAGCGCCGACAAGGTCAAGCGCGTGATCTGCTGCTCGGGCAAGGTCTATTACGACCTGGTCAAGGCCCGCGCCGAGAAGAAGTTGACCGACGTCGCCATCCTGCGCGTCGAGCAGCTCTACCCCTTCCCGCACAAGGCCTTCTCCGCCGAGATCAAGAAGTACCCGAACGCGACCGACATCGTCTGGTGCCAGGACGAGCCGCAGAACCAGGGCGCCTGGTTCTTCGTGCAGCACTACATCCACGAGAACATGCTCGACGGCCAGAAGCTCGGCTACGCCGGCCGCCCGGCCTCGGCTTCGCCGGCGGTGGGTTATTCGCACCTGCACCAGGAGCAGCAGAAGGCCCTGCTCGAGCAAGCCTTCGCCAAGCTCAAGGGCTTCGTCCTCACCAAATAACGCTTCGGCGCACCCCGGGTGCCGCCCGTCCGCGCACGCCGCGCCGCGATCCCCCGCGGGCGGCGTTGGCGGGCCGGTGCCCCGAACGCAACACTGGAAAGAAGAAACAACATGGCAATCGTAGACATCAAGGTCCCCCAGCTCTCCGAATCCGTGGCGGAAGCCACCCTGCTGCAGTGGAAGAAAAAGCCCGGCGAAGCCGTGGCCCTCGACGAGATCCTGATCGAGATCGAGACCGACAAGGTCGTGCTGGAAGTGCCGGCCCCCGCCGCGGGCGTGCTGTCGCAGCTGATCAAGAACGACGGCGAAAGCTGCGTCAGCGATGAAGTCATCGCCAAGATCGACACTTCGGCCACCGCTTCCGCCAGCCCGGCCGCCGCGGCACCCGCCCCGGCGGCCGCCGCGCCCGCGCCCGTCGCGGCGCCTGCTGCCGCCGCCGGCAACAATTCCAAGAGCGACGTGGCGATGCCCGCCGCCGCCAAGCTGATGGCCGACAACCAGCTGGCCGCCGGCTCGGTCGCTGGCACCGGCAAGGACGGCCGCGTGACCAAGGGCGACGTGCTCGGCGCGCTGGCTTCCGGTTCCGCCAAGCCCGCGGCCCCGGCCGCGCCGGCGGCCGCCGCCAAGCCCGCGCTGCCCAATGTCGCCGCGCCCGTCACGCCCAACCTCGGCGACCGCCCCGAACAGCGCGTGCCGATGAGCCGCCTGCGCGCCCGCGTGGCCGAACGCCTGCTGCAATCCCAGGCCACCAACGCCATCCTGACCACCTTCAACGAGGTGAACATGGCGCCGGTGATGGAGATGCGCAAGCGCTTCCAGGAGAAGTTCGAGAAGGAGCACGGCGTGAAGATCGGCTTCATGAGCTTCTTCGTGAAGGCCGCGGTCGCGGCGCTGAAGAAATACCCGGTGCTCAACGCCTCGGTCGACGGCAACGACATCGTCTACCACGGCTACTTCGACATCGGCATCGCCGTGGGCTCGCCCCGCGGCCTGGTGGTGCCCATCCTGCGCAACGCCGACCAGATGACCTTCGCCGACATCGAGAAGAAGATCGCCGAGTTCGGCCAGAAGGCCAAGGACGGCAAGCTGGGCATCGAGGAACTGACCGGCGGCACCTTCTCCATCAGCAACGGCGGCACCTTCGGCTCGATGCTGTCGACGCCGATCATCAACCCGCCGCAATCGGCCATCCTGGGCGTGCACGCCACCAAGGACCGCGCCGTGGTCGAGAACGGCCAGGTCGTGGTGCGCCCGATCAACTACCTCGCGATGTCGTACGACCACCGCATCATCGACGGCCGCGAAGCCGTGCTCGGCCTGGTGGCGATGAAAGAGGCGCTGGAAGACCCGGCCCGCCTGCTGTTCGACATCTGATCCCCGCCGCGATGCGATTCGCCCTCCAGGCGGCCAAAGCCCTCCTGTTGTCGCTCGCCATGGCGGGCGGCCAGGCGGCCCTGGCCGCGCCCTACCAGCAGTTCGACGTGAAGCTCGACAACCCCTGCGTCATCGGGCTGGATTGGCTCACGCCCGTCGGCACCTTCAAGCTGGACTGCCCGTGGAGCGAGCCCAAGTCCGACGCGCCCCGCGTCAAGGACGGCCGGACCTACCAGCTGACCGCCTTGCTGTCGCCCGCCAACACGCGGCTGCAGGACCCGGCCGCCGAGCTGCGCAGCGCGCTGGCCGACGTCTTCGACAACCCCGACGAAGCGGCCAAGGCGGAATGCCACCTGGTCTCGATGCTCGGCACGGTGTGCCGCAACGTGCCGGTGGGCGCATCGATCAGGGCGAGGGCGGACGCATCCAAATCCTTCTTCGCCACCACGGGCTATGTCCTGTGCGTGGACAGCGCCGCCGGCCGCGGGCCGTGCGTGCCCATGAAACCCAAGTGAGAGACATCCCATGACCACCCAGCAATTCGACGTCATCGTCATCGGCGGCGGCCCCGGCGGCTACGTCGCCGCCATCCGCGCGGCCCAGCTCGGCCTGAAGACGGCCTGCATCGACGAATGGAAGAACGACAAGGGCGGCCCGGCGCCGGGCGGCACCTGCACCAACGTCGGCTGCATCCCGAGCAAGGCGCTGCTGCAGTCCAGCGAGCACTTCGAGCATGCCGGCCACCACTTCGCCGACCACGGCATCGGCCTGTCCAACCTGAGCATCGACATCGCGAAGATGCTCGGCCGCAAGGACAGCGTCGTCAAGCAGAACAACGACGGCATCCTCTACCTGTTCAAGAAGAACAAGATCAGCTTCTTCCACGGCCGCGGCTCGTTCGTGAAGGCCGAGGGCGGCCAGTACGAGATCAAGGTCGCCGGCGCCAAGGAAGAGACGCTCGTCGGCAAGCACGTCATCGTCGCCACCGGTTCCAACGCCCGCCAGCTGCCCGGCGCGCCGTTCGACGAGGAGAACATCCTGTCCAACGACGGCGCCCTGCGCATCCCCGCCGTGCCCAAGACCCTGGGCGTCATCGGCGCCGGCGTCATCGGCCTGGAGATGGGCTCGGTGTGGCGCCGCCTCGGCGCCGAGGTGACCATCCTCGAAGGCCTGCCCACCTTCCTCGGCGCGGTGGACGAGCAGATCGCCAAGGAAGCCCACAAGGCCTTCGTCAAGCAGGGCCTGAAGGTCGAGCTGGGCGTGAAGATCGGCGACATCAAGTCGGGCAAGAAGGGCGTGAGCGTCGCCTACACCAGCGCGTCCGGCGAAGCCAAGACGCTGTCGGTCGACAAGCTGATCGTCTCCATCGGCCGCGTCGCCAACACCACCGGCCTGGCCCCAGAGGCTGTCGGCCTGAAGCTGGACGAGCGCGGCGCCATCGTCGTCGACGACGACTGCAAGACCAACCTGCCCAACGTCTGGGCGGTGGGCGACGTGGTGCGCGGCCCGATGCTGGCGCACAAGGCCGAGGAAGAGGGCGTCGCGGTGGCCGAGCGCATCGCCGGCCAGCACGGCCACGTCAACTTCAACACCATCCCCTGGGTGATCTACACCTCGCCCGAGATCGCCTGGGTCGGCCAGACCGAGCAGCAGCTCAAGGCCGCCGGCCGCGCCTACAAGGCCGGCAGCTTCCCCTTCCTGGCCAACGGCCGCGCCCGCGCGCTCGGCGACACCACCGGCATGGTGAAGTTCCTGGCCGACGCCAAGACCGACGAGATCCTCGGGGTGCACATCGTCGGGCCGATGGCTTCCGAACTCATCGCCGAAGCGGTGGTCGCGATGGAGTTCAAGGCTTCCGCCGAAGACATCGCCCGCATCTGCCACGCTCACCCCAGTTTGAGCGAAGCGACCAAGGAAGCCGCCCTGGCGGTGGACAAGCGCACGCTCAACTTCTGAGCGGGGCGCGGTTGTTGAAGTGACCCGCGGCGGGGCGTCCTCCTTGGCGCCCCGCCGTTTTCCCTTGTGCCGGGTGCCCCGATGCCCAATGTGACCGAGCTTTACCACCAGACGCTGCGCGAGCGCGGCTACAAGGCCGACCCGGCGCAGCTGCGCGCGGTGGCCGCCTTGCAGCGGTGCGCCGACGAATGGGCGGTCTACGTCGAGCGCCGGCGCAGCACCCTGGGCAAGCTGCTGGGTTCGCGCCCGCCGATCCCGCGCGGCGTCTACATGTACGGCGGCGTCGGCCGCGGCAAGAGCTTCCTGATGGACTGCTTCTTCCAGGCGGTGCCGCTCAAGCGCAAGGCCAGGCTACATTTCCACGAATTCATGCGCGAGGTGCACCGCGAACTGGCCGAGCTGCACGGCACGCAGAACCCGCTGCACGAGCTGGGCAAGCGCATGGCCCGCCGCTACCGCCTGATCTGCTTCGACGAATTCCACGTCGCCGACGTGACCGACGCGATGATCCTCTACCGGCTGCTGGAAGCGCTGGTCGATTTCCGCGTCAGCATCGTCACCACCTCCAATTTCCACCCGGACGGCCTTTATCCCAACGGCCTGCACCGGGACCGGATCTTGCCCGCGATCGAGTTGCTGAAGGCGCAGCTGGAGATCATCAACGTCGACGCCGGCACCGACTACCGCCAGCGCGTGCTGGAGAAAGTCGACCTCTACCACTGCCCCTTGGGCCCGGACGCGGAACTCGCGATGGCCGCGGCGTTCGAACGGCTGATGGAAGCCAAGGAAGAAGAGCCGGTCATGCGCATCGAGCACCGCACCCTGCACGCCCTGCGCAAGGCGGGGGGCGTGGTTTGGTTCGATTTCAAGACGCTGTGCGGCGGTCCGCGTTCGCAGAACGACTACCTGGAGCTGGCCGAGCAGTTCCACACCGTGATGCTGTCGGGCGTGCCCCAGATGTCGCCGCGGCTGGCCTCGGAAGCCCGGCGCTTCACCTGGCTGGTCGACGTGCTCTACGACCGGCGGGTCAAGCTCATCATGTCGGCCGAAGTCGAGCCCGAGCTGCTGTACACCGAAGGCCCGATGGCGCATGAATTCCCGCGCACGGTGTCGCGGCTGCGCGAGATGCAGTCGGCGGAATTCCTGGCGCTGGCGCGGCGCGACGTGGACACGGGACTGACCTGATGGCGGCGAAACGTCCCTGGGATGCGTGCCTGGCGGTGTTCGCCGGGGCTTCCCGCAAGCCGCTGGCAATAGCCGCGGTCTGCGCCTTGCTGGCGCCGGCCGCATCCATCGGCGCGCCGCCTGATCAAACCGCCGAGCGCGAGCGCATCAAGCAAGAGCGCGCCGAGGCTGAATCCCGGTTCAAGGAACGGGAGCGGGAATGCCTCAAGGGCTTCGTCGTGACGCCCTGCACCGACAAGGCGCAGCGTCAGCGGCGCCAGTCCCTGGCCGAGTTGAAGCGCCAGGAGAACCTGCTCGACGAACAGCTCCGCCGGCAGCGCGCCGCCGACCGTGACGAGGCTTTGGCCGAAAAGGCCCGGGACAGGGTGCAGGCCGCCCAGGCCGCCGCCGGGGCGTCGGCAGCGGCCCCGCCGCCCCAGCGCGCGCCGCGCGAGCCCCGCCGTCCAGCGGCGACGCCGGAGCAGGCGCAAGCGCAAGCGGGGCAACGCGAAGCGGAACGGTCCGGCAAGGCCGCCGAGGCCGCCCGGCGGGCGCAGTCCCAGCGCGGCAAAGTCGAGGCCGCGGCGCGCCACAAGGCCGAGGTGGAAAAGCGCAACGCGGAACAAGCCCGATCCAAGAAGCCGGCTTCACCCGGTTTGCCGTCACCGCCAGCGTCCGCGCCGCGGCCTTGATGGTGGGGCGATGTCGCCGGGTCGATGCAAGCCGCCCGGCTTGCAGACGGTCTCGCCGCCTGACGGCGGGCCCGCTCACTTGAGCGGATCGACCCGGACCAGCGCCAGGGAAAGGTTGTCCCCGCCACCGCGCGCGCGCTGGCGCGCTTTGCTGATGAGCATCTCGCTCGCCTCTCGCGGCGGCAACGCATGGACGATCGCGCCCATCTCCTTGGGCGTGAAGTAGTGCCACAGGCCGTCGCTGCAGGCCATCAGGCTGTCGCCGATTTCCAGGCGGTCGACCCGGTCCATCGTCAACGGCGGATCCTGGGTGGTACCCAGGCAGCCGGTCAACAGGTTGGACTGCGGGTGCGTGTTGGCTTCTTCCTCGGTGATCTGGCCTTCGTCGACCAGGCGCTGGACGAAGGAGTGGTCGATGGTGCGGGCCATCATCTCGGCGCCGCGGAAATGGTAGACGCGCGAATCGCCGGCGTGGATGATCTGGCATTCGCGGTTGGGGCTGACGATGAAAGCGGCCACCGTGCTGTGCGGTTCCTCTTCCGAGGTGATCGCCGTCAGCTTGATCATGAGGTGCGCTTCCATCACCAGCTGGCGCAGCGTCTCGCTGGCTTCCTCCTGGCTGGGCGCGAAACGCTCGAACAGCTGGCGCGCGGTGAGGATGACCTGGTCGGACGCCTTGCGGCCGCCGCTCTTGCCGCCCATGCCGTCGGCCAATACGGCCATCGCGCAACCCTGCACGCGGCTGTGGGCGAAGATTTCGACCTGGTCCTGCTGGTAAGCACGGTCCCCGCGGTGAATGCCGGTTGCGGCGGAAAGCCGGTAGTTCAGCGTGGTGGTCGTCATGTCGAAAACTATAATCGCTTTGCTTTGAGAATTGGGCGCTATCCGCTGCCGCACGCGCGGGGCCCGGTCACCGGTGCCGATGGAAAACAACCTTCACTCCCCCCACCGCCAGCTGATCGAACTGCGGATCGAACACGCGCAGCTCGACGACTTGATCGACCAGGCGCTGCTTCGCCACCCGGAAGACGACCTCGCGTTGCGCCGACTGAAAAAACGGCGCCTTTTGCTGCGCGACCAAATGACGCGCCTGGAAGCGCAACTGGAGCCGCGTGAGCCCGCCTGAGGCGCCTCCCGTGCTTCTTCAGCCCTGCGGTGATGTCGGCCATCGGCCGGGGGAATTGAGCCCCGCGGTCGAGGCCGCCTTCGGTGTGGACGGCGCCATGGCGCGGGCGGACGAAGGCTATGTGCCGCGCGAAGTCCAATTGCAGCTGGCCCTGGCGGTCGCCCAGGCCATCGAAGACCGGGCGGCCCTGGTGGCCGAGGCCGGCACCGGCGTCGGCAAGACCTACGCCTACCTCGTTCCGGCGTTGCTGTCCGGCCGCCGCACCCTGGTGAGCACCGCCACGAAGAGCCTGCAGGACCAGCTTTTCCTGCGGGACATCCCGCGCCTGCGTGACGCGCTGCAGGTGCCGGTCGCCATCGCGCTGCTCAAGGGGCGTGGCAGCTACCTGTGCCTGCACCGGATGAAGCAGGCCCGGCAATCGGCCCAGCTGCCGGACCGGTGGGCGGTCCGAACGCTGGCCAAGATCGAGCAGTGGTCCCAGGCCACGCGCAGCGGCGACCTGGCCGAACTGGAAGGCCTGGACGAGCGCAGCAGCGTGATCCCCCTGGTGACATCCACGCGCGACAACTGCCTGGGCTCGGAATGTCCCGATTTCAAGGCCTGCCACGTCGTCAAGGCGCGGCGGGAGGCGATGGCCGCCGACCTGGTCGTCGTCAACCACCACCTTTTCTTCGCCGACATGGCCTTGCGAGACACCGGCGTGGCCGAGCTGCTCCCGTCGGTGGAGGTGGCGATCTTCGACGAGGCCCACCAGCTGAGCGACGCGGGCGTGCAGTTCCTCGGCGCGACCCTGGGCACGGCGCAGATGCTCGATTTCTCGCGCGACATGCTGGCCACCGGCCTGCAGCAGGCGCGCGGCCTGCAGCCCTGGCAGGAGTTGTCGCTGCGCTGCGAGCACGCCGCGCGCGAACTGCGGCTGGCCTGCGCCGGCGCGATCCGCGAAGTGCGGGCGGGCCTGAAGCTGCGCTGGGAAGAACGCGCCGGCCAACCCGCTTTCATCCAGGCGCTCGACCAATGGGACCAGGCCGCCTCCGCGGCCCAGGCGGCGCTGGACGCCGTAGGCGAGGCCTCGGCGGACTTCCCCCGGTTGGCGGAACGCGCGCTGTCGATGGTCGAGTTGACGCAACGCTTCGGCCTGCCCGCGCCGCCGGGCCATGTGCGCTGGATCGACCTGACGCCCCATGCCGCGCGGCTGGTGGAGTCGCCGCTGGACATCCGGAACGCGCTGGCCGAACAGATGGGCGCGGCGCCCAAGGCCTGGGTGTTCACGTCGGCCACGCTGGGCGACGACGAAGGCCTGACCTGGTTTTCCGAGGGCGCCGGCCTCACGCAGGCGCGCCACTTGCGCGTCGGCAGTCCTTTCCCCTACGCCGAGCATGCGCGGCTTTACGTGCCGCGCCGCTTCCCCAAGCCCAACGAGAGCGCGCATCCGCAGGCCGTGGCCGAGTTGGCGGCGCGCTGCGCCCAGGCGCTGGGCGGCCGCACCTTCGTGCTGACCACCACGCTGCGATCCCTGAAGGCCATCGGCGAAGCGCTGCGCGAGTGTTTCGACGCGCAAGGCGTGGCGATCGAGGTGCTGGTGCAAGGGCAGGGGCCCAAGCGGCAACTGCTGCAGCAGTTCGTGGCGCTGCCCCGGTCGGTGCTCGTCGGCTCGCAGAGCTTCTGGGAGGGCATCGACGTGCGCGGCGACGCGCTGCAGTGCGTGCTGATCGACAAGCTGCCGTTCCCGCCGCCGAGCGACCCGCTGGTCGAGGCGCGGGTGCGGCGGCTCGAAGCGGAAGGACGCGACGCCTTCGCCGACTATTTCGTCGCGGAAGCCGCCGTTTCGCTGAAGCAGGGCGCGGGCCGCTTGATCCGCAGCGAGACCGACAAGGGCCTGCTGGTGGTCTGCGACCCGCGCCTGCTCGGCATGAACTACGGCAGGCGCCTGCGCGAGGCGCTGCCGCCCATGGGCCTGCTCGAAAGCGAGGACGAGGCGATGGCGTGGTTGGCCGAACTCTCCGACCAGCGCAGCATGCCCTGGTGACATGCCCTTCGCGGGGCCATGCCCGGGGCTCGACGGCGGGTCAGTCCGGCCCGCTCACCAGATCTGCCACCAGCGGCGTTGCTCCGTGTCGGTGGCGCCCAGCCGGGCCGCGCTGTTGAAGCGGGTTTGCGGGAAGTTCTGCTGCTGCACGCGTTGTGCCGCGTCGCGCAGTTCGGTCAGGCCCAGCCGTTCATAGCTGAACACCATGATGGCGAGCGCTTCCTCGATGGCCGGCGAGTACTGGAATTCCTGCACCGCCTGCTGCGCGCGGTTGGCGGCGGCGACATAGGCGCCGCGTCGGAAGTAGTAACGGGCCACGTGCACTTCATATTCGGCCAGCGAGTTGATGATGTAGTTCATCCGCAGCTGGGCGTCCGGCGCGTAGCGGGACTGCGGGAACTGCTCGACCAGCTGCTTGAAGGAGGAGAACGCCTCCCTCGACGCCTGCTGGTCGCGCTCGGAAAGGTTCTGGCCGGAAAGGCTGCCCAGGATGCCGAGGTTGTCGTTGAAGTTGACGATGCCCTGCAGGTAATAGGCGTAATCCAGCGCCGGGCTGCTGGGGTTGAGCTTGATGAAGCGTTCCAGCGTCACCAGGGCCTGCGCCTTCTCGCCCATCTTGTAGTTGGCGTAGGCGCGTTCGAGTTGCGCCTGCTGCGACACGAGCGTGCCCGTGGCCCGGCCTTCCAGCCGCTCGTAGAGCCGCGCCGATTTCTCGTAGTTGCCGGCGGCCATTTCTTCCTTGGCCTCTGAATACAATCTTTCGGCCGACCAGCCCGCCGTCTCGTCCTTGGGCGCCGAGCCGCAGGCCGACAACAGCAGACCCGACAAGCACAGTGCGCCGAACCATTTACCTCTTGCCGCCGGACCCTGTGCAGGGCCACCGCTCCACCAACGTTTCAAGGTCATGCTGCAAGCAGCCGCCGCGGCGGCCGGATCCCGTCGAAAAAAATGATCCCGGATTATAGGGACGCCCCCCCACCCGACGAAGGCTCGGCACCGCCCGGCGGCGCCGAGCCGCCCGACGCGCCGGAAGACGAGGCCGCCGAACGCCGCGAGGTCGTGGTGGGCCGGGAGCAGCACGGCCAGCGGCTGGACAAGGTGCTGGTGCAGGTTGCGCCGGAGTTCTCTCGCAGCTACTTGCAAAGCCTCGTCGAAGCGGGCCATGCCCGGGTGGCGGGCCGCGCCGTGCTGCAGCCTTCCCGCAAACTGCAGCTTGGGCAGCTGCTGTCGATCGACCTGGTGCCCACGCAGCAAAGCCAGGCCTTCCGCGCCGAGCCGGTGCCGGTCCCGGTGGTGTTCGAAGACGAGCACCTCCTCGTGGTCGACAAGCCGGCCGGCCTGGTCGTCCACCCGGCGGCGGGCAATTGGTCGGGCACCTTGCTCAACGGCCTCCTCGCCCACCATGCCGGCGCGGCGGCGCTGCCGCGCGCCGGCATCGTCCACCGCCTCGACAAGGACACCTCCGGCCTGATGGTGGTGGGCAAGACCCTGCAGGCGGTGACCGCGCTGACAAGGGCGATCGCCGCGCGCGAGGTCCACCGCGAATACCTGGCGCTGGTGCACGGGGATTTCGGCGCCGAGCGGACGCGCATCGACGCGCCGATCGGCCGCGACCCGCAGTCGCGTGTCCGCATGGCCGTCGTGCCTTCCGGCAAGGAAGCGCGCACCGACGTGCAGCGCCTGGCCGCCGCGCAGGGCGTCACGGCGCTGCGCTGCACCCTGCACACCGGCCGGACGCACCAGATCCGGGTGCACCTGTCGTCGCGCGGCCATCCGCTGGTGGGCGACGCGGTCTATGGCGGCCCACCGGCCCTGGGCATGCAGCGGCAGGCCCTGCACGCGGTGAGGTTGAGCTTCGCCCATCCCGCCACCGGTGCAGAGGTCGCTTTCCGCGCCGCGCCGCCCGGCGACTTCGCCTCCGCGTGGTCCCAGGTGGGCGCGCCGCCGGCGCAAGCGTGCTGAAAGGCACGTCCGGACCGGTTTCGAAGCGCGATCCTGCGCAGGGCGCGCGCCTTGGTTACAATGCACCGAGATCCCGTAGAGAAAAGAGAAGGCGAGCCGCCGGCCGTGCATCGATGCCGGCCGAGATGCCTTCACTGAGGGTCCCGCGGTCCCCGCCGGGTGCGAGTCACCCGGCCGACTGACACCTGAACGGCGAGTTGACCCGGCGAAAGCGCCGGCGATTGAACGCCCCGGACCGGGATTTTTCGAAACGACAGACGGTACAGCCACCGCCCCCGGATGGGTTCCGGGCGCCTGGACTGCCCTCACACCACGCTCCCAGAAGGTTCGCCGGTTCGGCCGGCCGAGGATGTAGACGAAGTCCATGAATACACAGGATGCGAAGCGCGTCCTTGAGACTGCGCTTATTTGTGCCCGTGAGCCGCTGCCCGTGCGCGACATGCGCGCGCTGTTCGCCGATGAGCTCGGCCCGGATTCCCTGCGTTCGCTGCTGGACGAGCTGGTCCGCGACTGGGAGGGCCGCGGTGTCGAACTGGTGTGCCTGGCCACGGGCTGGCGTTTCCAGAGCCGGCCGGAATTGAGGGAATTCCTCGACCGCCTCCACCCCGAGAAGCCGCCGAAGTATTCGCGCGCGGTGATGGAGACCCTGGCCATCATTGCCTACCGCCAGCCGGTGACCCGCGGCGACATCGAAGACATCCGCGGCGTCACCGTGAACAGCCAGATCATCAAGCAACTCGAGGACCGCGGCTGGGTCGAAGCCATCGGCTACCGAGAAGCGCCCGGCCGCCCGGCCCTGCTGGCCACGACCAAGCAATTCCTGGACGACCTGGGATTGTCCAGCCTGGAGCAGCTGCCCGCGCTGGAAGGCGGCGCCTTCGACGCCAGCACGCTGGATGCGCTGGCGCCGCAGCAGGCCGCCCTGCTCGAACCCCAGGCCAGCCTCGGGCTCGACGAACCGGACGACCTCCAAGCGCCGCAGCCGGAGCTTTCCGGCCCGGCGGCCGAGGAAGCCATCGAGCCCCCTCCTGCCGCCGCGGAGTCCCCAGACGCTGCGCTGTCTTTCGCCCTGGAGGCGGCAGAACAAGCCGAGCAGCCCGGTCCAAGCGAAGCGCAGCCGCAGTCGCCCGATGCCGCGCCATCGGTCGAGGCGCCGCCCGGCCCGCCGCTTGCGCGAGCCCCTGCGGACACCTCCCCCGAAAAACCGACCGACACTGATTCCAGCCCACACGCCGACCCGATGGAACCCCAAGCATGAATGTGAATCCCGACTCCCCTGCCGGCCAGCCCGCTGACGCCGAGGCGCCGCAAGCGGCGTCGCCCCTCGACAAGGCCGCGGCCGCCGAAGGCGCTGCGGAGCCCACCGCGGCGCCGGTCAAGCGCAAGCGCAGCACCAAGGCGGCGGCGACTGCCGAAGGGGGTGTCGCGTCGGTGGAGGTGACCGATGCGCCCACGGCCGGGGAGCCCGTGGCGGCCCCGCCCGCGCGCAAGCGCCGCACGGCGGCCGCGAAGGCGCAGGCCGAGGCCGTCGACGCTGCGGCCGCCGCCGGCGTGTCCGAAACCGCCTCGGCGCCGCCGCAAGCCGATTCCCCGCTGACCGACGCTGTGCCGCCGGTCTCGGTGGAAGCTTCCCCACGCGACGCGGCAGCGCCGGTCGCCGAAGGGGCCGCCCAAGCGCCGGTCGACCCGGAGCAAGGCGAAGGGCAGGACCGCGGCCGGCGCCGCAACAGGAACCGGCGCCGCAACGGCCGCGAGGACGGCGCCGATGGCGGGGGCGCGGATGCGCAGCGCGACCCCGCGCCGCGCGTGCCCGCGCAGTCCGCGGACACCGATGCGGACGACGAGGACGAAGCGCCGGCCAAGGTCGACCCCCGGCAGGTCGAGGCTCAACTGGGCGAAGTGTTCTCCGAGGTGCTCTCCGGCGCTTTCGACGCCGAAGAAGAGGCCGTTGCCGCGCCCGAAGCGGACGCTACGGCCGCCGGAGCGGCTGCTGCGCCCGCGGCGCCCCACAAGCGCGTGCTGCTGGCCGAGCCGGATGCGCCCAAGCTGCAGAAGGTGCTGGCCCAGTCGGGCGTGGGCTCCCGCCGCGACATGGAGCAGATGATCGCCGACGGCCTGGTCACCGTGAACGGCCAGGTGGCCCATGTCGGGCAGCGCATTTCGTTCGGCGACCAGATCAAGGTCGACGGCCGTCAGGTCAAGGTGCGCATCGTGCCGCCGCCGCCGCGCATCATCGCGTACCACAAGCCCGTCGGCGAGGTGGTCACGCACGACGATCCGCAGCACAGGCCGACGGTCTTCCGGCGCCTGCCCCGGTTGCCCCAGGGCAAGTGGCAGTCGGTGGGCCGGCTGGACATCAACACCGAGGGCCTGCTGCTTTTCACCAACTCGGGCGAGCTGGCCAACAAGCTGATGCACCCGCGCTTCGGCGTCGAGCGCGAGTACGCCGTGCGGGTGCTCGGCACGCTCGAGCCCGAAGCGAAGGCCAAGCTGCTGGAGGGCGTCGAGATCGACGGCCAGCCCGCGGCATTCCGTTCCATCGAGAACGGCGGCGGCGAAGGGGTGAACCACTGGTACCGCGTCGTCATCACCGAAGGCCGCAACCGCGAAGTGCGCAAACTCTTCGACGCGGTGGGCTTGACCGTCAGCCGCCTGATCCGCATCCGCTACGGCACGGTGGTGCTGCCGCGCGGGCTCAAGCGCGGCGTCTGGGTCGACCTGGAAGGCGGCGACGTGCGGCTGGTCTGCCAGTTGGCTGGCCACGTCCAGCAGCCCCGCCACGGCCAGAACGACCGCGGTCCGTCGAAGAACAACAACAAGGGCGCGAACCGCCAGAACGACCGGCGCAACGGCCGCCAGGAATTCAATGGCCCGCGCGACGGACGGGGCCCCGGCCGGGGCAACAAGCCCCAGGACGGGCGCCGGGACGGCCCGCCGCAGCACCAGCGCGCCGAGAACAACAGCAACCGCACGCCGAGGGAGGAGGGCTGGGAGGACGATTTCGACCCGGCCCGCATCCCGAACCCTCTGGAGCAGACCTTCGACAAACGCTTCGTGCAAAACCCCCGCACGCCCGCCGGTGGGCGTGGGTTCCGCAACGGCGGCGGCGGTTTCGGCGCGGGCGGCAGCGCCCCGGATGCGCCGCCTCCGCGCAAAGCCGGCGCGCCGAGGGAACCCGATCCTCTGCAGACTTCGGTCGGCTACATCGGCGGCGACGCCTACCACCGCAAGGGCGGCAACCGCGGCGGCCGCGGCGGCGGGGGTTACGGCGGCGGCGGGGGCGGCAACTTCGGCGGCAACCGCGGCGGCGGCGGTGGGCGCCGCGGGCGCTGACCTGCGTCGACGAGTCCTCGGGTCGTCACGCCATCCCGCTAAAATGCGTAGCTTTGCCAAAACCAGCTAAGGTTTTCGCACGAAACGCGCCCCGGCCTGCCGCGCATCGCCGGGGCGGGCGCTGAAACGTCGCACCTGGCCGAGGTGCCCGCGGTCGGCGCCGGCGGCACCGAAGCGGCGCCGCGCAAAAATCCAACGAATCCAAACCAACCGATCCAGGAGAAGAACATGGCCATTGAACGCACCCTTTCCATCATCAAGCCCGACGCCGTCGCCAAGAACGTGATCGGCCAGATCTACGCCCGCTTCGAAGGCGCCGGCCTGAAGGTGATCGCCGCCAAGATGACCCACCTGTCGCGCGGCGAAGCCGAGGCTTTCTACGCCGTTCACAAGGCGCGCCCCTTCTTCAAGGACCTCGTCGACTTCATGGTCTCCGGCCCGGTCATGATCCAGGTGCTGGAAGGCGAAGGCGCCATCGCCAAGAACCGCGACCTGATGGGCGCCACCGACCCGAAGAAGGCCGAGAAGGGCACGATCCGCGCCGATTTCGCCGACAGCATCGACGCCAACGCCGTGCACGGCTCCGACGCGCCCGAGACCGCGGCCGTCGAAGTCGCGTTCTTCTTCCCCGGCATGAACGTCTACAGCCGCTGAACGGCTGGCCTCTGCGAAGAGGCCCAGTCCCCGTCGACATGAACGCCGCCGTCAACCTGCTGGAATTCGATCTGGAAGGCCTGGCTGCGTTCTGCGAGCAGCTGGGGGAGAAGCGTTTCCGCGCGACCCAGCTGTTCCGCTGGCTGCACCAGCGGGGCGAGTCCGACTTCGACAAGATGTCGGACCTGGCCAAAGCCTTCCGCGACAAGCTGCGCAAGGCGGCCTTCGTCGCCGCTTTGCCGGTGGCCAGCGAGCAGGCGTCCCGGGACGGGACGATCAAATGGTTGTTCGACGTCGGCGGCGGCGACGCCGTCGAGACGGTCTTCATCCCCGAATCCGACCGCGGCACGCTGTGCGTGTCGTCGCAGGCCGGTTGCGCGGTGGGCTGCCGCTTCTGCTCCACCGGGCACCAGGGTTTCAGCCGCAACCTGTCCACCGCCGAGATCGTCGCCCAGCTCTGGTTCGCCGAGCACCACCTGCGCAAGCGACTGAACGCGCCCGAGGGCGAGCGCGTCATCTCCAACGTGGTGATGATGGGCATGGGCGAGCCCCTGCAGAACTACTCGGCCCTGGTGCCGGCGCTGCGGGTCATGCTGGACGACCACGCCTACGGCCTGTCGCGCCGGCGGGTCACGGTGTCCACCTCCGGCGTCGTGCCGATGATCGACCGCCTGCGCGAGGATTGCCCGGTGGCGCTGGCCGTCTCCCTGCATGCGCCGCGGGACGCGTTGCGCGACGACCTCGTGCCGCTGAACCGCAAATACCCGATCTCCGAACTGCTCGACGCCTGCGTCCGCTACCTCGACAAGGCGCCCCGCGACTTCATCACCTTCGAGTACTGCATGCTCGACGGCGTGAACGACACCGAGGACCATGCGCAGGCGCTGGTGGCGCTGCTGCGCGACCGGGTGCCGTGCAAGCTCAACCTGATCCCCTTCAATCCTTTCCCCGCGTCGGGCTTGACCTGCTCGACGCGCGAACAAGTGCGACACTTCGCGGGCATCTTGCAAGGCGCCGGCATCGTGACGACGGTCCGCAAGACCCGCGGCGACGACATCGACGCGGCCTGCGGCCAACTCGCGGGCGAGGTGCAGGACCGCACCCGGGTGCGCGACCGCATTTCCACGCGTTCGCCGATCCGGGTGCACCGGCCGGCGGGTTCTTCCGGCGCGGCCCAGTCCGCGACGGATCCTCAGGAGCGCAAGACACCATGATGTTCACCCGTCCCAATGCGGCCCGGGCCGCCGCGCGCCGGCTGCCGGGCCTGGCGCTGCTGTTCGCGGCGCTGCTGGCCGGCTGCGCCCAGACCGGCGCGCCCACATCGCCCTCGTCGTCGGACTTGAAAGACAAGGTCACCGAATCGGACGAGCCGGACGGCGCGCGCCGCGCCCGCGTGCGGCTGGAGCTGGCCTCGGCGTACTTCGAGCGCGGCCAGATGAACGTTGCCCTGGACGAAGTGAAACTCGCCCTGGCCGCCGACCCCAACCTCGGCCCGGCCTTCAACCTGCGCGGCTTGATCTACGGCAGCATGGGCGAGCACGCCCTGGCCGAGGACAGCTTCCGGCGCGCCTTGCAGATCAACCCGCGCGACGTCGGCTCCGCCCAGAACTTCGGCTGGTACCTCTGCCAGCGGCAGCGCTACCCCGAGGCCGACGCGTTGTTCAGGCAGGCGCTGGCCAATCCGCAGAACGAACAAGTCTCCCGCAGCCTGTTGACCCAGGGCATCTGCCAGGCCAAGGCCGGCGACCTCGACGCCGCGGAGGCGACGCTCCAGCGCGCCTACGAGATCGACGGCGGCAACCCGTCCATCGCCGTCAATCTGGCGGAGGTGCACTACCGCCGCGGCGCGTATGAGCAGGCGCGCTTCCAGATGCGCCGCGTCAATTCGGTGCGCGAGATCTCCAACGCGCAGACCTTGTGGCTGGCCATCCGCATCGAGAACAAGCTTGGCAACCGCCAGGGCGTCCAGACGCTGGGCAGGCAGTTGAGCGAGCGTTTCCCGGAATCGCGCGAAGCCAAGGCGTTGGCGGCGGGGCGTTTCGATGAGTGAGCCGGACCGCCCCGCCGCCCCCTCGCTGTCGACGCCTTCCGCCGAAGGTCTCACGGCCGGCCAGATGCTGCGCCAGGCGCGGCAGGCGCGGGGCCTGCACATCGCGGCCCTGGCCACGTCGATCAAAGTGCTGCCGCGCAAGCTCGAAGCGCTCGAAGCCGACCGGTACGACGAATTGCCGGACGCGACCTTCACCCGTGCCCTGGCGCAGACCGTCTGCCGCAGCCTGAAGATCGACCCCGCCCCGGTGCTCGCCCAACTGCCCAAGGCGTCGGGCATGCAGCTGGATTCCCTCGGCCTGAACACGCCGTTCCGCGACCGCCAGGCCCATCCCGGCCGCAAGGACGCGGGCAAGAAGAACGCGGAAGGCGGCGCCGGCTTCCAACCCCAGGTCTGGCTGCCCCTGTTGCTGGTCTTCGGCGCCGTGGCGCTTTACTTCGCCCCCGAAGACTTCCACCCCTGGCAGTCGCTGCAATCCCTCGGGTCCGGCAGCGCCGCCACGGCGCCCGCCCAAAGCCAGGTCGAAACGCCGGCGAGCCCTGTCCTGGCCAGCGAACCGGTGCCGCCCGCCGCGGCCAGCGCAGCGGCGCCGCCGCAGCAGCAACCGGCTCCCGCGGCGACCGCCGCCGACCCCGCCGCATCGGCAGCGGCGGCGCCCCTCTTGGAAATTCGCGCGGCGCAGGACGCCTGGATCGAAGTCCTGGACGGCGCCTCCAAGCCGGTCCTGGCGCGCATCGTCCGCGCGCAGGAGGTGGTGGCGTTGAACGCCAGCCTGCCGATTCGGCTCAAAGTCGGCAACGCGTCCCAGGTCGCGGTGCGGTTCCACGGGCGGCCGGTGGACCTGGCGCCGCTGGCCCGCGACAACGTCGCGCGCATTGAACTGAAGTAGCACCATCCGCCAGCCGCAGCGGCTCCGCACCCGCCCCGATCGACCGCCATGACCACAGAACCTTCCATCCCGCTCGACGACGACCACATCCCGCCGGCCCAGGCGGCCCCGCGGCGCTCGCTCCAGGCCGTGGTTCGCTGGGGCGGCAGGACCGTGACGATCGGCGGCGACGCGCCGGTCCGGGTGCAGTCGATGACCAACACCGACACGGTGGACGCCATCGGCACCGCGGTCCAGGTCAAGGAACTGGCCCGCGCCGGCTCGGAACTGGTGCGCATCACCGTCAACACGCTCGAGGCGGCGCAGGCGGTCCCTTATGTTCGCGAGCAGCTCGACCGCATGGGCGTGGACGTGCCCCTGGTCGGCGACTTCCATTACAACGGCCACCGCCTCCTCACCGAAGTGCCGGCCTGCGCCGAGGCGCTGTCCAAGTACCGCATCAACCCCGGCAACGTTGGCAAGGGCGAGAAGGGCGACCGCCAGTTCGCCCAGATGATCGAGGCCGCGGTCAAGCACGACAAGGCGGTGCGCATCGGCGTCAACTGGGGCAGCCTCGACCAGGAGCTGCTGGCGCGGATGATGGACGACAACGCCGGGCGCGCCGAGCCGCTGGCGCCGCAGCAGGTGATGTACCGCGCCATCGTCGAGTCCGCGCTGGCTTCGGCGCGCCAGGCGCGCGAGCTGGGCCTGGCGGCGAACCAGATCATCCTGTCCTGCAAGATGTCCGGCGTGCAGGACCTCATCACCGTCTACCGCGCGCTGGCGCGCCGCACCGACCACGCGCTGCACCTCGGGCTGACCGAGGCCGGCATGGGCACCAAGGGCACGGTCGCGTCGGCCGCCGCGCTGTCGGTGCTGCTGCAGGAGGGCATCGGCGACACCATCCGCGTCTCGCTCACGCCCCAGCCCGGCGAAGCGCGCACGCAGGAGGTGGTGGTCGCGCTGGAGGTGCTGCAGGCGCTGGGCCTTCGCAGCTTCAACCCGAGCGTCACTGCCTGCCCGGGCTGCGGCCGCACCACCAGCACCACTTTCCAGGAGCTGGCCAAGCAGATCGACGACTTCCTGCGGCTGCAGATGCCGGTGTGGCGCTCGCGCTATCCCGGCGTCGAGGGCATGAAGGTGGCCGTCATGGGTTGCATCGTCAACGGCCCGGGCGAGAGCAAGCACGCCGACATCGGCATCAGCCTGCCCGGCACCGGCGAGGCGCCGGCGGCGCCGGTCTTCATCGACGGCGAGAAGGCGCTCACGCTGCGCGGCGAGGGCATCGCCCAGGAATTCCAGGCCCTGGTCGAGCGCTACATCGAGAAGCGTTTCGGCGGCGCGGTCGACGCCGCCGCGGCGCCTCATTGACCGTTTCCACCGGGGCCGGCCGCGCCATCGCGGCGGGCCCGCGTTCCTCTTTTCTCTTTGTTTGTCGAGGCAGCACGCCCCATGGCTGAACAACTCCGCGCCGTCAAAGGCATGAACGACATCCTGCCGCCCGATTCCGCGCGCTGGGAATGGTTTGAAGACAAGGTGCGCCGGCTGATGGCGCGCTACGGCTACGCCAACGTGCGCACGCCGATCGTCGAGCCCACCGCGCTGTTCGTGCGCGGCCTGGGCGAGGTGACCGACATCGTCGAGAAGGAGATGTACTCTTTCGAGGACTCCATGAATGGCGACAGGCTGACGCTGCGCCCCGAGTCCACCGCCGGTGTGGTGCGCGCCGTCACCGAGCACAGCTTCCTGCGCGACGGCGGCAAGCGGCTCTTCTACATCGGCCCGATGTTCCGCCACGAGCGGCCCCAGAAGGGCCGCTACCGCCAGTTCCACCAGGTCGGCGCCGAGGCCATGGGTTTCGCCGGGCCGGACGTCGACGCGGAACTGATCCTGATGTGCAGCGCGCTCTGGCGCGACCTGGGCCTGCAGCAAGGCCGCGACGTGTCGCTGCAGCTCAACAGCCTGGGCCAGCCCGACGAGCGCCGTGCCCACCGCGAGGCCCTGGTCAAGCACTTCGAGGCCCACGCCGGCCTGCTCGACGAAGACGCCAAGCGGCGGCTGCACAGCAACCCGCTGCGCATCCTGGACACCAAGAACCCCGCGATGCAGGCCGTGGTCGAAAGCGCGCCGAGGCTGATCGACATGCTCGGCGAAGCGTCATTGGCGCACTTGAACGCCGTGCGCGCCATCCTCGACGCCGCCGGCCAGGCCTACACCGTCAACCCGCGCCTGGTGCGCGGCATGGATTACTACAACCTCACCGTGTTCGAATGGGTGACCGACCGACTGGGCTCCCAAGGCACCGTCTGCGGCGGCGGCCGTTACGACACATTGATCGAGCAGCTCGGCGGCAAGCCGGCGCCGGCCGTGGGCTGGGGCATGGGCATCGAGCGCATGCTGCTGCTGGTCGAGGAAGCCGGCCTGGTGCCGCCGGCGGTGGCGCCCGACGCCTACGCCGTCGTGCCCGACGCGGCCGGCCTGCCGCAGGCGGTGGCCGCGCTGGAGCGGCTGCGGGCCGCCGGCGTCTCGGTGCTGATGAACGCCGGCGGCCGCGAGGGCCTGGGCAGCATGAAGTCTCAGTTCAAGCGGGCCGACAACAGCGGCGCCCGCCACGCCCTGGTCTTCGGGCCAGACGAACTGGCGCGCGGCGAGGTCGCGGTGAAGAACCTTCGCGACGCCGGCGCGGCCCAGCGTTCGCTGCCGCTGTCCAGCGTCGACGAATGGGCCGCCTCCCTGCGAGACGCATAATCCGCCCTTGCGCCCAGCGCCCGCGGGCGCTTTTCCGTTTCAACCCCCGAATTCAGCAGAGCATCGCTCATGGCCACCCATCTCGACCTCGAAGAACAAGAACAACTGGACCAGCTCAAGGCGTTCTGGAACCGCTACGGCAACGTGATCACCTGGATCCTGATCGCCGTGCTCACCGCGATGGCGGCGTGGACGGGCTGGACCTGGTACCAGCGCGACCAGGCCGCCAAGGCCGGCGCCATGTTCGAAGAGCTCGACCGGGCCGCCGCTTCCGGCGACGCCGAACGCGCCGCCCTGGTCTTCAACGACATCAAGTCGCGCTACCCGCGCGCGGCCTACGCCCAGCAAGCCGGGCTGCTGGCGGCCAAGGTGCAAGTCGACAAAGGCCAACTGGACGCGGCGGCGGGCTCCTTGACCTGGGTGGGCGAGAACGCCAGCGAAGCCGAATACCGCGTCGTCGCGCGGTTGCGCCTGGCCGGCATCCTGCTGGAGCAGAAGAAGCTCGACGACGCGATCAAACAGCTGGACGCCGCCGCCGCCGGCGCGTCGCAGGAGTTCGCTGCCCTCATCGCCGACCGCCGGGGCGACGTGCTGGTGGCCCAGGGCAAGAAGGACGAAGCCATCGCCGCCTACCGCAAAGCCTGGGACGCGATGGACCCGAAAGTGGACTACCGCCGCCTGATCGACGCCAAGCTCACCGCCCTGGCGGCGGCGCCCCAGGCGCCGAGGGTGGCCGAACCGGCCACGGCGGCCTCCGCGGGGGCACGGCCATGATGAGCCGCCGGCCCCGCCCGACCGGGCGGAACACGCGCGGCCCGGGGCTCGTCGCAGCCTGCGTCGCGGCCGGTGCCCTGGCCTTGCTCGGCGCCTGCAGCAGCGGGCCGGCCAAGCCGAAACCCGGGCCTTTCGAGGCCGTGACCGCCGACCCGGCGGTGTCTCCCCGCCTGCTGTGGAGCCAGCGCACCGACCCGGCGAAATTCCCGCTGGAAGTGGCGCGCAGCCCCGCCGCTTTCACGGTCGCCTCGGAAAGCGGCGTTGTTCTGGCTGTGGACGCAGGCACCGGCCGCGAACTCTGGCGCGGCAATGCCGGGGGCAAGCTCTCCAGCGGCGTCGGCAGCGATGGCCGGCTTTCCGCCGTGACGACGCGCGACGGCAGCCTGGTGGCGATGGAAGCCGGCCGCGTGCTCTGGACCAAGCCCCTGGGCCTGCGCGTGGCCACCCGCCCGCTGGTGGCGGGCCAGCGCGTCTTCGTGCTGGCCACCGACCGCAGCGTGCACGCCTTCGATGGGCTCAGCGGCGACAAGCTGTGGTCGGTCCGCCGGCCGGGCGACGCGCTCACCCTCAACCAGACGGGTGTCCTGATGGCGGTGGGCAACACCCTGCTGGCCGGCCAGGGCGCGCGGTTGGCGGGGCTGGACCCGTCGAACGGCAGCGTCACCTGGGAAGTGGCCCTGGCCACCCCGCGCGGCACCAACGAGATCGAGCGGCTGGCCGACCTGGTCGGCCCGGCCGCCCGCGCCGGCGACGTGGTTTGCGCGCGTTCCTTCCAGGCGGCGGTGGCCTGCGTCAACGCCGCCCGGGGCAACCTGCTGTGGAGCCGCAACGTGGGCGGCACCCAGGGCGTCGCCGCCAACGCGCAGACCGTGGTCGCGGCCGACGCCAGCGACCGCGTGACCGCATGGCGCGCGGCCACCGGCGAAGTCGCCTGGACCAGCGAAGCCCTGCTGCACCGCGAAGTCAGCGCGCCCGCCCTGCTGGGCCCCGCCGCCGTCGCTTTCGGCGATGCGCAGGGCACGGTGCATGTGCTGTCGCTCGAAACCGGCAAGACCCTGGCGCGCCTGCCGACCGACGGCAGCGCCGTCGAAACCCTGGCGCAGGGCGCGGACGCCTCCACGCTTGTGGCCGTCACCCGCAACGGCGGCTTGTTCGCGTTCCGGCTTTGATCCGCCTCTTTCCTTTCCCACCGCTCCGCACGCGTTTCCCGCTGGGCCTGCGTCAACAACCATGAAACCCGTGATCGCCATCGTCGGCCGGCCGAATGTCGGCAAGTCGACCCTCTTCAACCGCATGACCAAGTCGCGCGACGCGATCGTCGCCGACTTCGCCGGCCTGACGCGCGACCGCCACTACGGCGACGGCCGCCTCGGCGACCGCGAATTCATCGTCGTGGACACCGGCGGTTTCGAGCCCGATTCCTCCACTGGCATCGTCAAGGAAATGGCCAAGCAGACCCGCCAGGCGGTCGCCGAGGCCGACGTGGTGGTGTTCGTGGTGGACATCCGCGCCGGCGTTTCCGGCCAGGACCACGACATCGCCCAATACCTTCGCACCGTGGGCAAGAAGGTGCTGCTGGTGGTCAACAAGGCCGAAGGCATGGCCCAGTCGCCGCACCTGGCCGAATTCTTCGAGCTGGGCATGGGCGAGCCCCACCCGATCTCCTCCGCGCACGGCCAGGGCATCCGCAGCCTGCTGGAGGCCGCGCTGGAGGACTTCATCTACGACGACGAGCCGCCGGAAGAGGAGGACGCGCCGATCCGCCTGGCGGTGGCGGGGCGGCCCAATGTCGGCAAGAGCACCCTCATCAACACCTGGCTGGGCGAGGAGCGCCTGGTGGCCTTCGACATGCCGGGCACCACCCGCGACGCCATCAGTGTTCCCTTCGAGCGCCACGGCCAGCGCTTCGAGCTGATCGACACCGCCGGCCTGCGCCGCAAGGGCAGGGTGTTCGAGGCGATCGAGAAGTTCTCCGTCGTCAAGACGCTGCAGGCCATCGCCGACGCCAACGTCGTCCTGCTGCTGCTGGACGCCACCCAGGGCGTCACCGAGCAGGACGCCCACATCGCCGGCTACATCCTCGACAGCGGCCGCGCCGTGGTCGTCGCGATCAACAAATGGGACGCGGTGGACGCCTACCAGAAGGAACTGCTGGCGCGGTCCATCGAGCACCGGCTGTCGTTCCTGAAGTTCGCACCGGTGATGCACATCTCGGCCATCCGCCGCCAGGGCCTGGGCCCGGTCTGGAAGGCGATCGCCGACGCGCACGCCTCGGCGGTGCGCAAGATGCCCACGCCCGTCCTCACCCGGCTGCTGCTGGAGGCGGTGGAGCACCAGGCCCCGAAGCGCGAAGGCGCCTTCCGGCCGAAGATGCGCTATGCCCACCAGGGCGGCATGAACCCGCCGATCATCGTGATCCACGGCAATTCGCTCGAACACGTCACCGAGAGCTACAAGCGCTTCCTGGAAGGGCGTTTCCGCGCCCACTTCAAGCTCACCGGCACGCCGCTGCGCATCGAGATGAAGTCCGGCCGCAACCCCTTCTCGGACAAGGACTCGTGAACCGCGGGGGCGGCGGCGCTGCCCCTGTGTTAAGGTCCGCCAGCCATCCACTTTCAACACGGAGAATATCGTGAGCAACAAAGGCCAACTCCTGCAAGACCCTTTCCTGAACCTGCTGCGCAAAGAGCATGTTCCCGTGTCCATCTACCTGGTCAACGGCATCAAATTGCAGGGCCACATCGAATCCTTCGACCAATACGTCGTGTTGTTGCGCAACACCGTGACGCAGATGGTCTACAAGCACGCCATCTCCACCGTGGTCCCCGGCCGGGCCGTCAACTTCCAGGCTGGAGATTCGTCCTCCGATTCCGCCTGACCGGACGCCAGCGCGTGAAGCCTCCCGCGACCGCCGAGAAACCTTGAGTTCCACCCCCGTCACCACCGACGCCCCCGCCATGGCGCGCGCCATCCTGGTGGGGGTGGACTTCGGCCGCGCCAACGGTCCTTCCGGCGGTTTCGACGCGACGCTGGACGAGCTGGCGCAACTGGCCGAGTCGGCCGGCGACGTGGCCGTGGCGCGGGTGATCGCCAAGCGCAAGGCGCCCGACGCGGCCCTGTTCGTCGGCTCGGGCAAGGCCGACGAGATCAAGATGCTGGTGCAAGCCCACCAGGCCGACGCCGTACTCTTCGACCAAGCCCTGTCGGCGGCGCAGCAGCGAAACCTGGAGCGCCACCTGGGCGTGGCCGTGGCCGACCGCACCATGCTCATCCTTGAAATCTTCGGCGAGCGCGCGCAAAGCCACGAGGGCAAGCTGCAGGTGGAACTCGCCCGCCTCCAATACCTTTCGACCCGACTCGTTCGCCGCTGGAGCCACCTGGAACGCCAGCGGGGCGGCATCGGCAACCGCGGCGGGCCGGGCGAGGCCCAGATCGAGCTCGACCGCCGCATGATCGGCGAGCGCATCAAATCGGTGAAGCTGCGCCTGGACAAGGTCAAGCGCCAGCGTTCCACGCAGCGACGTTCGCGCGAGCGCAACCAGACCTTCCGCGTCTCGCTGGTGGGCTACACCAACGCGGGCAAGTCCACGCTGTTCAACGCCCTGGTGAAGGCGCGCAGCTACGCCGCCGACCAGCTCTTCGCCACGCTGGACACGACCACTCGGCAGCTTTACCTCGAAGAGGCGGTCGGGTCGATCAGCCTGTCCGACACCGTGGGTTTCATCCGTGACCTGCCCCACAAACTGGTCGAAGCCTTCGAGGCCACGCTCCAGGAAGCGGCCGACGCCGACCTGCTGCTGCACGTCGTTGACGCCGCAAGCCCCGTGCTGGCCGACCAGATGGCCGAAGTGGAGCGTGTGCTCGGCGAGATCGGCGCTTCGGAAATCCGGCAGATCCTTGTCTACAACAAGGCCGACTTGCTGGAGGAAAGCCAGCGACCCCGCTGCGTCCAGGACACCCTGGAAGTCGGCGGCGGCAGGCAGGTGCCCCGGATCTTCCTCAGCGCCGCCACCGGCGAAGGCCTGGACGAACTGCGCCGCCTGATCGCCGAGCAGGCGCTGGCGGCGGCGTCCGCGCGTTCGGCTTCGCCCGAGAATCTCGACGGCGACGAAGAAACGCGCGGCGTCGACGCCCGCCCGCTGGACGACGGCGCGCCGGCCGGCGGCCAGCCGCGCCCCGCCTGAACGAACCGATCCTTTTTGACGACGACCTCTTCCATCATGAGCCACCCATTCTTCGCGACACACCAACCGGACGGCACGGCGCGGCAGCGCCTGCCCGCCCGCCTTGCGGCTGTGGCGATGGCCGCGCAAACCCTGCTGCTCGCGGCGCCAGGCGCGCTGTGGCGGCTTTCGACGGCGGCAATGCCCGGCCACCGCGCCCGGCCCGACGCGGTGCTGAACAACGGGAACCGCGGCGGCGACAACGGCCCGCCCGACCTCGACGAGCTCTGGCGCGATTTCAACCGCAAGCTGGGCGGGCTGTTCGGCGGCGGGCAGCCGCCGCGCCAAGGTGGCCCCGAACAGGGCGGCCCAGGCAATTTCCAGCCTGACATGAAAAGCGCCGGCATCGGCATGGGCTTGATCGCCGGCGTGGTGGCGCTGATCTGGGCGGGCAGCGGCTTCTTCATCGTCCAGGAAGGCGAGCAGGCGGTCGTGACGTCGTTCGGCAAATACAGCCACACCGCCGACGCCGGTTTCAAGTGGCGCATGCCGTACCCCTTCCAATCGCACGAGACGGTGCCGGTCACCCAGTTGCGTTCCGTGGAGGTGGGCCGCAACTCCGTGGTCGCCGCGACCGGCCTGCGCGACTCCTCAATGCTGACGCAGGACGAGAACATCGTCGACATCCGCTTCACCGTGCAGTACCGCCTGAAGGACGCGAGGGAATACCTCTTCGAGAATCGCAACCCCAGCGAGGCCGTGGTGCAGGCGGCGGAGTCGGCCGTGCGCGAGATCGTCGGCAAGAGCGTGATGGACTCGGTGCTCTACGAGCAGCGCGACGCGATCGCCACCGAGCTCGTCAAATCGGTGCAGAGCCAGCTCGACCGCTTGAAGGCCGGCATCGTCATCGCCAACATCAACGTCCAGAACGTGCAGGCGCCGGAGCAGGTGCAGGCCGCTTTCGACGACGCCTTCCGGGCCACCGCCGACCGTGAACGGCTCAAGAACGAAGGCCAGGCCTACGCCAATGACGTGATCCCCAAGGCGCAGGGCACGTCGGCCAGGCTGCGCGAAGAGGCCGAGGGCTACAAGTCCCGCGTGGTGGCCCAGGCCGACGGCGATGCGCAGCGTTTCGCCAGCGTCCTGGCCGAGTACCAGAAGGCGCCCGCGGTGACCCGCGACCGCATGTACATCGACACCATGACCCAGGTCTACTCCAACGTCAGCAAGGTGCTGGTCGACTCGCGCAACAACTCCAACCTGCTCTACCTGCCGCTGGACAAGCTCATCCAGCAGAGCGGGCAGGGCGCCGTGACGCTGCAGTCGCCCGTCCCGCAAGGCGCGGGCGAGGCCGCGGTGAATTCCGCGCCGGGTCCTTCGTCCGATCCGCGCTCGCGCGACGGGCAACGGGGACGGGACCGCGATGGCCGCTGACCGCGCCGCCGCCAAGCCATCGCCCCCGCCCGACCGCCGACATCACGCACCCGAGCAAGCACGCACAGGAACCTGAGCCATGAACCGCCTCGCAATCTTCGTCACCGGCCTGCTGCTGGCCCTGATGGTGGCTTTCTCGACCCTGTTCATCGTCGACCAGCGCCAGTTCGCGGTGATCTACGCGCTGGGTGAAATCAAGTCGGTGGTGACCGAGCCGGGCTTGAAGTTCAAGCTGCCGCCGCCCTTCCAGAACGTCGTCTTCCTCGACCGGCGCATCCAGACCCTGGACAGCCCGGAAACCCGCCCAATCTTCACCGCCGAGAAAAAGAGCCTGGTCATCGACTGGCTCGTCAAGTGGCGCATCAGCGACGCCAAGCAATTCATCCGCAACAGCGGGGCCGACATCCGCAACCTGGAGAACCGGTTGAGCCCCGTGGTGCAGGCCGCGTTCAACGAGGAAGTCACCAAGCGCACCGTGCAGGCGATGCTGGCGACCGACCGCGACCGCGTCATGCAGGGCGTGCGCAACCGCCTGGCCGACGAGGCGAAGTCCTTCGGCATCGAGATCGTCGACGTGCGCATCAAGCGCGTCGACTTCTCGGCCAACATCACCGATTCGGTCTACCGGCGCATGGAGTCCGAGCGCAAGCGGGTGGCCAACGAGCTGCGCTCCATGGGTACCGCCGAAGCCGAGAAGATCCGCGCCGACGCCGACCGCCAGCGCGAGGTGATCGTCGCCGAGGCTTACCGCGACGCGCAGAAGATCAAGGGCGAAGGCGATGCGCGCGCGTCGGCCCTGTACGCCGCCGCTTTCGGCAAGGATCCCCAATTCGCCGAGTTCTACCGCAGCCTGGACGCCTACCGCGCCAGCTTCCGCAACAAGACCGATGTGATGGTGCTCGACGCCGGCAGCGAGTTCTTCCGCGGGATGCGCGGCGGCTCGCCGGCGGGCGGCGCGCAGCCGCCCAAGAAGTAAGCGCGGCCGGCAGACGACATGGGCGAGGTCCTGCTCGTTGCCTGCGGCTTGGTGCTGGTTTTCGAAGGTTTCCTGCCGTTCTTGTTCCCCCCGCTGTGGCGCAAGGTGTTCGAGCGGGCGCTGCAGATGAGCGACGGCCAGATCCGGTTCATCGGGCTGACCAGCATGCTCCTGGGTTTGCTGCTGCTCCTGCTGTGGTAGCCCGCTTCCCGGGCGCGGTGGCCGCGCTGGACCATTCCGTTGCGGCGCCGGCTGCGACGCGTCGCGGCGAACGGTGACGCACCTGGCCGCGCACCACCATCCCCACGGCGCGCCGGCGTCCACGGGTTACGTCCCGGGCATAGACGCGCTGCGCGCGGTCGCCGTCCTGTCGGTCCTTGTCTACCACCTGCGCCCGCACTGGCTGCCGGGCGGCTTCGTGGGTGTCGACATCTTTTTCGTGATTTCCGGCTACGTGGTCACCGCCAGCCTGGCCCGGGACCGCAGCGAATCGTTCTGGACCTACCTGCGCCAGTTCTACCTGCGCCGCGTCGCCCGCATCTACCCTGCGCTGCTGGCCTGCCTGCTCGCTTCGTTCGCGCTGGCCGTGCTGTTCGTGCCTTCCTCCTGGCTCAGCACGACGAGCTGGAGGACGGGGTTGGCGGCTTTCTTCGGTTTCGGCAATGTGGCCCTGGTGGGCAGCAGCGACGGTTACTTCTCCCCCCGTGTCGAATTCAACGCGTTCACCCACACCTGGTCGCTGGGTGTGGAGGAGCAGTTCTACCTGGTCTATCCCCTGCTGATCTTCGCCTGGATGAAGTTGCGACACACGCGCCCGCGCCTGGCGATGGCGCTGCTCGCCGTGCCTTTCGCCTTGTCGGCGGCCTACAGCGCATGGGCCAGCACCGCGGAGCCGGAGCGCGCCTTCTACCTGCTGCCCAGCCGTTTCTGGGAACTGGCCACCGGCGGCTTGCTGTTCACGGCTTTGCGGCGGGGCAGGCCGGCGGCGTCGCAACGCGAGGTGGGGGCCTGGCTTTTCTCGGGCCTGATGTTGATCGTCGTGTCCCTGTCCGCCGCCAGCACGGCCTTGTTCCCCTTCCCCTGGGCGGTCGTCCCGGTGGCGGGTGCCGCGCTTTGCATCGTGGCCGCGGTGCGGGGCGTGGGCCTGGATGCCGGGTTGAAGCGCGTTTTCGAAAACGGCCCGTCGGTGTACGTCGGCAGGATCTCTTATTCGCTCTACCTGTGGCATTGGCCGGTCTACGTGCTGTTCCGCTGGACCGTCGGCCTGGAATCCTTCTTCAATGCGGCTGCCGCGGTCGTCCTGGTGGCGTTGCTGGCGGTCGCTTCCTACAACGGCATCGAAGTCCCCCTGCGCAAGAGCCTGCCCCGGCGGACCGCGGGCAAGCCGTGGGTCCTGTCGGGGGCCGCCGGCGTGGTGGTGGTGTCGACGGCGCTCGGCGCCGGCATGGTCTGGGCCCGGCCATGGATCAGCCTGAGCGTCGTCAACAGGCAGTCATCGGATTGGATCCCGGTGGCGTCCGCGGTCGATGATGCGCCGGCGGTGGCGGCGCCCCAGGCTTCGCTGGCTGGACGACAGCTGTTCGTGGTGGGGGATTCGCATGCCGGCGCTTATGAGGTGCTCCTCCTGTCCGCGCAGCGCCAGACGGGCGCGGCGGTGCGCAACTTCTGGCAGGCGGGTTGCGCCGCCGCGAAGCTGAGCGCCGTGTCGAGCCCGGAGTGCCGCCGTTTCCTGCGCGGCGCGCAGGAGCGCATCCTGCGCGAATCCCGCCCCGGCGACCTGGTTTTCCTGCCGGGGATGCGGGTGCGGCGGTTGAGCGACCAATGGGTTTTCTTCGACGAGCGGGCCGTGCTGGCTTCGCTGGACACCGCCGCGGCCGTGAAGGAGCGCGCCGACGCGCTGCGGGAGGCGGACGACTGGATCGGCGGCCTTCAGCAGGCCGGCCTCGTCATCGTCATCGAGGCCCCCAAGCCCGTGCTGCCGGCGCCGCCGTTCCGCTGCTCCGACTGGTTCAATCAGGGCAACCCGGTGTGCGCCCCCGGGCTATCCATCGACCGCGAAAACGCGCGCGCCCTGGCGCGGCCGACACTGGATTCCATCGGACGTCTCCAGGCGAAATACCCGGCGCTGCGCGTTTGGGATCCTTTCCCCCTGCTGTGCCCGGGTGACCGCTGCCAGCCTTCCGATCCCCGGTCCAGGCCCTTGTTCTTCGACGGCGACCACCTGACGGCCCATGCCAACCGCATGCTCGCGCCGGATTTCCTGCGGACGCTGCAGGCGGCCGCCGCCGGCCCCCGCTAGAAGCGAATCCGAAGGCTTGCTCCGTGATCGCTGCCGTAAGCAGGCGGCCCCGGCGCGCCGTGAAGTTTGCCCATCGCGCGCCCGTCCTGGTCGCCGCTTGAAACCCTGGCCGGTACAATCCTGTTTTTAATTCCTCCGGTTATTCACATGTCGTCTGCCTGGCTGCTGCCTGAGCACATTGCCGATGTTCTTCCTTCTCAGGCCAGGCACATCGAGGAATTGCGCCGCGGGTTGCTGGACGTCGCCCGCAGCTACGGTTGCGAGCTGGTCATCCCCCCCTTGCTCGAACACCTGGACTCGCTGCTGTCGGGCACCGGCCAGGCCTTGAACCTCAAGACTTTCAAGCTGGTCGACCAGCTCAGCGGCCGCACCTTGGGCGTGCGCGCCGACACCACGCCCCAGGTCGCGCGGATCGACGCCCACCTGCTGGGCCGCCGGGGTGTCGCGCGGCTGTGCTACTGCGGCCCGGTGCTGCACACCCGGCCCGGCGGATTGCACGCCACGCGCGAACCGTTGCAATTCGGGGTCGAGATCTACGGCCACGCCGGCCTGGAAGCCGACCTGGAAGTGCTGGACCTCGCGCTGGACGGGCTGGCTTCGGTCGGCATCGGCGGCGTGACCCTCGACCTGGGCGATTCGCGCATCGTGCGGGCGCTGCTGGACGAAACGCCTTTCGACGCGGCGCGCGTGGCCGAAGCGGTGTCCGCGCTGGCGACCAAGGATGCGCCCGCGCTGGCGGCGCTGACCCGCCAGGACTGCGCCGCCGACGTCGCCGCCGGCCTGCAGGCGCTGCTCGGTTTGTACGGCGGCGTCGACGTGCTCGACGAGGCGCAGGCGCGCCTGCCTGGGCGGCCGCTGGTCCAATCCGCGCTGCGGGACCTGCGCAGCCTGGCCGCGCACCTCGGCCAGGTCCACCCCGGCGTGAAGCTGTCGGTCGACCTGGCGGATGTCGGCGGCTACGCCTATTACAGCGGCGCGCGCTTTGCGGCCTACGTCGAAGGCTCCAGCGACGCGGTCCTGCGCGGCGGCCGCTATGACGAGGTGGGCGCGGTCTTCGGCCGCAACCGGCCGGCCGTCGGCTTCAGCCTCGACCTGAAGGAGCTGGCCGCCCTGGTGCCGACCCAGCAGGGCGCCGCCGCGATCCGGGCGCCGTGGGGGCAGGACGCCGCGCTGCGCCATGCGGTCCGCGCGCTGCGCAAGCAGGGCCACACCGTGGTCTGCGTCCTGCCGGGCCACGAACACGAGGGCGAGGAATTCGCCTGCGACCGCGAGCTGGTGGCCGTGGACGGCCAGTGGCGCGTCCAGGATTTGTGATGCCGCGCGCCGGTGTCCTGAACGGGACGGGTCCGCGGGACGCCAGGCGCTTCACTCTTTCTTGATTTTCAGATGGGAAACAGAGACATGCAGACAGCAAAGGCAGCCGGCCGCAACGTGGTCGTGGTCGGCACCCAGTGGGGCGACGAGGGCAAGGGCAAGGTGGTGGACTGGCTGACGGACCATGCCCAAGCCGTGGCCCGTTTCCAGGGCGGCCACAACGCCGGCCACACCCTCGTGATCAAGGGCGTGAAGACGGCGCTGCAGCTCATCCCGTCGGGCATCATGCGCGACGGCGTGGCCTGCTACATCGGCAACGGCGTGGTGGTCGACCCGACGCACCTGCTGTCCGAGATCGAGCGGCTGGAAGCGGCGGGCCTCGATGTGCGCTCGCGCCTGTTCCTCAGCGAGTCGTGCCCGCTGATCCTGCCGTTCCACGTCGAGGTCGACAAGGCGCGCGAAGCGCTGCGCGAGACCAGCGGCGCCGGCAAGATCGGCACCACCGGCAAGGGCATCGGCCCGGCATATGAAGACAAGGTGGCGCGCCGTGCACTGCGCGTGCAGGACCTGAAGCATCCCGAGCGTTTCGCGAAGAAACTGAAGGAGTTGCTGGAGCTGCACAACTTTGCGCTGAGCGGCTACCTCAAGTCGCAGGCGCTCGAGTTCGAGCCGATCTTCGAGCATGCGATGAAGGTGGCCGAGCAACTCAAGCCGATGATGGCCGACGTCGGCTACATGATCCACAGCGCCAACAAGCAGGGTGCCAACATCCTGTTCGAAGGCGCGCAGGGCACGCTGCTCGACATCGACCACGGCACCTATCCGTACGTGACCTCGAGCAACTGCGTCGCCGGCAATGCGGCGGCCGGTGCTGGCGTCGGGCCGGACATGCTGCATTACATCCTCGGCATCACCAAGGCCTACACCACGCGCGTGGGCAGCGGCCCGTTCCCGACCGAGCTGCCGATGGACGAGCCCGGCACCGTCGGCCACCACCTGTCCACCGTGGGCCAGGAGCGCGGCACCGTCACCGGCCGGCCGCGCCGCTGCGGCTGGCTCGACGCCGCGGCGCTCAAGCGCTCGATCATCATCAACGGCATCTCCGGCCTTTGCATCACCAAGCTCGACGTGCTGGACGGGCTCAAGGAGATCAAGGTCTGCGTCGGCTACGAACTCAACGGCGAGCGCGTCGACATCCTGCCGCTGGACGCCGACGACATCGCCGCCTGCAAGCCCATCTACGACACCTTCGAAGGCTGGACGGAAACCACCGCGGGCGTCACCGAATGGGAGAAGCTGCCGCCGAACGCCCGCCGCTACCTGGAGCGCGTGCAAGCCTTCATCGGCGCGCCGATCGACATGGTCTCCACCGGCCCGGACCGCGACCACACCATCCTGCTGCGCCACCCCTACAACCCTTGATCCACCCTTAGCCACCATCCCGGAAGCCAAGCAAACCATGTTGACTGAAGACGGCAAGCACCTCTATGTGTCTTGGGACGAGTACCACATGCTCATCGAGCGCTTGGCGCTGAAGGTGCACGCCTCGGGCTGGGAGTTCGACCAGATCCTGTGCCTGGCGCGGGGCGGCCTGCGGCCCGGCGACGTGCTTTCGCGGGTGTTCGACAAACCCCTGGCCATCATGTCCACCAGCTCCTACCGCGCCGAGGCCGGCACGATCCAGGGCCGGCTGGACATGGCCAAGTACATCACGCTGCCCAGGGGCGACCTCAGCGGCCGCGTGTTGCTGGTGGACGACCTGGCCGACTCCGGCATGACGCTCAAGGCCGTGGTCGAGCGGTTGCGCGGCATGCCGTCGATCACCGAACTGCGGTCCTCCGTCATCTGGACCAAGGGCGTCTCCACCTACATGCCCGACTACTTCGTCGAAATGCTGCCGACCAGCCCGTGGATCCACCAGCCTTTCGAAGAGTACGATGCGTTGCGGCCCGACGGTCTGGCGAAGAAATTCGTCATCTGAACCGAAAGTCTTTTTGACGCCGCTGCCGCATCCATCGTCCGGGCCCGCGAGGGGCGGGCCCGCCGTGTCGGCCGCGGCACTTGGCAGCGCCGGCGCAACTCCATGCGAGGGCATGGTCCAAGGCAAAAAAGTCCGGCCAAACAAAAAAATCCGGGCAAACAAAAAAGGCCAGCGTTCGCACGCAGGCCTTTATATGTTTTTAAACTCACCAACTACATTCAACTTTGGTGCCCAGGAGAGGACTCGAACCTCCACGGAGTTACCCGCTAGTACCTGAAACTAGTGCGTCTACCAATTCCGCCACCTGGGCATTTCAGGAAAGAAAGAGACTATACCATTAAAACGAACACATACAAGAATTCTTCGAACCCTTCTTCTTCCGGCATCGACCTGATGAGCGAAGTCGAGGGCACGGTGCAGGGCCACCGCGACGGTCATGGCTTCGTCGTCCGCGACGACCGGCAGCCCGACCTCTACCTCTCGCCGCAGGAAATGCGGGCGGTGCTGCACCGCGACCGGGTGAAGGCGCGCGTCATCCGCTATGACCGCAAGGGGCGGCCCGAGGGCCGGGTGCTCGAGATCATCGAGCGGCGCAAGTCGCCCATCATCGGCCGGCTGCTGCACGAAAGCGGCGTCTGGCTGGTGGCGCCGGAGGACAAACGCTACGGCCAGGACATCCTCATCCCCAAGAACGCGATCGCCAACGCGGCCGCGGGCCAGGTGGTGGCGATCGAGCTGACCGAGATGCCGTCGATGTACTCGCAGCCGGTCGGCCGCGTCACCGAGGTGCTCGGCGAGATCGACGACCCGGGCATGGAGATCGAGATCGCGGTGCGCAAGTACGAAGTGCCGCACCGCTTCTCGCCGGAGGCGCTCTCGCAGGCCGCCGCGCTGCCGGAGAAGATCCGCGCCGCCGACCGCAAGCAGCGCGTGGACCTGACCGACGTGCCGCTGGTCACCATCGACGGCGAGGACGCGCGCGACTTCGACGACGCCGTTTATTGCGAGCCCGCCAAGATCGGCCGCGTCAAGTCGCCCAACGGCTGGCGGCTGCTGGTGGCCATCGCCGACGTGAGCCACTACGTCAAGCCCGGTGAGCCGCTGGACGAAGACGCCTACGAACGCGCCACCTCGGTCTACTTCCCGCGCCGCGTCATCCCGATGCTGCCCGAGAAGATCTCCAACGGGCTGTGCTCGCTGAACCCGAACGAGGACCGCCTCGCCATGGTGTGCGACATGATCGTCAACGCCGCCGGCGAGGTGCACGCCTACCAGTTCTTCCCGGCGGTGATCTGCTCGCACGCGCGCTTCACCTACAACGAGGTCGCGGCCATCCTGACCAACACGCGCGGCCCGGAGGCGGCCCGGCGCAAGGACCTGGTCCCGCACCTGCTGGACCTCAACGACGTCTACCGCGCCTTGTTGAAGCAGCGCGTGGCGCGCGGCGCGATCGACTTCGAGACCACCGAGACCCAGATCGTCTGCGACGAGAACGGCCGCATCGAGAAGATCGTCCCGCGCGTGCGCACCGAGGCCCACAAGCTGATCGAAGAGGCGATGCTCGCGGCCAACGTCTGCGCGGCCGATTTCATCGCCGGCGCCAAGCACCCGTCGCTCTTCCGCGTGCACGAGGGCCCCACGCCCGAGAAGAAGACGCTGTTGCAGAACTACCTGCGCGCCCTGGGGCTGGGGCTGTCGATCAGCGAGGATCCCAAGCCCGGCGAGTTCCAGGCGATCGCCGCGGCCACGAAGGACCGGGTCGACGCCCAGCAGATCCACACCATGCTGCTGCGCTCGATGCAGCAGGCGATCTACACCGGCACCAACAGCGGCCACTTCGGCCTGGCCTACGAGGCTTACACCCATTTCACGAGCCCGATCCGCCGCTACCCCGACCTGCTCGTGCACCGCGTGATCAAGGCCCTGCTCGGCGGCCAGCACTACCGCATGGTGCCGGGCAAGGCCGTGGCGCAGACCCGCCCCGTCAAGGGCAGGGCGGGCGTCAAGCCCGCCAAGGTGCAAGGGCCGCCGCTGGGTGCCGAGGACGAGGCCTGGGAGATCACCGGCGCGCACTGCAGCGCCAACGAGCGCCGGGCCGACGAGGCCTCGCGCGACGTGGAGGCCTGGCTGAAATGCCGCTACATGCGCGAGCGGCTGGGCGAGGAGTTCTCCGGCACGGTCAGCGCGGCCACCAGCTTCGGGTTGTTCGTGCAGCTCGACGCGCTCTACGTCGAGGGCCTGGTCCACATCACCGAGCTCGGCGGCGAGTATTACCGCTTCGACGAGGTGCGCCAGGAGCTGCGCGGCGAACGCAGCGGCGTGCGCTATTCGATCGGCTCGCGCGTGCGCGTGCAGGTCAGCCGCGTCGACCTGGACGGCCGCAAGATCGACTTCCGCCTGGTGCGCGACGCCGAGCCGGGCGCGATGCTGGCGCGCGCCAAGAAGGACAAGCTGGGCGAGCCGCCGGCCGAGCGCGCCGCGCCGCGCACGGCGGTCGCCGAACTGGATGAAGTGCTCGAAGCGGACCGCCAGGTCAAGTCGCGCGCGAAGAAGGCCGGCCAGTCCAAGGCCCGCGCCGCGGCTGGCGGCGCGAAGGCCCACCCGGTGAAAGCGGCCAAGACGGCCGCGCGCGGCGGTGCCGCCAAGGCGGCGGCCGCCGGCGGCAAGTCGGCGGCGGGCAAGTCGGCGGGCAAGTCGCGCGGAGGCAAGCGGTGACCGCCCTGGGACGGCCCTGCGCCGGCCGGAAAGGGCCGGCCGCATGAGCCCCCTCGACTTCGGCGGGCGCGTGGCGCTGGTGACCGGCGCTGGATCCGGGCTGGGGCGCGCGCATGCCCTGGCCCTGGCCGGGCGGGGAGCGAAAGTGCTGGTCAACGACATGCCCGACGCGCGTGGGGCGCCGGGCGCCAGCGCCGCCGCCGAAGCCGTCGCCCGGGAGATCCGCGCCAGCGGCGGCGAAGCCGACTCCTTCGGTGCGAACGTCGCCGACTACGCCGCCGTGCAAGCCATGGTCGACCAGGCGATGCGGGCCTGGGGCCGCGTCGACGTGCTGGTGAACAACGCCGGCGTGCTGCGCGACAAGTCCTTCGCCAAGATGTCCCTGGACGACTTCTCGCTGGTCATGGATGTGCACCTCATGGGCGCGGTGCATTGCTGCAAGGCCGTCTGGGACATCATGCGCGCCCAGAACCGCGGCCGCATCGTGATGACGACCTCGTCGTCCGGGCTGTGGGGCAACTTCGGCCAATCGAATTACGGGGCGGCCAAGATGGCCCTCGTCGGCCTCATGAACACGCTGGCGCTGGAAGGCGCCAAGAACGACATCCGGGTCAATGCCCTGTCGCCCACGGCGGCCACGCGCATGACCGAAGGCCTGCTGCCCGAAGCGATGCTCGACCTGCTCAAGCCCGAGGCGGTGACGCCGGCGATGCTGTTCCTGGCTTCGGACGGCGCGCCGACCCGCAGCATCGTCTGCGCGGGCGCGGGGGGCTTCGAGGTGGCGCATGTCGCCGTGACGGCGGGCTTGCACCTCGGTTCCGGCGGCGATGTGGCGGAGCAACTGGCGGCGAGGTTCTCTGAGGTGGCCGACCGCCGCGGCGACGCGGTGCTCGCCCAAGGCTTGGAGCAGGCGCAGCGCGAAGTGGCCCGTGCGATGGCGCAGGGCGGGCCGGCGGTTCAGGCGGGCGGCTGAGCGCGCGGCAGCATCCGTTCGATGAGGTCGGCCGCCCGCAGTGGGTCCACGCCGGCCTGGTCGGCGGAGGCGCCGTGGAGGAAGGCGCCGGACAGCGCCACTTCCAGCGCGTGCCCGTCCTGGGTGCCGCCGGCGCCCTGCAGCGCGGCCCACAGCCCGCCCATCCAACCGGCCAGCACGTCCCCGGTGCCGGCGGTGGCCAGGGCCGCGTTCCCCGTGGGGTTGATCCAGGGCAGACTGTCCGGAGCGGCCACCACGGTGCCCGAGCCCTTCAGCACGACCACTGCGGCGGTCCGGTCGGCCAACCGGCGCGCCGCGTTCAAGCGGTCGGCCTGTATGTCGGCGGTGGAGCCGCCGAGCAGGCGGGCCGCCTCCAGCGGGTGCGGCGTCAGCACGGTCCACAGCCCTTGCGCAGCGCGGGCATGGAGCAACCGGGCCAGGGCGTCGTCGTTTGCCACGGCGTTCAGGCCGTCCGCGTCCAGCACCAGGCGGGGCGCCGCGCGCAGCACGCGGGGCAGGGCCGCCGCGACGGCCGAGCCGCCGCCGCAGCCGGCCACCACGGTCAGACGGGCCAGGTCCCCATCGGACGGCGGCCAGTCGGCGGGCCGGGGCATCAACTCCGGGCGATTGGGGTCGGGGTCCAGTGAACCGGTGCCCAACAGGCTGAGGAACACCCGCCCACTGCCCGCCGCGTGGGCGGCGCGGGCGGCCAGCCAGGCCGCGCCCGCCATGCCGGGGCCGCCGCCGACGATCCAGGTGTCGCCGCGGCTGCCTTTGTGGGCGCCATGGCCCGCGGCGGGCGTGCGCACGGCGTCGGCGCCGCTCAAGTGGGCGTCCGGTGCTTCTTCCAGGTCGACGCCGAGCCTCGACCACCAGACCTCGCCCGCATGGCCCCGGCCTTGCGCCGTGAACAAGCCGGGTTTGAGCGTCAGCAACGCCAAGGTGTGCCGGGCGGCCACCGCCTCGTCGCCCAGCAGGCGGCCGGTGTCCGCGCACAGGCCGCTGGGCAGGTCGACCGCCAGCACTGGACAGGGCAGGGCGTTGAGATGCCGGATCCCTTGTGCGATGGCGGCCTCGGGCGCGCGGTTGGCGCCCAGGCCCAGCAGGGCGTCGACCGCCAGGTCGGCCGGGCCCAGCCGGGGCGGCGAATCCACGAACCGGATGCCAGCGGCCCGCGCCCGTGCCAGCGCGTCGGCGGCATCCGGTGGCGGTGGGCGCGCACCTTCCCATCGCGTCACCCAGACCCGCTTTCCGGCCGCCTGGAGGTGCAGGGCGGCTTCCAGCCCGTCCCCGCCGTTGTTCCCCGGGCCGGCGGCGACCCACACGGTGCCGGCATGCGGTGCCAGGGCCAGCGCGCAACGCGCGACTTCGAGCCCCGCTTGGCGCATGAGCGCGTGGGCCGGCAGACCGCTCTGGGCGAGCGCCTCCACGCGCCTCGTGGCGGCGGCGCCGTGCAAAGGGAGGGCATGGGTCGGCGGGAGCACTCTGAGCATGGCGGAGCCCTGGTGTGGTGTGGCGGGCATGCTAGAATCCGCGGGTTTACCCAGGACGAGGCATGGTGCCGCGTCCGGCGGGTGATCAATCGCGAATCCGGCCGCCACAAGGTGCTGCAGAAACCTCTTTCGAGGGCATGCCGTTCAGGCCGGATTTTAGAATCAACCTTTGGAGCTCTACATGTCCATCACCATGCGTGAAATGCTGGAAGCCGGCGTCCACTTCGGCCACCAAACCCGCTTCTGGAACCCCAAGATGGCCCCGTACATCTACGGCCATCGCAACAAGATCCACATCATCAACCTCGAGAAGACGCAGCCGCTCTTCAACGACGCGTTGAAATTCCTGCGCCAGCTCAGCGCCAAGCGCGGCACCATCCTGATGGTCGGCACGAAGCGCCAGGCGCGCGAAGTCGTCGCCGCCGAAGCCGCCCGCGCCGGCATGCCCTACGTCGACCAGCGCTGGCTCGGCGGCATGCTGACCAACTTCAAGACGGTCAAGGGCTCGCTGAAGAAGCTGAAGGACATGCAGGCCCAGACCGAGGCCGGCACCGAGTCGATGATCAAGAAGGAAGCCCTGCTGTTCGCCCGCGAGCTGGCCAAGCTCGAGAAGGACATCGGCGGCATCCAGGACATGAACGCGCTGCCCGATGCGCTGTTCGTCATCGACGTCGGCTATCACAAGATCGCCGTGGCTGAAGCCAAGAAGCTGGGCATCCCGGTGATCGGCGTGGTCGACTCCAACCACTCGCCCGAAGGCATCGACTACGTGATCCCCGGCAACGACGACTCGGCCAAGGCCGTCGCGCTGTACGCGCGCGCCGTGGCTGACGCAGTGCTCGAAGGCAAGGCCAACGCCACCCAGGAAGTGGTGCAGGCCGCTGCTGGCGGCGACGAGTTCGTCGAAGTCAGCGAAGACGCCTGAGGCGCCCCTCGCCTGCAGACAAAGAGGGGCTGGCTTCAGCCCCTTTTTTCGTAAAGCCTGAACGAAACCGGTCGACCGCGCTCCAAGTCCGGTCGCCCCAGTCCAACGGAGATCAAAGATGCCCGCAATTACCGCAAGCATGGTGGCCGAACTGCGCGCCAAGACCGACGCGCCGATGATGGAGTGCAAGAAGGCCCTGACCGAGGCCGACGGCGACATGAACCGCGCGGAAGAGATCCTGCGCGTCAAGCTCGGCAACAAGGCCGGCAAGGCTGCCTCCCGTATCACTGCCGAGGGCGTGGTGTCGGCTGCGGTCGACGGCACGACCGGCGCGCTGGTCGAGATCAACTGCGAGACCGACTTCGTCTCGAAGAACGATTCCTTCCTGGCCTTCACCAAGTCGGTGGCTGAGCTGGTCGCGAAGAACAACCCGGCCGACGTGGCCGCGGTCGGCGCGCTGCCGCTGTCTCAAGACGGCTTCGGCCCGACGGTGGAAGACGTGCGCAAGGGCCTGATCGGCAAGATCGGCGAGAACATGTCGATCCGCCGCTTCAAGCGCTACGCCGGCGGCGGCAAGCTGGCCCACTACCTGCACGGCACCCGCATCGGCGTGGTGGTCGAGTACGAAGGCGACGACACCGCCGCCAAGGACGTCGCCATGCACGTGGCCGCGATGAAGCCGGTGGCGCTGTCGTCCGCCGAGGTGCCCGCCGAGCTGATCGAGAAAGAGCGCGCCGTCGCGGCCGGCAAGGCCGCCGAAGACGCGAAGGAAGCCGAAGCCGCCGGCAAGCCGGTGCAGTCGCCCGAGATCGTCGCCAAGCGCGTCGAAGGCTCGGTGCAGAAATACCTCAAGGAGGTCAGCCTCTACAACCAGGCCTTCGTCAAGAACGACAAGCAGACCGTCGAGCAGATGCTCAAGGCCGCCAACACCACGGTCAAGGGCTTCACGCTCTACGTGGTGGGCGAGGGCATCGAGAAGAAGGTCGACGACTTCGCCGCCGAAGTGGCCGCCCAGGTGGCCGCCGCCAAGGGCGGCTGAGCCGGCGCCCGGGGCCGGGCACTCGCGTCGCCCGGCCCGTTAGACTTTTCCTCCCCCCCACCACCCATGAGGTCCGCCCAGCATGCCTGCCTACAAGCGAATACTGTTGAAGTTGTCCGGTGAGGCCCTGATGGGCGACGATGCCTACGGCATCAACCGGGCCACCATCGTTCGCATGGTCCGGGAGGTGCAGGAGGTCACGCAGCTGGGCTGCGAAGTGGCCGTCGTGATCGGCGGGGGCAACATCTTCCGCGGCGTGGCGGGCGGCTCCGTGGGCATGGACCGCGCCACGGCCGACTACATGGGCATGCTGGCCACGGTGATGAACTCGCTGGCCCTGGCCGACACCATGCGCCAGGAGGGCATGACCGCCCGCGTGATGTCCGCGATCGCGATCGAGCAGGTCGTCGAGCCTTACGTGCGCCCCAAGGCGCTGCAATACCTCGAGGAAGGCAAGATCGTCGTGTTCGCCGCGGGCACCGGCAACCCCTTCTTCACCACCGACACCGCGGCCGCGCTGCGCGGCGCCGAGATCGGCGCCGAGGTGGTGCTCAAGGCCACCAAGGTGGACGGCGTCTACACCGCCGACCCGAAGAAGGACCCGTCCGCGACCCGCTACGCGCAGATCAGCTTCGACGAGGCCATCGCCAAGAACCTGCAGGTGCTGGACGCGACCGCGTTCGCCCTTTGCCGCGACCAGAAGCTGCCGATCAAAGTCTTCAGCATTTTCAAACCCGGCGCCCTCAAGCGTGTGGTGCTGGGCGAGGACGAGGGCACCCTCGTCCACGTTTGAACCCCAGCAGGAACGAACCACCATGACCACCGCAGACATCCACAAGACCACCGAGCAGAAGATGGGCCGCTCGATCGAGTCCCTCAAGAACGAGCTGCAGAAGATCCGCACCGGCCGCGCGCACCCTGGCATCCTCGACCAGGTCAGCGTCGACTACTACGGCTCCATGGTGCCGATCAGCCAGGTCGCCAACGTCACGCTGCTCGACGCGCGCACGATCAGCGTCCAGCCCTGGGAGAAGGGCATGGGCGCCAAGATCGAGAAGGCGATCCGGGAAAGCGACCTGGGCCTGAACCCCGCCTCCCAGGGCGACCTGATCCGCGTGCCCATGCCCGCGTTGACCGAAGAGCGTCGCAAGGACCTGACCAAGGTCGTGCGCAACGCCGGCGAGGACGCGCGGGTCGCCATCCGCAACCTGCGGCGCGACGCCAACGAGCAAGCCAAGAAGCTCCTCAAGGACAAGCTGATCTCCGAGGACGAGGAACGGCGCTCGCTCGACGAGTCCCAGAAATTGACCGACCGCTACATCGCCGAGGTGGACCGCGTCGTCGCGGCCAAAGAGGCCGAGATCCTGGCCGTCTGACATGGCCCGCTGCCCGCGCGGTGCCTCGATGCCGGATTTTTCACCCTCGGCGGCCATCCCAGCGTGAGCAACCCGTCCTCCTCCATACCGCGCCACATCGGCATCGTCATGGACGGCAACGGCCGCTGGGCGAAGCGGCGCTTCATGCCGCGCTATTTCGGACACAAGTACGGCGTCGACGCGCTCGTGAAGGTCGTGCTGGCCTGCGCCGACCGCGGTGTCGACTACCTCACGGTGTTCGCCTTCTCCTCCGAGAACTGGAAGCGCCCGTCCGACGAAGTGTCCGGCCTGATGGGCCTGGTGATGATCGGCGTCACCAAGTACCTGGCGCGCCTGGCCACCCAGGGGGTGCGCATCCGCATCATCGGCGACCGCGAGGCGGTGCCGGACAAGCTGCGCAAGGTGTGGGAGCAGGTCGAGTCCACCACCGAGCACAACACGCGCATCACGTTGTCGGTGGCGTTCAACTACGGCGGTCGCTGGGACATGGTTCAGGCCTGCAAGCAGGCGATGCTCGACGGCGTGCAGCCGGCGGACGTCACCGAGGCGCTGCTGGCGCGTTACATGGCGCTGAGCTACGCGCCGGACCCCGACCTCATCATCCGCACCGGCGGGGAAAAGCGGATCAGCAATTTCCTGCTCTGGCAGGCCGCCTACGCCGAACTGTTCTTTTCCGATTGCCTCTGGCCCGAGTTCGGAGAGGCGGAGCTTGACCAGGCATTGGCCGAGTTCTCGCGCCGCGAACGCCGGTTCGGCCTGCTCAACAACGACGCCCCGGCCGCCGCCGCGGCGCGGGCCTGAATCGACCGAGGGGATCCCCATGCTCCGGCAACGCGTCATCACCGCGCTGGTCCTGCTGGCCGTCCTTCTGCCGGCCCTGTTCGCGGCCAACCCGCTGCCTTTCACCGCCTTGAGCCTGCTGATGGTCGGTGCGGCGGGCTGGGAGTGGGGCCGGTTGAACGGGCTGGGGCAAGGCACCTCGCTGCTGCTCGGCGGCCTGCTCGCGACGGCGGGGGCGGTCGCCTGGTGGCTGGGTTGGACGGTGCGCGCCCCGGATGCTCTGTGGCGGGCCGCTGCGGCCTTGTGGATCCTGGGCGGCGGGTTGACCCTCTACCTGGGCGTGGCCCGGTGGTCCAAGCTGCCGTCCATCCTCCGGCTGCTCGGCGGCTTGCTGGCGCTGTGGGTGGCCTGGCTGGCCATCGCGGGCGCCAAAGCGCTCGGTGTCAATTTCCTGCTCTCCGTGCTGTGCACGGTGTGGATGGCCGATATCGCCGCCTATTTCGGTGGCCGCCGCTTCGGCCGGCGCAAGCTGGCGCCGACGATCAGCCCAGGGAAGTCCTGGGAAGGCGTCTACAGCGGCGTGGTCGGCGTGCTGCTGCTGTCGGTGTTCTGGCTCTGGCTCGACGGCCGGTCCTGGTATTCGCCGCCCAGCATCTTCTCCACGGTGTACAGCCGTTATTCCGCGTTGGGCCTGCTGCTCGTCGCGCTGTCCCTGTGCGCGATGAGCGTGGTGGGCGACCTGGTCGAATCCCTCATCAAGCGCAGCGCCGGCGCCAAGGACAGCAGCCAGCTGCTGCCCGGGCATGGCGGCGTGCTGGACCGCATCGACGCGCTGATCCCGGTTTTCCCGATGGCGATGGCCATCCAGTCTTTCTGAAACCATGGCAATGATCAAACAGCGGGTCTGCGTGCTGGGCGCCACGGGTTCGATCGGCTCCAGCACCCTGGACGTCCTGGCCCGGCACCCCGACCGCTTCGAGGTGTTCGCGCTGACGGCCCACCGCAGCGTCGACGAACTGCTCGCGCTGTGCGCGCGTTTCCATCCGAAGTTCGCCGCCATGCCGGACACCGGCTTCGCGCGCGACCTGCGCGAGAAATTGCGCGGCCACGGCCTGAAGACCGAGGTGCTGGACGGCGAACAAGCCTTGAGCGAACTGGCCGCGCACCCGGAGGCGGACGCGGTGATGGCCGCCATCGTCGGTGCGGCGGGCCTGCGGCCTTGCCTGGCCGCCGCGCGCGCGGGCAAGCGCCTGCTGCTGGCCAACAAAGAGGCCCTGGTGGTCGGCGGCGCGTTGTTCATGCGCGCCGTGCAGGAGGGTGGCGCGACCCTGATCCCGATCGACAGCGAGCATTCCGCCATCTTCCAATGCCTGCCGGAAGACCGGGGCGCCTGGGCCAGCCGCATCCAGCGCATCGTGCTCACCGCCTCGGGCGGCCCTTTCCGCGACCGCGACCCGTCCACGCTGGGCGACGTCACGCCGGAGCAGGCCTGCGCCCATCCGAACTGGGTCATGGGGCGGAAGATCTCCGTCGATTCCGCGACGATGATGAACAAGGCCCTGGAAGTGATCGAGGCCCGCTGGCTCTTCGACCTGGCGCCCGAACGCATCGAAGTCGTCATCCATCCGCAGAGCATCGTGCATTCGATGGTCGTCTGCAGGGACAACTCGGTGCTGGCCCAGCTTGGCACCCCCGACATGCGCGTGCCGATCGCTTACGGGCTGGCTTTCCCCGAACGCATCGAGTCGGGCGCCACCGCGCTGGATTTCGGCGTGGCCAGCCAGATGACCTTCGCGCCGCCCGACCATGCGCGCTACCCCGGCCTGCGCTTGGCCTGGGACGCGCTGCGCGCCGCGCCCGGCTCGACGGCGGTGCTCAACGCGGCCAACGAGGTGGCGGTCGACGCTTTCCTGGACCGCCGGCTGCGCTTCGACCAGATCCACCAGGTCAACGCCGGCGTGCTTTCCCGGCTGGATGTCGCCGCCGGCGATTCCGCTTCGGTGGACGGCCTGCTGGCGCTGGACGCCAGGGCGCGCGCAGCGGCCGGGGAGCAGGTGCTGGCGCTCGGCCGGCGATAGTGTCGTGCCCCCCAAATGACCGTCGATGGAATCGTGGCTTGCGAGACCACCCCGCGCCGCTGCGCTCCTCGGCTTGCCGGGGCTTGCAATCCATCGACTCCGTTTCCGCCGGTCATCCGCGGGCGCCGCGCCGGTGGGTCGTTGAAAATTCAGGGGGCTGGCTTCACCCTGCCCGTCGAACGCGCGTCAAGCGCTTCTTCCCTTCGGATGGAGGGACCGACGCCCCCTGAAATATCTTGTTTGGCCCATCCGAGACCATTTGTTTTCCGACACCACACCAGGGGCGCGGCGCCGGCCGGCGCACCGGGAGGCGAGAGTCCATGAGCACCATCTTCTTCTTCCTGCTGACGCTGGGCATCCTCATCGTCATCCATGAGTACGGGCATTACCGCGTGGCCCGCGCCTGCGGCGTCAAGGTGCTGCGCTTTTCCGTCGGGTTCGGCCGGGTGCTCTGGCGCAGGCAGGCCGACCCCGACGCCACCGAATTCGTGATCTCCGCGGTGCCGCTCGGCGGCTACGTGCGCATGCTCGACGAGCGGGAGGCGCCGGTCGAGCCCGGCGAGCGGCACATGGCGTTCAACCGCAAGCCGCTTTGGCAGCGCACGGCGGTGGTCGCCGCCGGCCCGCTCGCCAACCTGCTGCTTGCGGTGCTGCTTTATGCCAGCGTCCACTGGATTGGCGTTGAAGAGCCCAAGGCCGTACTCGGCACGCCGGTCGCCGGCAGCCTCGCTGAGCGAGCGGGGTTGCAAGCCGGCGACTGGGTGCAGGCGGTCTCTTCCGACGGCTCGGCCTGGCGCGAGATCGACGCCATGCCCGATCTGCGTTGGGAAATCACCCAGGCGGCCCTTCGTTCCGAGCCGCTCACCCTGCGGGTGACCGACCCGAAGGGCCACGGCGAGCGCCAGGCGGTGCTCGACCTGTCCGGCCTCGGCTCGGCCGACGTCGACGCCCAATTGATGCGCCGCACCGGATTGGGCGCGCCGCTGCGCGAACCGGTCATCGCGGACGTCCTGACCGGTGGGCCCGCCGCGCGCGACGGCGTGCTGGCCGGCGACCGCGTCCTCAGCGTGGACGGCCAGCCCATGGTGGACGCCGCGCAACTCCAGCAGCGCATCCGTTCGAGCCTGGACGAGCAGGGCCGGCCGCGGCCGATGCAATGGCGCGTCGAGCGCAGCGGCCAGGTGCTCGAAGTGGCCGTGACGCCGGCCGCCGCCAGGGACGGCGACAAGCCCATCGGCCGCGTCGAGGCGATGATCGGTTCCCGGCCCGAGACGGTCGAGGTCAGCCATGGCTTGTGGGACGGGTTGCGGCTCGCCGTGGTCCGAACCTGGGACATGTCGCTCGTGACCTTGAAGATGTTCGGCAAGATGCTGATCGGCGAAGCCTCCCTCAAGAACATCTCGGGGCCCATCACCATCGCCGACTACGCGGGCCAGTCCGCCAACCTCGGGCTGGCTTATTACCTGGGCTTCCTCGCCGTCGTGAGCGTCAGCCTCGGGGTGCTCAACCTGCTCCCCCTGCCGATGCTCGATGGGGGGCACCTGATGTATTATCTTTTCGAGGCAGTGACAGGGCGGCCGGTCTCCGAGTTGTGGCTCGACCGGCTGCAGCGTGGCGGTGTGGCCATCATGCTCATGATGATGTCGCTCGCTATTTACAACGATGTGGCCCGCCTCATGGGCCTGCACTGACTCCCTCCGCATGCCATCTCATCCCCGTTCGAACCGTTTGCGTTCCACGCTGCTCGGCGTGGCTGTGTCTGTCGCTTCGGCGGCGCTGCTGCCCATGGCGGCGGCCTGGGCCGCGCAGCCGTTCACGCTGCGCGACATCCGCGTCGAAGGGCTGCAGCGCACCGACGCGGGCACCGTGTTCGCCTCGCTGCCTTTCCGCGTCGGCGACACCTACAGCGACGAGAAGGGCGCCTCCGCGCTGCGGGCCTTGTTCGCCACCGGGCTTTTCAAGGACGTGCGCCTGGAAATCGACAATGGCGTCGTCGTGATCGTCGTGGAAGAGCGGCCGGTGATCTCGAACATCGAATTCGTCGGCATGAAGGAGTTCGACAAGGAGGTGCTCCTGAAGTCGCTGCGCGACACCGGCATCGGCGAAGGCCAGCCTTTCGACCGCGCGCTGGCCGACCGCGCCGAGCAGGAGCTCAAGCGCCAGTACCTCAGCCGCAGCCTGTACGGCGCGGAGGTGGTCACGACCACCACGCCGCTTGAGCGCAACCGCGTCAACGTCACCTTCACCATCACCGAAGGCGCGGCTGCGAGCATCCGCGAGATCCGCATCCTCGGCAACAAGGCCTTCTCCGAGAGCACGCTCAAGGGCCTGCTTGACCTCAACGACGGCGGCTGGCTCAATTGGTACACCAAGGCCGACCGTTATTCGCGGGGCAAGCTCAACGCGGACATCGAGACCCTGCGGGCCTACTACCTCAACCGCGGCTACCTGGAGTTCGAAGTGGTGTCCACCCAGGTGGCCATTTCCCCCGACAAACAAACGATCACGATCACGTTGACGGTCAGGGAGGGCCAGCCCTACACCGTCACCGCGGTCAAGCTCGAAGGCGACTTCCTCGGCCAGGACGAGGATTTCAAGTCCCTCGTCACCATCAAGCCCGGCCAGCCCTACCGCGCGGAAGACGTCGCCGACACCACGAAGGCCTTCTCCGACCGCTACGCGATGTTCGGCTACGCCTTCGCCCGCGTGGAGTCCCGGCCCGAGGTCGACCGCGCGACGGGCCAGGTCGTCATCAATCTCACCGCCGAGCCCCAGCGCCGGGTCTACGTCAGGCGCATCCACGTGTCGGGCAACAGCCGGTCGCGGGACGAGGTCATCCGCCGGGAGTTCCGCCAGTTCGAATCCTCCTGGTACGACGGCCGCAAGATCAAGCTCTCGCGCGACCGTGTGGACCGCCTCGGCTATTTCAGCCAGGTGGATGTCGAGACCAACGAGGTGCCCGGGGCGCCGGACCAGGTCGACCTCACCGTCTCCGTCGTCGAGAAACCCACGGGCAACCTGCTGCTCGGCGCCGGGTTCTCCAGCGCCGACAAGCTGTCGCTCACGGCCTCAGTCAAGCAAGAGAACGTGTTCGGCTCCGGCAACTACCTGGGCGTCGAAGTCAACACCAGCAAGTCACAGCGCACGTTGGTGATCAGCTCGGTCAACCCCTATTTCACCATCGACGGCGTGTCGCGCGCGTTCGACGTCTACTACCGCACGAGCAAGCCGCTGAACAGCCAGGGCGAGGACTACCAGCTCATCACGCCCGGCGCGTCCGTCCGTTTCGGCGTCCCCTTCACCGAACTCGACACGGTGTTCTTCGGCATCGGCGCCGAGCAGACCACGATCAAGGGCGACCGCGCCCTGCCCAACAGCTACTTCCTCTACCGCGAGCAGTTCGGCCGGACCAGCACCTCGGTGCCGTTGACGATCGGCTGGTCGCGCGACGGCCGCGACAGCGCCCTGGTACCCAATTCCGGCCGTTTCCAGCGCCTCAACATGGACTGGGCCATCGCGGGCGACGCGCGCTACCTGCGCACCAACGCGCAGATCCAGCAGTATTTCGCGCTCACCCCCCGTTACACGCTCGGCCTGAACGCCGAGCTGGGCTGGGGCAAGGGGCTGGGCGGGCGGCCCTATCCGATCTTCAAGAATTTCTACGGCGGCGGCCTGGGCACCGTCCGCGGCTTCGACCAGAGCTCCCTCGGGCCGGTGGATGTCACGGGCGCTTACATCGGCGGCACGCGGCGCCTCAACATGAACGGCGAGCTCTACCTGCCGCTGGGCGGCACCGGCAACGACCGCACGCTGCGCTGGTTCAGCTACGTGGACGTGGGCAACGTCTGGGGCGAGAACCAGAGCGTCGAGCTGGGCTCGCTGCGGGCTTCGGTGGGGCTGGGGTTGAGCTGGGTGTCGCCGGTCGGTCCCCTCAAGCTCAGCTATGGTATTCCGGTGCGCAAAGAGCCAACGGATAGAATCCAGCGTCTTCAATTCCAGATCGGGACAGCGTTCTAATGAAAAGCAGCTTTGCCAAACTCCTGGGTGCATCGGCCTTGTTGGCCATCGCGTCGTTCGGCGTGCAGGCGCAGGAGCTCAAGATCGGCTTTGTCAACCAGGACCGGGTGCTGAGCGAAGCCGCGCTTTCCAAATCTGCCGAAGCCAGGAAGATCGAACTGAACAAGCGCCAGAAGGAAGTCGAGGAGCTGGCGGGCAAGCTGCGCGCCAACGCGGAACGCTTCGAGAAGGAGTCCCCGACGCTCGCCGAAGCGGAGCGCAACCGCCGCCAGCGCGACTTGGTCGAGCAAGAGCGCGAGGTGCAGCGCCGCGGCCGCATCTTCCAAGAAGACCTCGGTCAGTGGAAGCAGGAAGAAAGCGCCAACCTCGCCGAGCGCGCCCGCAAGGTCATCAAGCAGATCAGCGAGACCGAGAAGATCGACGTCGTGCTGGCCGACGCGGTCTATGTCCATCCGCGGCTCGACATCACCGACAAGGTCATCAAGGCCCTGAACGCGCAAGCCGGCGGCAAGTGAGGCGGTGGGCCACCCATCCAGCGGTCGTGTGAACGAAGAATTCCGGCTGGGCGAGATCGTCGCCGACCTCGGCGGCGAGCTGCTCGGCGACCCGGAACAGCCCATCGAGCGCATCGGGCCCCTGGAGGGCGCCACACCGCGCACGCTGACTTTCCTGTCGAACCGCCGTTACCAGGCCAAGCTGGCCGCCTCGGAAGCGGCCTGCGTCATCGTCTCCGAAGCCATGCGCGAGGCCGCGGTCGCGCGCGGCGCGGCGATCGTCGCGCCCGACCCCTACCTCTATTTCGCCAGGCTGACCCAGTGGTGGGCGCGGCGGACGCGTCCGCCGCGGTCCACCGGGGTCCACCCGAGCGCGGTGGTCGACCCTTCCGCGGTCCTCGGGTCCGGAGTCAGCGTCGGTCCCTTGGCGGTGATCGAGCCGGGCGCCCGCATCGGCGACCATGCCGTGATCGGCGCGCAGTCGCACGTCGGCGCCGGCGCCTCGGTGGGCGCCCACACCCGCCTGGCACCCAAGGTGGTGCTGGGCGCGGGCTGCACGATGGGCGAGCGCGGCATCGTGCACTCCGGCGCGGTGATCGGCGCGGACGGCTTCGGCTTCGCGCCCACGCCGCAGCAGGGCTGGGAGAAGATCGAGCAACTCGGCGCGGTGCGCATCGGCGACGACGTCGAGATCGGGGCCAACACCTGCATCGACCGCGGTGCCCTGCAGGACACCGTCATCGAAGACGGCGTCAAGCTCGACAACCTGATCCAGGTCGCCCACAACGTGCGCATCGGCGCGCACACCGCGATCGCCGGCTGCACCGGCATCGCCGGCAGCACCGTCATCGGCAAGCACTGCACCATCGCGGGCGCCGCGAACATCATCGGCCACATCACCATCGCCGACCATGTGCACGTGTCGGTGAACACCGTGGTCACGCGCTCGATCACCCAGCCCGGCGTGTACAGCGGCAGCTTCCCCTTCGACGACAATGCGTCCTGGGAGAAGAACGCGGCCACCCTCCGGCAGCTGCACCGCATCCGCGGGCGCCTGATCGCCCTGGAAAAGCAGCTCGACAACAACGACAGGCCCGACAACGCGCCGCAGGCCGCGCAAGACAAGAAGAACCCATGATGACGATGGACATCCACGCAATCCTCTCCAAGCTGCCCCACCGCTACCCTTTCCTCCTGGTCGACCGGGTGCTGGCGCTTGAAAAAGGCAAGTCGATCCGCGCGCTGAAGAACGTCAGCATCAACGAGCACTTCTTCGTCGGCCATTTCCCGGTCCGCCCGGTGATGCCCGGGGTGCTGATGCTGGAAGCGCTGGCGCAGTGCGCCGCGCTGCTCACCAGCGAGACGCTGGATGTCGAGCCGGACGGCAAGACGGTCTACTACTTCGCGGGCGCCGACGGCGTGCGCTTCAAGCGGGTGGTCGAACCCGGGGACCAGCTCATCCTGGACGTCACGCTCGAGCGCATGAAAGCCAGCATCTGGAAGTTCAAGGGCCAGGCCTCGGTCAACGGTGAGCTCGCCGTGGAGGCCGAGCTGATGTGCACCATGCGCAAGGTCGATTGACCGGGCGTCCGCCGAACATGGCACAGATCCACCCCACCGCCATCGTTTCCCCGTCCGCGCGACTGGCCGATTCGGTCAGCGTGGGCGCCTACACCCTGGTCGGCCCCGACGTGGAGGTGGGCGAAGGCAGCAGCATCGGCCCGCATTGCGTCATCGAAGGGCACACCCGCATCGGGCGCGACAACAAGATCTTCCAGTTCTCGTCCATCGGCGCGGCTCCGCAGGACATGAAATACGCGGGCGAGCCGACCGAGCTCGTCATCGGCGACCGCAACACCATCCGCGAGTTCTGCACTTTCAACACCGGCACCGTGCAGGACGGCGGTGCCACCCGCATCGGCAGCGACAACTGGATCATGGCCTACGTGCACATCGCGCACGACTGCCAGCTGGGCGACCACATCATCCTGGCCAACAACGCCACGCTGGCCGGCCACGTGCACCTGGCCGACTGGGTCTTCATCGGCGGCCTGACCGGCATCCACCAGTTCGTGAAGATCGGCGAACACGCCATGGCCGGTTTCGCCAGCGCCGTCACCCAGGACGTCCCGCCCTTCATGACGGTGGACGGCAACCCGCTGGCCGTGCACGGCCTGAACCTCGTCGGCCTGCGGCGCCGCGGCTTCACGGCGGAGCGCATCGCCGTGATCAAGCAGATGCACAAGCTGCTGTACCGCCAGGGCAAGACCTTGGCCCAGGCGACCGATGAGATCGCCGCGCTGGCCGGCGCCTCGCCCGAATCGCGCGCGGACGTCGAATTGATGGGCCGCTTCCTGGCCAACGCCACGCGCGGCATCGCGCGCTGAGCAGGGTGTTGCCGTGACGCAAGAACCGCTGCGATTGGCGGTGGTGGCGGGCGAGGCCTCCGGCGACCTGCTGGCGGGGCTGCTGCTGGGCGGCCTGAAAGCGCGCTGGCCCGGGCTGCGAGCCTGCGGCATCGGCGGCCCGCGCATGGCGGGGGAGGGCTTCGAGGCCTGGTGGCCGCACGACAAGCTCTCGGTGCACGGCTACAGCCTGGAAGTGTTCAGCCGGGTCTATGAGATCTGGCGGATCCGCCGGGCGCTGGGCGCGCGCTTGCTCGACCAGAAGCCCGACCTGTTCATCGGCGTGGACGCGCCCGATTTCAACCTCGGCCTGGAAGCCCGGCTCAAGGCGGCGGGCGTCAAGACGGCCCATTTCGTCAGCCCTTCGATCTGGGCCTGGCGGCCCGAACGCATCCATTCCATCGGCCGGGCGGTCGACTTGATGCTCTGCGTCTTCCCCTTCGAGCCGGCGATCTACGCCAAGCAGGGCATCCAGGCGGCTTATGTCGGCCATCCGCTGGCGGACGCGATCCCGCTGGAGCCCCCGCGGGCGGCGAGCCGGGCGCTCCTGGGCCTGAAGGAAGAAGACGCGGTGGTGGCCGTGCTGCCGGGCAGCCGCGGCGCGGAGATCCGCTACATCGCGCCGCGCTTTGCGGCCGCGATGGCGCAAATGCACCGCCGGCGGCCGGGGTTGAAATTCGTCCTGCCGGCGGCGCCGGGCAAGCGGCCGGCCATCGAGGCCGCGTTGACCGAACACGCGCCTTTCGTGCCGGTGCAACTGCTCGACGGCCAGTCGCACGCCGCGCTGGCCGCCTGCGACGTGACGCTCATCGCCAGCGGCACCGCCACCCTGGAGGCGGCGCTCTTCAAGCGGCCGATGGTGGTCGCTTACAACATGCACCCGCTGTCGTACCGCCTGATGCGCCGCAAGCGGCTGCAACCCTGGGTTGGGCTGCCCAACATCCTGCTGCGCGACATGGCCGTGCCCGAGTTGCTGCAGGATGACGCTTCGCCCGAAAATCTGGCCGACGCCACATTGGCCTGGCTGGGCGACGCCGCCCGGTGCCGGGCGCTGCAAGACCGATTCTCGCAACTGCACCACGACCTGCGCCGCGACACGGCGCGGGCTGCGACCGATGCCCTCCAGAAGATCCTGGCTCGCTGACCAGCTGGCCTTCAGCTTCGACACCCCCGGCCTGGTCGCCGGGGTGGACGAAGCCGGCCGCGGGCCGCTCGCCGGCCCGGTGGTGGCCGCGGCGGTCATCCTCGACGACATGAAGACGATCAAGGGCCTGGACGACTCGAAGAAGCTCACCGCGCCGCGCCGCGAGAAGCTGTTCGACGAGATCCGCGCCAAGGCGCTGTGCTGCTGCATCGCCGAGGCCAGCGTGGAGGAGATCGACAACCTGAACATCCTGCAGGCCACGATGCTGGCGATGCGGCGCGCGGTCGAGGGCCTGCGTTTGAAACCCGCCAAGGTGCTGGTCGACGGCAACCGCCTGCCGGTGCTGAAAGTCGCCGCCGAGGCCATCGTCAAGGGGGACGCCCGGATCAAGGCCATCTCCGCGGCCTCCATCCTGGCCAAGGTGCACCGCGACCGGCTGTGCCTGCAGTTGCACGAGTCCCATCCCCACTACGGCTTCGACGTCCACAAGGGCTATCCCACGCCGACCCACCTGGAGGCGCTGAAGGTGCACGGCGCCTGCGTCGCGCACCGCCGTTTCTTCGGGCCCGTCCGCGCGCAGTGGGACACCGCCGCCGCCGCGGGAATGCTGGCCCATGCCGGTCGGGACGGCGGCGACGAGCGGCACGCCGATTGAGTCCGCGACGCCAAGACCGATGAATCCACCCGCCGCCAAGGCCATCCAGTCACGCGACAACCCGCTGCTCGCGCGCCTGCGCAAGCGCCTGGGCGACCCGGCGGCCTACCGGAAAACCGGCGAGGTGGTGTTGGAGGGCGACCACCTCTGCCGGGCGCTGCTGCAGCGCGGCGGCCGGGCGGCGCAGGCGGTGGTCACGCAGGAGGCCTGGGCGCAGCCGGACTTCCACGCCTTGGCTTCGCGGGCCGACGCGGTCGCCGTCATTCCCGCCGAGTTGATGAAAGGCCTGAGCGCGCTGGAGACGCCTCCGCCGCTGCTCTTCGTCGTGCCCTGGCAAGGCGGCATGGCCATCCAGGCCGGCGTCGCCACGGTCGTGCTCGACCGCCTGCAGGACGCCGGCAACGTCGGCGCCGTGCTGCGCAGCGCCGCCGCTTTCGGCTTCGGCCAGGTCGTCGCGCTGAAGGGCTCGGCGGCGCTGTGGTCCCCCAAGGTGTTGCGGGCGGGCATGGGGGCGCATTTCGGCTTGCGCCTCGTCGAATCGGCCGACCCGGGGGACTTGTCCGCCTTGGCCCTGCCGCTGCTGGGCACCAGTTCGCACGGCGATTCGGCCTTGCTGCACGCCACCCGGCTGCCCTGGCCTTGCGGCTGGGTGTTCGGCCATGAAGGGCGGGGCATCTCAGCCGGCCTGCTTGCCGCTTGCAGCCGCACGGTGACCATCCCCCAGCCTGGCGGGGAAGAGTCGCTCAACGTCGGCGCCGCCGCGGCGATCTGCCTTTACGAGTCGGCGCGGCAGCGGTTGGCTGCCTGACAGGCCCTGGTCAGTACATCAACCGGTCCGGCCGCAGGTCGCGCAGGATGGTGGTGGCGATCTCTTCGATCGACTTGTGCGTGGACGACAGCCAGGCGATGCCCTCGCGGCGCATCATCGCCTCGGCGCTTTTCACCTCCGCCTCGCAGTTCTCCAGCGCGGCGTAACGGCTGCCGGGGCGGCGCTCGTTGCGGATCTGGCTCAGGCGCTCCGGGTCGATCGTCAGGCCGAAGCATTTGCTCTTGAACGGCGCCAGCGAGGCCGGGATGGCGTTGCGTTCGAAGTCTTCCGGGATCAGCGGGTAATTGGCCGCCTTGATGCCGTGCTGCATCGCCAGGTAGAGCGAGGTGGGGGTCTTGCCGCTGCGGCTCACGCCCACGAGGATGACGTCGGCCACCGCCAGGTTCTTCGCCGATTGGCCGTCGTCGTGCGCCAGCGAGAAGTTGATCGCTTCGATGCGGTCGGTGTACTCCTGGCTCTTGGAGATGTCGGAGAAGCGGCCCACCCGGTGGTTGGACGTCATCGCCAGCTCGGCTTCCAGCGGCTCGATGAAGGTGTGGAACATGTCCAGCACCAGGGCCTTGGATTGCGTCTTCAGCATCTGCAGCACCTGCGGGTCCACCAGCGTCGCGAACACGATGGGCTTCTTGCCCTCGACCTCGGCGGAGTGGTTGATCTCGGCGATCACCTGGTGCGCCTTGTCGACGCTGTCGACGAAGGGGCGGCGCACATGCCGCGGCTTGATGGCGAACTGCGCCATGATCGAATTGCCGAAGGTCTCGGCGGTGATGCCGGTGCCGTCGGAGATGAAGTACACGGTGCGGTTGGTCATGGCGGTGGCTGTCGTTGGGGATGGGGGAGGGCGGGGCGGTCTTCTTCCCGTCTTTCGCCGGTCAATAGCACTCGACCTGGACGGTGGACTTCTGGACCAGTGCGGTCACGTCGCCCACCGACAGCGGCTTGGCCGCACCCGGCGTGGTCGCGGCGTCGTAGCCCACATTGTGGGCGTCCAGGAAGGACTGCACCGTCGCCAGGTTGATGCCGAAATTCACGTTCTGCGGGCTGGCGGGGCCGGTGGGCAGCAGTCGGGCGCGCACGATGTCCACCAGCAAACCGTGGCTGTCGACGATCGGCCCGCCGCTGGAGCCGGGCTGGACGGTCGCCGACATCTGGAAGGCCGAGGTGTCGTTGTTGGAACCGCTCAGCGCGTTGACGATGCCGGTGGTGACGATGGGGCCCGAGGACAGCACGCCGCGCAGCGGGTAGCCCACCGCCACCAGGTCGTCGCCCAGGCGGATGCCGCGGCCGGCGCGGGTCTTGAGGGCGGGCAACTGCCCGTTCTCCAGGCGCAGCAGGGCCAGGTCGTTCTTGGCGTCTTTGGCGACGAGTTTCACGTCGCTGCCGGACGGCTGGATGCGGATGTTCCGGCAATCCTGGACCACATGCTCGTTGGTGACGATGTCGCCCGCCCGGCTGACCACGACGCCGCTGCCGTAGGCGCCCTTGCGCCCCTGCGACGCCATGGCGCTGGTGAGGTTGCCGATGAAGGTGCCGGCGACCAGGGCGCGGGACTGCTTGACGGCTTCGTCCACCTCCGCGGCGGACATCGACTTGGCCAGCCGCTCCTTGCCTTCCGCGGCTTCCTTCACTTCGGACGGGCGCGCGTTGCCCGGCACCGAGTGGTACCAGGCGTAGGCCGACGACGGGCTCCTGGCCACGCCGCCGCGCCCGAATTCGTAGATGCTGCCGATCCAGACGTGGCTGGCGTAGTTCTGCCCCACCGCCATCCGCATCCACCGAAGCGCTTCGTTGCCGTCGGCGGAGACCCCCTTGCCGGTGGCGTACATGCGGCCGGCGGCGACCATGCCGGCGGCATCCCGCAGCAGGCCGGCCTTCTTGTACCAGTCCAGGGCGACGAGGTTGTCCTTCTCGAGGCCGCCCCGGCCGTTCTCGTAGTACGAGCCCAGCCAGGTCATGGCGGCCGGGTCTTTCATGTCCGCGGCGGATTTGAACCAGGTCAAGGCGACCGCCTCGTCCTTCTCGTAGCCCATGAGGCCGCCGTTGATCCAGGCGCCGACGATGGTCTGGGCCGGGGGGTACAGCTTATTGGCCGCCTCCTTGATCAACTCGGTGCCTTTGGCCTCGTCCTTTTCCACCAGCGCGCCCTGCTGGTACATGCGGCCGAGCAGGAAGGTCGCGCGCACCGACCCGTTCTGGTGGGCCTGCAGGATGTACTGGCGGGCGGTGAGTTCGTCCCGGGAGCCGCCCAGGCCGCGCATCAGCATGTCGCCCATCAGGGCCATCGCCTCGGGGTTGCCCTGGCCGGCCGGGTCGGCCAGTTCCTTGCGGGCGTCGGCGTATTGCCAGCGGTTGTAGGCGTCGAGCCCCTCGGGCACGCCGCCGCGGGCGGCTGGGAGGGCGGAAAGAAGCGCCGCCAGGGGCAGCAGCGGAAGCGAGCGGAAGCGGATCATGGTGGGATTCGGCCGGCGGTGATTGCCACGGATTCTGCCGGATCCCCATCCCCAGGCCGGCCCCCGGCGGGGACGGCGGGCACGCTTCGTGCCCCATGGCACGACCCTCGGCCCGGCATGCGTCGCCGTCCCCCTCAAAACGCAAGCCTTCGCTAGAATTCGCAGCAATTCATTCCGCCCCTTGCCATGCAACGCCATCCCCACCTCCCGCCTGGCGCTCTCCCGAGCGACGCGGCCGTGCGCGGGTCGCCCCATGGCGCCTTGCGCCCAGCCTGGGCTCCGCAGGTGCTGCGCCGCGCGCGCCCGCCAAGGCATTCGATGGGTCTGGAAGCACCGGTTTTTCAACATCACGGAGCTTTTCCATGTCATCCCTCAACCTGGCGACCGCCCTGGTCGCGCCGTTTGAAGCACTGAGAATGACCGACGTCGAGGCGGTGGGCGGTAAAAACGCCTCCCTCGGCGAAATGATCAGCCAGCTGGCCGCCTCCGGCGTGCGCGTGCCCGGCGGTTTCGCGACCACGGCCCACGCCTTCCGGCAGTTCCTGGCCCACCAGGGGCTGGCTGACAAGATCGCCCAGCGGCTGTCCAAGCTGAACACCGACGACGTCAAGGCGCTGGCCGAGGCCGGCGCCGAGATCCGCCATTGGATCGAGGCCACGCCCTTCCCGGCCGACCTCGAAGCCGCGATCCGCGCCGAGTTCGCCAAGCTCACCGAAGGCAATGCCGGCGCATCGTTCGCCGTGCGGTCGTCCGCCACCGCGGAAGACCTGCCCGACGCCAGCTTCGCCGGCCAGCAGGAGACCTTCCTGAACGTCGTCGGCATCGACGACGTGCTGGCCAAGATGAAGGAGGTGTTCGCCAGCCTCTACAACGACCGCGCCATCAGCTACCGCGTGCACAAGGGCTTCGCCCACGCCGACGTGGCGCTGTCGGCGGGCGTGCAGCGCATGGTGCGCTCCGACCTCGGCTCGGCCGGCGTGATGTTCACGATGGACACCGAGTCCGGCTTCAACGACGTGGTCTTCATCACCTCCAGCTACGGCCTGGGCGAAACGGTGGTGCAAGGCGCGGTCAACCCCGACGAGTTCTACGTCCACAAGCCCAGCCTGAAGGCCGACAAGCTGGCCATCATCCGCCGCAACCTGGGCTCCAAGCTGATCAAGATGGAATTCGCCTCGGCCGAGGAGAAGGCCGCCAGCGGCAAGCTGGTGCGCACCGTCGACACCGCCACCGAGCAGCGCAACCGCTATTCGCTGACCGACGCCGACGTCACCGAACTGGCCCGCTACGCCCTGATCATCGAGGCCCACTACGGCCGCCCGATGGACATCGAGTGGGGCAAGGACGGCGGCGACGGCAAGCTCTACATCCTGCAGGCCCGTCCCGAGACCGTGAAGAGCCAGCAGGCCGGCAAGGTCGAGCAGCGCTACAAGCTCAAGGGCACCAGCCAGGTGCTCGCCGAGGGCCGCGCCATCGGCCAGAAGATCGGCACCGGTCCGGTCCGCCTGGTGCACAGCATCAGCCAGATGGACGAGGTGCAGCCCGGCGACGTGCTCGTCACCGACATGACCGACCCCAACTGGGAGCCCGTGATGAAGCGCGCCAGCGCCATCGTCACCAACCGCGGCGGCCGCACCTGCCACGCGGCCATCATCGCCCGCGAGCTGGGCATCCCGGCGGTGGTCGGCTGCGGCAACGCCACCGAGACGCTGACCGACGGCGCCCTGGTGACCGTGGTCTGCTCCGAAGGCGACACCGGCTACATCTACGACGGCCTGCTCGAGACCGAAGTGACCGACGTCCAGCGCGTCGAGCTGCCCTATTGCCCTATCAAGATCATGATGAACGTGGGCAACCCGCAGCTGGCCTTCGACTTCAGCCAGACGCCGAATTCCGGCGTTGGCCTGGCGCGGCTGGAATTCATCATCAACAACAACATCGGCATCCACCCCAAGGCCATCCTCGACTATCCGAACATCGACCTCGACCTGAAGAAGGCGGTCGAGTCGGTCGCCCGCGGCCACGCCTCGCCGCGCGCTTTTTACGTCGACAAGCTCGCCGAGGGCGTGGCCACGATCGCCGCGGCTTTCTGGCCCAAGCCGGTCATCGTCCGCCTGTCCGACTTCAAGAGCAACGAATACCGCAAGCTGATCGGCGGCTCGCGCTACGAGCCCGAGGAAGAGAACCCGATGCTGGGCTTCCGCGGCGCCTCCCGCTATATCAGCGAAGACTTCGGCGAAGCCTTCGCGATGGAATGCGAGGCGCTCAAGCGCGTGCGCAACGACATGGGCCTGACCAACGTCGAGATCATGGTGCCCTTCGTGCGCACGCTCGGCCAGGCCAAGCAGGTGACACAGATGCTGGCCGATCACGGCCTCAAGCGCGCGGCCGCCGGCGGGCAGGACGGCCTGCGAGTCATCATGATGTGCGAGGTGCCGAGCAACGCCATCCTGGCCGAGCAGTTCCTCGAATACTTCGACGGCATGTCGATCGGCTCCAACGACCTGACCCAGCTCACGCTCGGCCTGGACCGCGACTCCGGCCTGGACTTGCTGGCCAAGGACTTCGACGAGCGCGACCCCGCCGTCAAGGCGATGATCTCGCGGGCCATCGCCGCCTGCCGGGCGGTGGGCAAATACGTCGGCATCTGCGGCCAGGGCCCGAGCGACCACCCCGACTTCGCCGACTGGCTGGCCGCCGAAGGCATCGTGTCGATCTCGCTGAACCCCGACACCGTCGTCGACACCTGGCAGCGCCTGGCCAAGGGTTGACGACCGGCTGCGCGCCCCCACCCTCACCCCAACCCTCTCCCGCCAGCGGGAGAGGGGGCTTTGACCCCTCGTCCCCGGCACGGGGAAGAGGTCGGGGGTGGACGGGGCTTTGACCCCCTCGCCGCCGGCACGGGGGAGAGGGCAGGGGTGAGGGGGTCGACGCAGGCGGACACTGTCCCATGAACGACAATGAGCGGCTGCGGACCCTGATCCGCGCCGCTCATTTTTCATCCCCATCGTTATCCACGCCATGGCCAACATCCTCCAACACCTCCCCGTCGGCCAGAAGGTCGGCATCGCCTTCTCCGGCGGCCTGGACACCAGCGCCGCGCTGCACTGGATGAAGCTCAAGGGCGCCGAGCCCTACGCCTACACCGCCAACCTGGGCCAGCCCGACGAGCCCGACTACGACGAGATCCCCCGCAAGGCGATGCAGTACGGCGCCAAGCTGGCCCGGCTGATCGACTGCCGCGCCCAGATGGCCAATGAGGGCATCGCCGCGCTGCAGTGCGGCGCCTTCCACATCTCCACCGCCGGCGTCACCTACTTCAACACCACGCCGATCGGCCGCGCCGTGACCGGCACCATGCTGGTGGCCGCGATGAAGGAGGACGACGTCAACATCTGGGGCGACGGCAGCACCTACAAGGGCAACGACATCGAGCGCTTCTACCGCTACGGCCTGCTCACCAACCCCGGCCTGAAGATCTACAAGCCCTGGCTCGACCAGGCCTTCATCGACGAGCTCGGCGGCCGCGCCGAGATGTCGGCCTTCATGACCCAGGCCGGCTTCGGGTACAAGATGTCGGCCGAGAAGGCGTATTCCACCGACTCCAACATGCTCGGCGCCACCCACGAGGCGAAAGACCTGGAGCAGCTGAACACCGGCATCAACATCGTCCAACCCATCATGGGCGTGGCCTTCTGGCGCGACGACGTCGAGGTCAAGCGCGAGACCGTGAAAGTGCGTTTCGAAGAAGGCCGGCCCGTCGCGCTGAACGGCACCGAATACCCCGACCTGGTCGAGCTGGTGCTGGAGGCCAACCGCATCGGCGGCCGGCATGGCCTCGGGATGAGCGACCAGATCGAGAACCGCATCATCGAAGCCAAGAGCCGCGGCATCTACGAGGCCCCGGGCCTGGCGCTGCTGTTCATCGCCTACGAGCGCCTGGTGACCGGCATCCACAACGAAGACACCATCGAGCAGTACCGCATGAACGGCAAGAAGCTCGGCCGCCTGCTCTACCAGGGCCGCTGGTTCGACCCGCAGGCGCTGATGCTGCGCGAGGCCGCCCAGCGCTGGGTGGCGCGCGCCGTGACCGGCGAGGTGACGATCGAGCTGCGCCGCGGCAACGACTACAGCATCCTGAACACCGAGTCGCCCAACCTCACCTACCACCCCGAGCGGCTGACGATGGAGAAGGGCGAGTCCACCTTCTCGCCGCAGGACCGCATCGGCCAGTTGACGATGCGCACGCTGGACATCACCGACACGCGGGACAAGCTCGGCCTCTATAGCCGCACCGGCCTGCTGCCCAGCGGCGGCGGCCTGCCGCAGCTCGGCGAGTGATGGGCCGTGGCGGCACCGGCAGGCCGTTTTGCGGCCGCGGCGCGGCGCCGTCGACCGTCTTGAACCACCGCCCCCGTGCCGACGCCGGCCCGGGGGCGGCGCGACTGTCGGCCCATTCCCGATGACGAGCCTTTCCGACACCGCCCTTCTCCGCGGTCCCATGCGCGTGGCCATCGTCGGCGCGGGTTTCAGCGGCGCGGCCACGGCCGTCCAGTTGCTGCGCCAACCGCCGGCCCAGGGCGTGCGCGTGGTCCTGGTCAATGAATCCGGACGGATGGCGCGCGGCCTGGCCTACGGCACCCGCAGCAGCGAGCACATCCTGAACGTGCCCGCGGGCAACATGAGCGCCCTGGCGGACGACCCCGACGATTTCCTGCGTTATGCCCGCGGGGTCGATCCCGGCGTGGCGCCCGGCAGCTTCGTGCCACGCAGCCTCTACGGCGCGTACCTCGAGTCTTTGCTTTCGTCGGCCGAGCGGCAGGCCTGCGATGGCGGCACGGCCGCGCTGGAGCGCGTCGTCGGGCGCGTGACCGGCATGCGACTGGGCGGCAGTGGCGCCCCCACCACGCTCCTCCTGGAGGACGGCGCCCCCATCGAGGCCGACAAGGTCGTGCTGGCCTTCGGCCATTTCCCGCCGGCCGACCCGCTGCCGCCGGTCGACATGGCCCGGGCGGGCGACCGGTATGTCCGCGACCCCTGGCGGGCCGGCGCCCTGCGCGGCATCGGCCCGCAAGACGAGGTGCTGCTGCTCGGTTCGGGTCTGACGGCGGTCGACGTCGCGCTGGCGCTTCGCGGCCAGGGTCACCAGGGGCGCCTGCTGGGCGTCTCCCGGCGGGGGCTGCAACCCCGGTCCCACCGCTCCGCGGGCGCGGCACCGGGCGCCTGGGACGCCGGTCCCTTGGTCGAGGCCATGGGCGCCACCCTGCGGCAGCAGGTCAGGGCGCTGCGACGGCAGGTGGCGCAGGCGATGGCCATGGGCGGGGACTGGCGCGACGTGGTCGGCGCCCTGCGCCCCCACACCGCCGCGTTGTGGCAGCGCCTCTCGCCGGCCGATAAGGCACGGTTCCTGCGGCATTTGCGCGCCCATTGGGATGCGCTGCGCCACCGCTGCGCGCCCGCGGCCTATGAAACCTACCGGCGGCTCGTCGACGACGGGAGGCTGCAGGTCCGGGCAGCCCGCGTCGCGGGGCTGCGCGGCGACGCGTCCGGCCTGGAAGTGCTGCTGCGGCCTCGCGGCAGCGACGACCTGGAGAGCCTGCGGGTGCGGCACCTGGTCAATTGCACTGGCCCGAGCACCGACCTGCGGCGCTGCCCTTCAAGCCTGGTGCGCGGCCTGCTCGATGACGGTTTGCTCTGCGCGGATGCTCTGGGATTGGGTCTGGAGGTCAGCGACGACTACGCGGTGATCGACCGCGCGGGGCGCCCGTCGGCCACGCTTTTCTACATCGGCCCGCTGCTCAAGGCCCGCTACTGGGAGGCCACCGCGGTGCCGGAGTTGCGCGTCCATGCGTGCCGCCTGGCCCGGTTGCTGGCCGGCCAGGCGCCGGCGTCCTCGTCCGCCATGGGCTGAACTGGGCGATCGCCCTGGTAGACGGCGGCCATTGCGGAGCCTGGCCGGGCGGGCAGGGCCGGGCTGGCACCATCGCCCGCCCCCGCCCTGGCCAGGCGGCCAGGGCGGGGGCGGGCTACGGCCGCGGGCCTGCCGCGCCGGGTGCCAAAATATTTATTTGCTTTCCAACCCCGGCATGCGATCGGCCGCGCCGATCCACGATGCACGCCAACCACACGACATGCGAACCCCTTCCGTTTCCAAATCTTCCGACGCCGCTCGCAGGGCATTCGCCGCGGTGGCGTTGCTGGCCGCCTGCTGCGCAGCAGTCGCGCAGGCCCCAGCGCCCGCGGCAGCGCCGGGTTGGATCGAACCCAACCCCAACCTCCTGGTCCAGGGCATCCCGCCCATCCCCGCTGCGCTGGCCAAGAGGGCCGCGCTTTACAGCGATTTCCGCGACCATGTCTTCGTCGACTGGCACCCTCGGCGCGCCGAGATGCTGGTCTCTCACCGCCAGGCCGGCGCCAACGTCGCCCAGATCTACCGGTTGTCGCAGGCCATGGGGCCGCTCGAACCCCTGACCGACAGCCCCGACCCGGTCGCGGTGGCGAGCTACGAACCCGTCGAAGGGCGCTACCTCGTCTACCGCAGCGCGGAAGGCGGCAGCGAGGCGCACCGGCTGTTCCGCCTCGACCTCGAAACCCGCCAGTCGACCTTGTTGACCGACCCCGAAGAGAGCAGCTCGCCCGCCGGCTGGATCGAAGCCCGGTCGCCGGGCGATCCTTCGCGGCTTCTTTACACCGCGGTGCAGCTGGACCGCACCGCCGAGAAGGGCTCCCGCGAGTCGCTGGTCACCGTGCTGTGGTCGGTCGACCCGCTGCAGCCCGACAACAAGCGCGCCATCGCCAAGCTGCCCGGGACCGGCTGGCTGCCCGGCCGGGTGTCGGCGGACGGCGGCCGGATGTCCTTCACCAAATACATCTCGGCCAACGAGTCCCAGCTCTGGACGGTCGATCTGGCGGTGGGCTGGGCGCGTCAGGTTCTGCCCACCTCGGATTCCCCGGTCAAGGCGGTGCATTCCGCCGGCGATTTCTCCAGGGACGGCAAGCGCCTGCTGGTCTTCAGCGACCGCGCCGGCGAGTTCCGCGAGCTGATGTCGCTGGACCTGACCACCGGCGAGCTGGCGCGCGTCACCGGCCACATCCCCTGGGACGTGAAGAACGCCGTGGCGACCGACGACGACCGGTACATCGCCGCGCAGGTGAATGTGAACGGCCGCGACGAATTGCGGCTCTTCGACGGCCGGACGTTCAAAGAGCTGCCGGTCCCGAAGCTTCCCGCGGGCAGCGTGCGCGCGCTGGCTTTCCATCCCGGCGGCCATGCCTTGGCTTTCACCGTCGTCAGCCAGAAGGGGCCCGGCCAGATCTTCACGCTCGACCCGGCCGGCGGCACGGTCGCGCAATGGACGCGCGCGCATGCGCCCACCGGCATCGACCCCGCCAAATTCGCCGACCAAAGGATCATCGAGTGGAAGAGCTTCGACGGCCGGGCCATTTCCGGCCTGATGAGCCTGCCGCCGGCGCGCTTCACCGGCAAGCGGCCGGTGATCGTCAACATCCATGGCGGGCCCGAAGCCCAGGCGACGATGGGCTTCCTCAACCGCTGGAACTACTACGTGCAGGAACTCGGCATCGTGCACATCGAGCCCAACGTGCGCGGATCGTCGGGCTTCGGCAAGACCTTCCTCACCCTGGACGACGGCGACAAGCGCGAAGACGCCGTCAAGGACATCGGCGCCTTGTTGGACTGGATCGCCAGGCAACCCGGCCTGGACGCTTCGCGCGTGCTGGTCACCGGCGGCAGCTACGGCGGCTACATGACCCTGGCCACGAGCGTGAAATACGCCGACCGCATCGCCGGCAGCGTCGCGGTGGTGGCGCCCTCGAACTTCGTCACCTTCCTGACCAACACCGAAAGCCACCGCCGCGACCTGCGCCGCGTGGAATACGGCGACGAGCGCGACCCGCGGATGCGGGAATTCTTCGAGAAGACCGCGCCGCTGAACAACGCCGACAAGATCACCAAGCCGCTGTTCCTCGTGCAGGGCAAGAACGACCCGCGCGTGCCCTACACCGAGAGCGAGCAGATGGTCGCCAAGTTGCGAGAGCTCGGCCGGCCGGTGTGGTACTTGCGCGCCGAAAACGAAGGGCACGGCTTCGCCAGGAAGGAGAACGCCGATTTCCTCTTCTTCTCCACGGTGAAATTCGTCGAACAGACTTTGCTGAAGCCCTCGGATTGACCGGGCCCATGCATGCGCACGGCGTTTCCGATAGAAAAAAATTCAGGCCGGGTTCTTCCGTGGATAACGCTGTGCACAACCTGCTGATAAGCGTTTGACGGTTCCTTGGGAAAAGGCCGGCGGCCGGGTTGCCCGGTTTTCGGGCAGCGGCCTGCCGGCCCCGCGCCGGGCGCCGGAGCGCCTATCCGCGGGAGGGGGTCTTCGCTAAGCTGGGCGGCCATGCAACTCACTGACGAAACCACCGCCGCGAAAGGCCGCATCCTCGCGGTCGACGACTCCGCCGAGGTGCTGGCGGTGGTGCAGGCCACCCTGGAAGCGCTGGGTTACAGCGTCCGGGTCGCCCACAGCGGCTTGGCGGCGCTCGAAGCGGCCGGCCGGGAAGATTTCGACGCCGTCCTCCTGGACGTCGAGATGCCCGGCCTGGACGGCATGGCCGTGGGCCGCGCGCTGCGCGGCGACCCGCGCACCCGCGCTTCGATGATCGCCATGCACACCGGCGTGGACGAGCCCACGGTGCGCAGCGGCTTCGACCAGTACGACGTCTACCTGCCCAAGCCGTGCTGCCCGTTGCAGCTGGGCGCTTGCGTCGACCGCCTGGTCCAAGACAGGGTCCGGCCGCGGCAGGGTTAGTTTCCCCTGTCGACCGGCCCGAGGCCGGGCCATGGGCTTGCGATGCGGCTGCGAGAATGCCGGGCTTCGCGGCCGATATTCGGAGGGGAAAGACACCATGGAAAGCCGATGGACGGCGGCCCGGCGCCGCGCTTCGCTGTTGTTCGCCGGCGCTTTGTGGCTGCACGGCGCATTCGCCGCCGCCCAGCCGGCCGGGCCGGCGGCCGAAGAAGAAGTGCTGCTGCCCGGCCCCGGCTTGCTGGTGCAGGGCGTGCCTCCGGTGCCGATGCAGCTGGCCGAGCAGGTGTCGGCCTATGCCGACTTCCGCGGACATGCTTTCGTCGCCTGGCACCCTTCGCACGCCGAGATGCTCGTGAGCCACCGCCCCGCGGGGACGAACGCGCCCCAGCTTTTCCGGCTGCGGGAACCGATGGGCGCGGCCGAGCAGCTCACGTCCGGCATCGAACCCGTCACCCGCGGCAGCTACGAACCACTGGAGGGCCGCTACCTCGTATACCAGCGCGCGCCCGAGGGCAGCGAGGCCTTCCGGCTCTACCGGCTCGACCTGGAAGGCGGCGGCAAACGCGCCGTCACCGGCTTGAGCCCGGCGGACGAGGCTTGCGCCATCCTGGGCTGGCTGCCCGGTTCCCCGGCGCAGTCGCGGCCTTCCCAACTGCTGTACCTGTCCCAGCCCCTGGGGCGCGGCGGCGCCTTGCCCGGCGCGGCGCTCTGGGCGATGGACCCGCTGCAGCCCGGCGGCCCCAGGCGCAAGCTCGCGGACCTGCCGGGCGTGGGGTGGTCGGCCGGTGGCGTGTCCGCCGACGGGCTGCGTCTGGCGCTGAACCGGTCCGACCCTTTCTCCGACGCCGGAGGCTCCAGCGTCTGGGTGCTCGACACCGCCACCGGCCAGCTCGGCCGGCTGCTGCCGAAAGAGCCGGCCGGGCCTGCGGCGGTCCATGAGTCGGTCGGTTTCTCCGCCGACGGCAAACGGCTTTTCCTGGTCACCGACAAGGAAAGCGAATTCCGCCAATTGATGTCCCACGACTTCGAAAGCGGCCGGCTCGATCCGCTGCAGGCGCCGCTGCCCTGGGACGTGCAGGCGGCCGACTTGTCCGCCGATGGCAAGTGGTTGGCCTTCGCGGTCAATGTCGAAGGCCGCAGCGAGCTGCGCCTGGTCGACACCGACGGTTTGCAACCACCGCCGCCGCAGCCCAGCCTGGCCAGCCTGCCCGCCGGCACCGTGCGTTCCATCGCCTTCGGGCCCCAGGCTCGGCAGTTGGCCGTCGCCGTCTCGAACCAGAAAACCCCGGGCCAGGTCCAGGTGCTGGACCTGCCCTCCGGCGAGCCGGTGCCGTGGACGCGCGCCCAGTCGCCGGCCGGGCTCGACCCGGCGGCTTTCGCCGGGCAGCAGGTGGTCCGCTGGACCACGTTCGACGGCCGCGAGTTGTCGGGGCTGCTCGCCACGCCGCCTGCCGCCCGGTTTCACGGCAAACGGCCGGTGCTGCTGGTGATGCACGGCGGCCCCGCTGCCCAGGCCACCGCCGGTTTCCTGAACCGTTGGAACTACCTGGTGCAGGAGCTGGGCGTGGCGATCCTCGAACCCAATGTGCGGGGCTCTTCGGGCTTCGGCAAATCCTTCGCGGCGCTGGACGACGGCGTGCTGCGCGAGGACGCGGTCAGGGACGTCGGCGCCCTGCTGGACTGGATCGCGCTGCAACCCGGCCTGGACGCCTCGCGCGTGCTGGTGACCGGCGCCGGTTACGGCGGCTACATGGCGATGGCCGCGGCCGCAACCTTCAACGACCGCATCGCCGGCACGCTGGCGCTGGGCGCGCCTGGACACCTCGCGGCTTTCCTGGCCCATGCCGAAGGCGAGCGGCTGGCCCAGCGCCGCGCCGAGTTCGGCGACGAGCGCGACCCGGCGGTGCGGGAGTTCTTCGAGAAAACCGCGCCGCTGAACCAGATCGACAAGATCGCCAAGCCGCTGTTCATCGCGCTGGGCGGGAACGAGACCGGGGCCGAGCAAGTCGTCCAGCGCCTGAAAGACCGCGGGCCGCCCCTGTGGTACCTGCGCGCCGACGACGGCGCCGGCTTCTCGCGCAGGGAAAACGCGGATTTCCTCTTCCTCTCGACCGTGAAATTCGTCGAGGAAGTTCTCCTGAAACCTTGAATCCGTGCGGTTTTCCGCGGTGCGAAAGGGTATGACAGACGGTTGCAAACACCAGTAAAAGCTCACTTATTCAAGGTTGACGCCCGCCTGGGGCATCGCCTATCCTGCGCGCCATGCCGTTTTCCCCCCGGTTTTTGATCCCCGCGACCCCCCGCCCGGCGGCTCGCCGTTGGATGCTCGCGTTGGCCATGGCGGCGGCAACGGCTTCGTCATCGCCGGCCTGGTCGGCCCCTCCCTCGGACACCGCCGACCCCGTCACCAAGTTCCTGGCCGAAAAGGGCTTGCTCGCCAACTTTTCCAGTCCGCCCGGGCCGGCCTCCGCCAAGGAAGCCGCCGATGCCGGTACGCCGGGCCTGGTGCAGCAGGTGCGCGACCGGGCATCCGACATGGTCCTGACCGCGATGAACTTCCTGGGCGTGCCCTACAAGCGCGGCGGCACCTCGGAAGACACCGGCTTCGACTGCAGCGGCTTCACGCGCCACATTTTCGAGATGAGCGTCGGCCTGATCCTGCCGCGCCGCGCCGACGAGCAGGCCAAGTCTTCCAGCCTGGTGTCCATCGGCCGCGAAGAGCTGAAGCCGGGCGACCTGGTCTTCTTCAACACCTTGAAGCGCACTTTCTCCCATGTCGGCATCTATGTGGGCGAAGGCAAGTTCATCCATGCGCCGCGCTCGGGCAGCGAGGTCCGGGTGGAAGACATGCGCCAGGCCTACTGGACCCAACGCTTCACCGGTGCGCGCCGCGCGCCGCAGGTGGCCGGCGGCGATGCCGGCCGGCCCGCAGCCCCGGCCGCCGGCGTGCCGCCACAAACCATGCCGACGGCGGCGCCGGTCGGCGCGCCGGCCATGTCCTCCCTCGGCCTGCACCCCGGCGCCGCGTCACCCGCGGCGAACTCCTTCTACAGCAACAACTGACGGCCCGGCAGCCTGCCGTTCCCCCCATCCCGGATCCAGGCCGCGACGGTGGCGGCCCCGGCCGGGGCGGTAGCACAATCCGGGGGTGATGAGCGACAGAGTCATTCCCCTCGTTGACGCGCGCCGCGCGGCACCCCTGCCGCCGGCCGCTTCCACGCCGCCCGCCGGCCTTCTGCTGGACGCCCGGCGGCGCCCGCTGCGCGACCTGCGCATCTCCGTGACCGACCGCTGCAACTTCCGGTGCACCTATTGCATGCCCCGCGAGGTTTTCGGCGCGGGCCACGCCTTCCTGCCGCAGCAGGCCCTGCTGAGCTTCGAGGAGATCACGCGGTTGGCCGGCGCCTTCGTGGCGCACGGGGTGCGCAAGATCCGGCTCACCGGCGGCGAGCCGCTGCTGCGCAAGAACCTGGAACGCCTGGTCGAGATGCTGGCGCGCCTGCGCACGCCGGAAGGGCAGCCGCTGGACCTGACGCTGACCACCAACGCCTCCCTGCTGGCACAGAAGGCGCGCGCCCTCAAGGACGCCGGCTTGCGGCGCGTCACCGTGAGCCTGGACGCACTGGACGACGGCATCTTCCGCCGCATGAACGACGCCGACCACCCGGTGTCGTCGGTGCTGCGCGGCATCGAAGCGGCGCGCGAGGCGGGGTTGGGGCCGATCAAGGTCAACATGGTGGTTCAGCGCGGCGTCAACGACGGCGAGATCGTCCCGATGGCCCGCCATTTCCGCGGCAGCGGCGTGGCGCTGCGCTTCATCGAATACATGGATGTCGGCGAAAGCAATGGCTGGCGCATGTCGCACGTGCTGCCTTCCAGCGAAGTGCTGGCGCGGCTGCAGGCGGTGTTCCCGCTCCAGCCGCTCGAAGCCGCGCAGCCCGGCGAGACGGCCAAGCGCTGGCGCCATGCCGACGGGCAGGGGGAGATCGGCCTGATCTCCAGCGTCACCGAGGCCTTCTGCGGCGATTGCAACCGCGCCCGGCTGTCCACCGAGGGCAAGCTCTTCCTGTGCCTTTTCGCCCACCAGGGGCATGACCTGCGCGCGCTGCTGCGCGGCGGCGCCGATGACGCCGAATTGGCCGGCCGCATCGCCGCCGTCTGGGCGCAGCGGCAGGACCGCTATTCGGAGACGCGCGCGCCCCGCGAGCTGTCGCCAGGCGCCGGTGCCGGCCTGCCGCCGCCCCGCGTCGAAATGCACTACATCGGCGGCTGACCGCGGCCCGGCCGAGCGCCATCTTCCCGGGCCATGACGATCCCACGCCAGGACATCACCGGTGCCGTGCTCGCAGGCGGCCAGGGCCGGCGCATGGGGGGCGTCGACAAAGGATTGATGCCTTACCGCGGAACGACGCTGGCCGGCCATGCGATTGAGCGCCTGTCGCCCCAGGTCGGCGCGCTGATCGTCAGCGCCAACCGCAACCTGGGCGCCTATGCGGCCCATGGCCACCCGGTCGTCAGCGATGCGCAGGGCATGGGCCCGCTGGGGCCCTTGGCCGGCCTGCTCGCGGCCTTGGGCGCCAGCGCGACGCCGTGGCTCGTCACCGTGCCCTGCGATTGCCCCGGTTTCCCGTCCGACTTGGTGGACCGCCTCGCCGAGGCGGCCCAGGGCCTGCCGCCCCACGCCGCCGTGGCCGTGGCAGCTACGCCCGGCGACGCCCGGCATCCGGTGCACCCCGTGTTCTGCCTGGCCCACCGGTCGGTGCGGGACGGCCTGGCCGCCTACCTTGGACAGGGAGGGCGGGCCGTGCAGGCCTGGCTGGCCCAGGTGGGTGCGGTGCGAGTGCCTTTCGACGATCCGCGGGAATTCTTCAACATCAACGCGCCTGCGGATTTCGCTGCGGCCGAGCCGGCGGTGGTGCGGCGCGCAACGCCTTGAGCCAGCGCGGGCTCGCGTCGGCCGTGAATGCCCCCTGCGCGATGGCGGATGCCGTCCGCCCAAGGTCCCGCGAGCGAGAATCGGCCCTTCCCAACGCCCCGCCACGCTGGAAAGAAAGAGAGCCCCCGCCATGAAGACCCGCGCCGCCGTCGCCTGGAAAGCCGGCCAGCCCCTGACGATCGAAACCGTCGACCTCGAAGGCCCGAAAACCGGCGAAGTGCTGGTGGAGGTCAAGGCCACCGGCATCTGCCACACCGACTACTACACGCTGTCCGGCGCCGACCCGGAAGGTCTGTTCCCCGCCATCCTCGGCCACGAGGGCGCCGGCGTGGTGGTCGACGTGGGGCCGGGCGTGACGTCCCTGCGCAAGGACGACCACGTCATCCCGCTTTACACGCCCGAATGCCGGCAATGCAAGTTCTGCCTGTCCCGCAAGACCAACCTGTGCCAGCTGATCCGCGGCACCCAGGGCAAGGGCCTGATGCCCGACGCGACCAGCCGCTTCTCCATCGGCGGCGAGCCCATCCTGCACTACATGGGCACCAGCACCTTCAGCAACCACATCGTGGTGCCCGAAATCGCCCTGGCGAAGGTGCGCAGCGACGCCCCCTTCGACAAGGTCTGCTACATCGGCTGCGGCGTGACCACGGGCATCGGCGCGGTGGTGTTCACCGCCAAGGTCGAGGCGGGCGCGAACATCGCGGTGTTCGGCCTCGGCGGCATCGGCCTCAACGTGATCCAGGGCGCGAAGATGGTGGGCGCCGACAAGATCATCGGCATCG
>CBIHOD010000007.1:0-101688 GCA_966211815.1 uncultured Burkholderiales bacterium
ATCCGCGAAGGCGGTCGCACCGTCGGCGCCGGCGTCGTGGCCAAGATCATCGAGTAATCACGAGGATCAACAGCCATGTCTACCAAGCAAAAGATCCGCATCCGCCTCAAGGCTTTCGACTACAAGTTGATCGACCAGTCCGCCTTGGAAATCGTTGACACCGCCAAGCGCACCGGCGCGATCGTCAAGGGCCCCGTGCCCCTGCCGACCCGCATGCAGCGTTTCGACATCCTGCGTTCGCCGCACGTCAACAAGACCTCGCGCGACCAGTTCGAGATCCGCACGCACCAGCGCCTGATGGACATCGTCGACCCGACCGACAAGACGGTCGACGCCTTGATGAAGCTCGACCTGCCCGCGGGCGTTGACGTCGAAATCAAGCTGCAGTAAGCGCGTTAAAAAGTGAGGCAGTTGCGGGTTCGCCCGCGGCTGTTTATACTCGCAGGCTTTTCGCGACTTGTCCGCTTCTTGCGGGCAGGTTGCGTAGGCAGCGGTCTTGAGTTCAGGCTCGAGCCGCCAATAGTCAGCCCGGCCAATCGATGTCGGGCCTTCGCAACAAAGGCTTCCTCGCCGCTGAAGGCGTTGGGGGCTGGAGAATATTTATGACGACCACTGATCCGGGCCAGCGCCTGGGATTGCTGGGCCGCAAGGTGGGCATGATGCGCATCTTCACGGACGACGGCGATGCCGTTCCCGTGACGGTGCTGGACGTGTCCAACAACCGCGTCACCCAGGTCAAGACCACCGAGACCGATGGTTACAACGCCATCCAAGTCGCTTTCGGCAGCCGCAAGGCCTCCCGCGTCACCAAGCCCGAAGCTGGGCACCTGGCCAAGGCCGGTGCGGAAGCCGGCGAAATCCTCAAAGAGTTCCGCGTGCCCGCGGAAGTCGCCGCTGAATACAAGCCCGGCGCGCAAGTGCCCGTGAGCGTGTTCGCGGTGGGCCAAGTCGTGGACGTGCAAGGCACCTCCATCGGCAAGGGCTTCACCGGCACGATCAAGCGCCACAACTTCGGTTCGCAACGCGCTTCGCACGGCAACAGCCGTTCGCACAACGTGCCCGGCTCGATCTCGATGGCGCAAGACCCGGGGCGCGTGTTCCCCGGCAAAAAGATGTCCGGCCACCTGGGCGACGTCACCAAGACCATCCAGAACCTGGACATCGTCCGCGTTGACGAGGCCCGCCAGTTGTTGCTGGTGCGCGGCGCGGTCCCCGGCGCCAAGAACGGCCACGTGGTTGTGCGCCCGGCCGTCAAGGTGAAGATCAAGAAAGGAGCCAACTGATGCAGCTCGAGCTCCTGAACGAGCAAGGCCAGGCTACCGCCAAGGTGGACGCGCCTGACACCGTGTTTGCTCGCGAATACAACGAGGCGTTGGTGCACCAGATCGTCGTGGCCTTCCAGGCCAACGCGCGCCAAGGCACCCGCGCCCAGCTCGACCGCGCCGCGGTCAAGCACTCCACGAAGAAGCCTTTCCGCCAAAAGGGCACCGGCCGCGCACGCGCCGGTATGACTTCCTCGCCGCTGTGGCGCGGGGGTGGTCGCATCTTCCCGAACAGCCCGAACGAAAACTTCACCCAAAAGGTCAACAAGAAGATGTACCGGGCCGGCATGGCCTCCATCTTCTCGCAGCTGGCGCGCGAAGGCCGCCTGGCTGTCGTTGATTCCCTGACGGTTGATTCCCCGAAGACCAAGGCGCTGGCCGCCAAGTTCAAGGCCATGGGCCTGGACTCCGTGCTCGTCATCACCGACGACTTGGACGACAACCTCTTCCTGGCTTCGCGCAACCTGGCCAATGTGCTGGTGGTCGAGCCCCGTCACGCCGACCCCCTGGCGCTGGTGCACTTCAAGAAAGTGCTGGTGACCAAGGCGGCCGTCGAGCAAATCAAGGAGATGTTCGCATGAGCACCTCGCAACAAGCCGTGCGTCCGAAGCACAACGAAGGCCGACTGGCGCAAGTGCTGGTGGCGCCGATCATCAGCGAAAAGGCCACCCACGTCGCCGAGAAGAACAACCAGGTGTTGTTCAAGGTCCTGCGCGACGCGACCAAGCCCGAAATCAAGGCCGCCGTCGAGCTGATGTTCAAGGTCGAGGTCGAGTCCGTCTCGACCGTCGTGCAAAAAGGCAAGGTCAAGCGTTTCGGCAAGTCGATCGGCCGCCGCGACCACGTCAAGAAGGCCTATGTCTCCCTCAAGGCGGGACAAGAGCTCAATTTCTCCGGGGAGGCTGCGTAAATGGCCGTCATCAAAGTCAAGCCAACTTCGCCAGGCCGCCGCGGCGTGGTCAAGGTGGTGCACGCGCACCTCTACAAGGGTCGCCCCGAGGCGTCCTTGCTCGAGCCGCAGATGCAGAACGCGGGCCGCAACAACAACGGCCACATCACGATCCGCCACAAGGGCGGTGGTCACAAGCACCACTACCGTGTCGTCGATTTCGTCCGCAACAAGGACGCCATCCCCGCGAAGGTGGAGCGCATCGAGTACGACCCGAACCGCACGGCCCACATCGCGCTGGTGTGCTACGCCGACGGCGAGCGCCGCTACATCATCGCGCCGCGCGGCCTGGAAGTCGGTGCGACCGTCCTGAGCGGCGCGGAAGCGCCGATCAAGGCCGGCAACACCCTGCCGATCCGCAACATCCCCGTGGGCTCCATCATCCACGCGATCGAGATGCTGCCGGGCAAGGGTGCGCAGATCGCCCGCTCCGCCGGCACCTCCGCCACGCTGCTGGCGCGTGAAGGCGTGTACGCGCAGGTTCGCCTGCGTTCTGGCGAGGTCCGCAAGATCCACATCGACTGCCGCGCCACGATCGGCGAAGTGTCCAACGAAGAGCACAGCCTGCGCCAGTATGGCAAGGCCGGCGCGATCCGCTGGAAGGGCATCCGCCCGACGGTTCGCGGCGTCGCCATGAACCCGGTGGACCACCCGCACGGTGGTGGCGAAGGTCGCACCGGCGAGGGCCAAGCGCCTGTGTCGCCGTGGAACACGCTGACCAAGGGCTACCGCACTCGCAACAACAAGCGCACGCAGACGATGATCGTCTCGCGCCGCAAGAAGTAAGGGGAACGGACAATGACTCGTTCGCTCAAGAAGGGCCCGTTCGTCGACCAGCACCTGCGTGCGAAAGTCGAGAAGGCGGTTGCCGCGAAAGACAAGAAGCCGATCAAGACCTGGTCGCGCCGTTCCACCATCCTGCCCGATTTCATCGGCGTGACCATCGCCGTGCACAACGGCAAGCAGCACGTTCCGGTCTACATCTCGGACCAGATGGTGGGCCACAAGCTCGGCGAATTTGCGCTCACCCGCACGTTCAAGGGGCACCCGGCCGATAAAAAAGCCAATAAGAAGTGAGGATGACGACGATGGAAACCCGTTCAATCGTCCGCGGTGTCCGCCTGTCCGCCGACAAGGGTAGGCTGGTGGCGGACCTGGTCCGCGGCAGGTCAGTGGCGCAAGCCCTGAACATCCTCACCTTCACGCCCAAGCGCGCTGCCGGCATCATCAAGAAGTGCCTCGAGTCCGCGATCGCGAACGCCGAGCACAACGATGGCGCCGACATCGACACGCTGAAGGTCAAGACGATCTATGTGGAGCAAGGCGCCACGCTGAGGCGGTTCTCCGCCCGCGCGAAGGGCCGCGGCAACAGTATCAGCAAGCCGACCGCCCACATCTACATCACCGTGGGCAACTGAGAGCACGACCATGGGACAAAAAATTCATCCAACAGGCTTCCGTCTGCCTGTCACCCGTAACTGGGCATCCCGCTGGTATGCATCGAACCAGAACTTCGCCACCATGCTGGCCGAAGACCTCAAGGTTCGCGAATACCTGAAGGCCAAGCTCAAGAGCGCCGCCGTTTCGCGCATCCTGATCGAGCGCCCCGCCAAGAACGCCCGCATCACCATCTTCTCCGCGCGTCCTGGCGTCGTGATCGGCAAGAAGGGTGAGGACATCGAGAACCTCAAGGCCGAACTGACCCGCCGCCTGGGCGTGCCGGTCGCTGTCAACATCGAGGAAGTGCGCAAGCCTGAAGTCGATGCCCAGCTGATCGCCGACTCGATCACCCAGCAGCTGGAAAAGCGCATCATGTTCCGCCGCGCGATGAAGCGCGCCATGCAGAACGCGATGCGCATGGGCGCCCAGGGCATCAAGCTGATGTCTTCCGGCCGCCTGAACGGCATTGAAATCGCCCGCTGCGAGTGGTACCGCGAAGGTCGCGTGCCCCTTCACACCCTGAAGGCCGACATCGACTACGGCTTCTCCGAAGCCAAGACGACCTACGGCATCATCGGCGTGAAGTGCTGGGTGTACCGCGGCGACCGCCTGGCCAATGGCGAAGCGCCTGGCATCGTGACGCCCCCCGGCGCTGAAGACGACCGCCGCCCCCGCCGCAACTCGCGTCCTGGCGGCGCGCCTGATGGCCGTGGTGGCCGTAGCGGCGGTCCTGGTTTCGACCGCGGTGCGCCTCGCTCTGCTGCAGGTGCCCCTGCCGGTCGCCCGGCTGATGCAGCTGCTGCCGGTGACGCCAAATCGCCGGCCGTCAAGCGCGTCCGCAAGGCTGCGACGCCTGCTGACGCCAAAGGAGAATAAACAACATGCTGCAACCTGCACGCAGAAAGTTCCGCAAGGAACAAAAGGGCCGCAACACCGGCGTCGCCACCCGTGGCGCGAAGGTGTCTTTCGGCGACTTCGGTTTGAAGGCCACCGAGCGTGGCCGCCTGACCGCCCGGCAGATCGAAGCGGCGCGTCGCGCCATTTCCCGTCACGTCAAGCGCGGCGGCCGGATTTGGATCCGCGTCTTCCCGGACAAGCCGATCTCGCAGAAGCCCGCTGAAGTCCGCATGGGCAACGGCAAGGGCAACCCCGAGTACTACGTCGCCGAGATCCAGCCCGGCAAGGTGCTCTATGAAATCAACGGTGTGGCTGAAGAGTTGGCTCGCGAAGCCTTCACTTTGGCGGCTGCCAAGCTGCCCTTGAAGTGCACCTTCGTGGCACGCCAAGTCGGCGCTTAAGCGTTACGGAGTCAATCCACATGAAAGCATCTGATCTCCGCGCCAAGGATGTCGCCGGTCTCGAAAAAGAGATCGCCGAGCTGCTGAAAGCGCACTTCGGCCTGCGCATGCAGCGCGCCACCCAGCAGTTGACCAACCACTCGCAGCTGGGCAAGACCCGCCGTGACATTGCGCGCGCCAAAACCATCCTGGCCGCCAAGAAGAAAGAAGGGGCCGCCAAATGAGCGCATCCGCAACTACCGCAACGCCCGCGGCGGCGCCTGTTGCCAAGAACACCCGCACCCTCGTTGGCCGGGTGGTCAGCGACAAGCGCAGCAAGACGGTCACCGTGCTGATCGAGCGCCGTACCAAGCACGAGCTGTACGGCAAGATCGTCGCGAAGTCCAGCAAGTACCACGCCCACGATGAGAAGGGCGAGTACAAGCTGGGCGACGTGGTCGAAATCGCCGAAACCCGTCCCGTTTCGAAGACGAAGGCATGGGTGGTGACGCGCTTGGTCGAGAAGGCCCGTTCCGTTTAATCCCATGTGTCCGTGGCGCTGGATGGGGCTGCGGAAATAGTGACTCGGCCGGAGCGCTACCAGTTAGCGGCCCGGCCGTTTTTATTGGCCTTTTTCCTTTCGGAGATGCTGCACCATGTTGAAAGTCGGCGATAGGTTGCCAGAGGGCAGTCTGCAGGAGTTCATTGAAGTCGAAGGCGAGGGGTGCTCGATCGGTCCCAATAGTTTCGACATCGCGACCGCCACCAAGGGCAAAACCATTGCCGTTTTTGCTCTGCCCGGCGCTTTCACGCCGACTTGCTCTGCGCAGCACGTCCCTGGATATGTCCAGCAGTCCGAAGCATTGCGGGCTGCCGGGGTTGACGAAATCTGGTGCATTTCGGTCAATGACGCGTTCGTCATGGGGGCCTGGGCCCGGGACCAGAAAGTCGCTGGGAAAGTTCGCATGATGGCTGACGGCAGCGCCGACTTCACGCGCGCCACGGGCTTGACCCTGGATCTGACCGGTCGTGGGATGGGGTTGCGTTCCCAGCGTTACTCGATGCTGGTGATCGATGGCGTGGTCAAGTCCTTGAACGTCGAAGCGCCTGGCAAATTCGAAGTCAGCGATGCGGGCACGATGCTCGCGCAGGCCAAACAATTGCGGGCTTGATGGACTGGCGAATCCACCGCTGAATTTTCGTTTCGCGCGGCGGCCCGCACCGCCGCATCAATTTTTGAAAAATACCCGCACCGCTGTTGACAGCGTCTTGAAGTTCGATAGATAATCGAAAACTTCGCTGGAAGTTCTGGTTTGCATTCAATGCGGCAAATCAAGAAGCCGGCTTCGCCCCAAGTGTCCTCAGGCAAATGGCTGCCTGATGGCAACGGGCCCAAGACTGATCGCGATTCGCCTTGTGGCGGGTGCGGTGCAAGTTGGGGACTTAAAAATGATTCAAATGCAATCGCGGCTCGACGTCGCGGACAACACTGGCGCGAAATCCGTCATGTGCATCAAGGTGCTTGGCGGTTCGAAGCGTCGTTACGCTGGCATTGGTGATGTCATCAAGGTCAGCATCAAAGAGGCTGCGCCTCGCGGCCGCGTGAAAAAAGGCGAGGTGTACAGCGCCGTCGTCGTTCGCACCGCCAAGGGTGTCCGTCGCCAGGACGGTTCCCTGGTGAAGTTCGACGGCAATGCGGCTGTGCTGCTCAATGCCAAGCTGGAGCCTATCGGCACCCGCATCTTCGGCCCGGTCACGCGCGAGCTGCGCACCGAGCGCTTCATGAAGATCGTCTCGCTGGCGCCGGAAGTGCTCTGAGAAGGCTGGAAGGACAGGCCATGAACAAGATTCGCAAGGGCGACCAGGTCATCGTGCTGACCGGCCGCGACAAGGGCAAGCGCGGCACCGTCACCCGGCGCGTCGATGAAGAGCGCATCGTGGTCGAGGGTGTCAACGTCGTGAAGAAACACGTCAAGCCGAACCCGATGAAGGGTGCTACCGGCGGTGTGGTCGAGAAGGCGATGTCGATCCATCAATCCAACGTGGCCATCTTCAACCCCGCGACGGGCAAGGCCGATCGCGTCGGCATCAAGCTGCTCAGCGACGCCGAGCAGCAATCGCGCAAGACCAAGGACAAGGGCGTTCGCGTCTACAAGTCCAGTGGTGAAGAAATCAAGGCGTAAGAGGCAGACATGGCTCAACAACAAACCGCCCCCAAGGTCGCGCGTCTTCAAGCGGTCTACCGCGACAAGATCGCCGCTGAACTGACCGCCAAGTTCGGCTACAAGTCTCCGATGCAGGTGCCCCGCTTGACCAAGATCACCCTGAACATGGGTGTCAGCGAAGCGGTCTCCGACAAGAAGGTCATGGATCACGCCGTGGGCGATCTGACCAAGATCGCCGGGCAAAAGCCCGTGGTGACCAAGTCCAAGAAGGCCATCGCCGGTTTCAAGATCCGTGACGGCGTGCCCATCGGCTGCATGGTCACCCTGCGTGGCGTCCAGATGTACGAGTTCCTGGACCGCTTTGTCACCATCGCGTTGCCCCGCGTCCGCGACTTCCGCGGCATTTCCGGTCGTTCTTTCGACGGCCGTGGCAACTACAACATCGGTGTCAAAGAGCAGATCATCTTCCCGGAAATCGAGTACGACAAGGTTGATGCGTTGCGTGGTTTGAACATCAGCATCACGACGAGCGCTAAGAGCGACGAAGAAGCCAAGGCTCTTCTGGCTGCGTTCAAATTTCCGTTCAAGAACTGAGGGGCAGAACGTGGCCAAGACATCGCTTATCCAGCGTGAACTCAAGCGCACGCAATTGGTTGCCAAGTACGCGAAGAAGTATGCGGAACTGAAGGGCATCGCGAACGATGCGAAGAAATCCGACGAGGAGCGCTATGCGGCGCGCCTGGCCTTGCAGCAATTGCCTCGCAATGCCTACCCCACTCGTCAGCGCAACCGTTGCGAATTGACCGGGCGCTCGCGCGGCGTCTTCCGTAAATTCGGTTTGGGCCGGAACAAGATCCGTGAACTGGCGTTCAAGGGCGACATTCCCGGCATCATCAAAGCCAGCTGGTAAATCGGTAGGAGATATCGAATGAGCATGAGTGATCCTATCGCTGACATGTTGACCCGCATCCGCAATGCGCAGATGGTCGACAAGCCCAGCGTCGTGATGCCTTCTTCCAAACTCAAGGCCGCCATCGCGCAGGTTCTGAAGGATGAGGGTTACATCGATGGCTTCTCCATCGTTGGAGAGGCTTCCAAGCCTCAGTTGCAAATCGCGCTGAAGTACTACGCGGGTCGTCCCGTGATCGAAAACATCGAGCGCGTGAGCCGCCCAGGCCTGCGCATCTACAAGGGTCGCCACGACATCCCCAGCGTCATGAACGGCCTGGGTGTGGCGATCGTCACGACGCCCAAGGGCGTGATGACCGACCGCAAAGCTCGCCAAGCCGGCATCGGCGGCGAAGTGCTCTGCTACGTCTCTTAAGAAGGAGCTCCGCAAATGTCCCGAGTAGGAAAGATGCCGATCTCCATTCCCAAGGGTGTGGATGTGACGATCGGTGCCGATCAAATCACCGTCAAAGGTGCTTTGGGTACGCTGATCCGCGAGGCCAACGCCTTGGTCAACGTCAAGAACGACGCCGGCGTGCTGATCGTTTCCGCGGCCAACGAGTCCAGCGAAGCCGATGCCATGAGCGGCACGGTGCGGGCCTTGTTGTCCAACATGGTCAACGGCGTGAGCAAGGGCTTCGAGAAGAAGTTGACGCTGGTCGGCGTGGGTTTCCGCGCCCAGGCCCAAGGTCAGAAGCTGAATTTGCAGATCGGTTTCTCCCACCCCGTCGCCAAAGACATGCCCGCGGGCATCAAGGTGGAATGCCCCACGCAGACCGAAATCGTGATCAAGGGTGCCGACCGCCAGGTGGTGGGCCAGATCGCTGCCGAGGTGCGGGCGATTCGTCCCCCGGAGCCTTACAAAGGCAAGGGCATTCGTTATTCCGATGAAAAGGTCTCTCTCAAAGAGACCAAGAAGAAGTGATAAGGGGCGCATGACATGTTGAACAAAAAAGATCAACGCATCCGCCGCTCGCGCCAGACCCGCGCCCGCATCGCGGTGCAGCGCGTGGCGCGTTTGACGGTGTTCCGCACCAATTTGCACATCTACGCGAGCGTCATCTCGGATGACGGCGCGAAAGTGCTCGCCAGCGCTTCCACGGCTGAGAGCGCCGTCCGCAAAGAGCTCGGCGCGGCGGGCAAGGGTGGCAATGTTGCTGCAGCGACCCTCATTGGCAAGCGCATCGCCGAAAAGGCGAAAGCCGCGGGCATCGAGAAGGTGGCCTTCGATCGCGCTGGGTTCGCTTACCACGGCCGCGTGAAGGCTTTGGCTGAAGCGGCTCGCGAAGCCGGCCTCCAGTTCTGATCGCCTTGACGGCATAGGCGAATAGCAAGGATTCAAGATGGCGACTAAATTTCAAGCACGCGGTCCCCAAGAAGGCAGCGAAGACGGACTCAAGGAAAAAATGATTTCCGTCAACCGCGTCACCAAGGTGGTGAAGGGGGGGCGGATTCTCGGTTTCGCCGCGTTGACCGTCGTTGGCGACGGCGATGGCCGCATCGGCATGGGCAAAGGCAAGTCGAAGGAAGTGCCTGTGGCCGTGACCAAGGCCATGCAGGATGCCCGCCGCAACCTGATCAAGGTGCCGTTGAAGAATGGTTCCATCCATCACAAGGTGTCGGGCGAGCATGGCGCTTCGCGCGTGCTGATGGCTCCCGCCGCACCTGGCACCGGCATCATTGCCGGCGGCCCGATGCGCGCCGTGTTCGAGGTGCTCGGTGTCACCGACATCGTTTGCAAGAGCTTGGGTTCCAACAATCCGTACAACCTGGTTCGCGCCACGCTGGACGCCTTGAAGAACACCACCACGCCCGCAAATATTGCGGCCAAGCGCGGTCTCACGGTTGAAGAGATCCTCAACTGATCGGGCGGGCACGGAGAAGCGACATGAGCGATAAAAAGACGATCACTGTGAAGTTGGTTCGCAGCATTGCTGGAACCCGCGAGTCCCACCGCGCGACGGTGCGTGGCCTTGGTTTGCGCAAATTGAACAGCCAGTTCACCCTGGAAGACACGCCTGCCGTGCGCGGCATGATCACCAAGGTTGCTTACCTGGTGAAGGTGCTCTGAAGCACGCCGCTGAGGAATCGAAAACATGCAACTGAACACTATCAAGCCTGCTGAAGGCTCCACCCATGCCAAGCGCCGCGTTGGTCGTGGTATCGGCTCCGGCCTGGGTAAAACGGCCGGGCGCGGCCACAAAGGCCAGAAGTCGCGTGCGGGCGGTTATCACAAAGTGGGTTTTGAGGGCGGTCAGATGCCTTTGCAACGTCGCCTGCCCAAGCGTGGCTTCAAGTCCGCACAGCTGCGCTTCAATGCGGAAGTCACCTTGACCGACCTCGAGCGCCTGGGCGCTGACGAAGTCGACTTGCTCTCCCTCAAGCAGGCGGGCCTGGTGGGCGAACTGGTGAAGACCGTGAAGGTCATCAAGACCGGCAGCATCAGCCGCAAGGTCGCGCTCAAGGGCATCGGCGCCACTGCCGGCGCCAAGTCCGCGATTGAGGCCGCGGGCGGCTCGATCGCTTGATCGTTTGTTGACCAACTCCAACGGATACTGAACTGTGGCAACCACCACCAACGCGACTCAGCTGGCCAAAAGCGGCAAGTTCGGCGACCTCCGCCGGCGGCTGACGTTCTTGTTGCTGGCCCTGGTGGTTTATCGCATCGGCACGCATATTCCGGTTCCCGGAATCGATCCCAACCAGCTGGCCCAGCTCTTCAAGGGGCAGCAGGGGGGGATTCTCAACCTGCTGAACATGTTCTCCGGCGGAGCGTTGTCGCGGTTCTCGGTGTTGGCTCTGGGCATCATGCCGTACATCTCGGCGTCCATCATCATGCAGTTGATGGGATATGTGGTGCCTACCTTGGAAGCCCTCAAGAAAGAGGGTGAATCCGGTCGGCGCAAGATCACGCAATACACCCGCTACGGTACTTTGGGCTTGGCGATCTTCCAGGCATTGGGTATCGCATTGGCCCTGGAGGGCTCGCCCGGGCTGGTGATAGCTCCAGGACTCGGATTCCGTTTCACTGCTGCAGTCAGCTTGGTAGCTGGAACCATGTTCTTGATGTGGCTGGGTGAGCAAATCACCGAGCGCGGGCTGGGAAATGGTATTTCGATTTTGATTTTTGCCGGTATCGCTGCAGGTTTGCCTGGCGCGCTGGCTCAGTTTGCGACTTTGATCAGCGAAGGCTCAATGAGCATCTTCTCCGGTCTGGTGATTATTGCTTTGGTGGGAGCGGTGACTTACGCCGTGGTGTTCGTCGAGCGCGGGCAACGCAAGATATTGGTCAATTACGCTAAGCGCCAGGTTGGCAACAAGGTCTATGGTGGGCAGTCTTCGCACCTGCCATTGAAGCTGAATATGTCCGGTGTGATTCCTCCGATTTTCGCTTCATCGATCATTTTGTTGCCGGCCACGGTTGTAGGGTGGTTCGCGACCGGTGATGGCATGCGGTGGCTGCGTGACATTGCAAGCCTCTTGTCGCCGGGGCAGCCGATTTATGTGCTGCTCTACGCTGCAGCCATCGTATTCTTCTGTTTCTTCTACACGGCCCTCGTATTCAACAGCAAAGAAACTGCTGAGAACCTGAAGAAGAGCGGAGCTTTCATTCCTGGCATCCGCCCTGGGGATCAAACGGCGCGGCACATCGACAAGATTTTGTCCAGGTTGACTTTGGCAGGTGCTGCGTACATCACCGCTGTTTGTTTGCTGCCGGAGTTTTTGGTCTTGAAGTACAACGTTCCGTTCTACTTTGGCGGCACGTCGTTGTTGATTATTGTTGTTGTGACCATGGATTTCTGGGCTCAGGTGCAGAGTTATGTCATGAGCCAGCAATATGAGTCGCTTCTGAAAAAGGCCAGTTTCAAAGCCAGCTGACGCTAGTGGTTTGAAAAGTTATCAATTGCATCAGCAGAAAACGAAATAGCAGGCATGGCGAAAGACGATGTCATTCAAATGCAGGGTGAGATTCTTGAGAATCTTCCCAATGCCACTTTTCGGGTGAAGCTGGAAAACGGGCACGTGGTGCTTGGTCATATCTCGGGAAAGATGCGCATGCACTACATCCGCATTTTGCCGGGTGACAAGGTCACTGTTGAATTGACGCCTTATGACTTGAGTCGGGCGCGAATTGTGTTTAGAGCCAAGTAGGCCATAACTTCTTGGTAAGCGGTTTCGATTGTTTATAGAACGGGCCTGCAGGGGCTTAGGAGAAAAGAATGAAAGTTGCAGCATCGGTAAAGAAGATGTGCCGGAATTGCAAGGTCATCCGTCGCAAGGGCGTGGTGCGTGTGATCTGTACCGATCCGCGCCACAAACAGCGCCAAGGCTGATAGCTTCGACGACGAGCGAATTAGAGGACGAACATGGCACGTATTGCTGGTATCAATATCCCTCCGCACAAGCATGCTGAAATCGGCTTGACTGCGATTTATGGCATCGGTCGCACGACTGCGCAGAAGATCTGCACGAGCTGCGATGTGCCCTTTGATCGCAAGATCAAGGATTTGACCGACACCGACCTGGAAAAGATCCGGGAAGAAATCGGTCGCCTGACCATCGAAGGCGATTTGCGCCGCGAGATGTCGATCAACATCAAGCGCTTGATGGACCTGGGTTGCTACCGTGGCTTCCGCCATCGTCGTGGTTTGCCTGTCCGTGGTCAACGCACCAAGACCAATGCGCGCACCCGCAAGGGCCCGCGCAAGTCCGGTGCCCTGGTCAAGAAGTGATGCGGCGGTTTTGCCGCTAACTGTCGACTGACTCGTTTGACGAACAAGCCTTGAGAGAAAGAGCATATGGCTAAAGCACCGAACACCGCCGCACAACGTGTGCGCAAGAAGGTCCGCAAGAACGTTGCCGACGGAATCGCGCACGTGCACGCTTCCTTCAACAACACCATCATCACCATCACCGATCGCCAGGGTGGTGCGTTGTCCTGGGCGTCCAGCGGCGGCCAAGGCTTCAAGGGTTCCCGCAAGAGCACGCCGTTCGCCGCGCAGGTCGCCGCCGAGGTTGCCGGCCGCGCTGCCCAGGAGCAAGGCATCAAGAACCTGGACGTGCGTATCAAAGGCCCGGGCCCTGGCCGTGAATCGTCGGTGCGCGCTTTGGCGTCGCTCGGCATCCGGATCAACCTGATTTCCGACGTGACGCCGGTGCCTCACAACGGATGCCGCCCGCAGAAGCGTCGCCGCATCTGAGTTGGCGAATCAGGACACTCTTCCATAGGGTCGGCGTTGCCGGAAAGGCAACGTCGGCTTTGTCGTTTCAGCCGGGCGATCAATTGATCGCTTGGCTGATTTTTTGAAGCCCACCGTCTGAGCGTCGATTGCTTGCAATCACAACAACACGCGCCAGACTCGCGCAGTCGTGATCTTCTGCGTCAGATTGAATAAGGACTCATCGTGGCACGTTACCTCGGCCCCAAGGCCAAACTTTCCCGCCGTGAAGGCACTGACCTTTTCCTGAAGAGCGCTCGTCGCCCCATCGGGGACAAATGCAAATTTGAGAGCAAGCCGGGCCAACATGGCCGCACCTCGGGCTCCCGCACCAGCGACTTCGGTTTGCAACTGCGTGAAAAGCAGAAAGTCAAGCGCATGTACGGCGTCCTGGAACGCCAGTTCCGCCGTTATTTCGCCGAGGCCGAGCGCCGCAAAGGCAACACCGGCGCCAACTTGCTGCTGTTGCTCGAATCCCGCCTGGACAACGTTGTCTACCGCATGGGCTTCGCTTCCACTCGCGCCGAAGCGCGTCAGCTGGTCTCGCACAAGGGCGTGACGGTCAATGGCGAAGTGGTGAACATCGCTTCTTTCCTGGTCAAGGTCGGCGACACGGTGGCTGTCCGCGAAAAAGCCAAGAAGCAACTCCGCGTGACCGAGGCCTACAAGCTGGCCGAATCCATGGGCATGCCGGCTTGGGTGCAAGTCGATGGCAGCAAGCTCGAAGGCGTTTTCAAGAAGACGCCTGACCGCGACGAATTCGGTGCCGACATCAAAGAGGCGCTGATCGTCGAGTTGTACTCGCGTTGATTCTTGTTCGTCATCCGGCTGCTTGGGGCTGTCTCGTTGGATCGAGTCGGCTGCTCGGCGGCCGATGTCTTGTCCAAGACGTGGCCGCTGTGCCGCGCCGTGGACCGGTCCTCAGCCTTATCGGTGTAACGAACCGAGGGTATTGAAAGAAAGACCTCATGCAAACCAATCTGCTCAAACCCAAAGCCATCAATGTTGAACCCCTCGGGCACAACCGTGCCAAGGTGACGCTGGAGCCTTTCGAGCGCGGCTATGGCCACACGCTGGGCAACGCGCTGCGGCGCGTCCTGCTCAGCTCCATGGTCGGCTATGCGCCGACCGAGGTGACGATTGCTGGCGTGCTGCACGAGTATTCGGCGATCGACGGTGTGCAGGAAGACGTGGTTCACATCATGCTGAACCTCAAGAGCGTGGTGTTCCGCCTCCACAACCGGGATGAAGTCACCCTCGTCTTGCGCAAGGAAGGCGAAGGCCCGGTGACCGCGGCCGACATCCAGACGCCGCATGACGTGGAGATCATCAACCCCGAACACGTCATCGCCAACCTGTCGCAGGGCGGCAAGCTGGACATGCAGATCAAGGTGGAAAAAGGCCGTGGTTACGTGCCCGGAACGATGCGCCGGTATGGTGACGAAGCCACGAAGTCGATCGGTCGAATCGTCCTGGACGCTTCCTTCTCGCCGGTTGCCCGCGTGAGCTACACCGTGGAGAGCGCTCGCGTCGAGCAACGGACCGACTTGGACAAGCTGGTGATGGAGATCCACACGAACGGGGCCATTTCCCCCGAGGAGTCCATCCGCGCTTCCGCCAAGATCCTGGTCGAGCAACTGGCTGTGTTCGCCCAACTGGAAGGCAGCGAAATCGCCGCGTTCAACGAGCCGCAGCAAAGCAATGCGCAGTTCGACCCGATCCTGCTGCGTCCGGTCGACGAGTTGGAGTTGACCGTCCGCTCCGCCAACTGCCTCAAGGCGGAAAACATCTACTACATCGGCGACCTGATCCAGCGCACCGAGACCGAGCTGTTGAAGACGCCGAACCTGGGTCGCAAATCGCTCAACGAAATCAAGGAAGTTCTGGCTTCGCGCGGCCTCACCCTGGGCGCGCGCTTGGAAAATTGGCCTCCGCAGGGCTTGGACAAGCGTTGATTGAGGGAAAATAAGCATTGATGCGGAAGGGCTGCTTCCTCTGAGGCAGCCTCCCATCTATTTCCACGTCGAGCAGTTTCTGCCGATCGTCGCAGGTCGGCATCGAGCTGTTCGTTGAACCATTAAGGGCTGTGCCACAGCCCGGTGCACCCGGCAGTACCTGATACGGCTGCCGGTTTTATAAAGAAAGGAATGCACCATGCGTCACCGTCAAGGACTCCGTAAACTCAACCGCACCTCCGAGCACCGCCTCGCGATGCTGCGCAACATGTGCGTCTCGCTGCTTCGTCATGAAGCCATCAAAACCACGGTGCCCAAGGCCAAGGAACTGCGCCGCGTTGTCGAGCCGTTGATCACCCTCAGCAAGGAAGCGACCTTGGCGAACCGTCGCCTGGCGTTCGACCGCCTTCGCGATCGCGACATCGTGACCAAGCTCTTCAATGAACTGGGCCCGCGCTACAAAGCCCGTCCTGGCGGTTACACCCGGATCTTGAAAATGGGTTTCCGTGTCGGCGACAACGCGCCCATGGCTTTCGTGGAATTGGTTGATCGGCCTGAAGTTGCTGACGCGGCCGAGGCCGACAACACGGCCGAGTAAAAAATAATGCTTGGCTCTACCGAGCCGGCGTCATAGAAAAGCCGACCTTGCGTCGGCTTTTTCTTTCCTTCGTGATGGAGGCAAACCTGGCGCTCAACCGCTTCGAAGTTTTATGTCGAGCAATTGTTGCATCGCACATCGAGAGGTGTCATAATCTAAGGCTCAGTCGCGGGGTGGAGCAGTCTGGTAGCTCGTTGGGCTCATAACCCAAAGGTCGTAGGTTCAAATCCTGCCCCCGCAACCAAATTCATATTCAACTAGCCAGTTGATCGAACGCCGACCGGATGGTCGGCGTTTTGCTTTGTATCGAACCCGGCGAGATGGCCAAGCAGACTCTGCGGGAATCGGGCCGGTCGGAAAGTTTCCAGATTCACCCAGATCACGCGGGTTGAATTCTCGGCCAGCAACTCCCCGCCTCGCCAGGCTTGCTGGAAGAACACCACACTGGCCCGCTGCGGATCTTTCAAGGAAACCGTCACCGCGAGTTCATCGTCTAGTTTCGCCGGGCGAATGAATCGGACGCTGGTGTCGACCACCGCGAAACTGCCGCCTTCTCGTCCCATCAATCCACTTTGGTGGACACCCCGGCTGCGCAGCCATTCGGTCCTCGCTCTTTCGAAGAACTTCAGGTAGTTCACATAGAAGACCACGCCGCCGAGGTCTGTGTCTTCCATGTAGACCCGCATGGTGTGGCGGAAATCGGTGCGCATCGGATCGGGGCTCCTGCGTGATGGACTGGAGGCATGGGGAAAAAATTCGTTCGGCCGACTGTTGATGCCGGCACCGGCCAGGATGGTATCCGCCGCCCCACCATGCGGCTAAAGAAACGGGCTGCGTTGCCCCATGGGCACCTTGTTTTGCCCGTAATCAAACTCACATGGGGAGGGACTCGGGCCGTGGCCGCGCCATCCTGCCGACGATGGCTTCGGCCCAGTTCGCACGGCGTTTCCTGCCTGCGCCGAGGGGTATCCGATAGGCGCACGAATACAATCCCAAAGTTTTGCTTCCTGATCCGGCTGCCAAAGTGGCCGAGCGTCGAATATTCATTCCAGCAAAGGACCGTCTCGTGTTTATTTCCAACGCATTTGCGCAAGCCGCACCAGCGGCGCCCGCTGCGGCTGCCGATTCCATCTTCGGAGGCATCAGCTCCATGCTGCCCCTGATCCTCATGTTCGTGGTGCTGTACTTCGTGATGATCCGGCCGCAAATGAAGCGGCAAAAAGAACACCGCGCCATGATCGAGGCCTTGGCGAAAGGCGATGAAGTGGTGATCGCCGGGGGCATCCTGGGGCGCATCGCCAAGCTGGGCGACACCTATGTGCACGTGGAGGTTTCCAACGGCGTGGAAATGCAAGTCCAGCGCGCTTCCGTGGTCCAGGTGCTGCCCAAGGGCACGTTCAAATAACCAATGAAACCGCCCATGGATGGCCTCGCCAGGACATTGCCTGGCGATCCCGTCCATCGGCGATCCAGCACCCTGCCGTGCCTCGTTAGAAAGCCGACATGAACCGCTACCCCCTCTGGAAATACGCCGTCCTGGCGCTGGCGCTCTTGCTGGGCGTGATCTACACGCTGCCGAATTTTTTCGGTGAGGCGCCCGCCGTCCAGGTCAGCAGCGCCAAGGCCACGCTCAAACTCGACGCCGGATTGGTCCCGCGGGTGGAAGCCATCCTGGCCGAAGCCAAGATCCAGGCTGACTTCGTTCAATTCGAGGGCAATTCGGTGAAGGCGCGGTTCGCGTCGACCGATACCCAGATCCAAGCCAAGGACGCGATCGGCAAGGCGCTCAACCCCGATGCCGCCGACCCGAACTACATCGTCGCACTCAACCTGGTTTCCCGTTCGCCCCATTGGCTGACGTCCCTTTATGCCTTGCCGATGTACCTCGGACTGGACCTGCGCGGCGGCGTCCACTTCCTGATGCAGGTGGACATGAAGTCCGCCTTGACCAAGAAAGCCGAGGCGCTGACCGGCGACGTGCGCACCTTGCTGCGTGACAAGAACTTGCGCCACGCCGGCATCTCCCGGGACGGCAACCAGGTCGACATTCGCTTCCGGGACGCGGAGACGTTGAACGGCGCGAAGAACCTGCTCTCCGACCAGCTGCCCGACCTGCTCTGGACCAGCGCCGCGGATGGCGCCGATTTCAAATTGACCGGGGTGCTCAAACCCGATGCGGCGCGGCGTGTCCAGGAAGTCGCGGTGAAGCAGAACATCACCACGCTGCACAACCGGGTCAACGAACTGGGCGTCTCGGAGCCCGTGATCCAGCAGCAGGGTTTGGACCGCGTCGTCGTTCAATTGCCCGGCGTGCAGGACACCGCCAAGGCCAAGGACATCATCGGCCGCACCGCCACGCTGGAGATCCGCTTGGTGGACGAATCCACCGAGGCCGCTGCCGCGGCCAATGGCGCCGGCCCGGTGCCGTTCGGCACGGAGCGCTATGTGGATCGCAACGGCGGCGGACTGGTGGTGAAGCGCCAGGTCATCCTGACCGGCGAGAACCTCACCGACGCCCAGCCCGGCTTCGACAGCCAGACGCACGAGTCCACCGTGAACCTCACCCTGGATGCCAAGGGCGCCCGCATCTTCAAGGACGTCACCCGCGAGAACATCAACAAGCGCATGGCGATCCTGCTGTTCGAAAAAGGCAAGGGTGAAGTGGTGACCGCGCCGGTGATCCGCAGCGAAATCGGCGGCGGCCGCGTGCAGATCTCCGGACGCATGACGCCCTCCGAGGCCAACGACACGGCCCTGCTGCTGCGTGCCGGCTCGCTGGCGGCGCCGATGGAGATCATCGAAGAGCGCACGGTCGGCCCGACGCTGGGCGCCGACAACATCCGGATGGGCTTCAACAGCGTGCTGTACGGCTTCATCGCCATCGCGGTGTTCATGTGCGTCTACTACATGCTGTTCGGCGTGTTCTCCACCCTGGCGTTGGCGTTCAACCTGCTGCTGCTGGTCGCCGTGCTGTCCTTGATGCAGGCCACCCTGACCTTGCCCGGCATCGCGGCGATCGCGCTGGTGCTGGGCATGGCCATCGACTCCAACGTGCTGATCAACGAGCGGATCCGGGAAGAGCTGCGGGCCGGGGCATCGCCGCAGGCGGCCATCCTGACGGGCTATGAGAAGGCCTTCGCGACCATCGTCGACTCCAACGTCACCACCTTGATCGCCGGCCTGGCCTTGCTCGCTTTCGGCTCCGGGCCGGTGCGCGGCTTCGCCGTGGTGCATTGCCTCGGCATCTTGACCTCCATGTTCTCGGCCGTGATGTTCTCCCGCGGGCTGGTCAATCTTTACTACGGTCGCCGGAAGAAGCTCAAGGGCCTGTCGATCGGCCAAGTCTGGAAACCGGAAGGCACCGAAACGGCCTTGACCAAGTCCTGATCGCTGGCTGGCAAACCTTTTTTTGCGCCGTCCGCCTTCGAGGCGGCGCCACAACGAATCCAAGAAGGACAAGGACATGGAGTTCTTTCGCATCCACCGCGACATCCCGTTCATGCGGCACGCGCTGGTGCTCAACATCATCTCGGCGGTCACGTTCCTGGCCGCGGTTTTCTTCATCGCTACCCGCGGGTTGCATTTCTCCGTCGAATTCACGGGCGGCACCGTGGTGGAGGTGGCCTACGCCCAGGCAGCCGACATCAACAAGTCCCGCCAGACCATTGAAGCACTGGGTTTCGGCGAGGTGCAGGTCCAGAATTTCGGCAGCTCCCGGGATGTGCTGATCCGGGTGCCGCTGAAGCCGGGCCTCAAACAGGACGAAATCGTGACCCGGGTCTTCGGCGCTTTGTGCCAGGCCGAGGGCAGCACGGTTTCCACGCAACAGCTACAGACCGACAAAGGCGAATCGGTCAGCCGGCCGGTCTGCGGTTCGGTGGGGTCTGAACCGGTGCACCTGCAGCGCAGCGAGTTCGTCGGGCCTTCCGTGGGGGCGGAGCTGGCGCGCGATGGCGCGATCGCACTGGCTTTCACGGTGGTCGGCATCATGATCTACCTGGCGCTGCGCTTCGAATGGAAGTTCGCGGTGGCGGGCATCATCGCCAACCTCCACGATGTGGTCATCATCGTGGGCTTCTTCGCTTACTTCCAATGGGAGTTCTCGCTGGCGGTGCTGGCTGCGGTGTTGGCGGTGCTGGGCTACTCGGTGAACGAATCGGTCGTGATCTTCGACCGGGTCAGGGAGGCCTTCCGCAAGTATCGCAAGCTCAATTCCCGGGAAGTGATCGACCATGCGATCACCAGCACGATCAGCCGCACGATGATCACCCACGGCAGCACGCTGATGATGGTGGTGTCCATGCTGGAGTTCGGCGGCCCCACGCTGCATTACTTCGCGCTGGCCTTGACGATCGGCATCCTGTTCGGGATCTATTCCTCGGTGTTCGTCGCGGCGGCGATCGCCATGTGGCTTGGCGTCAAGCGTGAGGACTTACTCAAATCCGGGCCATCCAAAGAGACCGATCCCAATGATCCGAATGCGGGAGCGGTGGTGTAGAGTTCAGTGGATCCCAAACCATGGTCCACCACTGACTTTTCATGGCGACTGATGCCAATTCAATGGCTTTGGCCGCACGCGCCAGACGCGGCTTCGTGGAAGGCCTGCTCAATGCGGTGCCCAACGTTGTCCAGTCGGTAGAACAGGCCGCCCGCCACCAGCTCAGCCAGGTGGCGGAGCGGGCTTTGGTCATGCGCAGGCGCGACCTCGTCGATGACCTCCAGAAAGCGGCGCCTTTCTGGCTCAGCAACATGATCGCCACGCTGGAAGGCGCGTTGCAAACCGGCTCGGTCCCCATGTCGCGCTTCGGCGACCTCTCCGGCCCGGAAAAACGCGCCTCCAGCATGAGCCTCGTCGACAACGACACGATCGAAGGCGAAATACTCAGCTCGCGGCTGGCGTTGGCCGTCATGGACCGCGCTTCCTGGGAGTTCACCGACCTGCGTTCTCGCATCAGCGCCCTCGAAGGGCGCGACGAATTGGAGAGCAACGACATCCTCCGCCCGCATGTGCTGGCGCGCATCACCACGACGGCCTGGCGAGCCGCAGGCTTGAGCCACGACGGCTGGCAACTCTTGCAGCCGGTCCTTCACGACGAGATCGCGCATTTCGCTGAAGAGGCCTACCACGAAGTCAACCGTTGGCTCGTCGGGCAGCGCGTCCTGCCGGAAATCGATTTGCGGCCGTTCATCCGCCGTTCCCGCTCGTCGGGTGCAAGCGGCGGGGCGACACCGTCCACTTATGCGCCCACGGCGGTGATGGGCGGTGCGGGCGAAGGCGGTGATTCAGGGGCCGTGACCCGCGCGGGCGGCCTGACCCGCGGGGCAGACCATGCCGGTGCCGTCTTGACGCGATTGAACAAGCTGGTGGGGCGGCAGCTGCCCGAGTTCGCTGACACCGCCCATGCCCATCCGACTTCGCCCGCCTTGAACGCGGCCATCGCGGCCGCCCAGCAGAGCATCGCGGTTCGCATGGAGGCCGCTTCCGCCGTCGGCGCGGCCATGCAACAGCAAGCCAATTCGGTGCCCGTCAGCGCCCACCAGATGCTGGATGACCTCCAGCAGCGCAAGCAGGCGCTCAAGCAAGCCGCCGCCACGCCGGTGGAGCGGGCCACCATCGAGATCGTCGCCCTGCTGTTCCAGAGCATTCTGACCGAGGAGCGCATTCCCGCCTCGGTGCGCGTATGGTTCGCGCGTTTGCAAATGCCGGTGCTGCGTGTCGCGGTTTCCGAACCGGACTTCTTCGCGGCGACCGAGCATCCCGCCCGCCGCCTCATCGATCGCATGGGCGCCTGCGTGATGGGCTTCGACACCCACAGCGGCAGCTCCGGCGAAGTGGTGGAAAAAGAGATCAAGCGCATCGTCCAGGTCGTCGAGGCCTATCCCGACACTGGGCGCCGGGTTTTCCAGACCGTGTTGAATGAGTTCGAAAAATTCCTGGAGAACTACTTCAGCAACGAAAACGAGGCCAGCCGCAAAGGCGTCTCGCTCGCGCAGCAGGTGGAACAGCGCGAAACGCTCGCGATCCAGTACACGATCGAACTGCGCAAGATGCTCAATGACGTCCCCGTCCAAGAGGGCGTCCGGGATTTCCTGTTCCAGGTCTGGGCCGATGTCCTGGCGATGACGGCCGTGAAAGCGGGCAAGTTCAGCGAGGAAATCAAGGAAATGAAGCGCGCCGCGGCCGACTTGATCTGGTCCGCCAGCGCCAAGGTGTCGCGGGAAGAGCGCGCCGATGTGATCCGCCGCTTGCCGCCGCTGCTCAAGCTGCTGCGCGACGGCATGCAGAACGCCGGCTTGGCGCTGGCCAAGCAGGACGACTACATCCAGAAGCTCAACAACTCCCTGGCGGCGGCCTTTACCGCCAAGACGGCGGCCATCCCCCAGGCCCGGCTGGAGGAGCTGATGGCCCGTTTGGAAACATTGGAAGAGCTGCTGCCCGAGGCGGATGAAGTCGAGATCGACGGCAGCATGGTGATGGACCTGTCCGGCCATGAAAGCGCCGAACTGGAAGTGGTGGCCGCCGGCGGCACCGCGCCCACGCCCGCCATGCTGGCCTGGACCAAGGAATTGCAAGTGGGCGGCTGGTACATGCTCGACTACCGGGACCGCAACGAACCCGTCCAGCTGGCTTGGCAAGGCATGCGCAAGCAGCTGCACCTGTTCGTATCGCCGCAAGGACGGGGCATCTTGTTTCAGCAGCACCGACTGGCCGCATTCCTGCAGGCAGGGTTGCTGGTGCCCGCGCAGGACGAAGCACTGACCGTGCGGGCGACGCGCAGCGCGATGGCCAAGCTGGATGCCGATCCGGGGCGTCTGTTGAATTAAGGCTTGGCGGTTTTTCCCGACCGGTGAGATCGCGCCTGGCCTGGCGCTGCGGCCTGGATGAACAAGGTTTGTTCGCCGCGATCAGGATCGCTGATCCTCGATGAGATCAATGGATCAGCCGATCTTCTTCTTCGACAAACAGCTCGTCCAGGATCAATGCGTCGGGCTCTTCGCCCAGGCTCCAGAAAACCATCAGGACGATGATCTTGAGGTCTTCCAGGTCGATGGGGCCGCCAGGGATGGCATTGGCGCGGTCGACGACCATTTCTCGCATCGGCGGGGGCAGGACGCCCGCCGATTCCAAGAAACTGATGAAACTGATCGACTCCGGACCCAAGTGGTCCTGTTCTGCGGGTGAGTAGACACGGACGCTGTGGTCGGCTTGTTCGCCCACATAGGACTGGGCTGCACCTGCCAGGCCATCCAGCCAATTCAGGGCTTCCTGGATCTCTTCGGACTCGAACCCGACGGATGAAAGCTTGCGGGTGAGTTGGTCATGGTCAGGACAAGCGTCCGGCCGCCAGTAGTTTTCGTACAGGTAGACGAGCACATCAAACATGAATCCACTATACCCCAGCGCCGATGGGCGGGGGGCGAAACCGGCAGCGTCCGTCGAGGGATTGCGGTCTTTCGCCGAAGGCCGGTGACGGGGTCAGACGCGCGCCCTGCGCTGGAATAACTGGCCGGGCAAACGCGCCACTTCATCCTGCAACTCGAGTTCCAGCAATTGCGCGCTGAGGGCGGCCGCGGCCATCCCGCTGCGGTTGCACAGGTCATCCAGCGTGATCGGGTCATAGCCCATCAACTGAAGCAGGGGGTGGGGCGGCGCGTCCGTGGGAACGTCGGGCGATTTCCCAGGGCCGGGCGCCTGCGCGATGTGCGCGGGGAAGGACAGTCGGAGTTCTTCCAGGATGTCTTGCCCGGTCTCGACCAGTTTCGCGCCTTGCTTGATCAAGGCATGGCAACCGCGGGCGGTGGATGAATGGATCGATCCGGGGATCGCGAACACTTCCCGCCCGCACTCCAGGGCCAATCGGGCGGTGATGAGGGATCCGGACTTCAGCGCCGCTTCGACGACCAGGGTGCCGCTGGACAACCCGGCGATCAGTCGGTTTCGCTGGGGGAAGTTGGCCGGCAACGGCGGGGTGCCGGGGGGATATTCGCTGAGCATCAGGCCATCCTGGCTGATCTGATGGGCGAGCGAGAGGTGGCGCCGGGGATAAACCCGATCAAGCCCCGTCCCCACGACGGCGATGGTCGATCCCGGGCCGGTCAATGCGCCCTCATGTGCGGCCCCGTCGATGCCGAGGGCCAAGCCCGAAACCACAGTGGTGCCGGCGTGGCTGAGGTGCCTGGAAAAAGCCCGGGCGTTGTCCAGCCCTTGGGGCGTTGCGCTGCGGGAGCCTACGACGGCGATGGACGGGCGGTCGAGCAGCGCCAACTGGCCTTGCGCGTACAGCAGCAGCGGCGGGTCTGCGGTTTCCAGCAGGGCGGCAGGGTAGCGCGCGTGTCCCAGTGGCAGGACGTGACGAGCGTTGGTGCCGGTGTCGTTGAGCCAAGCCCAGGATTGTTCCAGCGATTCCGGGAAACCCTCGGGGACTTTGCCCAACGCGGCGGCCGCGGCCGGACCGATCCAGTGCGCCAGATCAGCGTGGGAAGCGTCGAAGACCGCTTGCGCGGACCCGCAATGCGCCAACAGGAACCGGGCTTTTTCCCGCCCGATGGTGGGCGTCTGCAAGAGACGCATCCACGCCGACAGCTCCTCGCGCTCCATGGCTGGCGGCGGGCGACCGGGGCGGCCCGGTCAAGGTTGGGTGAATCGGTCGCCGGACTTGACGGGTTCCTGAACGTTCAAGATCAGCGCATAGGACATGCGGTCGAAGACCCGGAAGACGAAGAGCAGGCCGTGCCGCTCGTCGGGCAGCTTGATCACGGGGCGTTTCGGGTCCGTCGGGTCGACCGTCTGGGCGCCATCGCGCCACAACGCCAAGATGTGGCCGCGCTCCATCCCGTCCCTGGCGCCTTTGTTCAGTGAAACGATCTGGTTCTGGCCGGCATTGAGGCCTTCGCCGTAAATGGAAACGATTTGGCCGCCGATCGGGTTTTGCGGCGGGTGCGGGGCATAGTTGGTGAATTCGCGCGGGGGCACCGGCGCCAGCCGGTCGCCGACCCCGGCTTCCATGCGCAGGGTGGCGATGCGGAACGTCGCCGGCACGATTTCGGCTTTGCCATCCGGCCCTGTGCGGGTTTCGCCGGAACGGATGTAGTCGGCGGTGCCGACGTAAGCGGCTTCGAAACCGAGGATCTCCTTGGTGGTGGGGTCGACCAGGGGCTTGGGTTCGCGGAAGACCCGGTAGGCCGTGTCAGCGCCGAGGTCGCCGCGCACGTAGGCGGTTTCGCCGCGGCCCAGGATGACTCGGCCCTCCTGCGTGGCCACGATGCGGGGGGAGGACTCCAGCTCGTTCGTGTTGAAAATCACCGCTTCGTTCAGGAAGGGTTCGATCAGGTGATAGGGGATGGAGGAAATCGGGTTGCGGCCCAGATCGTTGCCGCGCACCCGCGGCGACAGGCGCAGCGTGTCGCCGACGGGCTCGCCCACGCGCAGCCGGGCGCGGTCGCCGATGCGTTCGAGGATGAGGATCTGGCCCGGATAGATCAAGTGCGGATTGCGGATCTGCTCCAGGTTCATGCCCCACAGCTCCGGCCAGCGCCAGGGGCTTTTCAGGAACAGTTTGGAGATGTCCCACAGGGTGTCGCCGCGTTTGACGACATGGGAATCCGGCGCATTGGGCGCCAGCTCCGAGAGGGGGATGCCGGCTTGCGCCACTTGCTGGGCGGTGTTCCGCTGGCCCGGCGTGACCGGATAGTTCACCGCCAGGGCGCCTGTGGCAACCATATTCAACCCTGCCAACAGCATGCAGGCCGACAATCGGGTCAACGCGGCGCGCGGTGCGCTGACTGATGCGGCGTCGGATGCCGCGTTGAATGCACTTGCTTGGCGGCTGTGGCTGGTCATGGGTGACTGTCTCCGGGAGGCGGTGCTCTGAACACCAGCGCAGTAATGGTTTACCAAAAGGGGTACAAACGACAACCGACCCGGGAGCCTCAAGATCGGTAAAAATTCCTCACTCAATTTCGCAGATTCTGCCTCTAAACCCTTGATATCGCAACGAAAGTGACCAGCTGACACGCATCAATCAGGTCGGCCGAGCCACACCTTCGTTGCGCTGTGCCCACAAACTTGCGCGCACCCAAGCGGTCGGTCATTCGTCTTCGCTGCCGGACTTTCCCCCATGCCTTTGCTCAAGATCCTTCGTTACCCAGACCCGCAACTGCACACCGTGGCCCGCCCGGTGGAAGTGGTGGACGACGCCACCCGCCAACTCGTGGACGACATGCTTGAAACCATGTACCAAGCGGACGGCGTGGGATTGGCCGCCACGCAGGTCAATGTGCACAAGCGTGTGATCGTGATCGACACCTCGGAGCAGCGGGACCAGCCCTTGGTTTTGATCAACCCCGAGCTGATCGAGCGCAGCGAAGAGATGAACGTTGGCGATGAAGGTTGTCTATCGGTTCCCGAGATTTACGAGAAGGTGTCCCGGCACACCCGGGTCCGCGTCCGGGCTTTGGACCGGGATGGGCAGCCCCATGAGGTCGAGGCGGAAGGCTTGCTCTCGATCTGCATCCAACATGAAATGGATCACCTGATGGGCAAGGTGTTCGTGGAATACCTGAGCACGCTCAAGCGCGACCGCATCAAGACCAAGATGATCAAGAAAACCCGCGATGAACAGCGTTGAGGCGGCGCCCGGCCGCCCCAGCCGGTTGCGGGTGGGGTTCGCCGGCACGCCGGAATTCGCCAAGGTCGCCCTGCAGGCGCTGCTCGATGAAGGCTTCGAGGTGCGGCTCGTGCTCACGCAGCCCGACCGCCCTGCGGGCCGGGGTCTCAAGCTCCAACCGTCGGCGGTCAAGGCCCTGGCGCTGGAACGCCGGTTGTCCGCGATCCAGCAGCCCCGCAGCCTGCGGTTGGACGGCAGATTCCCGCAGGACGCCGCCGACGCCCGGGCCGCCCTGGAAGACGCCGGCCTGGACGTCATGGTCGTCGCCGCTTATGGATTGATCCTGCCGCAGTGGGTGCTGTCGCTTCCCCGCCTGGGTTGCCTGAACATCCACGCGTCGCTGCTGCCGCGCTGGCGCGGCGCCGCGCCCATCCACCGCGCGATCGAAGCGGGCGACCGTGCCACCGGCATCACCCTGATGCAGATGGACGCCGGACTGGACACGGGCGACATGCTGCGCACCGTCGAAACTCCGATTTCGCCGGACGACACCACGGGCAGCCTGCACGACCGGCTGGCGCGGCTGGGCGGGCAGCTCACGGTCGAGGCTTTGCGGGACCTGGGTTCCGTCCAGCGCCAGGCGAGGCCGCAGCCCGAAGCGGGCGTCACTTACGCGCACAAGATCGAGAAGTCCGAAGCGGCGATCGATTGGTCGCACAGCGCGGTGGACATCGAGCGGCGCATCCGCGCATTCGACCCCTTCCCTGGGGCCTCGACATCATGGCGGGGCGAGTTGCTCAAGGTGTGGCGCGCTGAAAGCGTGGAGGCGGCCTCGCCAGGCCGTCCCGGCGAAGTGGTCGACAGCGCCAACGGCCAGCTGGTGGTGGCTTGCGGCCACGGCGCTTTGCGCCTGCTCGAGTTGCAGCGCCCCGGGGGCAAACGCTTGCCTTCGGCGCTGTGTCTGCAGTCCAATTGGCCGGCCGGGCACGATTTGATGGGAAGCTGAGCCGCCCCCTCGCGGCGCCCTCGATTCAAGTTCCCGTGCGCCCAGGCCGATACACCGGCCATGCTGGAAGGAAAGATCACCATGCCGCGTCCCGCCGTGCACGCCGTCGCCCTGTTCGCCGCCGTTTTTCTGTTGACGGGTTGCGACATGCTGGGCATCGAGTCGCCCGAAAAAGCGGCCGCTGCGCGCGATGCGGAAGGCCGGGCCATCGGCGGCGCCTGCCGCCATGCCGGACGTGCGATCGAAGACTGCTACACGATGAACAAGCGCGCCGACAAGGCGGCCATCTTCGCCGGCTGGCGCGACATGAACGACTACATGCGCGAGAACAAGATGGAGTCCGTGCCGGCCGAGCTTTCCGGCCAGGGCGCCACCAAAGCCGCGGAAGCTTCCAGCGAAGGCAAATCCAGCGAGCCGTCGCCGGAAAAATCCAGGTCCAAAGGCAGCAAGAGCTGACGGCCGGTCCGCGCCGGCCATCGCCGCGACGCGGCCCAGGCACGGGTGGGGGCATCCCGCTTCCCCGCTGCGCCCCGCGGGCAAAGCCACGACAATCACCGGACCATGAACGCCATCCAATCCACCTGGGCCCATCCGCAATTCCGCGCCGGCGCGCGCGACATGGCCGCCGTCAGCCTGGGCATCGCGGCCTGGGGCCTGGTGACTGGCGTGGCCATGGTCAACAGCGGCTTGTCGGTGCCGCTGGCCCTGTTGATGACTTTCCTGGTCTTCGCCGGCAGCGCCCAGCTGGCGGCTTTGCCCCTGATCGCTTCGGGCGCGCCGATCTGGGTGGTCTGGGCCACGGCCTTCTGCATCAACCTGCGCTTCGTGATCTTCAGCGCCCAGTGGCGGCCTTACTTCATCCACCTGCCCCTGGGCAAACGCCTGGCGCTGGGGTATGTGGCCGGCGACCTGAACTACGTGTTGTTCATGAAGCGCTTCCCCGAGCCGCGGCAGGACGAGGCGCAGATCGAATATTTCCTGGGTGGCAGCGGTTTCAACTGGCTGGCCTGGCAGGTGCCGTCGGTCATCGGCATCCTGCTGGCCGACGTGGTGCCGGTGCAATGGGGCCTGGGCTTCGCCGGCGTGCTGGCACTGCTGGGGCTGGTGTGCGCATTGCTGTCCGACAAGGCCACGGCCTTCGCCGCCGTGGTGGCGGGCTGCGCCGCCATCGCCGCGTTCGCGCTGCCGTTCAAGCTGCACATCGTGGTGGCGATCGCCGCGGCGGTCTGCGTGGGGCTGATGATCGACGGCGGCGGCGACGCCGGGCGCAGGCTCCGCCAGCTGTTTTCCCGTCCTGCGCAGCAGGGGCCGGGCACCGATCGCGCGGTGCGCCGTGAAGGGGCGCGCGCATGAGCCCGCTCGAGACCATCGTCACCATCGTCGGCCTGGCCGCCATCTCGGTGTTGACGCGCGGCTTCTTCCTGATCTCCGAGCGTGAATGGGTGCTGCCTTCCTGGGCCCAGCGCGGCCTGCGCTACGCGCCCCTGGCGGCCTTGGCCGCCGTCGTGGCGCCCGAGTTGTTCTTGACGAACGGGCATTTCATTTCCACGTGGCAGGACGCGCGCCTCTTCGGCGCCTTGGCGTCGGTGGCCTACTTCCTGTGGCGGCGCGGCCTGCTGGGCACGATCCTGGCCGGCATGGCGGTCTTCCTGCCGCTGAGGGTGGGGCTGGGCTGGTGAATCCGCGCGAGCCGTCGGGAGGGCGGCGCTTCCTGTTGTCCAATAGCGGATTGGGAACCGTTTGGTAACCGCCGGACCACGTGGTCGGCGCCTCCAGTCCCTAGAATCCGTCCACTCTCTGAAGCCCCCCATGAACGTCATCCGATTCCAAGACCTGGTGGCCCAAGGCCACGTCGCCGGCCAACGGGTTTTCATCCGCGCCGACCTCAACGTGCCGCAAGACGACGCCGGCCGCATCACCGAAGACACCCGCATCCGTGCATCGATCCCCTGCATCGAGACGGCCTTGAAGGCCGGCGCCGCCGTGATGGTGACCTCCCACCTGGGGCGTCCCACCGAAGGCGAATTCAAGCCCGAAGACTCGCTCGCCCCCGTCGCCGAACGCATGTCCGAATTGCTGGGCAAGCCGGTCCGCCTCGTGGCCGACTGGGTGGGCGGCGTGCAAGTCGCGCCCGGCGAAGTGGTGCTCCTGGAAAACTGCCGCGTCAACAAGGGCGAGAAGAAGAACGACGAGCAGCTCGCGCGCAAGATGGCGGCGCTGTGCGACATCTACGTGAACGACGCCTTCGGCACCGCCCACCGCGCCGAGGCCACGACCCACGGCATCGCCCAGTTCGCCAAAGTGGCCTGCGCCGGCCCGCTGCTGGCGGCCGAGATCGACGCCATCACCCAGGCGCTGACGTCGCCCAAGCGGCCGCTCGTGGCCATCGTGGCCGGCAGCAAGGTCAGCACCAAGCTCACCATCCTGAAGGCGCTGGCCGAGAAGGTCGACCAATTGATCGTCGGCGGCGGCATCGCCAACACCTTCATGCTGGCGGCGGGGCTGCCCATCGGCAAATCGCTGGCCGAGCCCGACCTCGTCGGCGACGCCAAGGCCGTGATCGAGGCGATGAAGGCGCGCGGCGCGGCCGTGCCGATCCCCGTGGACGTGGTTACCGCAAACCGCTTCGCTGCCGACGCGCCGGCCACGGTGAAGGCCTCCAGCGAAGTCGGCGCGGACGACCTGATCCTCGACATCGGCCCGAAGACCGCCACCCAGTTGGCAGACCAACTGAAGGCCGCCGGCACCATCGTGTGGAACGGCCCGGTCGGCGTCTTCGAATTCGACGCCTTCTCCAAGGGCACCGAAATCCTGGCGAAGGCGATCGCCGCTTCCTCAGCGTTCAGCATCGCCGGCGGCGGCGACACCCTGGCCGCGATCGCCAAGTACGGCATCGAGAAGGACGTCGGCTACATCTCGACCGGCGGCGGCGCCTTCCTGGAAATCCTGGAAGGCAAGACCCTGCCGGCCTTCGACATCCTGCAAAAACGCGCGGCGGGTTGATCGTCGCGTGGTTCCGCCGCGGCCTCGCCGGCTGGCGGGCGCCGCGGACCCCGGGCACGGCGCACAACGACGCCGTCCGCGGGTCCAACCGAAAGTCCTGCTGATCCCCCGGAGACCGCCCATGCAACGCGCCACCAAGATCGTCGCCACCCTCGGCCCCGCGTCGAGTTCGCCTGAAGTGCTGGAGCGCATGATCCGCGCCGGCGTCGACGTGGTGAGGCTGAATTTCTCCCACGGCAAGGCGCAGGACCACATCGACCGGGCCACGCTCGTCCGCGAAGCCGCCGCCCGCGCCGGAAAGGAAGTGGCCATCATGGCCGACCTGCAGGGGCCGAAGATCCGCGTCGGCAAATTCGAAGGCGGCAAGACCGAGCTGGTGCCCGGACAAAGCTTCATCCTGGACGGCGGCAGCAGCGAGCTGGGCAACAACGACCGCGTCGGCCTGGACTACAAGGAGCTGCCTCGCGACGTGCGTCCCGGCGACACGCTGCTGCTGAACGATGGCCTGCTGAAACTGGTGGTCGACGCGGTCAAGGGCGAGCAGGTGCACACCACCGTCATCGTCGGCGGCGAGCTGTCCAACAACAAGGGCATCAACAAGGCCGGCGGCGGGCTGACCGCGCCGGCCCTGACCTCCAAGGACATGGAGGACATCAAGACCGCGATGAGCTTCCAGTGCGAGTACCTGGCGGTGAGCTTCCCGAAGAACGCCACCGACATGGAGATGGCGCGCCAGCTGGCCAACGTCGCCGGCGAGCCCTGGCGGCACAAGCCGGCGCTGATCGCCAAGATCGAACGCAGCGAGGCGATCCCCGTGCTCGAGTCCATCGTCAAGGCCAGCGACGGCATCATGGTCGCGCGTGGCGATCTGGCGGTGGAGGTGGGCAACGCGGTGGTGCCCGCGCTGCAGAAGCGGATGATCCGCCTGGCGCGCGAGCTGGACCGCGTCGTCATCACCGCCACGCAGATGATGGAAAGCATGATCGTCAACCCCGTGCCCACCCGGGCCGAGGTGAGCGACGTGGCCAATGCCGTGCTGGACGGCACCGACGCGGTGATGCTCAGCGCCGAGACCGCGGCGGGGAAGTACCCGGTCGAGACGGTGGAGATGATGGCCAGCATCTGCGTGGAGGCCGAGAGCGCGGAGGAGATCTCGCTCGACGCGGGTTTCACCAACAAGACCTTCGGACGCATCGACCAGTCGATCGCGATGGGCGCGCTCTTCACCGCCTACCACCTGGGCTGCAAGGCGATCCTGGCGCTGACGGAGTCGGGCTCGACCGCTCTCTGGATGAGCCGGCAGAAGATCCACGTGCCGATCTTCGGGCTGACGTCGCAGCTCAAGAGCCAGCGGAAGATGGCGCTGTACCGCAACGTGATGCCGCTGCTCATGCCCAACTGCGAGGAGCGCGACCAGGCGCTGGCCCAGGCCGAAGCGCTGCTCGTGGCCCGCGGCGCGCTCAAGCCGGGCGACACCTACGCCATCACCTGCGGCGAGCCGATGGGCCACCCGGGCGGCACCAACATGCTCAAGGTCTGCCAGGTGCGGTGAGGCCAGGTGCGGTGAGGCCGGTCGCGGCCGGCCCATGAAAAAAGCGCGGCTTCAACCGCGCTTTTTTTGTCCCGGCGCCCGCGCCTGGGCGGTTAATCAGGGCTTGACGCTGTCCACCATCTCCTTGACCGCGGGCGTCATGTTGATCGGCACCAGGTCCAGGTCGGGGATCTGGGAGGACATCACGCGGAACAATTCATCGGCGAAGCTGTGCCCGATCTCGTTGATGCCGTTGAAGTCGACCTCCACGAGGCGGAACAGGTTCAGCCGCGAGGCCACCCGGCGGGCCTGGGCGCGCGAATCCAGGCCGGACTGCTCGGTGGCCAGCAACCGCAGCGGCACCACGGTGCGCTCGAAGCGCAAACCTTCCCCGGTGAGGCTGAAGGTGCGCATCACCGATTCCAGCGTGAGCTGGATGTCCAGGGGGAAGGCGGCGTAGATCGAGGTGCCCTGGCGCTTGATGGCGCGCCCGGGCCGCCAGCCGCGCTCGTCCCAGCCCCGTCGCTGGAAGGCCAGCTCGTTGGCGTGCAGGTCGAAGACGTCGGCCAGCTTGGAAGTGAAGAACAGTCCGCGGCCGGTGTGGCGGTCGGGCTGCGAGGTGAGCTTGCCCTTGCTCAGTTCGAGCATGGCCAGCTGGGGGTCGTCCAGCGCGAACGCTTCATGCACCTTGTCGAACAGGCCGCGCCCGTCGTCCGACACCAGCAATTGCAGGTGTGACGGGGTCTGGCGCATCGACACGGTCACCTGCGTGCCTCCGCTGTGGTCGATGGCGTTGTTCACCAGCTCGCCGAAGGCGTGCTGGGCGATGCGCCGGCAGTTGTCGGGCAGGTTGAAGTAGGGGGCGAAGTCGCGCGACCAGGGCACGTCTTCGGACAGGCCCTGCAGTGGGTAGCGCTGCACCACCTGGCGCAGCAGGCCGGGCTTGTAGGTGGCCTTGCGGATGGTCCCTTCGCGGACCAGCCATTGGGTATCGACCAGGCGTTTGATTGCTTTGTTGGCCGTGGCCCGGGAGACGCCGAAGTGTTCCTCGAGGGCTTGCGGCAGGTCATTCGGATGCTGGGTCGCGGCAGTCGCGATCCACAGGGTCAGCGAATTGAAGTCGATACGCGCCATGGCGACAGCCCCTCCGAGGAAAAATCCAGGGCTCCAGTGTCCAGCGCTCCCGCGCTGGACTGAAACCGGAATAGAGGGGTGTTTTAGGCCTATTTGCCGCCAAGGTCAATTGGCGGGCGCCGCGGGTTCACTGCTCCGCGGCGCAATCTTCCGGCGCGGCCTGGGGCGACATGTCCTTGCCATGGGTGCAGGTCCAGGAGATCCTGCCCTGCTCGTCGACGCTGGGCGTGAGCTTGAGGCTGCCGTGGCTGGTGGCGAGCGTCAGCTCCATGTTGCTCGGGTTCATCGACAGGGCGGAGCCGTCGGCCAGGCGCGGCTTGAGCCCGACTTCCTGCAGCGTGTCCGGCACGGTCTTGGTCTTGGCGTAGTGCGCCGCCAGGGTGACGCGGGCGATCGCGGAGCTGGCGTAGGCGGCGGCGACTTCGCCGCGCGCGGGGTCGGTGTGGTCGGCTTCCTCGGCCTCTTGTTCCTGTTCGCCCGTATCCGGCAGGGTCATCATGCCGGCCGACCGCTGGGTGTAGCTCTTGTAAGCCGGGAGCGCCACCGCCGCGATGATGCCGAAAACGATGACCATGATCAGGATCAGCGGCCCCACCGCGCCGCCGAGGCGGCCAGCATAGGGCACGAAGGCCGCCAGGACGTAGGCCAGCGTGTTCCTCGACGGCATGGTGGCGTCGGGGTTGAGCACGCGCAGCACGCGCTTGGTCGTCCAGGGGTAGCCCCCTGTCAGCTCGTGGTAGGACATCCAGAAGCCGCTGCTGCTTTGCGCCTGGCGGCTGAAGGCGGCCAGGTTGATGGTGCGCCAGCGGCGTTCGCCCGCGGCGATCACCGACAGCGCGTGCGCGGCGTGCTGGGGCGAGGTGCTGCATGCCGCGCCGTGGCGGTCGCAGGTGTATTCCTGGGCCCGCGCATAGGCGGCGCCGAGCAGCGGGATCCACAGGGCCGGCCAGCGCCAGAAATGGCCGGTGAAATGCTTCATGCGGATGTGGCCCAGTTCATGGCCGATGTAGAAGTTCACGCCGTCCGGGTGGTCTTCCAGCGCGTCGACCACGCTGGACAGCAGCAGCACGTAATGGCGGCCGAGGAAGCGCACGGCGAAGGCGTTGAGCATGCCGTCGCCCATCAGCACATAGGCTTGCGGGCGCTCGGCCAGGCCGAGCTTGTCGCAGCAGGCGTCGAAGCGCTGGCGCAGGTCGGGGAACTGCTCGGCGCTCAGTTCCACGCCGTTGCCTTTCACATAGGAGACCAGCGCCGACTGGGCGAACAAGTAGACGATGAAGCCGAACAGCAGGTAGATCAGGGCGCCGCCGAAGGTGCCCACAATGAGCAGCAGCCAGAACAACAGGCCCAGCACCAGGGCGATGCGGCCGAGCGTGCGCTCGCGCGGATAAACGAGGGGGTCCATATCTTTTCCTCCAACAGGGGTGTTTTTGTTCACAAGGGAAGGTTTCTGGGTGGTCGACGCCGGCGTGCGCTCCCTTGCGCTGGCGGCCTCGTGCCTTCCGGTGCGCCGCGGGGGAGGGGCCCCGCCCGCAAAGCGCCGCGGGATCATAAGCGCCGCCGCTGCGGAACCAGGCCCGGCTGGGCCCCGGAATGCGGGGGAATGGCCCGCCGCGCTTTCATTTGGCAACGCCTGGGCGGGGCGTCGCCGCCCCTGGTCCCGTAAAATTGAGGGAGTTTCGGCCGGGTTACGCGACCGCCCGCCGACGGCCCGCCGGGCCGCGCACAGATTCATCAACTCCCTGGGGAAACCATGCCACTCGTTTCAATGCGCCAACTGCTCGACCACGCCGCCGAAAACGGCTACGGCATTCCGGCTTTCAACGTGAACAACCTGGAGCAGGTCCAGGCGGTGATGGAAGCCGCCAAAGAGGCCGGCGCGCCGGTGATCCTGCAGGCCAGCGCGGGGGCCCGCAAGTACGCCGGCGAGGCTTTCATCAAGCACCTCATCCAGGCGGCGGTGGAGGCCTATCCGCAGATCCCGCTGGTGATGCACCAGGACCATGGCCAGACGCCCGCCATCTGCCAGGGCGCGATCGACCTGGGCTTCGGCTCGGTGATGATGGACGGGTCGCTGCGCGAGGACGGCAAGACCCCCGCCGACTTCGCCTACAACGTCGACGTCACCCGCCAGGTGGTGCAGATGGCCCACAAGGTCGGCGTGACCGTCGAAGGCGAACTGGGCTGCCTGGGCAACCTCGAAACCGGCGACGCCGGCGAAGAAGACGGCATCGGCGCCGAAGGCAAGCTGGACCACAGCCAGATGCTGACCGACCCGGAGGAAGCCGCTGTCTTCGTGCGCGAAACCCAGCTCGACGCGCTGGCCATCGCCATCGGCACCAGCCATGGCGCCTACAAGTTCAGCCGCAAGCCCACCGGCGACATCCTCGCGATCGACCGCGTGAAGGAAATCCACCGCCGCATCCCGAACACCCACTTGGTGATGCACGGTTCGTCGTCGGTGCCGCAGGATCTGCTGGCGCAGATCAACCAGTACGGCGGCAAGATGAAGGAGACCTACGGCGTGCCGGTCGAGGAGATCCAGGAAGCCATCAAGCACGGCGTGCGCAAGATCAACATCGACACCGACATCCGCCTGGCGATGACCGGCGCGGTGCGCAAGTTCATGGCCGAGAACCCCGAGAAGTTCGATGCGCGGGAGTGGCTGAAGCCGGCGCGCGAGGCCGCCAAGGCGGTTTGCAAGCAGCGCTACCTCGAATTCGGCTGCGAAGGCCAGGCCGCGAAGATCAAGCCGCTGAGCCTGTCGGTCATCGCCCAGCGCTATGCCCAGGGCGAGCTGGCGCAGATGGTCAACTGACGCGCCGCCGGCGGGCGTGGGGCGGCGGGTGACGGTCACTACAATCCCGCTTTTCCCCACCCAGCGTCCGCCACCATGCCTTCGACGACCCCAGCCCTGCTGCAAAGCAGCCTCCGATCCCTGCCCCTGCTGGCCAGAGGCAAGGTGCGCGACAACTACGCAGTGGGCGAGGACCGCATCCTGATGGTGGCCAGCGACCGCCTGTCGGCCTTCGACGTGGTGATGGGCGAGCCCATTCCCGGCAAGGGCGAGCTGCTCACGCGGATGGCGCTTTTCTGGTTCGACAAGCTGGGCCACATCGTGCCCAACCACCTCACCGGCGACGACCCGCTCGGCGTCGTGGCGGCCGACGAGGCCGACCAGGTGCGCGGCCGCTCGATGCTGGTCAAGCGGTTGAAGCCGCTGCCTGTCGAGGCCGTGGTCCGGGGCTACCTGGCCGGCAGCGGTTGGAAGGAATACCTGGAGGGCCAAGCGGTCTGCGGCGTCAAGCTGCCGGCCGGCCTGCGCAACGCGCAGAAGCTGCCCGAGCCGATCTTCACGCCGGCCACCAAAGCGGAGATGGGCGACCACGACGAGAACATCAGCTTCGAGCGCATGGCCGGCATCATCGGCGCCGGGTTGGCCGGGCAGGTCCGCGACACGGCCATCCGCCTTTACGAGGCGGCCGCCGAGATGGCCCTGGCGCGCGGCATCATCATCGCCGACACCAAATTCGAATTCGGCCTCGACGACAACGGCACCCTGACCCTGATGGACGAGGTGCTGACGCCCGATTCGTCGCGCTTCTGGCCAGTCGAAGGCTACGAGGCCGCTCTGAAAGGGGGGCGAAATCCGCCGAGCTACGACAAGCAGTTCGTGCGTGACTGGCTGGAACAGGCGCGGGTGGGCGGCCAGCCTTGGGACAAGAAGGCGCCCGCGCCCCACCTGCCCGCCGACGTGGTGGCGCAGACCGCGGCGACCTACCGCGAGGCGCTGACTCGCCTGACCGCATGAACGGCGCCGCCGCCCTGCCTTCCAAGCGGCTGAGGCGGCTTGAAGCCGCTATGGCCGCTCGGGACATCCATCCGGTCGAGAAGGCCTGCTTGCGCGCCGAACGCGCGGGGCACCTGGCCCAGCAGGGCCACTTCGCGGCGGCCCAGGCCGAGATCAACGGCATCCATGCCGATTTCGACCGCCGGCCGAATCCGGCCGTCAGTGTGTGGCTCAACCTCGCCGAGGGCTTCGTCGCTTTTTTCAGCAGCCTGAGCGCGGTCGCGCGCGACAAGATGAAGCGCGCCCACGCCTTGAGCGGGGCTTCGCAGCTGACCCAGCTGCAAGCGCTGAGCGCCGCCTGGCTGGCCCACACCGACTACGTCGCCCTGGATCCGGACGCCATGGCCGCCCACCTGCGCCAAGCCTTGGCGCTGGCCTCTGCCAACAACCATCCGGCGCGGGGCCGCGCCTGCCTGACCCTGGCCACGGCTTTGAACTTCGCCGGCCGCGGCGACGAGGCGCAGGCCTGGTTCGCCCGGGCGCGGGAGCACGCCACCGCCGACGGCGACGAAGTGACGCAGATCAGCGTGATCAGCAACATCGCCTGGCACCATGGCGCCCAGGCATTGCACGCGTCGGTCTTCGGCGGGGACGTGCAAGCCCAGGCCCGGCACGCGATGGCCGGTGCGATCTCGATCGACAGCTTCGACCAGTGGGCCGGCACCACCTCGCTCGACAACTGGGCGCCGATGCTCAGGGCAGTGGCTCTTTCCACGCAGGACGAACCTGCCCAGGCGCTGGCGTTGTACGAAGCGCATTTCAGTGGCGCCAAGGACCAGGGCATGGGCCGCCTGAGCGCCAATTTCCTGGCGGACATGGCGTGGTGCCGCTGGCGCATCGGCGACTCGGAAGGGGCCCGCAAGGAAGTCCAGGCGGCGCTGTCCAGCCTGGGCGTGTCGAGCTTCGCCGACGACCTGGCCGTGGCCCACGGCCGGTTGGCGCAGGTGCTGCGCGCCCTGGGCGACGCGGAAGCCGCCCTGGACCACGACATGAAAGCCCGCGAATGCCGGGCGGACCACCAACGCGTGCAGGCCCGGATGGCGGCCTTGATCGCGGACTGGCCGTCGCCTTGAAGGCTGCATAGGCGGCGCGGCGCTGCGGCTGGCGGTCGCGCCCCGCCGCGGCGCTTCAGAACAAGGCCATGCTGAGCTTGCGGCGGTAGCTGTCCACCACCGGGTCGGACGGCGCGGTGTCCACCTTGCCGGTGATTTCCAGCGCGCCCTTGGCGGCGGGCGCCGAGGTGGCGGCGGCCTTGGGCGGGGCCGCCGGCGTCATCAGTTCAAGGATGGCGACATAGGTCTTGCGGGCGAGTTCCTCGTTCCAGGACTTGTCGCGCATCAGGATTTCCAGCAGCTCGTCCATCGCGTCGGTGAAGCGCTGCTCGGCGAAAGCCCGCTGCGCGAGCGCGAAGCGCGCCGGGAAATCGCGCTTGTTGGCGGCGATCGCTTCGGCCAACGCCTGGACCGACGGCGCATCCGGCGCCTGGGCCTTTTCGCAAGCCTCGATCCAGCGGCCGCAGGCGGCCAAGCGGTTGTCCAGCAGCATCTTGCCGGCCACCGGCTCGAAGGCGGTGCGGGCTTGCGCGACCTGGCCGGCGCGCAGCAGCGCGCGCAGGTAGGCGTAGCGGGCCGTGTCGTCCGCCGGGTTGACGGCCACCGCCTCCTGCAGCTTGGCCAGCGCGCTTTGCTCGTCGCCCTCGGCCAGCAGCGCCTGGGCTTCCTCGAGGTCTTCCTCGGCCGCGAGTTCTTCTCCGCTGGGCACGTGCTTGTCGAGGAACAGGCGGATTTCCGCCTCGGGCACGGCGCCGACGAAGCCGTCGACCGGCTGCCCGTCCTTGAACATCACGCAGAACGGGATGCTGCGCACGCCGAACAGCTGCGACAGCTGGCCGGCGATCTCGGGCTGCTCGTCGGCGTTGAGCTTGGCCAGGCGGAAGCGCCCGGCGTAGGCGGTCTCCAGCTTCTCCAGCACCGGCCCGAGCGTCTTGCAGGGGCCGCACCACGGCGCCCAGATGTCGAGCAGCACGGGTTGTTCGATGGAAGATTGGATGAGCTCGGTCTCCAGGTTCTGCAGGGTGATGTCGATCATGGCGGGGGCGTGGTGCGGTTTGTGTTCGGGTGCCGGCCGGCCGGAGCGGCCTTGCCGAGGCGCGGGCAGGCCGGAGATGGAGCCCGGCCGCCTACAATTCAAGCTTCAATTTTCTGGACTGGCACCGAGGTGCACGGGGGCGAACGATGAGTGGCGGCGATGCGGCAGTGGTGGGTGTGGTCATGGGCTCCAGCAGCGACTGGGAAACCCTGCGCGAAGCCACCGGCATTCTCGCCGAGTTCGGTGTCCCTTTCGAGGCGCAGGTCGTTTCCGCGCACCGCATGCCCGACGAGATGTTCGCCTATGCCGAGTCGGCCGCGGCGCGTGGGCTGAAGGCCATCATCGCCGGCGCCGGCGGCGCCGCACACCTGCCGGGCATGCTGGCCGCCAAGACCACGGTGCCGGTGCTCGGCGTGCCGGTGGCCAGCCGCCACCTGCAGGGCGTCGACTCGCTTCATTCGATCGTCCAGATGCCCAAGGGCATCCCGGTGGCGACCTTCGCCATCGGCACCGCCGGCGCGGCCAACGCGGCCTTGTTCGCGGTGGCCATGCTCGCCAACGAAGACCCCGCGCTGCGCCAGAAACTGGACGCCTTCCGCGCCCGCCAGACCCAGGCCGCCCGCGCGATGAGCGCCGAGCTGAAATGAGCGGCCCCGCCATGGAACCCATCCTCCCCGGCGCCACCCTGGGCGTGATGGGCGGTGGCCAGCTCGGCCGCATGTTCGCGCACGCCGCCCAGCAGATGGGCTACGCCACCGCGGTGCTCGACGCCGACCCGGACAGCCCCGCGGGCACGGTGTCGCACCAGCACATCCAGGCCGCCTACCTCGACGACGCCGGCCTGGCGCGCCTGGCGGCGTGCAGCGCGGCGATCACCACCGAATTCGAGAACGTCCCGGCGCAGGCGCTCGAACGCCTGGCGCTTCAGCGGCCCGTGTCGCCGCCCGCCCGGGCCGTGGCCATCTGCCAGGACCGGGCCCTCGAAAAAAGCCATTTCGCCAGTTGCGGCGTGCCCTGCGCGCCGCATGCCGTGATCGAGAACGCCGAGCAGTTGGCCGCCGTGCCCGCCGAGCTGCTACCCGGCATCCTGAAGACCTCCCGGCTGGGCTACGACGGCAAGGGCCAGGCCCGGGTGGCCAGCCGCGAAGCGCTGCGCGAAGCCTGGGCCGCGATGGGGCAGGCGCCTTGCGTGCTCGAAAAGATGCTGCCGCTGCGGCACGAAGTCAGCGTCATCGTGGCGCGCGGCGGCGACGGCCGGGTGGTCAGCCTGCCGGTGCAGCAGAACCTGCACCGCGACGGCATCCTGGCGGTCACGCAAGTGCCGCCGCCCGACGTCGAAGAGGCGGTGCAGGCCCAAGCCGTCGAGCGGGCCCGCCTGGTGGCCGAATCGATGGGCTACGTGGGCGTGCTTTGCGTCGAGTTCTTCGTGCTCCAGGACGGCAGCCTTGTGGCCAACGAAATGGCGCCTCGGCCCCACAACTCGGGCCACTACAGCATCGACGCCTGCGACGTGTCGCAGTTCGACCTGCAGGTGCGCGCGATGACGGGCACCGCGCTCGTGCAGCCGCGCCTGCATTCCGCCGCCGTCATGCTCAACCTGCTGGGCGACCTGTGGTTCGACGCCGCCGGCACCGAACGCCCGCCCGGCTGGAACGACGTGCTGGCGCTGCCCGGCGTGCACCTGCACCTCTACGGCAAGCCCCAGGCGCGCAAGGGCCGCAAGATGGGCCACCTCACCGTCACCGCGGCCACGCCGGCCCAGGCCCGGGCCACCGCCTTGCAGGCGGCCGCGCTGCTGGGCCTGCCGGCCTTCTGAGACCGAAGCGCGACTTCGCGGCCGGGACCGATCGCTCATGCAACTGGATGGCTCCGACCCCACTGTGATCGCGCGTGCCGCCGACCGGCTGGCCGCCGGCGAGCTGGTGGCTTTCCCCACCGAAACGGTCTACGGCCTGGGCGCGCGCGCCGACCGCGACGACGCGGTGGCCAAGATCTTCGAGGCCAAGGGCCGGCCCAGCGACCACCCCCTGATCGTGCATGTCGCCGACGCCGCCGCGGCGCTGGCTTTCACGCCCGCCTTGCCCGCGACCGCGCAGCGCCTGATGGCCGCCCACTGGCCGGGGCCGCTCACGGTCATCGTCGAGCGCCTGCCGGGCATCGCCGCCGCCGCCGCGGGCGGCCAGGACAGCGTCGGCCTGCGCTGCCCCTCCCATCCCGTCGCGCAGGCCCTGCTGCGGGCCGCGGCGGCCGTCGGCGTGGCCGGCGTCGCCGCGCCGAGCGCCAACCGCTTCGGCCGCATCAGCCCGACGGCCGCGGCGCACGTGCGCGCCGAATTCGACGAAGCGCTCTGGGTGCTGGACGGCGGCGCCTGCGAGGTGGGCATCGAATCCACCATCGTGGATTGCCGCGCCACCCAGCCGGTGCTGCTGCGGCCCGGCCAGCTCGCGCGGCCGCAACTGGAAGCGCTGCTCGGCCAGCCCGTGGCCCAGCGCACCGCGTTCTCACCGCGCGTCTCGGGCGATTTGGAATCGCATTACGCGCCCGACGCGCCGCTGCGCCTGATGCCGGCGGCGCTGCTGTCGCAGGCGTTGTCGATGCTGGAGTCCGTCCCCGCCGGTGGGCCGTTGAAGCTGGCGGTATATTCCCGCCTCCCCTCCCGTGAATTGGCGGGCGGGGGCTGGGTGCGTCACATGCCCGACGGGCCCGACGCGGTCGCCCACGAGCTGTTCGCCGTGCTGCGCGGCTTCGACGAACGGGGCGCGAAGATCATCTGGGTGGAAGAGCCGCCCGACACGCCGGAGTGGGAAGGCGTGCGCGACCGCCTGCGCAGGGCGTCTTCCGCCTGACGGGCGGCGGCGCACGTCCCGCGTCGCGCAGCGCGCCGACGCCCCGCCGGTGTGAATGAAGAACCTTGAGTCTGGAGTCTGTATGTTTGGAGTTGTTGGCGGGACCCGTTCCACCCAGGCGCGCGCGCCGCGCCGCGCGGCCGCAGCCGCTGTCTCCATCCTGGCCGCGGCGTTGATGGCGGCTTGCGGCGGAGGCGACCAGGTCACCAAGTTCGTGCCCGACCGCCTGCTGTCCTTCGGGGACGAAACCAGCGTCATCACGGCCACCGGCCGCAACTACGGCGTCAATGGCGTGAACGCCGACAAGACCGCGGTCGATTGCAGCGTCCACAAGTCCTGGAACCAGATCCTCGCCAATTCCTTCGGCCTGTATTTCCCGGAGTGCGGCGGCACGGCCGCGTCGGCCAGCCGCATCTTCGCGCAGCCCGGCGCCAAGGTGGCCGACATGAAGGCGCAGATCGACCAGGTGCTGGCCGCGTCCGGCAACCGGCTGGGCGGCAAAGACCTGGTTTCGCTGCTGGCCGGTCCCAACGACTTGTGGGCCCAGTACGCGCTCTACAACGGCAGCAATGAACCGGCCCTCATCGCCGCGATGGAGGCCGCCGGCACCGCCTATGCCACCCAGGCCAACCGCCTGGCCGACGCCGGCGCGCGCGTCATCATTTCCACCATGCCCGACCAGAGCCTGACGCCTTACGCGCAGGCCCAGAAAGCCGCGTTCACCGACACCGACCGCGCCGCCCTCGTCAAGCGCCTGATGACCGCCTTCCACACCAAGCTGCGGATCACGCTGGTCAACGACGGCACACGCATCGGCCTCGTCCTGGCCGACGAGCTGGTGCAGCAGATCGTCCAGTACCCCGCCAGCTACGAGTACGCCAACATCAACAGCGCCGCCTGCGCCATCGCCCTGCCGGACTGCACGAGCGAGACGCTGGTGCCGGGCGCCGGCCCCACCAATTGGCTGTGGGCGGACGGCACCCACCTCTCGGCGGGCGGCCATTCGCGCTTGGGCGAGGCGGCTCGGGTGAGGGCCACCGGCAACCCGTTCTGAAGCTTCTTGAAACCGCGCAGGCGCGCGGCGGCCCGTTTTTGATCGATGTCCTTGCGCCACGGTGCCGGGTTTGCCCTGCTTCTAGGCCTAGAGTGACGGTCCTATAGTGCTTCGCGAAAAACGAACGGTCGTTCGTTTATCAATCGTGATCGTTCTGTTCATGGGCGGGGTTGCCATTCGAGGCGGTAGGCGAATGCCGGCCCGGCCACCAACATTCAAACAAGGGGACTCCATGAAGTTGAATCGTTCTTGGGCTGCACTGGCCGCCGCGTCGCTCCTCCTGGCCGCCTGCGGTGGCGGTGGGTCGGACACGCCCGACACCACCGGGCCTGCGGGCGCGCCCACGGCCAAGGGCAACTTCGTCTCGGTGGTGTCGTTCGGCGACAGCCTGAGCGACGCAGGCAGCTACGCCCCCGCGACCTCCTTGTCGGGCAACGGCGCGGCGCCTTATTTCGGCGGCAAGTTCACGACCAACAGCGCCACCAGCACCGTCTGGGTCGAGAACGTGGCCAAGTCGCTCGGCCTGGCGCTCACCCCGCATGAGGTGGGCTTCGGCACCGCTTCGGTCAAATGCCCGGCGGCGGCCAATCCCGCGCTGGCCGCGAGCTGCACCGCCTATGGTCAAGGCGGCGCCCGCGTCACCGACCCCAACGGCATCGGCAAGGCCAGCGGCGCGCTGACGGTGCCGGTGAAAACCCAGATCGCCAACCACCTGGCGCGCTTCGGCAACTTCAAGGGCAATGAACTGGTGCTGGTGCTGGCCGGCGCCAATGACGTGCTGGTGCAATTCAGCGGTTTCGCGGCCAAGGCGACGCAGAACGCGGCCGATGTGGCGGCGGGCAAGATCACCCAAGCCCAGGCGGACAGCCTGAACCAGGCCAACGCCTTCGCGGCCCAGGGGGAGGTCAAGAAAGCGGCTCAGGAGCTGGCGGGCTACGTCCGCACCGAGATCCTGGGCAAGGGCGCCAAGTATGTGGCGGTGGTCACCGTGCCCGACCTGGCCGCTTCGCCGTTCGGTTCCGCCGTGCCCGCATCGGCCCGCGGCCAGCTCACTGCCTTGGCGGACGTGCTCAACATCTGGCTGCGGGACAGCTTGAACGGCCAGCCCGTCCAGATCATCGACGCCTACGGCCTCTTCAAATCGATCGTCGCCCAGCCGGCGAACTACGGCATCGCCAACGTCACCAGCCCGGCTTGCGACGTGGCCAAGATCTCGGTGGTCACCCAGGGCGCGGTGAAGGATGGTTCCTCGCTGTTCTGCAACAGCACGCCGGGCGCGGTCTACAACGGCCTGGCCGCAGGCGCCAGCGACACCGCCTGGTTCTTCGCGGACGGCCTGCACCCCACCACCGGGGGCCACAAGGTCTTCAGCGACGAAGTCCTGAAACTGCTCAAGGGCTACGGCTGGATCTGATGCCGGGCTGACGCGGCAAGGCGCAAGGGGCGGGCCCCTTTTCGCGCACCGGGCCACCGCGGCGTCCGCGGTGGCCTTTTTGTTGGGCCGGTCCGGCTGGAGGCGTCAACGGCCGGGCCGGCTGAGCAGGAGTTTCATCGTCAGGATGCTGCTGGCCAGGCACAACGTGACCAGGTTGGCGATCACGATCGGCCAGGCGCGCAAGGCGATCCCGTAGGCCAGCCACAGCGCCACGCCCACGGTGAAGGTGCCGTACATGCCGAGCGAGATGCCGCTGACGTCGCGGGTTCGGAAGGTCAGCCAGGCTTGCGGCACGAAGGACGTGGTGGTGAGGACGGCCGCGGCGTAGCCCATCCAGTCGGTCCAGGTCGGCATGGGATTCACCGGGCGGCGGCGGAGGGGGCGGCGGCGCCGGCGTCCACCGCGGCTTGCGGCGCCGCGGCGCGCGCCGTGTTCGAGGCCCACTGCACCAGCGCGTCGAGGGCGGGCCGGGCCGCGTTCGCGTTCGGGTGGTTGATGACGGCCACCACCGCCATGCGCTGCCCGTTCGGCGCGAGCACGTAGCCCGCGATGCCGGCCACGTCGCGCAGCGAACCGGTCTTCAGGTGCGTGCGGCCGGCCGCCGCCTTGCTGCGCTTGAGGGTGCCATCGATCCCGCCGACGGGCAGCGAGCTCATCAGCTCCGGCATCGACGTGCTGCCCCAGGCGCTGCGAAGCAGTTGCGACAGCAACTGCGCCGTGACGCGGTTCTGGCGCGACAGGCCCGACCCGTTGTCGACCACCAGCGCGCGCGCCGGCTCACCCAGGCGTTCGAGCGCCCAGTTGCGCAGCACCTCGCGCGCGGCCTCGGGCGTCGCCGGGCCGCGGGCCTGCTGGGCGGCCAGCGTGTAGAACAACTGCTGGGCCATCACGTTGTTGCTGAACTTGTTGATGTCGCGCACCACCTCCGACAGCGCCGGCGACGCGTTCTCGAAGGTGGGCGGCCCGGCGGGCGCCAGGCCGTCGCGCACCACGCCGCCGAGTTTGCCGCCCAGGCTCTGCCAAAGACCGAGCACTGCGCGCTCGTTGTAGGCCCTGGAATCGGTGTAGGCCACCGGCCAGAACCTCTCGCCGCAGGACGCCGGGTAACCGCCGCCGAAGCGCCAGCGCAGCGGGTCGGAGAAATCCGCCTTGAGCCCGCCGCGCCAGTCGCCGCAGGCGGCGTTGCTCAGCGGCACGCTGGCGTCCACGCGCATGCCGGCCAGCGGCAAATCGAGGCCCACCAGGGCGACGCCACGGGCGGGGTCGGGCGTGAAGCTCATCACCACCGACTTGTAGTTGAGCAAGAGCGCGTCGGCCGGCACGTTGTAGGGCCGCAAGGGTTCGCCGTCGAAATCGCCCGGGTTCTGCTCCGGGGCGCTGAAAGCGCTGCGGTCAAGGACGATGTCGCCGCGGACTTCGCGCACCCCGAACTGCTGCACGCGGCGCAGCATCAGCCACAGCCTCTCGACGACCAGCTTCGGGTCGCCGCTGCCTTTGATCACAAGGTTGCCTTCCAGCACGCCGTTCGCATTGACCGGCCCGGTCAGCCAGACCGGCGTGTTCCACGACCAGGCCGGGCCGAGCAGGTCCAGCGCGGCGTAGGTGGTGAACAGCTTCATCAGCGAGGCGGGGTTCACCGGGCGATCGGCCTGCCAGGCCAGCCGGGGCTGGGCGCTGCCCAGGTCGTGCACCACGGCGACCATCGCTTCCCGCGGGACCTGCGAGCGCGCCAAGGCGGATTCCACATCCGCCGGCAAGGACTGCGGCTGCGCGGCGGCCGGCCAGGCCGCCAAGGCGAGCGATGCCGCCGATAAACCGCGCCGCCATGCGGTCGCGTGGCGGTCCGCGGCGCGCATCAGCCCGCGCCAGGGGGCGCCATGAGCCACGGCGGGGCGGGTGGAAGCCGTGTGCTGTGTCGTTCGATCCTGCATCCGGGGATGATCGCATGGGCTCTCAGTCCGGCAGGCCCGGCCGTGGACCCCACGGATAAACTTGCGCCATGTTTTCGGTCCCTTCCAGCCGCATGCCTCCGGGCGCCGCCGCGCCGCGCCCAGGCCGCGGGGGCGGCGCATGACCCGCCTCCTCGCGTTCGACACCTCCACCCAGGCCCTGAGCATCGCCCTCGTGCTGCCGGGGGAAGTGCTGGTTTTTGACGGGGAGGGCGGCGCCGCCGCGTCCAGCCAATTGATCTCCCGCGCCCAGGAAATGCTCGCGCAGGCGGGGTTGTCGTGGGCCCGGCTCGACGCGATCGCCTTCGGGCGCGGGCCGGGCGCCTTCACCGGCTTGCGCACGGCGTGCTCGGTCGCGCAGGGCCTGGCGCTCGGCGCCGACCGGCCCGTCCTCCCGGTCGACTCGCTGATGGTGGTCGCGCAAGACGCCTGCATGTCGCAAGGCGCCCAGGCGATGGCTTCGGCATCGCCGCTCTGGGTGGCCACCGATGCCCGCATGGGCGAAGCCTACGCCGGCGAATACCGCTGGCTTGCCGGGCCTGGGCATTGGCAGGTCTGTTCGGCACCGCTGCTGAGCCAGCCGCGGGGCCTGGCGGCTCGCTGGGGCGACGCCCCGCCGCAAGGGCTGGCCGGAAATGCCCTGCTGGCCTTCGCCGATGTTTTCTCGCCGCCGGCGCTGCCGTCCGACTTGCCGCGATTTCCGCACGCCCAGGTGCGCGCCCAGGCCTTGGCGGCGGTCGCCGCGCAGGCCTGGCGGCAAGGCGAGGCGGTCGACGCGGCGCTGGCGCTGCCGCTCTACGTCCGCGACAAGGTCGCGCAGACCACGGCCGAGCGCGATGCGGCGCGTGCCGCCGCGGCGGCCGTCGAGCACCGGGGGCCGCCATGACCACCCGCCTGCGCCGACCCGCGCAGGAGGCGCTGCGGCCGCTGACGGTCGACTGGCTGGACGCCGTCATGGCCGTGGAGCAGCGCGCCTATGCCTTCCCCTGGTCGCGCGGGAACTTCATCGATTCCCTCGCCGCCGGCTATCCCGCCGAACTCCTGGTCGACACCCAGCGCCGGCTGGTGGGTTATTTCGTCGGCATGCACGGGGTGGACGAGATGCACCTGCTCAACATCACCGTGGCGCCCGAGCACCAGGGCCGGGGGCACGCGCGAACGCTGTTGAACGCGCTCGTCGCGCATTCGAGGGCGGCTTCGGCGCACAAGGTTTGGCTCGAAGTGCGGCAGAGCAATGCGCACGCGCAGGCGGTCTACCGGCACTTCGGTTTCCAGAACATCGGCTTGCGCCGCGGCTATTACCCCGCCGCGCTGGGACAGCGAGAGGACGCGGTGGTGATGGCGATGCGCCTGACGGAGGGGGCGCCATGAGATGGAGCGCGCGGCAACGCGCCATGCTGGCGGAAATGGGCACGCCGCTGTGGTTCGCGCCCGAACAGCCGGCGCCCGCTGTCGCGCCGGAGCCGGCACGCGCCGAAGTAGCCACGGACGGGCCGGTGTCCGTTTCGCCGGAGCGCGAACCGCCGTCTTCGGCCGGGCAGGGCCCCGCCCCGTCCGCCCAGCCCATCCTGGCCCAGGGCTCGCGTCCCGAAGGCGTCGCGGCCATGGGCTGGCAGGCCCTGCGCGAAGCGGTGGCGGGTTGCACGGCTTGCTCGCTGTGCCGCAGCCGCACCCAGACGGTGTTCGGCGTGGGGCATCCGCGGGCGCACTGGATGATCGTCGGCGAAGCGCCCGGCGAGCAGGAAGACCGGCAGGGCAAGCCATTCGTCGGCAAGTCGGGCCAATTGCTGGACAACATGCTGCGCGCGCTCGGGCTGTCGCGGGACCCGCTGCCGGGCCAGCAGGACGGCGACCCGGCGACCCAGGTGTTCATCGCCAACACCTTGAAGTGCCGGCCGCCCGGCAACCGCAATCCGGCGCCGGAGGAGCTGGCGCAATGCCAGCCTTACCTCGAACGGCAGATCGAACTGGTGCAGCCGAGGATCATCCTGGCCATGGGCCGTTTCGCGGTGCAAAGCCTTTTGCGCAGCAATGAGGCCATCGGCAAACTCCGCGGGCGCGTCCACCAGTTCCATGGGGTGCCGCTGGTCGTCACTTACCACCCGGCCTACCTGCTGCGGAATCTGGAAGAAAAAGCCCGGGCCTGGGACGACCTGTGCCTGGCCCGGGTCACCCTGGAGGGGGTGTGAACGCGGCGCGACCCCGTGTACGCTCACACCCCTATGCGCAATACACACGCCCCATCCACCGACCCCAATCCTTGGGATGCCCTGCCCACCATGGCGGTCGTGCTGTCGGCCGATGGCAGGGTGTTGAGCAGCAACCGCGCCTTCAGCCGCTACCTCGCCGGACGCGTGCCCGAAGGCGTCGAATGCCTCCGGCAGGAATGCCAATGGCTGAGCCCCTCCTCCTGCCAGTCCTTGCTGGAAGCGCTGTCTTCGCGGCGGGATTTCAATCTGGCCTTGCACCCGCGCGTCGTCCTCGGCAAGGAGATCCCCGAGTGTTTCGAATTCCAGGCGCAATGGCTGCCCGACGGCGAGTGCTACAGCTGCGTCCTCCATGACGTCAGCCAGGCGCGCCACACGGCCAGGCTGCTGCAAGCGCAAGCGGAGCAGTTCCGCCTGCTCGCGAACAACGTGCCTGTGTTGATCGCCTATTACGACGCCGTCAATTTCGCCTGCCAGTTCGCCAACAGCAGCTATGCGCACACTTTCGGCTGGGAAGAGCACAGCATCATCGGCCGTACGTTCGGCGAGGTGATCGGTGAAGAAGCGGCGGCGCAGATCCAGCCCCAGGTGAACCATGTGCTGAAGGAGCGCAAGGGCGTCTCCTATGAACGCCGACTGACGACCGCGGACGGTGGCTCCCGCTACATCGAAGTCAACATCCTGCCCCACCTCGACGTGCAGGGTGAGCCGGTTGGCGGTTTCGTCCTGATTTCCGACATCACCCGCCACCGTTTGGCGGAGCAAGCATTGCGCGAGTCCGAGGAGCGCCTCGCCAAATTCATGCAAGCCAGCGCCGAAGGCATCGTTTTCCACCACAACGGCGTCGTGACCGACGCCAACCCTCCCATCTGCGAGCTGCTCGGCTACGGCCTGGACGAACTGTTGGGCCGCAAGACACTCGAATTCATCGCCCCCGACCACGTCGCCAAGGTGGTGTCGGTGATGTCGTCGGGCCAGGAGACGGCCTACGAAAGCGTCTTGATCGACAAGCGGGGCCAGCGTCTACCGGTGGAGTTCATCGTCCGCACCATCACCCGCCATGGCAAACGCCTGCGCATGACGGTCGTGCGCGACCTGCGCGACCGCGAGGCCGCGCGGGCCCGCATCCACTACCAGGCCCACCATGACGCCCTCACGGGCCTGCCCAACCGGACCGCGTTCATGGAGCGGCTGGACGGCCTGATCGCCGGTTCTCGAAGCAAGACGTCCCGTGGCGAAGCGGTCGAGCCCATGGCCCTGCTGTTCATCGACCTGGACCACTTCAAGCGCGTCAACGATTCACTCGGCCACCTGGCCGGCGACGTGCTGCTGCGCACGGTGGCCAAGCGCATCACCAGCTGCCTGCGCCAGACCGACCTGGTGGCCCGGTTCGGTGGCGACGAGTTCATGGTGCTGCTGCCCGACGCGGGCAGCCACGCCGAGGTCGAGGAAGTCGCCGGCAAGCTGCTCAGCGCGGTGGAAGCACCGGTGTCCGTCGAAAGCTGGCCGCTGTCGGTGACCCCATCCGTCGGCATCGCGCTCTTCCCCGAAGACGGCACCACGGCCGACGCGCTGATCAAGAACGCCGACACCGCCATGTACCAAGCCAAGGCGCGCGGCCGGGCGGGCTACTGCTTCTTCACGCCGGAGATGGCGAGCAACGCCTACGCCGACCTGGTCATGGAGGGGGAATTGACCCAAGCCCTGGCCCGTGGGGAGTTCGAGTTGTATTTCCAGCCGCAGGTCGAGGCCGACTCTCGCACGCTGGTGGGCGTGGAAGCGCTGATCCGCTGGCACCACCCGACGCGTGGGCTGTTGATGCCCGACGATTTCATCCCCGTGGCGGAACAGCAGCGGCTCATCCTCCCGCTCGGTCAATGGGTGTTGCGGGAGGCGGCTCGTGCCGCGGCCCGGTGGCGCGCCCAAGGCTTGAACATCGGGCCCGTCGCCGTCAATTTGTCGAACGCGCAGTTCCAATCGGGCGGCTTCGTCGAGGCGGTGGCGGAGATCCTGGCGGACGAGGGCGCCGCCGGTGAATTGATCGAGCTGGAGCTGACCGAGCGCATGCTGATGGACGACCTCGCCGGTGTCCGGCGGCGCCTCAGCCAACTCAGCGCGATGGGCATCCTGATATCGGTGGACGACTTCGGCACAGGGTATTCGTCGCTGGGCCATCTCAAAGAGTTGCCCATCGACAAAATGAAGATCGATCGCTCTTTCGTGCACGACCTGCCGGGGGACACCGACTCCGCCGCGATCGCCTGCGCGATCATCCAGATGGCGCGCAGCCTGGGCATCACCGCCATGGCGGAGGGCGTGGAAACCGAGGCGCAACGCGCCTTCCTCGCGCGCCAGGGCTGTCATGAACTGCAAGGCGAATTGATCAGCCATCCGCTGGCAGCGCCTGACCTGGAACGCTGGGTGCTGGCCCGCGCCGTGGCCGGGCGGGAAAGCGATAAGCGGGAAAGTGTCCAGGCCATCGCCTGAACCTCGCGCCAGGCTGCTTGCCGGGCATTACCTCGCGGCTGACGCCGCTGCCACCTGGGCGGGCGCCGCATCCGCTGTCTTGATGGTGGCGGGCTGACGCCGCGCAACGGAAGCGGACTGATTCATCGCCTGCAACAACGTGGGGCCATAAACCTCGGCCGGGGATGGCAACTCCCCCGCGGCGCGGGCGCGCAGGAATTCGGCGCGCACTTCCGCCCGGGTCAAGCTTGCGGGCGCCGACGTGGGTTCGGCAGCTTGCGCGTTGAAAGTGGCGGCCCCCAGCAAGGCGGCCAAAGCAAACGGGGTCAAGGCGGTTTTCATGATCGATACTCCTTTAAGGCCAGCGGTTCGAAAGTCCGTGGCAGCCATGGGTTGGCATGGGCTTCACTCTATTTATTGCTTTTGCATAAATAAAGCTTGCAACTTAGAATGACGAGTTGCTGAATAAGAAATAATTGAGGGGTTCATGGACCGTCTTCATTCCATGCGGGTGTTTGCCCGTGTCATCGACGAAGGCAGTTTCGCCGCTGCCGCGCGGGCCTTGAATCTGTCAGCCGCCGTGGTGACGCGGCTGGTGGCCGATTTGGAGGAGCACCTGGGTGTGCGCCTGATCAACCGGACGACGCGCCGCTTGGCATTGACCGACACCGGCGAGCTCTACCTTGAACGGGTCAGGCAGATCCTGTCGGAAGTGGAAGAGGCCGAGGCCCTGGCGAGCGCGGCCACGTCCGAGCCGCGCGGTGTGGTGAGGGTGCTTTCTCCGCCTGCTTTCGCGGTGCATCAGCTGGCGCCGCGGTTGCCGGCATTCAAAGCGCGGTTTCCCAAGGTGACCATCGAGCTGTCCGCGCCCGGGCCGGTGTCTACGGTCGACGAAAATTTCGACATCACGGTTTTGCTGGTGGGGCAGCGCCCGCTGGAGGGCGATTACGTCGCGCGCCTGCTGGCGCATTCGGCCTGGGTGGTCTGTGCCTCGCCCGCTTACCTCGACGAGCGTGGCCGCCCCGTCCATCCCAAGGACCTGATGAGGCACCGTGTCATGGCGCCGAGCAGCATCCGGGAAGTTTCTTTCCATCTGGACAACCAGGAGCGGTCGGCGGGCGGGCGAAACGGCGCAACCGCCGCGCCGGTGGCCACGGAAAGCCCATTGGGTGCGCCGGCCATCGCCAGCGTCACTTTGGATTCGATCCGTGCCACCCTGGTCACCAACCACATCGACACCCTTTTCGCCGCGGCCAAAGCCGGCCTGGGCATCGCGGGGCTGCCGTCTTTCGTGGTCCATCCGGCGTTGCAGGACGGTTCCCTGGAACGGGTGGTGTGCGATTGGCAGCTGATCCACGCCTCGATCTACATCGCCATGCCCACCCGCAAATACGTGCCTGCCCGCACGCGGGCGTTGTGGGATTTCCTGCTGGAGGCTTTCGGCGGAGAGCCGCGGGACCCCTGGCTCGGCGCCTGCGACAAGCGCTGAGACGCCCGTCGCTGCGCTCGGCAGCCCATGCGCATGGGTCAGTAGAACGCTTCCACCCGCGTCTCGCCCATCAAGGGCTCCAGGAGCCTGGCCAGTGGGCGAAGGTTGTTGTAGCGGGAGGCCGCCTTGTGGGCATACGCGAAGAAACGGGGAAGGTCTTCGCTGTAGCGGGGTTTGGCGTCGCGGTGCTTCAACCGGCAGAAGATGCCCAGCACCTTGAGGTGCCGCTGCAGGCCCATCCATTCCAGCGCGCGCCAGAACTCGCCGAAATCCTCGTCCACGGGCAGGCCGGCTTTGCGGGCGGCCTGCCAATAACGCACCGCGAAATCGATCTCCTGTTCCTCTTCCCAACTGAAGAAGGCGTCGCGGACCAGGGAGGCCGCGTCGTAAGTGATCGGCCCGCGCACCGCGTCCTGGAAATCCAGCAAACCCAGGCCTTCGGGCGTCACCATGAGGTTGCGCGGCATGTAGTCCCGGTGCACCGCGACCTGCGGCTGCGCCAGGGCGCTGGCCACCAGCAGGTCGCAGGCCTCCTGCCACTGCTGGCGCTCGTCGCCCGTCCAGGCCACGCCGAACTCTTTGGCCACGCACCACTCGGGGAACAGGGCCAGTTCGCGGCGCAGCAGGGCGTCGTCATAGGCGGGCATGCCGCTGGCGTCCACCCTGGTTTGCCAGTCCACCAGCAGCTGCACCGCCTGCCGCATCAACGCTTCATTGCGCGCCTGGCCGCCCTCGAGGCTTTGCTGGCGTTGCAGTTGGGGGAGCATCAGCTCGTTGCCCAGGTCGCTCAGCAGCAGGAAGCCTTGGTCCAGTTCCTGCGCGAGCACGGCCGGCGCGTGCAGGTGCGCCCGGGCGATCAGGCCGGCCACCCTGACGAAGGGGCGGACGTCTTCCATCGGGGGCGGCGCGTCCATCACGATCAGGCTGCCGCCTCCGGCGCGGTCGATTCGCAGGTATCTGCGGAAGCTGGCGTCGCTGGAGGCGCTGCGCAGCGATTCGGGCTGCAAGCCGTGCTGTTCGACCAGGGGCGCGAGCCACGCTTCGAACGCCTCTTGCCGTTGCGCGGTGGGCCAGGCGATCGCTTGCACAGGCTGCGCGATGCGATTTTCCGCGGTGGACGGGGAGGCGGATCCGGTGTCGTTCTTGGAGGTCATGGGGGCTTCGGGCTGCGGGAAGTTCGCGTCAAACCTGCATGGAATAATCGATCGATTCTACAAATCGCCCTTGCCCGCGCCGCGGATCCGCAGCCTTGTCCATCGGCGTCGGCATCCCGGGTTTCCCCATCTTCTTTCCGCCTGCCGCCTTGTCGCATCACCGCCTGCCGTCTACCTGTCGTGTTCGCCTCGGGCCGGTGACGGCCGCCGTGCTCGCCCTGGGCGCCTCGCTGGCCCAGGCCCAGGCGCCTTCCGCCGCGGGGGGCGCGCCGCCCGCCGCCGCCGCATCCGACGCTTCGGTGCTGCAGCCCCTCAAGCCCAGCGCGCGCTTGCCGTTGTCGCGCCCCCAGCGCGACGGCCAGCAGTTGCCGATCTTCCTGTCGGCCCGGGAACTCAGTGGGCGCCCCGACCGCGACGCGGTGGCCGAAGGCGACGTGGAGTTCCGGCAAGGCAACCTGTTCATGCGCGCCGACCGCGTCAGCTACGACATGGTGGAAGACCTCGCCAACGCGCGCGGCAACGTCCGCATCGAGCGCGACGGCGATGTCTTCTCCGGGCCCGAACTGCAGCTCAAGGTCGGCCGGTTCCAGGGGTATTTCCTCAATCCCACCTATTACTTCGCGCTGACCCAGGCCGGCGGCAAGGCCGAGCGTGTTGATTTCATCAACGACCAGCGCGTGGTGGCCACCGGCGCCACCTACAGCAGCTGCCCGGCCGACGGCTCGCAGGATCCGCCCTGGTTCCTGACCGCCGACCGCGTGCGCCTGAATTTCGACGAGAACGAAGGCGTGGCCGAAGGCGGGGTGCTGCGGTTCTTCGGCGTGCCCATCCTGGGGGCGCCGCGTTTGACCTTCCCATTGACCGACGACCGCAAGTCGGGTTGGCTGCCGCCGAACATCAACCTCGACACGCGCAGCGGCTTGCAGTTGGCCGTCCCTTACTACTGGAACATCGCGCCGCAGCGCGACGCGACTTTCACGCCCACGGTGGTCACGCGGCGGGGCGTCGGCCTGGATTCCGAATTCCGCTACCTCGAGTCGCGGTACGAGGGCTCGATGCGTCTGAACCTGTTGCCGGGCGACCGCCAGACGCGCACCGACCGCTATGGCTTGAACACGAGCCATGAATCGAACGCGCTCGAGACCACCCAGTACGCCTTGAAGCTGCTGCGCGTCTCCGACGACGACTATTGGAAGGATTTCCCCCGCAGCGTGGGCAGCCTGACGCCGCGGCTGCTGCTGTCCGACGCGCAGGTGTCGCGCCCCTTCGGCGATTGGGTGAGCTATGCCCGCGTCATGAAGTGGCAAGTGCTGCAAGGCACCGATCCCGCGGCGCGTTTCGAGTCCCCCTACGAACGCGCGCCGCAACTGGGCGTGCGCACGCTGCAGCGCGTCGGCGGCGGCCTGGAGCTCGCCATGGAAGCCGAGGTGAACCACTTCGTCAACCCGACGGGCACGCTGGACACGTCGCGCACGACCGGGACGCGGGCCCACACCTTGGTGAACCTCAGCCGCGCCTGGACGGCGCCGGGCTGGTCGCTGACGCCGCGGTTGTCACTGAACGCCGCCAGCTACGACCTCGACCGTGCCATGGCCACCGGGCCCTGGGCCGGCCAGCGCACCGCCAGCCGCGTGATCCCCACCTTCAGCATCGACAGCCAGTGGGTGCTGGAGCGCGACGCGAAACTGTTCGGCCGCGGCCTGCGCCAGACGCTGGAACCCCGGCTGGTCTACGCGCACACGCCCTACAAAGACCAGAGCGGCCTGCCGAACTTCGATTCCGCGCCCAAGGACTTCAACCTGAACGCGCTTTACTCGGACAACGCCTTCTCGGGCATCGACCGCGTCTCCGACGCCAACCAGGTCACCATGGGCGTGACCACCCGCTGGCTCGACCCGGACAACGGCGTGGAAGTGCTGCGGCTGGGCGTCGCGCAGCGCTACCTGTTGCGCACCCAGCGGATCACGCCCGAGGGCACGCCGTCCACCCGCAATTTGTCCGACGTCTACCTGAACGGCTCGACCAGCCTGGTGCCGAACGTCAACCTGGCTTCCGAGGTGCAATACAACCCGGAAATCCAGCGCGCGGTCGGCTACTCCAACACCGCCACTTACTCGCCCGGGCCGTTCAAGGTGGTCAGCGTCAGCTACACCGGCTCGCGCAACTTCTCCGAGCAAGTCGCCGTGGGCTGGCAATGGCCGCTCTATGGCCCCGAATCGAACCGCGCGAGCGGCGCGCCGCTGGTGCGCAGCCGCGGCGGCGAAGGCAAATCCTGCACCGGCACCGTCTACGGCGTGGGCCGGGTGAACTACAGCATGCGCGACAGCCGCGTCACCGACTCGATCGTCGGCTTCGAATACGACGCCGGCTGCTGGATCGGCCGGGTCGTCGCCGAGCGCCTGTCCACCGGCCTGAACGAGGCCACGTCGCGCGTGTTGATCCAGCTGGAGCTGGTGGGCCTGTCCCGGCTGGGCGCCAACCCCCTGCAGCTCTTGAAGGACAATGTGCCCGGTTATCGCTTGCTGCGCGATCGCGCCAATCCGCAAACGCTCCCCGGCCCTTATGACTGAACCCACTTCCAAGCCGCCCCTGCTGTCCGCCGCGCTGGGCGGCGCGCTCGCCTTGTGGCTCTTGCTGTCGCCCATGCAGCAGGCCGCGCATGCGCAGGCGGCCAGGCCCGACCGCCAAGGCGACTACATCATCGCGGTGGTGAACCAGGAACTCGTGACCGCGGCCGAGCTGGAACTGCGCATGGCCGCAGCGCGCGCTTCCAGCCGCGGCGCGCCGACACCGCCGCCCGCGGAGTTCCGCCGGCAAGTCCTCGACTCGCTGATCGAAGAGCGCGTGCTGGTCACCCACGCGCGCAACAGCGGCGTGAAGATCGAGGAATCGGAACTCAACCGCGCCGTCGCCAACGTGGCCCAGCAGAACCAGGTCAGCCTCGAACAGCTGCGCGAACGCATCCAGGCGGAAGGCCTGTCTTACGAACGCTTCCGCAACAATGTGAAGGACCAGCTCCTGGTGGAGCGTGTCCGCGAACGCGAAGTGCTGGGCCGGGTGCGCATCAGCGACGCGGACGTCGAGGACTGGCTCGCCAAGAAGCGCGGCGAGCTGCGCAGCCAGACCACCTTCGATGTCGCCCACATCCTCGTCCGCGTGCCGGACGGCGCGACCGGCGCGGCGCTGGCCGAACGCCGGGCGCGCGCCGAGCAGGCTCTGGCGAGGCTGAACGCCGGCGAGGCCTTCGAAGCCGTCGCCAAGGAATATTCCGACGACAGTGCCAGCCGGGAGAACGGCGGCCGGCTGGGCACGCGCACCGCGGACCGCCTGCCCGACCTTTTCGTCTCGGCGATCCAACCCCTGCAAGTCGGGCAGCGGACGGGCGAATTGCTCCAGTCCCCCGCGGGGTTCCACATCCTCAAGCTGATCGGCCGGAGCGACACCACGGGCTTCGCCGTCACCCAGACGCGCGCCCGCCACATCCTGCTGCGCATTTCCCCGCAGTTGAGCCGGGAGGCCGCCGCCCGGCGCTTGAGCGATTTCAAACGCCAGGTCGAGTCGGGCCGCAGCACTTTCGAGGCCTTGGCCAAGGCGAATTCCGAGGACGGCAGCGCGCCCAACGGGGGCGACCTGGGCTGGGCCTCGCCCGGCACCTTCGTGCCCGAATTCGAGCAGGTCATGAACAACCTGCCGCTGAACGGCCTGTCCGACCCGGTGGTGTCCCGTTTCGGCGTGCACCTCATCCAGGTGATGGAGCGCCGCAACCAGGCGCTGGACGCCAAGCAGCAACGCGAACTGGCCCGCAATGCCTTGCGTGAGCAGAAATTCGAAGAAGCCTACGAAGAGTGGTTGTACGAACTGCGCGCCCGCGCCTACATCGAGATGCGCGAGGCATCGCAGTGAGCGCCATGCCGGCCAAGCGCCGCGACGGCCCCCCGCGCGCATGAAGCACATCCCGCGCAAGCGGTTCGGCCAGCATTTCCTGGTCGACGGTTTCGTCATCGAATCCATCGTCGATTGCATCGAGCCGCAACCCGGCCAAGCCTTGGTCGAAATCGGCCCCGGCCTGGGCGCCATGACCGATCCGCTGGTCCAGCGCTGCGAACGCCTCACCGTGGTGGAGCTGGACCGGGACCTGGCCGCCCGGTTGCGCAAGCGCGGCGAACTGACCGTGGTGGAAGCCGATGTCCTGACCGTCGACTTCGCGGCGCTGGCCGCCGAGCGCAGCCAACCGCTGCGCGTGGTGGGCAACCTGCCTTACAACATTTCGACGCCCATCCTTTTTCACCTGATGGGCTTCGTCCAGCATGTGCGGGACCAGCACTTCATGCTTCAAAAGGAAGTGGTCGACCGCATGGTGGCGTCACCCGGTTCCAAGGACTACGGGCGACTCTCGGTGATGCTTCAGTGGCGTTATGAAATGGAGATGGCCCTGGAAGTGCCGCCCGAGGCTTTCGATCCTCCGCCGAGGGTGGATTCCGCCATCGTTCGCATGCTGCCCCGGGCCCATCCGCTGCCGGTGGACGCCGACATGCTGAAGGACATGCTGGCGGCCGCGTTCTCGCAGCGTCGCAAGCTCTTGCGGCACACGCTGGGGCCTTGGCTGCAATCGCGCGGCTTCGGCGGCGATTTCGACCTGCAGCGCCGGGCCGAGGAGGTGCCGGTGGGCGAATACCTCGGCCTGCTGCTGGCAGTGAATTCCCGTTGACGGCAGAGCCCGGGCGGCCCACCCGGGCGAGAAGCGCCGCTTGCCCGCATGAATGGAAAAAGCGGCCCGTGGGCCGCTTTTTCCTCCAGCCGAGCCGTGGCTCAGGCTGCGTTCAGCCACATGGACGTGTCGAAGGCGCTGCTCATCATCGGCATGTTCATGCCGAATGTGGACGCCGCCGCCGCGCTTTTTGCGGTGGTTTTCGCCGCAGCCTTGGCCGGCTTTTCCGCGACGCTTTGGGTCACCTCGGTGGCCCGCTCCCATGACCCTGATTCTTGGGAGCGGGCTACTGAAAAGAATAAAAACACCGGAAGGGTATTTTTCTTTCCGCCCAGAAATCCGCGGCGTCCCGGAAGACGTCCAGCAATTGCTCCCTGGATTCCCGGTCGAAGCGGGGGTTGTCCGGCAACTGCTCCAGCACCACGATGAAGCCTGTCTGGCCGCCCGACTTGTAGACCAGGTCGGTCATGCAGTCGTACAGCGCATCGAGGTTTTTCCCGAAATGGGCGGGGAACAGGAACGCCGCCGCAATGGCTTCGAGGACGTCCTGCTTGGACTGGGCCGACGATAGGTTCGCATAGAGGAAATGCTGCTCGGCGGCCTGGGCCGCTTGCTGCAGATCCTCGACGCGGTAGGCGCGGATCGATTGAACAATGTTCGGACGCACGGTCTGCAAAAGCATGGCCTCGTTCCTTTAGGAGTCAAACAAAAACCGAATGTCGATGATCAACAAGGCGCCGCAAAAGTTCGCCTCAATGCGATTGGATGCGGCGGAAACTTGCGTAGTGGTCATCGGAATAAAAACATGAGTCGGGCCGCGTGGCTTCTTGCCCACCGCAAACGATCCGCCTGGCGCCCCGGTTGCGAGCGCCGGGGGTCTTGACGGTGTATTCGCGGTAGTAGCCCCGAGGGTGGCTTGGGAGCAACCGTTCCCGGTTGCCGAAGACCTCCCCGTCCTTGCGGTAGGGGAACGGGCCTCCCGATCGAATCGCCTGTTCAGTCACCTGGGCTTCTTTGGGCAGGTCAGCCAATGCCACCAGCCCAATCGGGGAAGACTCCTTGGCGCTGACAGACTGCCCGGTGCCGATCCCACTGAAAATTGCGAGACTCGCAATGATTGTGATCGCCCACTTACTTGAAGCAGGCCGGGCCGATGACAGGCCAAAAATCTTCACGGGTTTTCCCTGTTCCACAAGCCGTGATGGTACCGAATTGGACCAAAAACCTCAAGCCTGCGGGATGAGGCCAACAGGGGAAAAAGCCCTGCAAGTGGGCGGGCACTTGTCTATTTTGGCGCTGATTTGCTGGATCTAAAGGCTGGTGAATATCCGGTGGAAAACTCAAACTGGGCTCCTGCGACCTTCGTCAGAATCCCAGAAGAGTTCGACTGTTCACCAAACCGGTGCATCATGATTTACCTTGCCGCGTTGGCATCCGCCACCGTCAAAGCCGTCATGTTGACGATGCGACGAACAGTTGCGGAAGGGGTCAGGATGTGGACCGGCTGCGCCGCGCCGAGCAGCACCGGCCCGATGGCAATGCCGCCACCGGAGGCCGTTTTCAACAGGTTGTAACTGATATTGGCGGCATCGATGTTGGGTAGCACCAGCAAGTTGGCTTCGCCGGTAAGGGTGCTGTCAGGCATGAGGCCGTGCCGGTAGCCGGCGTCCAGGGCGGTGTCGCCGTGCATTTCACCGTCCACTTCCAGCCAAGGCGCCTGCTGCCGCAGCAGGCCGAGCGTTTCCCGCATCTTGATCGCCGAGGGCTGGTTGCTGGAACCGAAATTGCTGTGCGACAGCAGCGCCGCCTTCGGGTGCAGGCCGAAACGCATCATTTCCTCGGCGGCCATCGTCGTGATCTCGGCCAACTGCTGGGCGGTCGGGTCGTAGTTCACATGCGTGTCGACGAGCATGACCTGCCGGTTGGGCAGGATCAAGCCGTTCATGCAGGCATAGGTCTTGGCGCCGGCGCGCAGGCCGATCACTTGGTCGATGTAGTGCAGGTGCAGCGCGGTGGTGCCCCAGGTGCCGCAGAGCATGCCGTCGACCTCGCCCTTCTTGAGCAGCATGGCGGCGATGAGGGTGAGGCGGCGCCGCATCTCGATCTTGGCCAACTGCGCGGTGACGCCCTTGCGCTGGGTGAGCTGGTGGTAGGTCTGCCAGTAGTCGCGGTAGCGGTGGTCGTTCTCGGTGTTCACCAGGTCGTAGTCCTGGCCGGCCTGCAGGCGCAAGCCGAACTTCTCGACACGCTGGGCGATCACTTCGGGCCGGCCGATCAGCGTCGGGCGCGCCAGGCCCTCGTCGACCACCACCTGCACCGCGCGCAGCACGCGCTCCTCCTCGCCTTCAGCGTAGGCGATGCGCTTGTGCTCGGCGCGCTTGGCCAGGTTGAAGATCGGCTTCATCGTGGTGCCCGAGGCGTAGACGAAAGCCTGCAGCTTCTCGCGGTAGGCGTCGAAGTCCTGGATCGGGCGCTGCGCCACGCCGGAGTCGGCGGCCGCCTTGGCGACGGCGGGCGCGATCTTGATCATCAGCCGCGGGTCGAAAGGCTTGGGGATGAGGTATTCAGGCCCGAAGCTGAGCGTCGCGCCGACATAGGCGGCGGCCACAACCTCGCTTTGCTCGGCCTGGGCCAGCTCGGCGATCGCGTGGACGGCGGCGATCTCCATCTCCATCGTGATGGTGGTGGCGCCGCTGTCCAGCGCGCCGCGGAAGATGTAGGGGAAGCACAGGACGTTGTTGACCTGGTTCGGGTAGTCGGTGCGGCCGGTGGCGATGATCGCGTCGCCGCGCACCTGGCGGACTTCCTCCGGCAGGATCTCGGGCATCGGGTTGGCCAGCGCGAAGATGATGGGTTGGGGCGCCATCGTCGCCACCATCTCCTTCTTGAGCACGCCGCCGGCGGACAGGCCGAGGAAGATGTCCGCGCCGGCGATGGCCTCGGCCAGCGTGCGCAGGGGCGTCTTCTGCGCGAAGACGGCCTTGTCCTCGTCCATGAGTTCCAGCCTGCCGTCGTAGACCAGGCCGGCCAGGTCGGTCACCCAGATGTTCTCGCGCGGCACGCCGAGTTTGATCAGCAGGCCCAGGCAGGCCAACGCCGCCGCGCCCGCGCCGGAGGTGACGAGCTTGACGTTGCGGATGTCCTTGCCGGTCACCTTCAAGGCGTTGAGCAGCGCCGCGCCCACCACGATGGCGGTCCCGTGCTGGTCGTCGTGGAAGACGGGGATCTTCATGCGCTCGCGCAGCTTGCGCTCGACGTAGAAGCAGTCGGGCGCCTTGATGTCTTCCAGGTTGATGCCGCCGAAGGTGGGCTCCAGCGCGGCGATCATGTCGACGAGCTTGTCGAGGTCGTTCTCGGCCACTTCGATGTCGAAGACGTCGATGCCTGCGAACTTCTTGAAGAGCACGCCCTTGCCTTCCATCACCGGCTTGGCCGCCAGCGGGCCGATGTTGCCCAGGCCCAGCACCGCGGTGCCGTTGGTGACGACGGCCACCAGGTTGCCGCGGGAGGTGTAACGGTAGGCGTTGGCCGGGTCGGCCACGATTTCTTCGCAGGCCGCAGCCACGCCGGGCGAATAGGCCAGCGCCAGGTCCCGCTGGTTCACCAGCTGCTTGGTGGCGGCGATGGCCACTTTGCCCGGGGTGGGGAACTCGTGGTACTCGAGCGCGGCTTGGCGCAGTTCGGCTATTTTTTGTTCTGAGTTCGGCATGGAGTTTCCCGGGTCGTTGTGGGTGGTGGGGCGGGCCCCGCGGCGTGCGTGCGGCGCTCGGCGGCGGCCGTCCTGCAGGCCGGTCATTTTAGGAGGCCGCGGGCGCCGCGGCTGTCGCCGGCCTTTCATCCGGCGCGGGATAGGAAAAGCCCGGCGCGCAGTGTGCGCCAGGGGCGCCGCGCACGCATGCGCAAAACTGCGTACCCGCCGGGTGTTCAAACCGGCAATACTGCCGACGCGTGATCGACGCCGCCGACGCCGCCATGAGCCCCCTGGAAACCCCGAGCGCCTACCAAGCCGTGACCTCGCTGCCCGCGGGCGTGGGGGCGGTGTTCGGCCGGCAGCGTCGCTTGCGCCGCGTGCTGCCCTGGGCGTTGCTGGTGGCTTTGCTGCTGGTGGCCCAGTCGCTGCTGGTCTGGTTGACGATCAGCTACGAAAGCGCCCGGTCGCAGGAGCAGGTCGAGGTCACGTCGGGCGCCGTGGCGGCCGACGTGAAGCAGAACCTGAGCCGCGCGATGCAGAGCCTGCAGGCGCTGCTCTGGAACGATCCGCCGCTGCCACAGTGGCATGCCGACGCGACCGACCTCCTGCGCGGCTGGCCCGCCATCCTGCGCGTCGAATGGCGAAACCAGCGCCAGGAGATCCTCGACGCGGTGGACTCCCCTTTCCGCGCGCCCATCTTCACCCGCATCGCGCGCAAGGACATCGAGCTGGAGACCGAGCTGGCCTGCGTCGCGGCGGCCCGCCTTTCGCAACCCTCTTTCTCGCGCAGCTATTTCGTGCCGATGCAGGACGGGCTGGGGCTGGAGGTGATCGACGTCTGCATCCCGGTGCAGACCTCCGGCCGCACGGACGCCTTCATGACCGCCACCCTGTCGCTCAGCGCGATGCTCGCCGACGCGGCCAGCTCCGAGCAGCTGCGCGAGCACGAGATTTCTTTCGTGGAAGGCGACGGCACGCGCCTTGCCCGGGCCGGCGTCCCGCGCGGGGCCGGGGTCTACCTGTCGGAACGCCTGGTCGACCTGCCGGGCAACCCGCTGCAGCTGCGGGTTGACAGCCGAGTCGGCGGGCCGAGGCTGATCCCCAACCTGGCGGTGGCGCTGGTCCTGGGGTTGTCGTTGACCCTGGGCTTCGTGGTGGCGCTGCTGGTGAGGGACGTGCGCAAGCGCGCCGGCGCGGAAGCGGCGCTGGCCGAGGCGCTGGCCTTCCGCAAGGCCATGGAGGATTCCCTGGTCACCGGCCTGCGCGCGCGGGACCTCGAAGGGCGCATCACCTACGTGAACCCCGCGTTCTGCAAGATGGTGGGCTTTCCCGCGGAGAGCATGCTGGGCCGCGCCAGTCAGCAGCCCTACTGGCCGCCCGACCTGGCCGAGGAATACCGGCGCCGCCAGGCGATGCGACTGGCCCGGCAGACCGACGGCAACCCCGGCAACGTGCTGGCGCGCGAGGCGCGCGAGGGCTTCGAGACTTTGTTCATGCGCAGCAACGGCGAGCGCTTCTCGGTGCTGATCTTCGAGGCGCCGCTGGTCGACGGCAACGGCCGCCAGACGGGCTGGATGAGCGCGGTGCTCGACGTCAGCCAGCAGCGCCGCATGGAAGAGCTGTCGCGCCAGCAGCAGGAGCGGCTGGCCGCCACCGCCCGGCTGGCGACCGTCGGCGAGATGGCCTCGCTGCTGAGCCACGAGCTGAACCAGCCGCTGGCCGCCATCGCCAGCTACGCCACCGGCTCGCTCAACCTCATGCAGGGCGACGGCCAGGCGGCCGATCCGGGCACGATGCCGCTGCTGCAACAGGCGCTGCAGCGCATCGCCGAGCAGGCCGAGCGCGCCGGCCGCGTCATCAAGAGCGTGCACGATTTCGTCCGACGGCGCGAGCAGGCCCGCGAACCCACGCGGGTCGAGACGCTGGTCGACGCCGTGCTGCCGCTGGTGCGCCTTCAGGCGCGCAAAAGCGGCACGCGGGTGGAGGTGGCGGTCGCGCCCGGCTTGCCGCGCGTCGTATGCGACCGCACCATGGTCGAACAGGTGCTGCTCAACCTCACGCGCAACGGCATCCAAGCGATGGACGACGAGCAGGCGCCGATGGACCAGCGCGAGCTGCAGATCCGGGTCGCGCAGCAGCACCCGGGCTGGGTGCATTTCCACGTCATCGACCGCGGCCCGGGTGTCGACGATGAAGTGGCCCGGCGCCTGTTCACGCCCTTCTTCACCACGCGCAGCGAGGGCATGGGCCTGGGCCTGAGCCTGTGCCGCACGGTGGTCGAACAGCACGGCGGCGCGCTCGATTTCAGGAGCCCCGCGGGGCTGGGCTCGTCCCCCGAAGTGGGCACGGTGTTCAGCTTCAGCCTGCCGGCCGAGGCCGAGCCCAAGTCGCGGCGGCGGCCGCACGCCGCCCCCGAGGCGCCCGACGCCGCCGATCCTTCCCAGAGCCCGCCCGGAGCGGCGGCCCCATCCCCCATTCCCGAGGAGCCGACACGATGACGCTGACACTCGATCCCCAGCTCGGCCTGCCTATGGTCTACCTCGTCGACGACGAAGACGTGGTCCGCGAGGCCTTGGCCTGGCTGCTGCGCTCCCGGCGCCTTCTTTCGGAAGGGTTCTCCAGCGCCGAAGCCTTCGAAGCGATGCTGGCCGAGCAGGCGGGCCTGGGCGAAGGCGGCCCGCACCAGGACTGGCCGCGCTCGCCGAGTTGCCTGGTGCTGGACGTGCGAATGCCCAGCATGAGCGGCCTGGTGCTTTTCGGCCGCCTGGCCGAGCGCGGCCTGCTGGACGTGCTGCCCGTCATCTTCCTCACCGGCCACGGCGACGTGCCGACCGCGGTGGCGGCCGTCAAGCAGGGCGCTTTCGACTTCGTGGAGAAGCCCTTCGCCGACAACGCGCTGGTCGACCGCGTCGAGCAGGCGCTGCGGCGCAGCAGCGAGGCGCTGGTGGCCAAGCGGGCGGTGCGCCTGACCGAGAAGCGCTTCGCCGAGCTGACCGAGCGGGAACGCGACGTGATGAAGCTCGTCATCGAAGGCCGGCCCAACAAGCTGATCGCCGACGAGCTCAACATCAGCGTGCGCACGGTGGAGGTGCACCGGGCGAGGGTGTTCGAGAAGATGGACGTCAAGTCGGCCGTGGAGCTGGCCAACGTGCTGCGCAGCATGGGCGGCGCGTGAAGGCCGCGCGTCCGCGCCGGGCGACAATGCCCGGATGTCCCTCGGCGAATTCGACCTGATCGCGAAATACTTCACCCGGCCCGCCCGCAACGCGGTCCTGGGCGTGGGCGACGACTGCGCCCTGTGGGCGCCGGCGCCCGGCGCGCAGCTGGCCATTTCCAGCGACATGCTGGTGGAAGGCCGGCACTTCCTGCCCACCGTGGCGCCCGAGCGGCTCGGCCACAAGGCCCTGGCCGTCAACCTCAGCGACCTGGCGGCCTGCGGCGCCCGGCCCGCGGCCTGGACGCTCGCGCTGGCGCTGCCGCGCGTCGACGAGAACTTCCTGAGCGGCTTGTCCAGGGGTTTGCTGGCGCTGGCCGACGAGCACGGCTGCGAGCTGATCGGCGGCGACACCACGCAAGGGCCGCTGAACCTGTGCATCACGGTGTTCGGCGAAGTGCCGCCCGGCGCGGCGCTGCTGAGGTCGGGCGCGCGGGCGGGCGACGACATCTACGTGAGCGGCCAAGTCGGCGACGCCCGGCTGGCGCTGGAAGTCTTCCGCGGCAACCTCGCCCTCGACGGCGCCGGGTTCGACGCTGTGCGCCCCGCGATGGAACGGCCCTCGCCGCGGGTCGCGCTCGGCCTGGCGCTGCGCGGGCTGGCGCACAGCGCGATCGACGTGTCGGACGGCCTGCTCGGCGACTTGTCCCACATCCTGGAGCGCTCCGGGCTGGGGGCCCGCGTCGAGGTCGACGCCGTGCCCCGCAGCGAAGTCATGCGCGCCCAACCCCTGGCGGTGCAGCGCCTGTGCACGCTGTCCGGCGGCGACGACTACGAACTCGTCTTCACCGCGCCGCCCGCCTCGGCCGCCGCCGTCCAGGACATCGCTCTTCGCCTGGGTCTGCCACTCACCCGGATCGGCCGGATGCAGGCCGAACCGGGCTTGCGGCTGGTGGATGCGCAGGGGGCGGCTGTGCACCGCGCGCAGTTCCCTTCTTTCGATCATTTCAAGGAGCGTCCCGATGCGCTCGGATGACTTCGCCGCCGCGGCGGCCGCCCGGCCGCCGCGCCCGTCGGTGCGCTTTATGCTCGCCCATCCCGCACATGCGCTGGCCCTGGGCCTCGGCAGCGGTCTGTCGCCGGTGGCGCCGGGCACGGTCGGCACTTTGTGGGCCTGGCTGGCTTTCTCGGTGTTGAACCCTCACTTCGGCCCGCTGGCCTGGGGCGCGGTGCTGGCCGTGGGCGCGCTGGTGGGGTGGTGGGCTTGCACCGTCACCGCCCGCCACATGGCGGTGGCCGACCCCGGCGCCATCGTCTGGGACGAAATCCTGGCGTTCTGGACCATCCTTTGGCTGGTGACGCCCGCCGGCTTCTGGGCGCAGTGCGCGGCCTTCGCCTTGTTCCGCTACTTCGACGCCGCCAAGCCCGGCCCCGTGGCCTGGGCCGACGCCTTCTTCAAACTCAGGCGCGGCCAGTCCATCGGCTGGGCGCAGGGCTTCGGCATCTTGTTCGACGACTTCGTGGCCGCTTTGTGCGCGCTGGTCGTCATCGCCTTGTGGACGCGGCTGTGGTGACGCCCGCCGAGGACGCCCTGGTGGCCGCGTTGGCCGATGCGCTGCGTGGCCGGCGGTGGCGGCTCGCCACCGCCGAGTCGTGCACCGGCGGGCTGATCGCCGCGGCTTGCACCGCGATCGCCGGTTCGAGCGATTGGTTCGACCGTGGCTTCGTCACTTACAGCAACGATGCCAAGGCCGGGATGCTCGGCGTCGATCCCGGGTTGATCCAGGCGCACGGCGCGGTGAGCGAGCCTGTGGCCCAGGCCATGGCCCAGGGCGCCTTGGCGCATTCCGCCGCGCAATGGGCCGTTGCCGTCACCGGCATCGCCGGGCCGGGCGGCGGCGTGCCGGGTAAGCCGGTCGGCACGGTGTGGCTGGCCTGGGCGGGGCCGGGCCTGACGCGTCCCCAAGCCCAGCTGTTCCGGTTCGATGGCGACCGCGCCCGGGTGAGGGCTCAGGCCGTCGAAAAAGCCCTGGGAGGTTTGCTGGAGCGTCTGTCCCCCGGCTGAGATTGATGTGAAACCTGTGCTGCACGGGTTCAGTGCTACACTGAACCCGTGTTGACTCGAGACAGGCATCACCGTGAGCAACCTCACCATCACCATCGACGACGAACTGCTGCGGGCCGCCCGCGTCAAGGCCGTGCAGCAAGGCACCAGCGTGAACGAGGTCTGCCGCCAGGCCATCGCCGCTTTTGCGCTGGGCGATGAGGCCGCGGCCCAGGCACGGGCCCATGCCCGCGCGCAGGCGTTCACCGAGTTCTGCAACGGCCTGGTGCTGAGCCCGCCGCCCAGCCGGGGACCCGGCGAGCGGCCGACCGCCGGCGCATCGCGCGATGGCCGGGTCCAAGGCATGCGCGCCAAAAACCCACCGCCGGCGAATCGGCCATGAGGGGCATTTCACCCGGGGGGCGTTTTTTCGACACCGACATCCTGCTCTACACCCAGGACCATGCCGAGGCGTTCAAGCAATCGCGCGCACTCGCCGTCATCGCCGACGCGATGCGGGCCGACTGCTTCGTCATCAGCACCCAGGTCATGCAGGAGTTCTACAGCGAGGCATTGAACCGCGACTGGCTGAGCCCGGCCCAGGGCCAGCAGTTCCTGCGGCACCTGACCGACCATGTCGTCGTCTCCTGCAACAGCGACTTCGTGCTGCGCGCCTGCGAGCTGCAGGTGAACGAAGACCTGTCCGTCTGGGATGCGCTGCTGGTGCAAGCCGCCCTCGACGCGCGCTGTTCGGTGTTGTTCAGCGAGGGGCTCGCGGACGGCCGGCGTTTCTCTCCCCATGCCGGCACCACCGGGCCCGAGCTCCGAGTGGTCAACCCGTTCACCGCCCAGGCCGTGGTCAACGTCTGGGAGCTGCACGAAGAGCAGGCGGGCTACCGGGTGGGCGGGGCGCCCAAGCAACGAGCTTCCCGATCACCGAAATAACAACCGCTCTTCGCGTCGACCTGGCGCCTGGGACGTTCGTGATGGCATCGCTGCCGTCGTGCTCCCCCTTCTTCCTTTTTGCAGGGGCGGTTTCAGCCGCGGCCTCGGCATCGCATCGCGGCTGAAGCCGCTCCTGCCAGCCTCTTTCGGCGGGTGATCCCTCGATACCGACGGGATCGATGGTGGTGGGCAGTAGGAGCGGCTCCAGCCGCGATGCGGTTCACTGCACGCTTTTCGATGGCCCGACGCCGGCTGGAAGGGTTCGGAATGCAAGCGCCGCTTGCCTGTAGGAGCGGCTTCAGCCGTGATGCGTTCACCGAGACGCGGTTGAAGCCGCTCCTGCAAGACACCGTTTCCGCCGGGAAGGCTGTCGATGTGGCAAATCCGTTGGCGCAGAACTGGGCCCGATAGGGGTGTTTTTCAGCGCAAAGCCGTCAACGCGAGGCGTGGCTTCGGGGGGTTGTCAACGTTGCCGCCGCCGCTTTTCCCCGCCACTTGCTCGCACAGCATCAAGGCCAGGCGGCGCAACCCGGCCCAGGGGTCCAGCGGCCAGCCCGGGTGTCTCAGGCCTTTGACCAGGCCGTCGCAGACATGGGCCGCCTCCAACAACGCATCGAGGCCTTCCCGCTGCAGCGATGGCATGGCGCGCTCGAACAAACGCTCCTTGGTCCCCCAGACCCGGGCCTCGCGCAAGGCCATGGACACTGGTTGGCCGGCGTCGACCGCATCACGCACACGCTTCAAGGCGCGGATGTCCTCGCTGAGCGTCCAGTGCACCAGCACCGCCGCCTCGCCTTCGGCCTGCAAGCCTTCGAGCATTCGCAGCGCGCGGCCCGCCTGGCCGGCCAGCACCGCCTCGCCGAGCTTGAAAACGTCGTAGCGGGCGACGTTGAGCACCGCCGCTTCGATTTGCGCGAAGCCGAGTTCGCCTTCCGGGTAGAGCAGGCCGAGCTTCGTCACTTCCTGGTGGGCCGCCAGCAGGTTGCCTTCGACGCGGTCCGCGAAGAAGTCGAGCGTGTGCTGCCCTTCGGGGCCGCTTTGCACGCGCTGGCCCTGGGCGGCCAGCCGCTGGGCGATCCAGGCCGGAAGCGCTTTGCGCTCGACCGGGTCGACGCGCAGCGTCGCGCCCGCCCGGTCCAGCGCGGTGAACCAGGCGCTTTGCTGCTGCTGGCGGTCGAGCTTGGGCAGCTGCACCAGGGTGAGCACGCCGTCGGCGGCCGGTGCCTGGGCGAAGGGTTCGCAATAGCGCTGCAAGGCTTCCGAGCCATCCTTGCCCGGCTTGCCCGAGGGGATGCGGATCTCGATCAATTGCTTGTCCGAGAACAGGCTCATTTCCTGCGAGGCGCCGATCAGCGCGCTCCAGTTGAAATGCGCGCCGGACACGGTGTGCACCTGGCGCTCGGTGTAGCCCTGCGCGCGGGCGGCGCGCCGCAGCGCGTCGCAAGCTTCCTGCGCCAGGAAAGGCTCGTCGCCCCAGACGGTGTAGACCGGCTTGAGCGCGCCTTGCTTGGCGGCCTGCTGCAAGTGGCCGGCGAGTTGGTCGGCGCGCAGTTGCATCGTTGGAATGAGGACGCGGCGGGGCGGGCGGGTTCGACCGGGCCGTCAGCCCGCCGGCAGGCTGACCGTGGCGAGTCGCCGCATCACCTGGGCCACGATGTCGCTCTGCATCGCGCGGAAGAGCTGGGCTTCTTCCTGTTCCTTGGCGAGTGCGAGGCTTTCGCTGTAGCTCATGTCGCGCACCTGCAGGATCTCGCTCAGCGGCATCAAGGGGCCGCCTCCCGGCGTGCGCAGCAGGAACTTCAGCCGCGCGCGCAACTGCAGCGTACGCACCTGGCCGGCCGAGGTGCTGGCCGTGACCACGCGCTCGCGCGCGTCTTGCGCGACTTCGAACACCACCTGGGCCGCCGAGGCGGGCTCGACCACGGTGGTGGTGCCGCTGCCGTTGAGGTTCAGGCGCAGCTCTTCGAGCATGGGCGAGCGCGGCGCGAAACCCACCAGCGCGATGGTCTTGAACTGCAACTCGGGCACCCGCCGCAGCTCGAAGCCGCAGGCGCTCAACAGTGCGCCGCCGGCGGACGCCATCGCCCATGCCGAAGCGCCGCGCAGGATGTCGCGGCGGCGCCAGTCCGGCGAGCACCCGGTGAGTTGGTCGTGTCGTGTTGTGGGTTCCATTCGGCCGCGTCCGCTCAAACCACCACGTTCACCAGCCGGCCCGGCACCACGATGACCTTCTTCGCCGCCTTGCCTTCCGAGAACTTGGCGAAGTCCTCGCTGGCCAGGGCGGCGGTTTCGATCGCCGCCTTGTCGGCGGAGGCCGGCACGGTGATCGCGCCGCGCAGCTTGCCATTGACCTGCAGCATCAGCTCGATCTCGTCCTGCACCAGCGCCGCTTCGTCGACCGAGGGCCACGGCGCGTCGAGCAGGTCGCCGTGCTCGGCGGCGTAGCCCAGCTCCTGCCAGAGCACCCAGGTGGTGTGGGGGCAGGCGGGGTAGAGCGCGCGCAGCAGGATGCCGTAGCCTTCCCGGACCACGCCGGGGGCCTGGCCCTTGAACGACTCCAGCGCGTTGAGCATCTTCATCGCGCCGGAGACCACGGTGTTGTATTGCATGCGCTCGTAGTCGTAGGCCACCTGACGCAGCACGTTGTGCACCTCGCGGCGCAAGGCCTTGGCGTCCGCGGGCAGGTCGGCCGGGATGCCGGCGGCTGCGCGGATTGCCTCGCCCTGCTTGGCGCCGAACCCCCACACCCGGCGCAGGAAACGGTTGGCGCCCTCCACACCGGCGTCATTCCATTCGAGCGTCTGCTCGGGCGGCGAGGCGAACATCACGAACAGCCGCGCGGTGTCGGCGCCGTACTGGTCGATCAGCGCCTGCGGGTCGACGCCGTTGTTCTTGGACTTGGACATCGTGCCCACGCCCTCGTAGTCGACCTGCAGCCCGTCCGACTTGCGTCGCGCGCCGGTGACCTTGCCGGCGTCGTCGTAGGTGTTTTCCACCTCGTGCGGCCAGAAATATTCGATGCCGCCGCTCTCGCCGCGCCTGGAGTAGATGTGGTTGAGCACCATGCCTTGGGTCAGCAGCTTGGTGAAGGGTTCGTCGATCTTGACGAGCTTGAGGTCGCGCATCACCTTGGTCCAGAAGCGCGCGTAGAGCAGGTGCAGGATGGCGTGCTCGATGCCGCCGATGTACTGGTCCATCGGCATCCAGTAGTCGGTGCCGGCGCCCACCATCGCGCCGTCGTTGCCGGCGTCGCAGTAGCGCATGAAATACCAGGACGAGTCGACAAAGGTGTCCATCGTGTCGGTCTCGCGCTGGGCCGGCTTGCCGCAGATGGGGCAGGCCACGTCCAGGAAGGCGGCGTGCTTGTTCAACGGGTTGCCCGAGCCGTCGGGGATCAGGTCTTCCGGCAGGACCACCGGCAGGTCCTTCTCGGGCACCGGCACCGCGCCGTGCGCCCCGCAATGGATGATCGGGATCGGCGTGCCCCAGTAGCGCTGGCGGCTGATGCCCCAGTCGCGCAGCCGCCAGGTGGTCTTCTTGCCGCCCAGGCCCTTGTGCTCCAGCGCCTTGGCGACCGCGTCGACGGCCACCTGGTGGGGCATGCCGCTGAAGTAGTCGGAGTTGACCGTGACGCCGCGTTGCTTGTCGGCGTACCACTCCTGCCAGTGGTCGTAGCTGTAGTGCTCGCCGTCGACGTGCACCACCTGCAGGATGTCGATGCCGTATTTCTTCGCGAAGGCGAAATCGCGCTCGTCGTGCGCCGGCACGCCCATCACCGCGCCGTCGCCGTAGCTCATGAGCACGTAGTTGCCGACCCAGACCGGCACCTTGGCGCCGGTGATCGGGTGCTCCACCGTCAGCCCGGTGGGGACGCCCTTCTTTTCCTGCGTGGCCAGCTCGGCCTCGGTGGTGCCGCCGCTCTTGCATTCCTCGATGAAGGCGGCGACGGCGGGGCTGAGGCTGGCGGCGTGGGCCGCGAGCGGGTGCTCGGGGGCCACCGCGCAGAAGGTGACGCCCATGATGGTGTCGGCGCGCGTCGTGAAGACGTACAGCCGCCCCTCGCCGATGGGTTGGCCCTGCGCGTCGACGATGTCGTGCGGGAAGGCGAAGCGCACGCCCTCGCTCTTGCCGATCCAGTTCTCCTGCATCAGCTTGACGCGCTCGGGCCAGCCGGCCAGGTGGTTCTGCACGTGGTCCAGCAGCTCGGGCGCGTATTTCGTGATGTTGAGGTAATAGCCCGGGATCTCGCGCTTCTCGACCAGCGCGCCGGAGCGCCAGCCGCGCCCGTCGATGACTTGCTCGTTGGCCAGCACGGTCTGGTCGACCGGGTCCCAGTTGACGACCTGGGTGCGGCGTTCGGCGATGCCGGCTTCGAGCATCTTCAGGAACAGCCACTGGTTCCACTTGTAATAGCTCGGGGAGCAGGTCGCGACCTCGCGGCTCCAGTCGATGGCCAGGCCCATGGCCTGCATCTGGCCCTTCATGTGGGCGATGTTCTCGTAGGTCCACTTCGCGGGCGGCACCTTGTTCTTCATCGCCGCGTTCTCGGCCGGCAGGCCGAAGGCGTCCCAGCCCATCGGCATCAGCACGTTCATGCCCTTCATCCGCAGCTGGCGCGCCAGCATGTCGTTGATCGTGTAGTTGCGCACGTGGCCCATGTGCAGCTTGCCGCTGGGGTAGGGCAGCATCGAGCAGGCGTAGAACTTCGGCTTGCTCGCGTCTTCCGTCACGCGGTAGGCGTCGGCGGTTTTCCAGGCGGCTTGCGCGGCGCGCTCGATCTCGTTGGGTTTGAAGTCGGGGGTCATGGTGGGCTGCTGCTGTCGGGGCAAGGCGGGCGCGGCGCGCGGCGGCGCGCAGGAGAGCGGGATTATAGAAACCGGGGTCGCCGCCGCCCGGCGGGCCAGCCCATGGCGGCGGCGGAAGGCCCGATCTTGTTTCGCGCATTCGTTGTACCCGCTTGCAACAGTCGGTGGCATCGCGGCCGCGGAGTGTTCGAATGGCCCAATGCAGCCGGCCGGACGCTTCCCTAGTTCATGGGATGGCGCGGGCGCCGGCCCCGCCCCTAGTGTCGTGAGTCAAAAGTTCGTTGAATTAAGTCTGTCGAAATCTGCGCCATGCGGCGTTGCAAATGCTCGCAATGCCACGGGCATCGCTGTGCTTTGCGCCTTGCCTGGCGCCGATTTCGCCAAACTTCTTTCTTCAACGAATTTCTGACTCACGACACTGGCATCGAACCCCGAAACGACACGATCCCTTGGAGACACCCATGGCCCGCGCACCCGCTCCCCCCGCCGCCGGAAAAGCCGACGCCCCGGCGGCGCCGCTCCGCTACCACCACTATTGCAACGTCCGGCCGACCATCCCCCGGCAGTTCGAGCCGGGCGTCAACGCCGACCGCGCCGGCGCGATCAACATGCTGGCCGACAAGTGGGTCAACGGCACCGAGCTGACCTATTACTTCTTCGACCAGCCCACCGACGGCGAGCAGGTCACCCTGGCCGACGGCAGCGTGGCCTTCGTGCCCTGGGCCGGCGCCGAGCCGCAGAAGGCCACGGTGCGCAAAGCCTTCAAGGCTTGGGCCGACCTGGGGCTGGGCCTGAAATTCACCGAAGTGGGCTCTCGGGACCAGGCCCTGGTGCGCATCGGCTTCCAGGCGGGCGACGGGTCGTGGTCCTATGTCGGCCGCGCCATCCTCGACATCGCGGCCGACCAGCGCACGATGAACTTCGGCTGGAACATCGCCGACGACCTCGACACCGCCATCCACGAGATCGGCCACACGCTGGGCTTCGAGCATGAGCACCAGAACCCGTTCTCCGGCATCGTCTGGGACGAGGAGAAGGTCTATGCCGCGCTGGCCAAGCCGCCCAACAGCTGGAGCCGGCAGAAGACTTTCTTCAACATCATCCGCAAGCTCGACGAGAGCCGCGTGCAGGGCACCGAATGGGACCCGGACTCGGTGATGCACTACCCCTTCGAAGCGGGCCTGATCAAGCAGCCCGCGCGCTACCAGACCGAGCCGTTGCTGCCGGCGGGCGGCTTGTCGGCGCGCGACATCGCCTACGTCAAGCAGCTTTATCCCGGCCAGGCGCCGGTGGAGGAGTTCCCGGAACTGAAGCTGCTGCAGTCGATGCCCCTGAACATCCTGCCGGGCCAGCAGGTCGACGTGCGGCTTTGCCCCAACCGCAGCCGCAGCTACGAAATCCGGACGCTGGGCAAGGCCGACACGGTCATCGTCCTGTTCGAAGACGTGGACGGCGAGCTGAAATACCGCGGCGGCGACGACGACGGCGGCGAGGACCGCAACGCCTACCTCAAGCTGCGCATGTCGCGCGGCCGGCAATACGTGCTGCGCCTGAGGCTTTATTACGCCGACCACGCCGGCGAGACGGCGGTGCTGTGGTGGTGACGAGCGGCGCGGCGCGGGCCGGCCGACGGGGCGGGGGTCAGCGGCCCTTGGCGGCCGGTGCGCCGCCTTCGGGGTCGGCCACGAAGGCGATGCGCGACAGGCCGGCCTGCTGCACTTGGCCGATCAGGGCGGCCACCTGGCCGTAGGGAACGTTCTTGTCGGCCCGGAGCTGGACTTCGAGCAGCGGGTTGGCCTGGGCCTTTTCCGCCAGGCGCCGGCCGAGGTTTTCGGCGTCGAGCAATTCTTCGTTGAGGTAGAGCTTGCCCTCGGCGTCGATCGCCAGCGCCAGGTAGGGGGCGTTGTCGGCGGCTGCCTGGGCGCCTTCAGCCTGCGGCAGGTCGAGCTTCAGGCTGCTGGTCATCAGGGGGGCGGTGACCATGAAGATCACCAGCAGCACCAGCATGACGTCGATCAGCGGCGTCATGTTGATCTCGCCCATCGGCTGCGGGCCGGTGGTGCGTTCCAGGCGTCCGAAGGCCATGCGGGCTCGCTCGGTTCAGTCCCGGAGCGTTTCGGGCGCGGGCCGCGGCAGGTTGGCGGCGTCGAGCTGGAATTCGCGCAGGTCGTGGGCGAAGCCTTCCAACTCGGCTTCGCAAGCGCCCACCATCTTGCCGAAGATGTTGTAGGCCAGCACCGCCGGGATAGCCACCGCCAGGCCGGCGGCCGTCATGATGAGCGCTTCGCCCACCGGGCCGGACACGCGCTCGATGCTCAAGGTGCCCGCGGTCGAGATGCCGACCAGCGCGTGGTAGATGCCCCAGACGGTGCCGAACAGTCCGATGAACGGCGCAGTGCTTCCGATGGAGGCGAGCAGCACCTGGCCGAACTGCAGCTGGGCCAGCACCGCGTGCAGCGCATCGCGCAGGCGGCGCGTGAGCTGCGAGGCCGCGCCGCCGCGGGACTCCAGCGTGGCCGCGCCGGCCTGGGCGGTGGCGGCGGCGAGCAACGGCGAGAGCACGCCGCTGCGGTCGAACGCGGAAAGCTGGCTGCGCCCCGCGGCCAGGTCGGGCGCGGCCCAGAACGCGGCGGTGGCGCGCGGGATGTCGCCGCGCACGCGGCGCATCAGCCAGGCCTTCCAGAGGATCAGCACCCAGGCACTGACCGACATGAGCAGCAGCAGCACCGCCACCGCTTTGATGACAGCGTCGCCTTGATTCCAGAAATGTTCGAAACCGTTCATGAGGGTCCTGGCTGCCTGCCGCTCAGGCGGTGCCGAGCACGTCGTTCATGTCGAACAGGCCTTTGGCGTGCCGCGACAGGAAACGCGCCGCGCGCAGGCTGCCCTGCGCATAGCCGGCCCGGCTGGAGCTCTTGTGACTGATCTCGATGCGCTCGCCGGTGCCCGCGAACAGCACGGTGTGGTCGCCGATTACGTCGCCGCCGCGGATCGTCGCGAAGCCGATGGTCGACGGGTCGCGCGCGCCGGTGACGCCTTCGCGGCCGTAGACCGCGCACTCTTCGAGGCTGCGACCGAGCGCCTTGGCCACCACCTGGCCCATCTGCAGCGCGGTGCCGCTCGGCGCATCGACCTTGTGGCGGTGGTGGGCCTCGATGATCTCGATGTCGTAGCCCTCGTTCAACGCGCGCGCGGCCACGTCGAGCAAGCGCATCACCACATTGACCCCGACGCTCATGTTGGGCGCCATCACCAGCGCGGTGCGGGCCGCGAAGGCGGTGATCTCGGCTTTCTGCTCGGCCGAGAAGCCGGTCGTGCCGATCACGGCCTTGACGCCGAGTTCGGCGCATGCCGCGAGGTGGGCCAGCGTGCCTTCGGGCCGGGTGAAGTCGATCAGCACGTCGGCGCCCTCTAGGCCTTCACGCAGGTCGGCGGTGATGGCCACGCCGCTGGCCTTGCCCAGGAAGGCGGCCGCGTCCTGCCCCAGTGTGGGGCTGTCGGGGCGGTCCAGGGCGCCGGCCAGCACCATGTCGTCGGCCTGGTCGATCGCTTCGATCAGCATGCGGCCCATGCGGCCGGACGCGCCAGACACCGCGACACGGACAGGGGATGTGGATGTTTCGTTGTTGTTCGTGGCCGCCGGCATCAAGGCGCCTCCAGGGGGGGGTAGTCGCGGGTGGTCGCGGGGGCCGCCGTGGCGGCGGGATCGGCGGCGGTTTCCACCGCCGGCGCCGCCTTCGGCGCCGGCAGCGCCTTGATCTGCTCTTCGGTCAGCGCCAGCGCATGGCCTTTCTTGCGCGACACCTTCTGGGTGTCGATCGACGCGACGAAAGCGCGCTCGGCGGGCAGTTCCGGGGCGTCGATGCTCTTGAGGACGTCGCCGTCGAATTTCACGACCACCATGCGCTGCTGCGGCGGGGTGCCCTGGCGGCGGATGGTGAAGGCGTAGTCCCAGCGGTCGGCGTGGAAGATGTCGGTCAACAGCGGCGAGCCCAGGATGTCCCGGACCTGGGTGCGGGTCATGCCGGGCTTGACCTTCGCGGCCTGCTCCTGCGTGACGACGTTGCCTTGCACCACCTCCAGGCGGTAGGGCGTGATGAAACCCAGGACGTTGTCCGACGACTGCAGCGAACCGCAGCCGCCCAGGCCGAGGCACAAGGCCGCCGCCAGGCCGACGCGCGCGGCCATGGGGTGGCGGGGAGGGGTGGACCGGAGCGCAACAGGCATGTCAGATACAGGGCCCCGCGGGCAAGGCGGGCGCCAACCTCGATATGATCGGGTCATTCTAGCGGCGGCCATCCAGGGGCCGCCGCCGCGATCGCGAAAGCCGGCCATGCCCTCCCACACGCCCATGAACCACGCGGAAGAACTCAAGAGCAGCGGTTTGAAAGCCACGCTGCCCCGTATCAAGATCCTCGAGGTCTTCCAGAATTCGACCCAGCGCCACCTGACGGCGGAGGATGTCTACAAGATCCTGCTGGGCGAAGGCGCCGACGTGGGCCTGGCCACGGTCTACCGGGTGCTGATGCAGTTCGAGCAGGCCGGCTTGCTGTCGCGCAACCATTTCGAGGCCGGCAAGGCGGTGTTCGAATTGAACGCCGGGCAGCACCACGACCACCTGGTCTGCCTCACCTGCGGGCGCGTGGAGGAGTTCTTCGACGCCGAGATCGAGAAGCGCCAGCGCTCCGTCGCGCATTCGCGCGGCTTCGAGCTGCAGGACCACGCGCTGTCACTCTACGCGGTCTGCACCAAGAAGAACTGCGCGCACAAGCCTTGACGGCCCGCGGCGCGCTCAGAAGCCGCGAATGAATGCGGCGCGCTCGAGAGGGTTGCCCGAACGGGGCCGATCAAGCGTGTCCCGAGCCTGGTCGAAGCGGCGCAAAGCACAGCCATGGCCCGGCCATTGAGCGTTTGCAACGCGCGGTAGTCCCGTTCTGGCAAGCCGAGCGGGCGCGCCGGACTTGTCCACCGCTTCTCAGGTGCCTTCGCCGCGGGCCATCGCCTTCTGGTGGCGTTCGATGAACTCGCGGTAGGTGTCGATGCCGCGCAGCTGCAGGATGGTGTTGCGCACCGCGGCCTCGACCAGCACCGCCAAGTTGCGCCCGGCGTCCACCGCGATGATGGCCTTGAGCACCTGCACGCCGAGGATCTCCTCGAACAGCGGCTCGTAGGGCAGCCGCTCGAATTCGCGCTCCAGCGTTTCCTTGCGCACCAGGTGGACGATGAGCTTGAGCCGCATCTTCCGGCGCACCGCGGTCTCGCCGAAGATGGCCTTGATGTCCAGCAGGCCGATGCCCCGGACTTCGAGCAGGTTCATCAACAGCTCGGGGCAGCGGCCTTCCAGCGAAGTCTGCGAGACGCGGAACAAGTCCACCGCGTCGTCGGCCACGAGGCCGTGGCCGCGGGAGATCAGTTCCAGCCCGAGTTCGCTCTTGCCCAGGCCCGACTCGCCCGTCAGCAGCACGCCCAGGCCGAGGATGTCCATGAAGACGCCGTGCCGCGTGGTGCGCTCGGCGAAGAGCTGGGCGAGGTAGCTGCGCACGACGTCGATGACGTGGCCCGCCGATTCCTGCGTCACGAACAGCGGGATGTCGGCGCGGTCGCACAGGGCCACCAGCTTGTCGGGCGCGACCTGGCCGTCGGCCACGATGACCACCGGCGGCTCCAGCGTGACGATGCGCTGGATGCGGCGCTCCTGGTCTTCGTCGTTGCAGTCCAGCAGGTAGGCCACTTCGCGGTGGCCGACGATCTGGACGCGGTAGGGGTGGATGTAGTTGAGGTAGCCGACCAGGTCGGCGGCCGATTGGGCGCTGCGCACCGCGGCCTCGTCGAAGCGGCGTTCGGGGTGCGCGTGGCCGCCCACCCACTCCCAGCGCAGGCTCGGCCTGTGCTCTTCAAACAGCGCTTCGGCGCTGATGACGGTCGGTTTCAATGAATGAAGGCCTTGTCAGGGGCGGGAACGGCCGAACGCGGGTCGGCGGCGCCGGTCAGGCGACCGACTTGAGGGGTTCCCAGTTGGCGATCAGCTCATGCACCTTGGCGGCGTCGGCCTCGGTCTTGAGCCGCTCCCGCAATTCGCGGTCGCTGAGCATCTCGGCGATCTCGGAGAGGATCTCCAGGTGCCGTTGCGTGGCCGCTTCCGGCACCAGCAAAAAGATGAGCAGGCTGACGGGTTCGTCGTCGGGCGCGTCGAAGGGGATGGCTTGCTGCACGCGAAGCACGGCGGCCAGCGGGTTCTTCAGGCCCTTGATGCGGCCGTGGGGAATGGCCACGCCATGGCCCAGGCCGGTCGACCCGAGGCGTTCGCGGGCGAAAAGGTTGTCGGTGACCAGCGCGCGGGATAGCGTGTGCTGGTTCTCAAACAGCAGACCCGCGTGTTCGAAGACCCGTTTTTTGCTCGTGGTGTCCACATCAACGAGGACGTTGCTCGGGGGCAAGATGGCGGCGAGACGATTCATCGAGGGTTCCTGCGCCTTCATGGTCGACGGATCGGCTCGGCGCGAGTGGGTCTTTGGAGTGGCTGTATCGCTGGCTGATTATAAAAACCGGGGTTGTCGCGGCGGCGCCGGGACACATGCTGTTTCAGCGGATTGTGCACCCACTGCTGCTGTGCAGCAACGCCGGAATCGAGGGGATGCCGCCTGCGAGCAACGCCGCGCCAGGAGGGGAGCGTGATGGAATCCACTCAACTCACAGTTGTGGCGGATTGGCTGTAATCACGGGGGCGGTCGCGGGGTCCCGGGCCGCCAGGCAACGAAACACGGCCCCGGACGGGGCCGTTTTTCTTTGCCTGGGTCGCCGGCCGCGATGCGCGGCGGCACGGGGCGCCTTCAAGTCAGGCTGGCGTCCATCCGCTTGGGGGCCTGGTGGTGGTGGTTCTGCAGCTTGTCCTTGTGGCGGCAGACCTGGCGGTCCAGCTTGTCCATCAATTGGTCGATCGCGGCGTACAGGTCCTCATGGGTCTGTTCGACGAAGATGTCCTTGTTCTTGGCGTGGAGGGTGACTTCGGCACGCTGCCGGCGGTCTTTCTCCTTCTGCTTCTCAACCGACAGCAAGACGTTGATGTCCACCACTTGGTCGAAATGACGGGTGACGCGGTCTAGCTTGGTAAGCACGTACTCTCGCAAAGCAGGGGTGACTTCGAGGTGGTGGCCACTGATCGTCAAGTTCATGAAGACTCCTTTTCAACGGGGTGGGAAGGCGCTGTGAGGGCGATGAACCAAGAGGAGTGCGCGATCGAAAAGTTCGAAGCGGTTTGACCCAGTGTGCTCCTGTTTTCAGGGGCTGGCAAGCGGGTTCGGCAGCCTGGAACGGGCCGTTACGAAATCCCTTCGGATGGGCGGATACGGCCTGTTTCCTGCGGTCCGTCCATGTGGGCCGATGACATAATCCCGCATCCAAATTTCGGAGCCCGCATTGGACCTGCCACCTTCTCGGTGACCGTCCGCTCCTGGGCTGGCCCACAGGGCGCACCGCGAGCCGCCGGTGCCTCGGGACAGCGGGAGTGAGACGGTCGCGACCGCCCCCACCGCTGCCTTTCCCCACCCCTGTCGTCGCACTTCCGTGCGCCGGAGCCCCCCGATGCTCAATGTGTTTTCGCTGGCCAACGGCCGCCTGTTCCAAGAAGAAATCGAAAGCCTGGCCGGCCTGGCCAACGCGCAGCCCGTCTGGGTCGACCTGGAATCGCCCACGCCGGAAGAGAAGAGCTGGATCGCCCAGCATTTCCAGCTGACGATCCCGGAAGACGCGGTCGACGACGACCTGGAAGAGTCGGCCCGTTTCTACGAGGAAGACAATGGCGAGCTGCACATCCGCTCCGACTTCCTGATCGACGACGACGTGACCCCGCGCAACGTGCGCGTGGCCTTCATCCTGCACCGCGGCGTGCTTTTCTCGGTGCATGACGAGGACTTGCCGGTCTTCCGGCTGCTGCGGCTGCGCGCCCGGCGCATCCCGGCCCTGATCGAGGACGCCAAGGACGTGCTGCTCAAGCTCTACGACGCCGACGCCGAATACAGCGCCGACGCGCTGGAGGGCATCTACGACAGCCTGGAGCTGGTCAGCCGGCGGCTGCTCAAGCAGGAGGTCAACGACAAGGCCGCCAGCGAAGCCCTGAACGCGATCGCGCGCGAGGAAGACTTGAACGGCCGCATCCGCCGCAATGTGATGGACACTCGCCGCGCCGTCAGCTTCATGATGCGCAGCCGCATGCTGGGCGCCGAGCAGTTCGAAGAGGCGAGGCAGATCCTGCGCGACATCGACTCGCTCGACAGCCACACCACCTTCCTGTTCGACAAGATCAACTTCTTGATGAACGCCAGCGTCGGCTTCATCAACATCAACCAGAACAAGATCATCAAGATCTTCTCGGTGGCCAGCGTCGCGCTGCTGCCGCCGACCTTGATCGCCAGCGTCTACGGCATGAATTTCTCCGTCATGCCCGAGTTGAGCTGGCGCTACGGCTACGGCTTCGCCATCTCGCTGATGGTGGCCTCGGTGGCGGCGCCTTTCATCTATTTCCGGCGCAAGGGCTGGCTCGGCTGACGCCGTACCCGCCCGGCAGTTCCGCGGTCACGGCACCGGTTCGTCGATCGCCCCGGCCAGGCCGCGCGCGCTGAGCCAGGCGCGCTCCAGCCCGAGCGCGCCGTCGCGGGCGCCCCAGGCGTCGCCGCACCAGCCCAGCCGCAGCGCCGGGTTCCATGCGAACGGCTCGGGCCGCGGCGCGGCCGCCTGCGCGTGCCGCCAAAGATGGGCTTCGCTCCACGAAGGGCGGGCCAGCCGCGCCCCGGCGCGCTCGGACAGGGCGTCCAGCAGCCGCCTGGCGACGGATGCCGGCGAAGCGTCGAGGTTGTTGGCCGACCACTGGGCGCCGGCATGCAGCACCCAGTGCGTGCCCGCGCCTTGCGGTGGCGCGCCGGGTTGGCCTGCGCGGCCGTCCTGGCGGATCGCCCGGGCCAGCGGCGCCAAGGGGTCGTCGTCGCGCGGCGGCGCTTCGCGCAGCGGCAGCGGATTGGGCCAGGCGGCCATCACCGTCCAGCAGGCCTGGCTGGGGGAGGCGCGGGCGAGGTCACCAAGCGCACGGTCGTGCTGGGACAGCAGCGGCACGGCCTCCTCGGCGGCGACTGCCAGCGCCACCGTGTCGAACAGCGCCGGGGGCTCGGCTTTCGGGCCGGGACCTTCGAGGCGCAAGCGCCAGTCGCCGCCCAGGCGCTCCAGTGCGGCGACGTGCGTGCCGGTGCGCAGCCGCAGGCCCTCGGCCAGCCTGGCGGGCCAGCTTTGCATGTCCGGCGCGCCTGCCCAGGTTTCGGGGGCGCCGTCCCGGCGGTGCGCCGCCAGTGCGCCGAGCGATTCCCATTCGCGCAGCTGGGCCGCGAATTCCGGCGTGCACGCCCGCGTGCCCGGCGCGCCGTGGTCGAAGCGGCCTGCGCCGCCCCGCCGCGTGGCACAACGGCCGCCGGGCGCCTCGGCTTTCTCGAACACCTGCACATCATGGCCGCCGGCGTGCAGCGCCCGCGCCAGCGCCAGGCCGCCCAGGCCGGCGCCGATGACGGCGACGCGGCGCCGCCGGCCGCCGGCCTGTCGCGCGGCGTCGCTCATGCCCGGGCCCTGGATTTCATCCAGCGCATCAGGCCGCCCACCACCGGCAGCTTTTCATAGAGTTCCTCGGCGGTGTCCCAATAGTCGCGGTGGGACGTGATGAAGCCCTGCGAGTCCAGCAGCAGGTGGGTGCTGCCGTGGATGCTGCGCAGGGTGTCGCGGCTGCGCCTGAAACGGAAGAGGAAGTCCCAGGTGATGAAGCTTTCGTTGCCTTGCACCAGCGCGTGGCGCACGACGAAGCGCGGCTCGTGGAGCGTGCTGAACATGTGCTTGAAGACGCCCTGGACCGCCCGCAGGCCCTGCACTTCGTTGAAAGGGTCCTTGAATCTCGCCTGAGGGTGGTAGATGCGGCCCAGGTGCTTGAGGTCCGAGGGGCTCATGGTCTCGAACTGCATGATGATGCGGGCCACCCGCGGGTCTGGGCATTCAACGGTCACGACGCGAAACTCCTCGGCTTCCTCTATCTTTTGCGGCCCGGCGGCGGGTTGCTGCGGGCCGGGCGAAAGCCCGCACCATAGCCCAGGCCCCGGCGTGGTCACGCGGCCAGTGTGAAACGGGTGGGAAAAATGGGTCTCGAACTGTCCGTGGCCGCGTGAGCGGCACGCCGATTGCCCCGGCCGCCGCGCGCCGCTCAGGCGTGCTGCAGCGTGAACTGCACGACCGAGGTCGAGCCGCATTCGAAAGCGGCTTCGCAGTAGGCGAGGTAGAACTCCCAGGTGCGCATGAACCGGTCGTCGAAACCCAGCCCCCGCACTTGCGGCTCCTGCCGCAGGAAACTGTCGCGCCAGCGGCGCAGCGTCTCGGCGTAGTCCGGCCCGAAGTCCAACTCGTCCGCGATGCGCAGCCCGGCGCGGCCCGCCGCCCTGCGGAACTCCGCCGGGCTGGGCAGCATGCCGCCCGGAAAGATGTACTGCTGGATGAAATCGGTCGACCGCGCATAGCGCTCGAACAGGTCGTCGCGGATCGTGATGCTCTGGACGCAGGCTTTGCCGCCGGGTTTGAGCTGGCGTTTGAGCATCCCGAAATAGCCGTCCCAGTAGGCGCGGCCCACGGCTTCGAACATCTCGATCGAGACGATGGCGTCGAAGGGGCCGTCGGCGATGTCGCGGTAGTCCTGCAGGCGCAGGTCGCCGGCCAGGCCGGCCCGGGCCAGGCGGTCCCGGCCCCAGGCGAGCTGTTCCGACGAGAGGGTGACGCCGGTGACGTGCGCGCCGAATTCCCGCGCCGCGCATTCCGCCAGCGCGCCCCAGCCGCAGCCGACTTCCAGCACGCGGTCCCCGCTGCGCACGCCCGCCTGGCGCAGCGCGCGGCGCACCTTGGCCCACTGCGCGTCGGCCAGCGGCCGGGTGGAGTCGCCTTCGAACCAGGCGCTGCTGTAGTTCATGGACGGGTCGAGCCACAAGCGGTAGAACGGGTTGCCCAAGTCGTAGTGGGCGTGGATGTTCCTTCGGCTGCCGCGGCGGGAGTTGCGTTGCAGCAAGTGGCGCGCGCGGTGCCAGAGCGAACCCCACCAGGTGCCGAAGACCAGCGACTCGATCTCTTCGCGGTTGGCCAGGAAGAGCTTGAGCAACGCGGTGAGGTCGGGACTGGTCCAGCCGCCGGCGATGAAGGATTCGGCCAGGCCGATGTCGCCGGACTTCAGCGCTGCCGCGAAGCAACCCCAGTCGTTCAGCCGCATGCCGGCCTGCGGCGCGCGGGGATCGGCCACCTGGCCGAACCTCGCGTGGGTGCCGTCGGGCAGGGCGATGTCCAGGCTGCCGTGCTTCAGCTTCTTCAACAGGCGGAAGACGGCTTGTGCCGCGGCAGGGGCGGCCGTCGGCGGTGCGATGTCGGCGAAGGCCGGTGAGTCGGTGGTGGTGGTGGATGAGGCCATGGCGTCGCGGGTTCAGCGGGTGGTGAAGGCTTCGGGGACGGGTGGTTTGCGGAAGAAGGGCACGCGCTTGAGCCACAGCCGCAGCGCATGCCAGTGGATGCGTGCGACCACGCCCCAGGTCATCAGCGGCATGCCGAAGAAGACGGTGGCCAGCCGCGCGGCGGTGACGGGCTGCAAGGTGCCGCCGACGCTGGTCTGGATCAGCGGGCCCTCTTCATCGTCGTGGTCGATGCGGACCAGGGTCCGGCCGGCGCTGGCCTCCGCGCTCGTCCGCATGAAACGGAAGCGGTACTGGCCGGCCACGCGGCAGAACGGCGAGACGTGGAACACCTTGCGCGCGGTCTGCTCCTTGCCGAATGCCAGGCCGGGCCCGTCGAGCAGGTAGCAGTGCCGTTCGCCGAAAGTGTTGTTGACCTCGACCACGATGGCCGCGAGGCTGCCGTCCTCCCGGTGGCAATACCAGAAGCTCACCGGCTTGAAGGCATGGCCCAGCACCCGGGGGAGGCAGTGCAGCCAGATCTCGCCGCGCGCGTCGTCGACGCCGTGCAGCGGCAGAAGCTCGTCGATCCATTCGAGGCAGTCGCCGCGGCCGTCGCCGTGGTCGCGGTCGGCGAATCCGACCAGGCCGAAGCGGTTGCGCGCCAAGGCCGGTTCAGGCCGGTCGCGCAGCCGCCGCAGCGGCAGCAGCAGGAAGTAGGTCGGATAGGCGAATCCATGCCGGCACGGGCGCAACCGCAGGTGCCGGACGACGCCGCGGCCGAGCAAGGCCCGGGGCGGCGCGGCGGGTTCGGCCGGGTTCATGCGGGCACCCTGGCTTGCGCCGCGGCGTCCTGGCGCTGCGACATCAGACTGTCGGCCACCGCCAGGCCCGACATCAGCCCGTCTTCGTGGAAGCCGTAGCGCGTCCAGGCGCCGCAGAACCACAGGCCGTCGCGGCCCTGGATCTCCGGCAGGCGCCGCTGCGCCGCAATGGCCGCGGCGTCGAACACGGGATGGGCGTAGTCGTAGTCGCCCTGCACCGTGTCCGCGCGCGGCTCGCGCACGGGGTTCAACGAAACCAGCACCGGGGTGTCGAAAGGAAGCGGCTGCAGTTTGTTGATCAGGTAGTGCAGGCAGACGGCCGACTGCTCGCGGCCGAGGTCGGCGGCGCGTTCATAGTTCCATGCCGCCCACGCCGCCTTGCGCCGGGGCAGCAAGGCGGTGTCGGTGTGCAGCACCGCGCGGTTGCGGTGGTAGCGGATGGCGCCGAGCACGGCCCGTTCGCCGGGCGTGGCGTGCGCGCCCAGCAGCGCCAGGGATTGGTCGCTGTGGCAGGCCAGCACCACGTCGTCGAACCCTTCGGTGCCGGTGTCGGTGGCCACCACCGCGCCACCGGTCCCGGGCGCCCGGCGCCAGACCCGCCTCACCGGCGTGTTCAGCCGGGCGTCGCCGATGCGGGCCAGCATCTTGTCGACATACTGCCGGGCGCCGCCCGCCACCGTGAACCAGCGAGGCCGCCCGGCCACCTGCAGCAGGCCGTGGTTGTGGCAGAAGCGGATCATCGTGGCCACCGGGAAGCGCAGCATCTGGTCGGTGGGGCAGGACCAGATGCTGCCGATCATCGGCAGGAAGTACCAGTCGCGGAAGGACGCCGCGAAGCGGTGCTCGTCCAGGAACTCGCCGATCGACCGGCCCAGTTGCGCGGGGTCGTCGCCCTGCCCGGCGATGCGGGTGCACAGGCGGTTGAACCGCAGCACCTCCGCGAGCATCCTCAGGAAGGCGGGCCGCGCGAGGTTGCGCGGTTGGGCGAAAACGCTGCGCAGCGACGAGCCGCTCCATTCCAGGCCCTCCGAGCCGGCGCCCGGCAGGTTGACGGAGAACGACATGTCGCAAGCGGCGGTGGCCACTTGCAATTCGCCGAACAGGCGGATCAGCCGGGGATAGGTGCGCTCGTTGAAGACGAGGAAGCCGGTGTCCACGCCGTGCCGCATGCGGCCCCGGGGCGTGTCGACCTCCACATCGACCGTGTGGGTGTGGCCGCCGAAGTAGTCGCCGGCCTCGAAAAGCGACACCTCGGCCCGGCCCGCCAGCGCGTGCGCGACCGACAAGCCGGAAATGCCCGAGCCGACGACGGCGACGCGGCGCATGGCGGCTCAATGCGCCGGGAAGCCGGGCTCGGCTTCCTGGCGGCGGGATGGGACGGTGGAGGCTGGGCGGGATGCCCCCATGCCCGAGGAAGGGAAGACCCGGGGCGCGCCGGCGCTTTCGCCGGTGCCGCCCGAATTAAAGATTGCTGCACAGCGCCCCGCAGCGAAGTAGGGAGGGAGGAGGGAGGAAGAAAACCGCTCCGGGATTTCTGTCGAACGGATCGACAGGCTGTGCAGCAAGAAAACGATGGGGTTCGAAGCGCCGGCTGTTTCGACCGGCGGTGCCGGCAGCGAACCGCTCCCGCACCCTGAACCACCCACGCTTAGTGGGCTCGCCTGACCACAAGTTCCATCCCGGCGGTGATTTTTTTCAACGTTTCTTTTCGAGACAGTCTTGCCGCCGTTCAACGACATCCCTGGGTGACCGGAGGGGGCGCGTCCGGATGGCCGGGTTCCAAGGTTCGGGTGGGGCGGCGGTGAAGAGTTCCCAAATTGGCGTCGCATGTTCTTTATCTTTATGCGCGGCTGTGCGCAAAGGTTGTCAAGGAAGCGCAAGGTCAGCGCGGTACGGTGGGTGCAACAAAAAGAAAGCACATGGTCATTGATTTCAATCGAAAAAATGAACTATTTGCATAATTTATGTATATCAACCATTCATGGACAGTCCGCCCATGGCGAATTCGCTACCCCTGCCGCAGCTGCTGACGTTGTCCATATCCGCCGTGGAGCGTGACACCGGGCTGAGCAAAGACACCCTGCGCATCTGGGAAAGGCGTTATGGCTTCCCCTTGCCCCATCGCGACGCGGCCGGCGAGCGGGCCTACCCCATCGACCAGGTGCGCAAGCTGCGGCTGGTCAGGCGGCTGCTGGATGGCGGGCACCGGCCGGGTCGGGTCGTTCCCCTGCCCGAAGAGGCCCTGGCTCAGCTTTGCGAAAACACCCGCCCCGACGGCCCGGCCCAGGACGCCGCCTCGTCGCGGGATCTCCCCGATGTGCGGGACTGGGTCGGTTTGCTTCGTCGCCATGATGTCGAGGCCTTGCGGCAGAAGTTGACGCAAACCCACATGCGCCTGGGCTTGGGCCGTTTCGTGACGGAGGTGGTCGTTCCCCTGAATACGCAGGTCGGCGACAGTTGGATGCGTGGCCAGCTCGAAATATTCGAAGAGCACCTTTACGCCGAGACGTTGCAGGGCGTGCTGCGCAGCGCGTTGTCGCAACTGCCCCGGCCGGCCGCCGACGCCAGTCCGCGGGTTTTGTTGACGACGTTGCCGGGCGACCCCCACGGCCTGGGCCTGCTGATGGCCGAAGTGTTGTTCGCCCTGGAGGGCGGGGCTTGCGCCTCGCTGGGCGTCCAGACGCCGGCGTGGAACATCGCGCTGGCCGCCCAGGCCTTGCGCAGCGACATCGTCGCCCTGGCTTTCAGCGGCAGCATGAACCCCAACCAGGTGGTCGAAGACCTGGGCGAACTGCGCGCCAAGTGCCCGCCTTCCGTGGCCGTGTGGGTGGGCGGTGCCGCACCGGTGTTGCACAGGCGGCCGCTGCCCGGCGTGACGCCCATCGCCTCGCTGCGCGACATCCCGGCGCAAGTGCTCGCTTGGCGCGCCCGGAAAGGTTCGGCGCCGCGCGCCGGCGCATAGCTTCGCGCCGCGCTGCCCTGCTGAATAACCAGCGCGCGGACCCGCCTATCGACTTCGATTCGTTTGCCCTGACTAAAATCAGCCGGCCCATCCCGGCCACCCTCCCATCCAGGCGCCCCATGCTGTATCCCGAACTTTTCAAGCAACTCGAAGCCGTGCGCTGGAGCATGGACACCGACATCCCTTGGGAGCGCTTCGACGCCGGGCTGCTCACCGACGAGCAGGCGCAGACCGTCAAGATGAACGCGATCACCGAGTGGGCCGCGCTGCCGGCGACCGAGATGTTCCTGCGCGACAACCGCGACGACAGCGACTTTTCCGCCTTCATGAGCGTGTGGTTCTTCGAGGAGCAGAAGCATTCCCTGGTGCTGATGGAATACCTGCGCCGCTTCCGCCCCGAGCTGGTGCCCAGCGAACAGGAGCTGCACGAAGTGCGCTTCGAGTTCGACCCCGCCCCGGCGCTGGAGACGCTGATGCTGCATTTCTGCGGCGAGATCCGCCTGAACCACTGGTACCGCCGCGCGGCCGAATGGCACACCGAGCCGGTGATCAAGGCCATCTACGAGACGCTGGCCCGCGACGAAGCCCGCCACGGCGGCGCCTACCTGCGCTACATGAAGCGCGCGCTCACGAAGTTCGGCGACGAGGCCAAGGCGGCGTTCGCCAAGGTCGGCGTGCTGATGGCCAGCGCCCGCCGCACCGCCCAGGCGCTGCACCCGACCAACCTGCACGTGAACGAGAAGCTGTTCCCGCGCGACACCATCCAGAGCCGCCTGCCCGATCCCAGCTGGCTGGAGCAATGGCTCGACAAGCAGATCCAGTTCGACGCCGTGTGGGAGAGCAAGGTCGTCGAGCGCATCCTGCACAACATGAGCCTGCTGATGGAGCGCAGCTTCGCCAGCGTCCAGGAACTCAACCGCTTCCGCAAGGAAGTCACCGCGTCCCTCGCGGCCGCGTCGCCCCGCGCGGCCGGTCAGGCGGGTTGACCGGCCGCCATCCGCCTTCGCCGATGAAGAAAGCCCGCTTCGAGTGGGCTTTGTTTTTTCCTTCCGCCGCGGGGCCCGTCAACGCGGCACGTAGTCGGGCTTGACCTGGGGATTCTGCTGGTGGCGGGCGATCATCGCCTTCTGTGCCTGCTGGCGGTCGGCCTTCACGCGCTGGGCGCTGGCGCGCTGCTCGATGAGCTGGGCATAGGGTTTGATGTCGATGCCCGCCTCCACCAGGAAGTCCTGGCCATAGATGGCCTTGGTGGTCAGCCCGAGCAAGGGCAGCGACGCCCAGGCGCAGCAATCGGCCTGGGTGAAGGTGGCGCCCGCGACATAAGGCTCGAAGCGGGCCAGCCGCTGGAAGCCTTCCAGGTTCTTCTTCAGCAGCGGCCCGACGCGCTCGAGGGTCTCGGCGCTGGCCGAGCCGCCGAAGAAGGCCTGGCCGTAGAGCGGCCGCGCCACCAGCTCCAGGTTCAGGTCGATGAACATGCAGAGTTCCTTGACCTTGGCCAGCGCATAGGCCTCTTTCGGAACCAAAGGCGGGTCGGGGCGCAGCGCCTCCAGGTAGTCGAGGATGGCCTGGCTCTCGCTCATCGGGCCCTGCGGCGTGCGCAGGTGCGGCACTTTGCCGATCGGGGAATCGCGTCGCGCCGACGGCTCGGTGGAACCGGGGGGCACGAACTCCTCGGTGAAGTCGACGCCCTTTTCGAGCAGGGCCAGCTTGGCCTTGTTGTAGTAATTGGAAATCGGTGTGCCGCACAGCGTGATCATGGGGGGTCTCCTGGTCCGAAGTTCGCCCGGGGCGGGTCGCGGCAGTCTAAAAGCGGCGGGGCGGCGCATTGCCATTGCACGGCGCAATGCTGCCTTGCGGGCGCCCGGCCGCCCCGGTCATTCCGCGCAGTTCGCGTCCGTTCGCCTCCGGGAAAACCTGCAGGCGGCGATCCACATCAGCATGATCGCGAGGCCTGCGACCGCGCCGCTGGCGTGCGCCCAGGGGACCACGGCGATGTCCCAGCCCGCCACTTCGCGCAGTCCCGCCGGGCGCCATGGGGTTTCGGCGATGACCTTGGCGATCAGGCCCGCGCACAGCGCGGCCGCGATGCGGCGCTCGGCGCGCCGGCCTTCCGCCAGCAGCTGTGCCGTCGCCACGGCCACGCCGGCGTGCAGGATGCCGGACAAGCCGCCGTAGTGCAGCACGTCGGGCCGGGCCAGCAGCGCCAAGTGGCAGGGCGGGACCGCGGCCAGCCAGGCAGCGGTGCAGCGCGATGGCAGCCTGGCAGACGTGCCCAGCAGCGCGACCAGCAGCAAGGCCAGCAGGTTGCCGCCCAGGTGCATCGGGCTGTAGTGGACAGCCGCCGCGGTGAAGAGTCTCCAAGGCTCGGCGGCCCAGAGGCCGGGCTGCCAATCGATCATGGCGCGGTCCACCCAGCCCTGGGCGTGGGCGCCCCAGGCCAGCAGGGACGCGGCGCCGAGCAGCAGGCTCACCGCCATCCAGGCGAAGGCCGGGCCCGCAGCGGACGGGCGCGCCGGCGCTGGAGCGGCGCCGGCCTTCAGCCGAAGACCGCGCGCCACAGCGCCAGCACCGATTCGCGCTGCGGGGCCAGCGGCTCGGGCGGCACCTGGGTGGACTGTTCGTTCAGCCGCGCCTTGTGTTGCGCGCGCCGCAGTTCGCGGTAAGCATCGGCGGCCTGGCCGCCGATCCCCTGCGGCAACAGCCCGCAGGATTCCGCCGCCTTGAGCAGCGCGATGTTGCCGGCGTTGGCCAGCAAGGCGGGGTGGCCGGCGCTGTGCGCCAGCACGAGGAATTGCACGCAGAACTCGACGTCCATCATGCCGCCCGGGCTGTGTTTGACGTCGAACAGCCCGCCCTTGACCGGGTGGGCGGCGCGCACCTTCTCCCGCATGGCCTGGATCTCGGCGCGCAGGTCGGCCTCGACCCGCGGCGCGCACAGCACGCCCCGGCGCACGGCTTCGAAGCGTTCGCCGAGGCCGGGGTGGCCGGCGCACAGGCGCGCGCGCGTCAGGGCCTGGTGTTCCCAGGTCCAGGCGGTGTTGCTGCCGCGGCCGGTCTGGTAGTTCTCGAAGGCGGCGATCGAGGTCACCAGCAGACCGGCGTTGCCGTTGGGGCGCAGCGCGGTGTCGATGTCGAACAGCTCGCCGGCGGCGGTGCGCACCGTCAGCCAGTTGATCAGCTTGCGCACGTAGGCGCCGTAGACCTCGGCGACGTGGTCCGGGTCGTCCTCCATGCTGTCGTCGTAGACGAAGACGAGGTCGAGGTCGCTGCCGTAGCCCAGTTCCTTGCCGCCGAGCTTGCCGTAGGCGATGACGGCGAACTGCGGCTCCTCCCGGTGGGCCTGGCGCAGGTGCTGCCAAGTCCAGCGCAGCGTGCAGGCCAGCGTGGCGTCGGCCAGCGCGGAGAGGTCGTCGGCGACCTGCTCGACCGTGATGCGGCCTTCGACGTCGCGCACCAGCGTGCGGAACAGCTCGGCGTGGTGGGCGCGCCGCAGCGTGTCGATCAGCGCTTCTTCGTGGGCCTCGCCGGAGCGCTCCCAGGCGCTGCGGCGGTCCTCCAGCTCGGCGAGGAATTCGGCGGTGTCGACGCGGCGGTGCAGCAGCCGCTCGTCGGCGAGCTCGTCGATCACGCCGGGGTGGCGCAGCAGGTAGCGCATCGGCCAGCGCGCGGCGCCCAGCAGGTGCAGCAGCCGCTGGTGCACCTCGGGCCGCTCGACCAGCATCGCCAGGTAGCTTTCGCGGCGCAGCAGCGGGTCGAGCCAGTCGACGAAGTGCAGCACCGCGTCCATGCCGCAGCGGCCCGCCGCGACGGCCTGCGCCGATCGGCCCACCAGCTTGGCCAGGCGCAGCTTGCTGTCGTCGCGCAGGCTGCGCACGCGGGTCTGGGCGCACCAGGACTTGACGCGTTCGGCCAGCTCGGGCGGCAGCCGCTCGATGAAGCTTTCGCTGTCCACCGGCACCGGCGCTTGCCCGCAGCCGCGCCCGCGGCATTCGGTGGGCGCCGCCGCGCCCGAGGGCGACTTGCCTTCGCTGAGCAGCGCGTCGAACTCGGTGGCGACGAACTCGCGCACCTCGCCCAGGCGGTCCAGCAGCAGGCAGGCGTCGGCGCTGCACGGCGTGCCCAGGCTTTCGGCGATCCAGCGCAGGTCGGCGTCGGCGCCGGGCAGCAAGTGGGTCTGCTGGTCGTCGAGGAACTGGATGCGGTGCTCCAGCCTGCGCAGGAAGACATAGGCGTCGGCCAGTTTGCGGGCCTGCTCGGCGCCGATCAGCCCGCCGGCGGAAAGCTTGTCCAGCGCCTTGAGCGTGGAGCGGGTGCGGATCTCGGGGAACTGCCCGCCGCGCACCACCAGCAGCAGCTGCACGATGAATTCGATCTCGCGGATGCCGCCGCGCGAGAGCTTGACGTCGTTGGCGCGCTCGGGCCGGCCGGCGGCGCGGCGCTGGGCCTCGTCCCGCACCTTGCGGTGCAGCTGGCGCAGGCTCTCGAACACGCCGTAGTCGAGGTAGCGCCGGTAGACGAAAGCGGTGATCAGCGATCGCAACGGCAGGGCGCGGCCATTGCCCACGCTGTCGCGCGGCGCGACCACGCGGCTCTTCAGCCAGGCGAAGCGCTCCCATTCGCGGCCCTGCACCTGCAGGTATTCCTCCAGCATCGCCATGCTGACGGCGGCCGGGCCGGAGTTGCCGTTCGGACGCAGCGCCAGGTCGACGCGGAAGACCTGGCCGTCGTCGGTGGTGTCGCCGATCAGCGCGTAGAGCTTGTGCGCCAGCTGCACGAAGTATTCGTGCGCGGTGACGGGGCTGGCGCCGTCGGTCTGGCCGTCTTCCTCGTAGACGTAGATGAGGTCGATGTCGGACGACACGTTCAGCTCGCGCGCGCCGAGCTTGCCCATGCCGACCACCCAGAAGTCGATGCGCTCGCCCTGCGCGTTGCGCGGCGCGCCGTGCTTGAGGTCGAGCGCCGCGCGGCCGTGGGCCAGGGCCAGGTCGAGCGCGGCCTCGGCGAGTTCGGTCATGCTCAGGGTGATGTCCTGCATCGCGGCGCCGCCTTCGATGTCGAGCACCGCCAGGCGCTCGAGCACCAGGTGGCGCGCCACGCGCAGCGCGCTGGGCAGGTCGCGGCCGCCGTCCAGCAGCGTGGCGACCAGGCCGGCGACCTGCTCGCGCCTGGGCAGGCCCGGCGGCAGCAGGGGCAGTTCGGCGGCATAGCGCCGGCGGATGCGCTGCACGAAGCGGCTGTGGTCGGCGCGGGCCGCGGTGGCGGGCGGGGTCGCCGGGGAACCTGGGCTGCTCATCGTTGTCTACCCGGGATTCCGGGCGCCTGGTCCGGCAGCCGCTGTGCTAGTGTGCTGTCCCGCAAATAACTGACAAAAATGGAATCGATGGATTGCAAGTCGTGGCAAGGCGCAAACCGCGGCGATACCCGTGGTATCGCGAGGATTTGCAACGCGGCCATGGCTTGCAAGACACGATTGCATTGGCAGTTATCTGCGGGACAGCACACTAGATTGCCCGGCGCGCCGCCGAGCCGTGGGACGGGCCGGCGGGTGCCAAGCGAACCACAAGGCGGTACCCGGTAGTTTGGGGACACCGGCACGCCCGTGGCGCGCGGCAGTTGTTGCCGATGCTGACGCGACCGCCCGGGGCTCCGTGTCGATCCAGCTTGACTTCTTCTTCGCATCGATTGCTTCATGTCCCGCATCCCGCCCGCCCGCCAGACCGCCTTCCCGCCGCGCCGCGCCGTCGCCAGGCTGTTGATGCCCGCGCGGCTGCTATGGCGCTCGACGAAATGGTGCGCCCGCCTTGTGTTGGGGTTGTTGTTGGCGGTTTGGGGCTTGGTCCTGGTGGCCTGGCTCACCCTCCACTGGGGAATTTTGCCGCACATTGAACAATGGCGTGGCCCCCTGGAAACCCAGGCCACCCGCGCTTTGGGGGTACCCGTCAAGCTCGGAAGCATCCAGGTGCGCTCCAGGGGCTGGGTGCCGTCGGTCGAACTCAACGAAGTGACACTCCTGGACGCGCGCGGCCAGCCGGCGCTGGTGTTGCCGCGCGTCACGGCCGCGCTGTCGCCGCATTCTCTGCTTCGCCTGGAGTTGCGCTTCGAGCAGTTGATCCTCGACGGCCCGCGCCTGGAGGTCCGCCGCGACGCCGCGGGCCGCGTCTTCGTGGCCGGGCTGCCGCCGCCTTCGGGCGACACCGGCCGCCGCTCCGGGGCGGACTGGCTGCTCAGGCAGCACGAGTTCGTCATCCGCGACGGCAGCGTGCGCTGGGTCGACGAACAGCGCCAGGCGCCGCCGCTGCTCTTGTCGGACGTGCAACTGGTGATGCGCAACGGCCTGCGCCGCCACGAGATGCGCCTGGACGCCACGCCGCCGCAGGGCTGGGGCCGGCGCTTCAGCCTGCGCGGGCGCTTCACGCAGCCGCTGCTGGCGCGCGCCGGCCAATGGGAGCGCTGGACGGGCCAGGCCCACGCCGACCTGCCCGAGGCCGACGTGCGCGAACTCGGCCGCCACATGGACCTGCCTTTCGAGCTGAAGGAGGGCCGCGGCGCATTGCGCGCCTGGGCGCAATGGCGCCACGGGCGGCCGGAGTCCGCGACGCTCGACATGGCGCTGCGGGAGGTTTCCGCGCGCCTGTCGCCCGAGCTGGAGCCCCTCGTGCTGAGCGAAGTGCAAGGGCGGCTGCTGGCGCGCCGCGGAGCCTCGGAGCTCCAGTTCGACGTCAAGCAGCTGACGTTCACCACCCAGGACGGCCTGCACTGGCCGGCCGCGGACGCGTCGGTCAAGCTCCAGCAGCAACAGCGCGCCCCGGACGCGCCGGTGACCGGCGGGCAGGTGACCGCGAGCGCTTTCGACCTGAGGCTGCTGTCGCAGGTCGCCGCCCGGCTACCGCTGGGCGACGCGGTCAACCGGTTGCTTCGCGAGACCGAGCCGCAAGGCCAGTTGCGCGACCTGGACCTGCGCTGGCAAGGCCAGGCGAAGGCGCCCACCGCCTACCGGCTGAAAGCGCGCCTGCAGGCGCTGTCGCTGCAGGCCAGGCCGGCGGACGACGCCCGCGGCGTCGGCCGGCCCGGCATCCACAACGCGCAGCTGGACATCGACGCCGACCAGTCCGGCGGCAGCGCCAAGGTCTCGCTCCAGGACGGGCGCATCGACCTGCCCGGCGTGTTCGCCGAACCGGCGGTGCCGCTGCAGCGCCTCTCGGCCGACCTGGGCTGGCGCATCGAGCCCGCCAAGGAAAAGGACGGCCTGCCGCGCCTGACGCTGCAATGGAACCATGCGCAGTTCGCCAATGCGGACATGCAGGGCGAGGTCTCCGGAAGCTGGCGCACCGGCGACGGCGCATCCGGCTTCGGCAAAGGCCTGCGCCTGCCCGGCCACCTGCAGCTGGAAGGCAGGCTGTCCGAGGGCGACGTCTCGCAAGTGGCGCGCTACCTGCCGCAGCGCATCCCCGAGGCGGTGCGCGGTTACCTCGCGAATGCGCTGAACCGCGGCCGCATGGCACAGGTGTCGGTGCGCGTGCGGGGCGACCTGGCCGAGTTCCCGTTCACCAAGGCGCGCACCGCCGCCGAAGGCGAATTCCGCATCGCCGGCAGGGTGCGCGACGCGACGCTGGCCTACGTGCCGAGCATGCCGGCGCACGGCGACACGCCGGCTTGGACGTCGCCCTGGCCGGCTTTCACCGACCTCAACGGCGAAGTGGTGATCGACCGCGACCTGCTCGAGATCCGCGATGCGCGGGCCCGGGTCATGGGCGTTTCGCTGGACAGGGTCAACGGCCAGGTGCGCGACCTCACCCAGAAAGGCCGGACCACGCTGCAGATCGCCGGCGAAGGCCGGGGCGAGTTGTCGAACATGCTGCGCTTCGTCGAAACCTCGCCCGTGGGCCGCTGGACCAACCACGCCCTGGGCCGGGCCACCGCCGGCGGCGTGGCCGACCTGAAGCTGAACCTCACCTTGCCGGTCTTCGACATGGCCGCCACCGCCGTCAAAGGCAGCGTCTTGCTGCCGGGCAACGACCTGCGGCTGCAGCCGGAGCTGCCCTTGCTCGGCGCCGCGCAAGGCCGGGTCGATTTCTCGAACACCGGCTTCGCCGTCGTGGGCGCCACCGCGCGGTTGATGGGTGGGGACGCCAGCTTCTCCGGCGGCACGCAGCTGGACCGCAGCGTGCGCATCACCGGCCAGGGCGTGGCCACGGCGGAAGCGGTGCAACGCGCCTCCGAACTGGGCGCCCTGTCGCGGCTGGCGGCGGCCTTCTCCGGCCAAGCCGCCTACCGGCTGGACCTCGGCGTGGTCGCCGGGCGCACCGAACTGAACCTCAGCAGCAACCTGGTCGGCTGGGCTTCGCAGTTGCCGGCGCCCCTGGCCAAGCCGGCCGACGCCGCCTGGCCGCTGCGCCTGCAGACCCGCCTGCTGCCGCCGGAGGCCGCCGCGGCCGGCGATTCGGCGGCCGGCGTCGCCAGGGCGGTCCAGGACAGCCTGAAGGTCGATGTCGGCACGGTGCTGCAAGCCCAGTATGTCCGCGAATGGCCGGCCGACGACCCCCAGGCGCCGCCACGGGTGCTGCGCGGCGCGGTCGGCGTCGGCGCGGCGGCCCCCGCGATGCCGTCGGCCGGCGTGGCGGCGCGCCTGGCGCTGCCGGCGGCGGCGGTCAACCTGGACGAATGGTCGGCGGTGGCCGGCAAGGTGCTCGGCGCAGGCGCAGGCACGGTCGCGGGCACCGGCACCGGCACCGGCACCGACGGCGCCTCGGTGTCGCCCGTGGGCTGGGGCGGCCCCTCGGGCTACGCACCGAGCCAATTGCAGGTGCAGGCCCAGGAGCTGAACTACAGCCCGATGCGGCTGAACGACGTCGACGCGCAGGCCCGTTGGGAGCGCGGTGAATGGCGGGTGGCCGTCGACGCCCGGCAGGCCCAGGGCGAAGTGCTGTGGCGCCCGGCCTCGCCCCAGCAGGCGGGCCGGGTGCATGCGCGCCTGTCCCGCCTGTCGGTCGGAGCGCCTTCGGGCGGCGGCCCGGCCGCGGACGCCGCCGCTCCCGCCAACGCGAACAACGGCAACGGCGCCAATGGCGGTGCAGAAATGCCCGCGCTCGATGTCGTCGTCGACGATTTCGAGCTGCGCGGCCGCCGACTCGGCCGCCTCGAAGTGCAGGCCAGCCACGCCGGCAACGCCGCCTCCGCCCGCGGGCCGGTGGCCGACTGGCAGATGCAGCGCCTGGCCTTGACCACGCCGGAGGCGAGGCTGTCGGCCACCGGGCATTGGCAGGCGCCGGGCGGCGCCGCCGCGGTTTTCGGCGGCTCGGCACGGACGGGCCCGCGCCAGACCCAAATGGATTTCAAACTGCAAGTGGACGACGCCGGCGCCCTGCTCGAACGGCTCGGCCACGCCAAGACCGTGCGCGGCGGCAAGGGCGAGCTGGCGGGACAGTTGGCCTGGAACGGCTCGCCCTTCAGCCCCGACCCCTTGAGCATGAGCGGCCAGATGACCGTCGACATGGGTTCCGGCCAGTTCCTCAAGGCCGAGCCCGGCGCCGCGCGGCTGCTGGGCGTGCTCAGCCTGCAGTCGCTGCCGCGCCGCCTGCTGCTGGATTTCCGCGACGTGTTCCAGGACGGCTTCGCCTTCGACAACCTCACCGGCGATGTCAGCATGAGCCAGGGGGTGGCTTCGACCAACAACCTGCGCATGCGCGGCGTGCAGGCGGCGGTGCTGATGGAAGGCAAGGCCAGCCTGGTCGACGAGACGCAAGACCTGCGCGTCGTCGTCGTGCCCGAGATCAATGCCGGCACCGCCTCGTTGGCCTATGCCGTGATCAACCCTGCCGTGGGCCTGGGCTCCTTCCTGGCGCAGATGTTCCTGCGCAAACCGCTGACCGAAGCCAACACCCGCGAGTTCCACGTCACCGGCCCGTGGGCCGATCCCAAGGTCAACCGGGTGCAGCACACGCCGCCGCCGCAGGCGGATGCCGCCGCGGAACCGGCTTCCCGCGCGGCTTCCGCAGCGTCGGAGTCCGGCGCAAAGACCAAGCCTTGAAACGAAGCATGCGCCGCGCGGCCGGGCGCGGCATCATCCGCAAACCCCGCTTCCCTCAACCTCCGTGGAGTCCCGAACGATGCACATCGCCGCCTTGCAAATGGTGTCCACCCCCGATGTCGAACTCAACCTGGGCAAAGCCGCCGAGCTGATCCGGCGGGCGGCGCGGCAGGGCGCGTCGCTCGCGGCGCTGCCCGAGTACTTCTGCTTCATGGGCGCGCACGACCGCGACAAGCTCGCGCTCGGCGAGCCGGCGGTCGCGGTCGGCGACGCCCCCGGCGGCGACGCGCCGGTCCAGCACCGGCTGGCCGCGCTGGCGCGCGAGCACGGCTTGTGGATCCTCGGCGGCACCGTGCCCATCCGAGGCTCCGACGCCGACCACGTCTACAACGCGAGCATCGTCTTCTCGCCCGAGGGCCGGGTGGCCGCGCGGTACGACAAGGTCCACCTCTTCTGCTACGACAACGGCCAGGAGCGCTACGACGAAGGCCAGGTGCTGCAGGCCGGCCGGTCGGCCGTGGCCTGCGGGATGCAGGTCGGCGGCGAAGCCTGGCGCATGGGATTGAGCGTCTGCTACGACCTGCGCTTCCCCGAGCTTTACCGCCAGTTGATGAGCCCGCCCTGCGGTCTGCTCGCCGTGCCGGCCGCCTTCACCTACACCACCGGCCAGGCGCACTGGGAGCTGCTGCTGCGCGCGCGCGCGGTCGAGAACCAGTGCTACGTGATCGCGCCCGCGCAAGGCGGCCGCCACCCCAACGGCCGCCGCACCTGGGGCCACAGCATGGTCATCGACCCCTGGGGCGAGGTGCTGGCGGTGCTGCCGGAAGGCGAGGGCGTCGCGATGGCCGAGGTCAAGGCCGAGCGGCTGGCCCAGGTGAGGACGCAGTTGCCGGCGCTGACGCACCGGCGCGATTGGCCCTGAGGGCGGCGCGCGCCGGCCGCCTCGCGCGCGCCGCGGTCAACGCGCCGGGGACAGTCCCGGCGCGCATTCGATGCACCGCAGCGCCGCCTGCTCGAAGCTGAACTGGCGGGCGTGCGCGAGGATGTCCTGTTCGCTCCACGCGCGGTCGCGCACGTCCTGCAACGCCCGGGCCAGGGCGCCGTCGTCGCCGGGCTCGATCAGGATGCCGGACCGCGGCGTGACCACGTCGCGCAGGAAACCGCGGTTGATCGACACCACCGGCTTGCCGAACGACATCGCCAGCATCGCGGTGCCCGAGGTGAGGATCTCCCGGTAGGGGATGCACAGCGTGTCGCTCGCCGCGACATAGGCCGAGACGAGCTCGTCCGGCACGAACCGGGCGTCCAGCCGGATCCGCGGGTCGCCGCCGGCGGCGGCCTCCACGCGAGCCTGGTAGTCGCTGTCGGAGAACCGGCCCGCCACGAGCAGCAGCGCATCCCCGGGCGCGCTCTGCTTGAACACGCGGATCAGGCCTTCGAGATTCTTGTACGGCTTGATCTGGCCGAAGAACAGGTAGACGAACGCGCCGTCGTCGATGCCCAGGGCCCGGCGGGCGGACGCCCGGGTGTGGTCGGGCCGGTAGTGACCGATCCAGTGGCCGTGGGGTATGCGCCGGCATTTGCGCCGGGCCGACGGGAAACGCTCCACCAGCACCGCCTCGGCTTGCTCGCCATGCACCCACACCACCGACGCGAGGCGGATCAGCCAGCGCCGCGCCCAGGTGTCGACCACCGGGAAGCGGCAGCGGTCGTGGGGCATGAGGTTGTGGGCTGTCCACCAGATGTGGCGGGTCTTCAGGCGCACCAGCGCGAACAGCAGCACGAAGCGCAGGAAGCCGGACGCCACGCCGCGCAGGCTGCCCCGGGCGGTGTACATGAAGGACGGCCAGTGGATGTGCACGACATCGTCGGCGCGCAGGTTGCGCGCCAGCCAGCCGCCGGCCCAGACGCCGGTCTCGACCCGCACGCCCTGGGCTTGCAGCGCGGCGTAGAAGGAATCGTTGTAGGCGATGCCGAGGTGGGGGAAGGCGAGGATTCTCATCGGGGGCTCGTGCAGCCGGGGGCCGCGGTGTCTCGGGCGGCACTTTAAGGCCTGCCGGGCGCCGGGGGCGTGCGGCGCGCGTCCACCTAAAATCGCCGCTTCCCCAAGCCGCCGCTGAGCACAAGGCCCGCATGACCCCCACCACCGACGAGAACCAGCTCATCACCGAACGCCGTGAGAAGCTGGCCGCCATCCGCCGCCAAGGCGTGGCCTTCCCCAACGATTTCAAGCCCACGGACCACGCGCTGGCGCTGTCGGAGCGCTTCGGCGCGCGCAGCGCCGAGGAACTCGAGGCCGCCGAGCCGGTCGCGGTGAAGGTGGCCGGCCGTCTGATGCTCAAGCGGGTGATGGGCAAGGCCAGCTTCGGCACGCTGCAGGACGCCACCGGCCGGCTGCAGCTGTTCGTCACGAAAGACGCGCTGGGCGAAGAGGCCTACGCCGCCTTCAAGCACTGGGACCTGGGCGACATCCTCGGCGCGGAAGGCACCTTGTTCAAGACCAAGACCGGCGAGCTGTCGGTTCGCGTCACCGCCCTGCGCCTGCTGACCAAGAGCCTGCGGCCGCTGCCCGACAAATTCCACGGCATGGCCGACCAGGAACAGAAATACCGCCAGCGCTACGTCGACCTGATCACCGACGAGCAGGCCCGTGCCCGCTTCGCCGCCCGCAGCAAGGCCGTCAGCGCGATCCGCGGCTTCATGGTCGACAACGGCTTCCTCGAGGTCGAGACGCCGATGCTGCACCCCATCCCCGGCGGCGCCAACGCCAAGCCCTTCGTCACCCACCACAACGCGCTCGACCAGGAGATGTTCCTGCGCATCGCGCCCGAGCTCTACCTCAAGCGGCTGATCGTCGGCGGCTTCGAGCGGGTGTTCGAGATCAACCGCAACTTCCGCAACGAAGGCATCAGCGTCCGGCACAACCCGGAGTTCACGATGATGGAGTTCTACGCGGCCTACTGGAACCACCACGACCTGATGGACTTCACCGAGCAGGTGCTGCGCCACGCCGCGACGGTGGCCACCGGCTCGGCGGCCATCACCTACGCCGGCCAGCCGGTGCACCTGGACCAGCCCTTCGCCAGGCTGTCGGTGCGCGATTCCCTCGTCGCCCACGCCGGGCTGACCGCCGCCGAGGCCGACGATGCCGGCGTGCTGCGCGCGCGCTTGAAGGCCCTCGGCGAGGAAGCGCCCGCGCACTGGAAGCTGCCCGAGCTGCAGTTCGGCCTGTTCGAGGCGGCGGTCGAAGAGAAACTCTGGCAACCCACCTTCATCATCGACTACCCGGTCGAGGTGTCGCCGCTGGCCCGCGCTTCCGACACCAACCCGGCGATCACCGAGCGCTTCGAGCTTTTCATCACCGGCCGCGAATACGCCAACGGCTTCTC
>CBIHOD010000008.1:0-82318 GCA_966211815.1 uncultured Burkholderiales bacterium
CCAGCTGATCCAGGGCAAGGTGGCCGACATGTACACCGTGCTGCAGGCCGCCCGCTCGTTCTGCTACACCGTGGGCAAGAACCTCGACGCCCTCGGGCCGTCCCACGTGCGCCAGGTGCGCAAGGACTGCGCCTCCGTCATCCTGTGGTGCGCCGAGAAGGCCACCTGGATGGCCGGCGAGGGCATCCAGGTCTTCGGCGGCAACGGCTACATCAACGAATACCCGCTGGGCCGGCTGTGGCGCGACGCCAAGCTGTACGAGATCGGCGCCGGCACCTCGGAGATCCGGCGCATGCTGATCGGCCGGGAACTGTTCGCGGAGACGGCTTGAGGGCGTCTCGGTGATGGAAGCCATGGCTGTCCTTCACCGGGGCTTCGACAGGCTCAGCCCGAACGGAGGGAGGGACGAGGACACGCTCCTTCCCCGTTCGCCCTGAGCCTGTCGAAGGGCCCTTGCCGCTGCAGGTCCGAACGGGCGGAAAATGCCTCATGTCCCCCGATCGCACTTCAATGAATTGACGGCCTTCCCCATGAGCAACGACCTCAAAGAACTCTTCGACAACAACTTCCGGTGGGCCCGCGCCACCGAGGAGCGCTCCCCGGGCTTCTTCACCCAGCTGCTCAAGCAGCAGGCGCCGCAGTACCTGTGGATCGGCTGCGCCGACAGCCGCGTGCCGGCCAACGAGCTGGTCGGCCTGCTGCCGGGCGAGCTGTTCGTGCACCGCAACGTGGCCAATGTGGTGGTGCATTCCGACCTGAACTGCCTGTCGGTGATCCAGTTCGCCACCGACATGCTCAAGGTCGAGCACATCATCGTCGTCGGCCACTCCGGCTGCGGCGGCGTGGCGGCGGCGCTGCACGACACGCGCGTCGGCCTGGCAGACAACTGGATCCGCCACGTGCAGGACGTGCGCAACCGCCACCAGGCCTGGCTCGACGGCGTCGACCCCGCGCGCCGCGTCAACGCGCTGTGCGAGCTCAACGTGATCGAACAGGTGCTCAACGCCTGCCAGACCACCATCGTCCAGGACGCCTGGCAGCGCGGCCAGCCGCTGGCGGTGCACGGCTGGGTCTACGGCCTGCACAACGGTCTGCTCGAAGACCTGTTGATGAACGTCGGCGGCGCCGAGGAAGTCGCTTCCGCCTACGAGCGCGCCATCGCCAACGTGCATGCCCGCTACGCGGCGCCGGCGGCGGCGCTGGGCCGCTAGCAGGCCGGGCCGGGCGGCGGAACCCACGGGCGAAGAGGAGAAGCGATGCGCACGGCGGCTTTCCCGGAGAAGCTCGACGACCTCAGGGCGTTCGACATCGCCCGCACCATGCTCGAAGGCTTCGACCGCCACTACACCCTGTTCCGCCAGGCGAGCACCGAGGCCAAGGCGCGCTTCGAGGCCGCCGACTGGCACGGCCAGCAGCGCGCCCAGCGCGAACGCATTGAGTTCTACGACCTGCGCGTGGACGAATGCGCGCAGAAGCTGCAAAGCCGCTTCGGCGCCGGCGAGCTGCCGATGGACGTGTGGCACCAGGTGAAACTGCACTACATCGGCCTGCTGACCAACCACCACCAGCCCGAGCTCGCGGAGACCTTCTTCAACTCGGTCACGACGAAGATCCTGCACCGCAGCTACTTCCACAACGACTTCATCTTCGTGCGGCCGGCCGTCTCCACCGAGTACATCGAGAACGACGAGCCCGCCTCGCTGCCCACCTACCGCGCCTACTACCCGGCCAAGGACAGCTGGCGCGACACCTGGCTGCGCGTGGTCGACAACTTCCAGCTGCAGCGCCCCTTCGAGGACCTCGGCCGCGACATCGACCACGTGCTGGCCGCGGTGCACGCCCGCATGGGCGACTTCCGACCGCGGGCCAACTTCCAGCTGCAGGTGCTGTCCAGCCTGTTCTTCCGCAACAAGGGCGCCTACATCGTCGGCAAGGTGATCAACGGCTTCTACGAGACCCCCTTCGCGCTGCCGATCCTGCACAACGCGCAGGGCCTGCTGACGATCGACACCGCCCTGTTCAGCGAGGACGACTTGCTGATGCTGTTCAGTTTCGCGCGGGCCTATTTCCTCGTGAACATGGAGGTGCCGTCGGCCTATGTGCAGTTCCTGCGCTCGATGATGCCGCGCAAGCCGCGCTCGGAGCTCTACAACGCGCTGGGCCTCCAAAAGCAGGGGAAGAACCTCTTCTACCGGGACTTCCTCTACCACCTGCGCCACTCCAGCGACCACTTCCGCATCGCGCCGGGCATCAAGGGCATGGTGATGCTGGTGTTCGACCTGCCGTCCTTCCCCTTCGTGTTCAAGGTCATCAAGGACTTCTACCCGCCGCAGAAGGACACCTCGCGCGAGCTGATCCAGAGCAAATACCTGCTCGTCAAGACGCACGACCGCGTGGGCCGCATGGCCGACACGCTGGAGTACAGCAACGTCGCCTTCCCGCGCTCGCGCTTCGACGACGAGCTGATCGCCGAGATCCAGAAGTTCGCGCCCAGCCAGCTCGAAATCTCCGACCGCGACGGCGACGGCCAGCAGGAAGTCATCCTCAGGCACGTCTACATCGAGCGGCGCATGATCCCGCTGAACATCTACCTGCAGGAGGCCCGGCCCGACCAGATCGAGGCCGCGGTGGTCGAGTACGGCAACGCGATCAAGGACCTCGTGGCCGCCAACATCTTCCCGGGCGACATGCTGTGGAAGAACTTCGGCGTCACCCGCAACGGCAAGGTCGTCTTCTACGACTACGACGAGATCGAATACCTCACCGACTGCAACTTCCGCAAGGTGCCCGAGCCGCGCAACGAGGAAGAGGAGATGTCCGGCGAGGTCTGGTATTCGGTCGGTCCGAAGGACATCTTTCCCGAGACCTTCGCGCCCTTCCTGCTCGGCAACCCGTCGGTGCGCGAGGTGTTCATGAAGCACCACGCCGACCTGCTGGACCCGGCCTTCTGGCAAGGCCACAAGGACCGCATCCTGGCCGGGCATGTGCATGATGTTTTTCCCTACGAAGCGAACCGCCGCTTCGTGCACCAGCGGCGGGTTCACCCACGCGCCGCTTCCGAATCGCTGACCCCAGCCTGATTCACCTCACACACCATCCGCTGAAGGAGCCTCCGTCATGGCCGATCCCATCGTCATCGTCTCCGCCGCCCGCACGCCCATCGGCGGCCTGCTGGGTGATTTCTCGTCCCTCTCGGCCTGGGAGCTGGGCGCCGTCGCGATCAAGGCCGCGGTCGAGCGCGCCGGCGTGCCCGGCGATGCCGTCAACGAAGTGCTGATGGGCAACTGCCTGATGGCCGGCCAGGGCCAGGCCCCGGCGCGCCAGGCCGTGCGCAAGGCCGGCCTGCCCGATTCGGCCGGCGCGGTCACGCTCAGCAAGATGTGCGGCTCCGGCATGCGCACGATGATGTTCGCCCACGACATGCTGAAGGCCGAGTCGGCCGACGTGATGGTGGCCGGCGGCATGGAGAGCATGACCAACGCCCCGCACCTGAGCTTCGTGCGCAAGGGCGTGAAGTACGGCGCCACCGCGTTCTACGACCACATGGCGCTCGATGGCCTGGAAGACGCCTACGAGCGCGGCAAGGCGATGGGTGTGTTCGCCGAGGAGTGCGTGGCCAAGTACCAGTTCAGCCGCGAGGCGATGGACCAGTTCGCGATCGCCTCCACGGAGCGTTCGAAGAAGGCCAACGAAGACGGCAGCTTCGATTGGGAGATCGCGCCGGTCACGCTGCCCGGCAAGGCCGGCGACACGGTGATCAAGTTCGACGAGCAGCCCTTCAAGGCGAAGCTCGACAAGATCCCCGGCCTGAAGCCCGCGTTCAAGAAGGATGGCGCGATCACTGCCGCCACCTCGTCGAGCATCTCCGACGGCGCGGCCGCGCTGGTGCTGATGCGCGAATCCACCGCCCGCAAGATCGGCGTCACGCCGCTCGCCCGCATCCTCGGCCACAGCGTGCATGCGCAGGCGCCCAACTGGTTCACCACCGCGCCGGTCGGTGCGATCGACAAGGTGCTGAAGAAGGTGGGCTGGGACGCGAAGAACGTCGACCTGTGGGAAGTGAACGAGGCCTTCGCCGCGGTCACGATGGCCGCGATGGCCGAGTTCAAGCTGCCGCACGAGATCGTCAACGTCAACGGCGGCGCCTGCGCGCTGGGCCACCCGATCGGCGCCAGCGGCGCGCGCGTCGTCGTCACGCTGTTGGGCGCGCTGCGCCAGCGCGGGCTCAAGCGCGGGGTCGCGGCGCTGTGCATCGGGGGCGGCGAGGCCACGGCGATGGCGCTCGAACTGGCCTGACGGCCGTCGGGCCGTCCAAGAAAAAGCGGCCCGAAGGCCGCTTTTCCTCGTGGAAGGTTCGTCCGCGGACCTTCAGTCCACCCCTTTGAGCTGCAACGACGCGGCGCTGTCGATCCAGCGCTGGGTCATCGCCAGCCACTCGGTCTGGGCCCGTGCCATCTGCTCCAGCACCTGCGCGGAGGCGCCGTCCGGCGAACCGGCCGCCGATCCGTCGGTGGTGGCCGCGCCGCCCGCGGCGCTGTCCCAGGCCTTGCGCCACAGCGGCGGCGTCGTCGCGCCGAGCCCGCCGGCCGCGGTGGCGGAAGCGCCGGTTTTCGACGGCGCGGGCGCCGGCCCGCCGGCGGTGTCCTGCAGGGGGAGGGCGAAACCGAAGAGCGACCAGAACATCTGGGCCTGGCGCTGCATCAGTTCAAACGGCAGGAAGACCCAGGGGCTGAAATAGGCGGCCTGAGACGGGTCCCGCTCGATGTCGCCCAGCGCGCCGCCCCAGGCCGACATCGCCTGGGTGCCCAAGCGCTGCCAGTGCGACATCCAGTGGCCCAGGTCCTGCGTGGCGGCGATGGAGGTTTCCGCCAGGTCCTTGGCGATGTTGCCGTCGGCCGCCGCCGCGGCTTGGGCCCGGGAGGGCATGACCTCGTGTTTGCCCACGGCGCCGCCGGAGGGCGCCGCCCGGTGCGCCGAGCGCGTCGGGATAGGGCGAGACGGGCGTGCTTTGCTGTCTTGGCGTGCCATGGCGGATCTCCTTGGGAATCGGGTGGCGGCGCGGGCGGCGAAGGCCGGGGCCAAGCCCGCACTTTGCGCCCCGTGACGGTCCCGCGCAATCAACAGCAATGGGTGCGGCATGGTTTTCGAACGGGACACTTTCCGTTGCAATTCAACCGCCGGTGCCCGGCATCCCGGCGGCTTTCCGTCGCCCGCCTGGAACCGGATCGACGGATACTGCAGGACCCGCCGCAACGCCTTCCGCAGGCCCAGACCCCATGCAGAAAGACCCGGAGATCCAGTGCCTGGAAAGCGCCGTCGTCTACCGCAACCCCTGGATGCGGGTGCGGGAGGACAAGATCGTCAGGGCCAGCGGTGCGCGCGGCATCTACGGCGTCGTCGAGAAAGACGATTTCGCGGTCATCGCCCCGTTGCAGGACGGCCGGCTGCACCTGGTGGAGCAATACCGCTACCCGGTCGGCGGCCGCTTCTGGGAATTCCCGCAGGGCTCCCTGCCCGGCGGCGGCGCCGACTTGTTGGCCACCGCAAGGGCCGAGCTGCGCGAAGAGACCGGGCTGCAGGCGCGGCAGATCACCCGCGTCGGGCGCATGTTCGAGGCGGCCGGTTATTCCAACCAGGCTTTCGAAGTCTTCCTGGCCACCGGCCTGTCGCAGCACGGCACCCGCCTCGAAGCCGAGGAAGAGGGCCTGGTGTCGCGCTCGTTCGCGGTGGCCGAGGTGCAGGCCATGATCGTGGACGGGGTCATCCGCGACGCGGTGACGGTGGCCGCTTTCGGCCTGCTGCGGTTGAAAGGCCTGCTTTGATGACGCATTCCGGAACGACCCGAAACGCCCAGGAGACGCCGTGATCGACACCGTGACCCCCTTGCTGCCCGGCCCCGCGCAAGCCGCCGCTTTCGCCGTCGCGGTGTTCGTGCTCAACGCCACCCCGGGCGTGGACTTCCTGCTCACCGTCTCGCGCACGCTGCAGGGCGGCGCCCGCGCCGGCGTGGCCGCGGTGGCGGGAATCAACGCCGGCTGCGTGGCGCATGCGCTCATGGCCGCCTTCGGGCTGGCCGCGCTGCTGGTCCTGCACCCCGGGGCTTTCCGCGCCATCCAGTGGGCGGGCGCGGCCTACCTGGCGTGGCTGGGCTGGGGCATGCTCAGGCAGGCGGCCAAGACGCAGCCGCCAGAGGCCGAGGTCGGCCGCGAACGTTTGCTCCGCCCCTGGTGGGCGGACTTCCGCATGGGGCTGCTCACCAACGTGCTGAACCCCAAGGTGGCGCTGTTCTTCCTGGCGTTCCTGCCGCAGTTCGTGCCGCCGGGTTCACCGAACAAGACCGCGTCCTTCCTGATGCTGGGGGCCTGGTTCGTGCTGCAGGGCGGGCTGTTCTCGCTCGGGCTGGTGGCGCTGGCGGCGCGCTTGTCGAAGTTGTCCGCCGCGCAAGGCGCCCGGCGCTGGCTGAACGCGCTGGGCGGCGGGCTGTTCATCGCGCTGGCGCTGCGCTTGGTGGGCGATCGGCCGGCGGCGCCTTGAGGGCGGGTGGCCCCCCAAACGCCAGGCATGCCGGGCCTGGCTTCGAAAAACCGGGGTGACCCGGGCCCTTCGGCAGGCTCAGGGTGAACGGACGGGAGGTGGGCCGCGCCAGCCATCCCGCCACCGTTCGGGCTCAAGGTGAAGGGGGAGATGAGCGGAAGCGCCCCTGTCACAGCGGCAGCCCCAATCCGCGCAGGAAGCGCTCGACGCGCTCGGTGTAGGCGCCCGGCTGCCCCAGGTATTCGTTGATCTCGCCGTGTTTCAGGTCGACGGGCAGCACGTCCGACGCGCTGCCCCGCTGCACCGCCAGGGCCACGAAGCCGCGCGCCTGGGCGCAGGATTCCTGCCGCTTCACGGAACACACCGCCAGCAGGGGCGACGGCTTGCCGGTGAGGCGGTGCAGCGGCGACGCCAGGCGCCAGTAGGCCGGATCGGCGCCGAAGGCGTCGTCGTAGAGCGCGAGGTGCGGGGCCCGCATCATGCGCGGCACGTCGAAGGCGGCGCTGTCCAGCGCCACGGTGCCCAGCCAGCCGCCCGCGCCTTGCCGCGCGGCGATCGACGGGTCGGCCGCCAGCAGCGAGACCAGGTGGGCGCCGGCCGAATGCCCCATCAGGACGAAGCGCGCGCGGTCGGCACCCCAGGAAGCCGCCAGGGCCTGGGCCCTGGCCAGGGCGCGCGCCACGTCGTCGGCCTGCTCGACCGGGCCGGCCTGCGGCAGCATGCGGTAGTTGACCGACACGAAGACCACGCCCCTGGGCAGCCAGCGCGCGACCTTGTTGTCGACCACCCGCGACATCGCCTTGTCGCCGTGGCGCCAGCCGCCGCCGTGCACCATGAAGATCACCGGCGCCGCGGGCCCGGTGGCGGGCCCTGCCTTGGGCAGGTAGACGTCCATCTTCTGCGCCGGGTCGTCGCCATAGGCGATGTCGCGCAGCAGGCGCACATCGGGCGGCAGCGCCGCCTCGGCGTTGTCGCTTTCTTCCGTGGTGTCGTCGGCGCTCAGAGTGAGCGCCTGCTGGCGGGCTTGAGCGCGCTGTTGGAGGTGTTCGCGCAGCGGCCCGGCCGATGCCGTCGTCTGCAGCAGCGCCAAGGACAACAAGCCCAGGCAGGAAAAGAGGATGCGTTTCATAGGAAGCCTCGGTAGTCGCGGGAAGGGTCGGATGACCCGCCATCAACGCTGCGGTTGGCCGGAATCCTTCGGCGCACGCCCGCCTTTTACAAAAGTTAACCCGGCGGCCGCGGCGAAGGAAAAACCGCGGCGGCGCCGTTCAAGGCCCACGATGGCAGGAGGCGCGGCCGGTTCGCCGCCTGCCGGTGCCCGTCGGGCCATCCCGGACGGCCCAACCACGACAATCCCATGCGATGGCTGGCGAATTTCAAACCCCACAACAACGGCGGCGCCGCCCCTGGCGCCGATGAATGCCCCTGATGGCGGGCCGCCCGACGACGGCGACTTGATGGCCGCGGTCGCCCGTGGCGACGAACGCGCCTACGCGCGGCTGGTCGACCGCCACCTGGCGTGGGCGCTGCGTTTCGCCGGGCGCGTTCTGTCGAACCGGGCCGACGCGGAGGATGTCGCGCAGGCCGCTTTCCTGAAAATCTGGCAGGGCGCTGCCACCTGGGAGCCCCAAGCCCGGTTCAGGACCTGGTTCTACCGGGTGCTCTACAACTTGTGCATGGACCATTTCCGCAGCCAGACGCGTTCCGCGGTGGCTGGCGGCGAGCCCGGCGAGGAGTTGCCCGACGGCCAGCCCTCCCAGGAAGAGCGGCTGGTCCGGGCGCAGCGTGCCGACCATGTCAAGGCGGTGTTGGCCGCCCTGCCCGAGCGCCAACGCATGGCCCTGGTGCTTTGCTATTACGAAGAGATGGGCCAGGCGGAATCCGCCGCCCTCATGGGCATCAGCGAAGGCGCGCTCGAATCCCTGCTGTCGCGAGGCCGCGCGGCGATGAAGAAGAACTTGCAGCCCGGGCTGCACTAGGAGCTGAGATGGACGACGACAACCTGCGACGCTTCCGATCCAACGCCGAGGCCTACGGCGCCCAACGGCACCGCTGGCCGCCGCGGGACCGGGCCCTGTTCGACGCGCTCTCGGCCACGCCGGAGGGCGCGGGCGCATTGGCGCAGGCCGGCCGGGTGGACGCCTTCCTGGATGGCCTGGAAGTGGCCGACGAGCCTTCCGCCGACCTGCTGCGCCGCATCGCGATGCCCGTTCACCCGCTCGTCACGGCCCCAGCCGCGCGCCGCTTGCCGCGGTGGCTGCCGATGGGCGGCCTGGCGCTGGGCCTGGTGATGGGTTTCGCGCTGGGCTTCACCCGCGCCGATCCGGGCGATGCCGGCCTGCAGGCGCTGGGCCGTTGGCTGATCGACCCCAGCGGCGGGCCGACCGGCGGGGGCGAGCTGTGATCCGGGACGAGCCCCAGGCGCCCGCGCCGCGCTTGCTCGGCGGGCTGCGGCCGCGCACGCTGCGCGTCCTTCTGGCGCTGTCGCTGGCGGTCAACCTCGTCGCCGTCGCGGTCTTGGCAGGTCGCGTCACCGGCGAGGCGGTGAAGTCCCGCCGCAGCGTGGAAGCGGTGGTCGCCGTGTTGCCCGAAGCCAAGCGCGAGGCGGTGCGGCGCGAGCTCCTCGACGTGGCGCCGCTGATGCGCCAGCACGCCGCCGCGGTGCGCGCCCTGCGCGCCGAACTCGACACCGTGCTGGCGCAGCCGCGGCTCGACGAAGCCGCGCTGGAGCTGCAGTTCGCCAAGCTGCGGCAGCAGACCGCCGCGACGCAGGCGCGGCTGCAGCAAGCCTTCCGCCGGGTCGCCGTCGACCTCACGCCCGAAGAGCGGCGAGCCTTGCTCGCCGCCATCCAGCAGCGGCCGCGGCGGGTCGAGGGACGGGGCCGCTGGGACGAGTGAAGAGGAGGACGGCGGAGGAATGACCCTGGCGGCCCGGGCCCGGGCACGCTGGCCTACGATGGTGCGGCCGCGACTCGACCCGCTCGTGCGCGGCACCCATTCATCCCCGCACGAAAAGGTTTCCCCATGACCCGTCCGCCGCCAACCCCGTCTTCCGCCCCATCCTCCCGACAGGTCCTGATCGTCGGCGCCTCGCGCGGCATCGGCCTGGAACTGGCGCGCCAGTACCGCGGCGAAGGCGCGCGCGTCACAGGCACCGCGCGCGGCGAAGCCGGACTGGACGCGCTGCGCGAGCTGGGCGCCGACGCGCTGCGGATCGACGTCGCCGAGCCCGAAAGCGTCTCGCGCCTGGCCTGGCAGCTCGACGGTCACGCCTTCGACGTGGTGTGGCTCGTGGCCGGCGTCTACGGCCCCCGCACCCGCGGCTTGCAGTCGCCCACGCGGGACGACTTCGACCAGGTCATGCGCAGCAACGTGCTCGGCGCGATGCAGGTGCTGCCGCAGCTGGACGGGCTGCTCGCCGCGAATGCCAAGGTGGCGGTGCTGTCGTCGAGGATGGGTTCGATCGGCGGGCGCGCGGACAACGGCGGCTGGCTCTACCGCGCTTCCAAGGCGGCGCTGAACTCGGTGCTGAAGGACCTCTCGCTCGCCTGGGCCGGCCGGGCGACCTGCGTCAGCCTGCACCCCGGCTGGGTGCGCACCGACATGGGCGGCGCCGGCGCCGACCTGTCGCCGCAGGACAGCGCGGCCGACCTGCGCCGGCTGGTCGACGGCTTGACGCCGGCCGACAACGGCCGCTTCCTCGACCACGACGGCGCCCCCATCCCCTGGTGAACGCCGCCGGCCCGGTTCCGGCGGCCGCACCGCTGCGCGAAGCCCGCCGCGCGGTCGGCGGGGCCACCCGGATGCGTGGTGCGCCGCCGCCGGGTATGCACGAAAATGCGAGGCTCGGCGCCGGGCCACCCGCCTGGCCGCCGTGCGGAGCCCCAACCCACACGATGGACCCACAGGAACCCCGATGAACCTCAGCGAAGACCACCGCGCCGTGCAAGACGCCGTGCGCAGCTATGTGCAAGACCGCATCGCCCCGAAAGCGGCGGAGTGGGACAAGACCCACCATTTCCCCCGGGACGAGTTGCGCGGCCTGGCCGAACTCGGCTGCTACGGCGTGGCGGTGCCCGCCGAATGGGACGGCGCCGGCCTGGACTACCTCGGCCTGTCCATCATCCTCGAAGAGATCGCCGCCGGCGACGGCGCCACCTCCACCGTCGTCAGCGTCAACAACTGCCCGGTCTGCTCCATCCTCATGGCCTGGGCCGACGACGCGCAGAAGGAACGCTGGCTCAAGCCCCTGGCCCGCGGCGAGATGCTCGGCGCCTTCTGCCTGACCGAGCCGCACGTCGGCTCCGAGGCGTCCGGCCTGAAGACCACCGCGGTGAAGGACGGCGACCACTACGTGCTCAACGGTGTCAAACAATTCATCACCAGCGGCAAGAACGGCGACGTCGCCATCGTGATGGCGGTGACCGACAAGGCCGCCGGCAAGAAAGGCATCAGCGCCTTCATCGTGCCGACGCGCACGCCCGGCTACACCGTCGCGCGCATCGAAGAAAAGATGGGCCAGCACGCCAGCGACACCGCGCAGATCCTCTTCGAAAACTGCCGCGTGCCGGCCGAGAACCTGATCGGCGAAGAAGGCCAGGGCCTGAAGATCGCGCTGTCGGGCCTGGAGGGCGGCCGCATCGGCATCGCCTCGCAGGCGGTGGGCATGGCCCGCGCCGCGTTCGAGGCGGCCCTGGCCTACAGCAAGGACCGCGTCACTTTCGGCCAGCCCATCTTCGAGCACCAGGCGGTGCAGTTCCGCCTGGCCGAGATGGCCACCCGCATCGAGGCGGCGCGCCAGCTCATCCACCACGCCGCCAGCCTGAAGGACGCCGGCCTGCCCTGCCTGAAAGAGGCCGCGATGGCCAAGCTCTTCGCCACCGAGATGGCCGAGAAGGTCTGCAGCGACGCCATCCAGGTCCACGGCGGCTACGGCTATGTGAGCGACTTCCCGGTCGAACGCATCTACCGCGACGTGCGGGTGTGCCAGATCTACGAAGGCACGTCGGACGTGCAGAAGATCCTGATCGGGCGGGCGCTGGCCTGAGTGGGCAGGGCCGGTCTGGAACTTCTGCCTCCCGCGCCCTGGGTCGTGTGCGCCCCACCGTTGGCCCGGCCTCCCCGCCCTGGTCGCCCATCCCACCCGTTCGGGCTGGGCCTGTAAAAGTTTTTTTGCGAGCCTCAAAGCTTCGGGGAAGCGAGGCGGTCCGGGCCCTTCGACAGGCTCAGGGCGAACGGGGAAAGAGGTGCGGGTTCACCTGTCGGGGAAAGGGAGTGTGGGTCACCTGCCGGGGAAAGGGAGTGCGGGTCACCTGTCGGGGAAAGGGAATGCGGGTTCACCTGTCACCCCGTTCGGACTGAGCCTGTCGAAGCCCTGCTCGCGAACATCCGAGCTTCCGGGAAACGCATCGGCTCGGGTCCTTCAACGGGCCTGGGGGAACGTAAGAAGTGACCGGGGTCCAACTGGGCGGCCCGGTTTCGACTCTCAGCATCCGCTTGACGCCAGCGACGCCGTCGCCGGGTTCTTCCCCGGTTTGGCCTTGGACGACAACAGCACCGCCTCCAGGCCGCTGTTGTTGCCATCCACCTGGATGAAGAAGTCCGGCTTGCCGTCGCCGTCCACATCGGCGATGGCTTTGATCGAAGAGCCCCAACCGAAGCCTTCCAAGCTGTAAAGGTAGGTCTGCCCGGCGTATTCGATCGTGTAGTGGGCGCCGCTGCCGTAGGACTCGCCGTCGCGGCCGCGCTGCCCGTTGCGCACCGAGAAGGCGAAATCCCGGCCCTGCAGCGTCAATTGGTAGCGGTGGTCGAGCCGGGGTTGCAGCCGGGTGGTGCCGTTCTTGAACACCAGCACCGGGATGCGGCCGGCGCGCAGCTTGGCGCCGGGCACGCGCAGGTAGAGCTGGTCGAGGTAGGCGTAGCTGGCCTGGGGCGGCAGCTCGTCGGCCACCTCGCCCCGGCCGCGGGATTCCGCGGCGCGCAGTTGCGCGGTGATGGCCTGCAGGAAGGCGGGCTGCCTGCCGCCGTCGGCGGCGACGGGCTCGCCGAAGAGTTCGTTGCCTTCGAAGGTGAGCCGGTGCCAGCCTTGGCCGGGCCACTGGTTGGGCGGGAGCTTCTCGAAGGCCTGCGGCCGGCCGTAGGTGCCGACGTCGCCGCCCCATTCGCCGCTGCGCAGCATGGCGCCGGGCTCCTGCGCGAGCGGCTGGGCCGAGGCGGTGAAAGTGGACAGCGAAGCGGCGAGGGCGCTCGCCAGCAGGGGCAATGGCAGACGGACCATGGGGTTCAACTCCTGGCCTGTACGCCGCCGCACCATGCGGCGCGCGTCAGGTGGGCGAATCCTCGGGCCGCCCGGTGCGGCCGGTATGAAACATCGGTGAAGTCGGCGGGGACGGCTCGGTTTTACCCGCGACACCGCCCAGGCCCAGCGAAGCCTCGATCCGCATGCACAGGCGCCGGGCCTCGTCCGCCGGCTCCGCATCGAAGCGCGAGGCCAGCTGCGCGCAGGCCCGCCGGACGGAGGGCGACGCCAGCAGTGCCCGAAGGCGCTGTGCCAGCCCTCCCGTTCGCAGGCGCGATGCCGGGAGGCTATCGCCTGCGCCCAGGTCGACCACCCGGGCGGCGTTGTCGAACTGGTCCCAGGCGAAGGGCACGACCAGTTGCGGCACGCCGGCCCTCAGCGCCTCGGCGGTGGTGCCGATGCCGCCGTGGTGCACCAGCGCGGCCGAACGGCGCAGCAACCGGCCCAACGGCGCATAGGGCTGCCAGTGGACGCTGCCGGGCAGCCGGGGCGGCAGTTGCGCGCCATGCCGCGTCAGGAACACCGCGCGTCGGCCGAGGGCCTCGGTCGCGGCCAGGGCGTGCCTGAAATAACGGTCCGCGTGGTGGTGGCCGGAGCCCGGGGTGAAAACGACCGGCGGCGCGCCTTCGTCGAGGAAGCGTTGCAGCTCATGCGGCAGGCCATCGCCCGCCGGCGTGGGGTCGTAGAGCATGAAGCCGCCCAGGCCATGGGGCTCGGGCCAGTCGGGCTGGGGCGGGCCGAACCAGGCGGGGAACAGCCCCACGGTCAGCTCGGGCGCGTCCTGGAAATGGCCGATGAAGTGGTCCACCGGCGCCAGGCCAGCCATTCGACGCGCCGCGTTCACCTCGGGCAGTCCGGTCGGGTCGATGAAACGCCGGTCCACCCACCGCCACAGCGCGCGGCGCCAGGCCATCGGGAACCAGGGCGGGACGCGCATCGGGCCGATGGTCAAGGGGTCGTGGCAGCTGCGCAGGTTCGACGGTGCGAGGCAGACGCCCACCAGCCGGGTGCCGGGCCGGTCCGCCTGGACGATGGCCGCGGCCGGCACCGCCATCGGGTGCGACAGGAGGACGAGCCGCTCGCCGGCGGGCAGTTCCTGCCGGATGGCTTGCCGGATTTCGCCCAGCCGCAGGCGGTAGTCCCGCATCAGCACCCGAAAGCCCTTCTTCGGATGCCAGAGGTCGGGGTCGTCGATCAGGGCCATGAAGCCCTCGGGCGTGCCGATCGGCAGGTAGGGGATGCCCGCGCGCCGCACCATCTCGGCATGGAAGGCCGGGCCGACCATCGTCGTGCGCCGCCCCAGCCCCAGCCAGGCCTGGGCCAGCGCCATGAAGGGGTACATGTCGCCGGCCGTGCCGGCGGTGATCAGGACGAAATGGTCGGCGGGTGTCTCGGACATGGCGGGGCGTGGAAGAGACAACGGGCGGACGCCCTCGGAGGCGCCAGATTTTCCCACCCTGCCACGCCTGCGGACGCGCTGCCCCCGGTTCCGGCGTCGGGCCATCGGCGGGCGGCCGCTGCCGCTCAGATGTGGAGAGTGATCCTGGCCGGCTTGACGGGCCTGTCCGCGCCCGCAGCGTCCGTCCGCGGCGGGGCACGCTTCAGCACCCGTAGCAGCTCCCGCAGGTAGAAGTCCGACCGCGCGAAGGTGATGTGCGAGCCGCCGGCCTGCAGGGCCGAACGCTGCTGGCTTTCCAGGATGGCCCGGTCCTGGCCGACGATCTTCGCCGCGAACATCGCCCCCAGCGCCGAGAACAGCCAGTGCGGCATCGGCAGGTTGAATGTGGTGATCGAGAAGTAAGTGCACTCGGTGTCGGTGTTCGGCGTGACGAAGTCCTGCACGCGGATGTAGTAGCCCTTGTCGAACTCGTACAGCGATTCGACGTAGCCGGGCCGCAGGAAGAAGTCCCGGTGCGCCATCGCGCTGCAGCCGAACAACCGCAGCAGGGAGAAGATGGCGCCCTTGGGGAAAGGCTCGCCTTCGTAGGCGACCTGGCTGCCGCCCGGCGACGCGGTGACCTCGGCCACCACCTTCTTCATCGCTTCGGTGCGCATCAGGCCTTCGTGCACGAATCGGGTGTGGGTCACGTCCCAGAAGTTCTCCAGCGCGCTGATGAAGAAGGCCTTGAGCGACACGCCCCCATAGATGATCCGGCCTTTCCGGGGGGCGTCCAGGTCGGTGAAATACGCCTGCGGCGGTTGCGCCGGCGCGTGCTCCCCGCCCGCGCCCGACGGGCGGGACCGCACCCAGACGAAGCCCCGTGACTCGAAGGCCTCGAAGGGCGGCACGTCGCAGCCGGACTTCGGCCCGTCCGGCCCGTTGGAGGGGATGGACTCGCACCGGCCGTCCGGCCGGAACGACCAGCCGTGGTAGCGGCAGACGATGTTGGAACCCACCACCTCGCCCAGCGACAGCCTGACGCCGCGGTGCGGGCAACGGTCCAGCATCGCGCGCACCCGGCCCTCCTGGTCGCGGTACAGGAGCACGGGCTGGTTCAGCAGCATCCATGCCGAAGGCCGGCGCGTCACTTGGCGGCTGCGGGCGAGGATGAACCACGACGCCCCCAGGTCGAGCGCGTCGAGCCTGAAGAAGTCGGGGACGTCCCGGCCGCCGGGCGGTGCAGGCGCGGGCCGGCTCATGCGAAGGGATGGAGCATCCACAGGTTCGGCTCCACATAGAGGCCCCAGTCGCGCCCGGCGTCGTATTTCACCGGCGCGAGCGCCCCGTCGACGCAATACTCGCCCGACGGGCCGAACCGCACGCCGGCCCAGTCCAGCCAGTCCTGGGCGCTTCCGCCCACCGCCAGCGAACGCATGCAGGGCTTGACCACCCGGGCGCCCAGGCGCTGGTGCGTGCGCAGCCACGGGTCGAACCATTCGCCCTTTTCGCCGGTCCAGGCGCAATAGGCGGCGAAATCGATCAAAGGGTAGCGGTGCTTCCCGGACGGGCGCACCGGCGCGAGCAGGCCCTGCAGCCCATGGCGCGCGCCGACCGCCTTCATCGCGCGCAGGACACGGGGGCTCAGCCCCTTGCCCTGGTGGCGGGCCGGCACCGTCGCGGCCAGCGCGCACTGGAAGTTCGGCGCGGTGCCGGCGTCGGCGTCTTCGATGCTTTTCCTGATCGCCCAGCTCCAGCCTTCGTCCGGCAGTGACTGCAGCCCACCGTCGAAATGCAGCGGCAGCGAGTTGCCGATGCCCAGGACTTCCTCGCACCGGGCGTCGGTGACGACAACCTGGTATTCGGGGAAGCGGATGTACAGGTCCAGCCAATGCACCGAACCCACCGGGTCGTTGGCCATGAACGCGGGCCAGGTGCGGCCCATGGTGTCGAAGACCCGTTCCGTCAGGTCGGGCCTTTCCTGCAGGGTGGTCACCTGGGAACCGTCGTCCTGCGCGCCCATGCCGCAGGCGCTCCCGGGGGCGGGGATGGCGGCGGCGGGCATCAGAACTTCAACCCGAACATCTTGATCAGCCGGTCGGCGGTCGCCAGGCTGCCCTGGACTTTCAAGCGGCCGGTGATGGCCGCGGTGATGCCGCCCACTTCGCGGTTGCAAAGGCCGATCCAGGTCTGCTCGTCGGACGTGACGACGACGTTGGGCGATTCGATGTCGCCCAGGCGCAATGCGAAGTCCTGGTCCGCGACGGCGATCGAGAACCGGTGGCCTTCGCCGACGGCGAACTGGTAGCGCGCGGCCGCGCCTTTGGCGTGTTCCCTGTTGAACTGGCGGGGCAGGCCGGCCAGGGTTTCTTCGACGGTGGTGTATCTCATGGTTGCCGGTTCCGATCGGTGGTGGGCGGGTGGGGCGGTCAGGCTTTCTTGAAGACTTTCCCGAGCAGGAACCGGGCGAAGCCCGGCGGCATCGACCTGACGAGCCCCGATAGGAACCAGGCGGGGTTGCGCAACCTGACCAGCACCCCATAGTCTTCGGAAGCCGCATGGGGGAAGTAGTGGGGCTTGACGCAGATGATCTCGAAGCCCAGGGATTCGTAATAGGCCAGCAATGGGTCGGGATGGCGGCCGGACCGGCCCCGCCTTTGCCGCGCGTAGTCCTGGATGGTCCCTTGCGGGTTCTTCTTCTTCCACTTGGAGAAGGACGGGATCGGGGAGCCGAGGTAGACCTCCCGGACGCCGTCCTGCAGCATCTTCAACCGCACTTCGTTCAGCACGGCGTGCACCGCGACCGGGTCGGTGCCCGACAGGCTGATGCCGAACCAGGTCCTGGAGCGAGGGTCGTGCGATGTGGCGTAGCCCTGGTCGGTGGCCTCGAACCAGGAAGCGGCCGACAGGATCCTGTGCCTGTCGCCGCCCATCACGAAACAGGACGCGGTGATCTTCCCCGCATCGTGGTAGCCCCAGCCGTACGCCGGGGCGCAGCGGATCCTGGACTCCAGCATGTCGGCGGTGGCCCCGTCTTCGCCCCATTTCTCCAGCTCCAGTTCCCGGAGCTTGGCCAGGTCCCTGACCTTGAGGCAACGCGCCTTGCTCCTGGTGGGCGCGTGTCCCTGGCCCACGGGCATGAAGGAAGACAGGAAGTCTTCGGCGGGACGGCCCAGGCAGGCGTCGGAAGAGACTTCGTGCGATGGCGGCATGTTCATGGTCGAACCCCTCTGAAAAAAAAGCCCCGCGGCTTGTTAACCGTCTGTGGGCGCTGCGGGCAGGATGGAAGGCGCGCGGTGCTCCCTAAGGAAATGCGCCGGCAAGGCTGTCCCCCGGCGCCGCGTCGCGGCGCCTGGCGGGGAGGGCATGGAAAGAAGTGCGGCAGGGCGGGCGCGCGGCCGGCCCGGACTATCCGGAGTCGATGCCGGAGCCCGCCGGGGCGGCGTCCCGCGACAGGCCCGTGGCGCCTGCACGGGTCGATCGCATCGGTTCGGGTTCTCTCATCGGCCGGTGCCTCCGTTCATTCGGTCATGCGCGGGATCGCGGCGACCGGACGGCAAGACTGTAGGGACGCGGCGCCCGCTTGCCCACTACCTGCCCGGGCACCGCCGACTACCCGAACGGGCAGGCCGCGCCACCCCGGCCGCCCATCCGCCTTTCACCCGCCGGCGGTGATCAGCTTCATCGTCATCGCCTTGGCCACCGCCTGCGTCCGGCTCGTGACGTCGAGTTTGTTGAAGATGGCTTTGAGGTGGTATTTCACGTTGTTCTCGCTCGTGCCCAGGATGGCCGAGATCTCGGCGTTCGTCTTGCCCAGGCTGAGCCACTGCAGGATGAGCAGCTGGGCCGGGCTCAAGGCGGGGCAGGGCGGGGGCTCGGCCCTGGCGGCTCCGCGGCCCATGAAGTCGGCCCTGGCGCGCATCAGCGCGGTGTGCAGGTGCGGCACCAGCCGGTTCATCACATAGGCGTGCCGGCCGCCCAGCGGCTCGGGGATGCGGATGAAGCAGAAGTAGCTCGCCCCTTCGCCGCTGAGGTCGACGAAACCGTGCCCGATGAGGTTGGTCAGGCCGGCGGCGACGGCGCCGGCCATCCAGGCCTCGCTCCACCAACGGCCCTCGGTGGCCCGGGGGTCGGCCGCCACCGGCTGGCGGGTGGCCCGCCAGCGCTCGATCATCTCGGAGTTGTAGCCTTTGTTGGGCTGGCGCAGGGCGCCCAGGTACTGCGGCGGGAACCGGTGCTCGAGCAGCCAGTGCGGCACCCACTCGGCGATGTTGTCGCCGAAGCCGCACACGAAGCCGTCGTGCGGCAGCAGCGCCTGCAGGGCGCCGTCGGCGCATTCGCGGAAGGACTGCGCGGACGAGACCGCGTCCAGCTGGTCGATCGCGTCCACCAGGGCCAGGCGTTGCTCCTGGCTCAGCATGGCAGGCCCGGCCCCGACGGCATGGCGCGGGCGGGCGACGCCGCGCGCCTCACGGCGTGAGCTTGAACAGCGCCACGGTCGACACCAGCGAGGCCGCCTCCGCCCGCAGGTTCTCGGCGGCGGCGGCCGACTGTTCCACCAAGGCGGAGTTCTGCTGCGTCGCGTCGTCCAGCGCCTTGACCGAACCGTGGATGCCGCCGATGTCGCGGTCCTGCGCGGCCAGCGATTGGGCGATGCCGCCCACGATGTCGCTGACCCGGGCCACGCCCTGCAGAATCTCCTGCATGGCGCCCTTGGCCTCGCGCACCAGGGCCTGGCCTTTGCCGACCTGCTCGGTGCAGGCGTGGATCAGGCCCTTGATCTCCTTGGCCGCGCTGTCCGAGCGCTGGGACAGCTTGCCCACCTCGCTGGCCACCATGGCGAAGCCGCGGCCGAGTTCGCCGGCGTGGGCGGCCTCGACGGCGGCGTTCAGCGCCAGCAGGTTGGTCTGGAAGGCGATCGACTCGATCAGCGTGTTGATCTCGGCGATGCGGCCGGTGGCCTGGTTGATCTCCTGCATCGTCGACACCACCCGCCCGATCACCTGCTCGCCGCGGCCCGCCGATTCGCTGGCCTGCCGGGCCAGCTGCTCGCCGCGCGCCGCGGCGGCGGTGTTGTCGGCCGAGGTGACGGCCAGCCGCGACACGTTGGCCGCGGCCGCCTGCAGGTTGGCGGCGGTCTGTTCGGTGCGCACCGACAGGTCGCTGCTGCCGGTGGAGAACTCGGTGGAGATGATGGAGATCGTCGACGCCGCCTGGGCCACCGCCTCGACGGTGTGCCGCAGCGACAGCTGCATCTGCGACAGCGCCGCCTGCAGCTCGCCGGCCTCGCCGGCGGCGCCCACCTGCACCGGCACCGACAGGTCCCCCTGGGAGATGAACCGCGCGCTGGTCACCGACTGGCGGATCGGCCGCGCGATCGACTGGCTCAGCCACCAGCCGCCGCAGCTGGACAGCAGCACCGCCAGCGCGACCGCGGCGGCGGTGGCCCACAAAGTCCGGCGCACCCGGCCGCGGGCGTCCTCCACCGCTTGCTCGGAGGCAGCCTTGCCGAGCCCGGCCAGGGTCTGGATCTCCTTGAGGTAGGCCAGCCGGACGGGGTCGTACTTCGACTTGAGCAGCTCCTCCATGGCGGGGAAGTCGCCGAGCTTCTCCAGCTCGTCGATCTTCAGCTCCAGCGCGTCGAGCTGGCCGCGCAGCAGGTTGCCGCGGTCGAAGGGCGCCTGCAGCGCCGGCGAATCCTCGATCAGCGCCCTGATGCCGTCCTGCAGCGCCTTCAGTTCGACTTTGGCCCTGGCGTTCTCCTCCTTGAGCCGGGGGCCGGCGTCGCCCATCATGATCTGCGAGCGCATCACGGTGCGCAGCACCGCCATCTCGCTCAGGTTGCGCCAGTCCGACAGCCGGGTGCTCAGCGCCACGTCGCGCTGCACCAGCCGGTCGACCAGGGCGGCGGTGCTGCGGATCTGCCAGCCGCTGAACACGGCGATGCCCACCATCAGGAGGATGAGCAGCCCGAAGCCGCCGAGCAGGCGCGGCGCGATCTGCGACATGCGGGCGGGCCGGCTGTCCGGGCGCCCCTCGGGCGCGACCGGCGGTGTGGTTTGATTCATGGCTTGTTTCCTGGACTGCCGGCGGGGGCCTGGGGCGCGGGGCGCGGCGTCGGTTTCGAGGACTCGGCGTGCGCCAGCACCCGGCGCACCGCCTGGAAGTCGCGTTCATAGTCGACCGGCACGAAACCATCCATGCCGTTGAGCGCCTTGCGCGCGGCCTCGGGCAGCCGGTACTTGAAAGTGCATTCGCGCACGCGCTGCGCGACCGGTGCCGGCACGCGCTTGCCGATGAACCAGGCGGCGATCGGGAAGCTGTCGCTGCGCCACAGCGTGCGCATGTCGCTTTCCTTCAAGTCGCCGGCGGTCAGCATGCGTTCATAGACATCGGAGGCCACCACCGCGCCCTGCCAGAAGCCGTAATAGGTGCCCATCACCGAGCGCTCGTGGCCCTTGGAAAAGACCACGGTGTAGTTGTCGTCGGGCCGCAGCCCGATCGTCGGCAGCAGGGCGCGCTGCACCAGGTTGCCCGAGAAGGAGCTGGCGCTGGTGTGCGCGATCTTCTGGCCGGCCAGGTCGGCGGGACGGCGGTAGGGGCTGTCGGCGCGCACGATCATCTGCGCCCGGTAGCTGTCGGCCGCGCCGGTGGCGGTGTTGCCGCGCGAGGCGATCGGCGTGCCCAGGCCCAGCTCGGTGGCCTTGACCGTCAGTCCCACCGGCAGCAGCGCGAAGGCCAGGCGGCCGGCTTTCAAGCTGTCCAGCAGTTCGTCGTCGCCGAGCAGGTCGGGCCCGGCGTTGGACCAGGACACGCCCTGGGTGTTGGTCACCTGCAGGCCGGCGCATCGTTCCAGCGATTCGATGTAGTGGTCATAGCGGCGGCGGACCTCCAGCGCGATGAAGCTGGCCTTGGCGAAGGCGACGGGGAGCCGGGCGCTGTCGCCGGCGTTGGCGCCGCCCGGTGCCGCGTGCGCGCCGTGGAGAGGGCCGCACAGCCACAGCGCGGTCAAAGCGAAGGCGGCGGCCAGGCCGCGGGTGGATGGCTTGAGCTTCATGCGCGGATACCTCCAAAAAAAGCCGGAAGGCGGTCTGGTCTACTGCGTCAACCCATCGGGTGGTCGAGCGGCCGGTCGGTGTCAGTTCATCTCAGATCAGCCTGCGCCGGCATTTGGTGATCAGCACCTCGGCCGTGGCGACGACGACGAGGATCGTCAGCAGGATGGTGGCCACGCGTTCCCACGCGAAGGTGTCGATGGCGGCGTTCATGATCATCCCCAGGCCGCCGGCGCCCACCAGGCCGAGCACCGACGACTCGCGCACGTTGATGTCCCAGCGCAGCAGCATGATCGACCAGAAGGCCGGCTTCACCGCGGGCCAGTAGCCGTACCAGACCTGCTTGGCCTGCGTGGCGCCCGCGGCCTGCAGCGCTTCGATCGGGCCGTGGGAGACCTCCTCCAGCGCCTCGCCCAGGAGCTTGCCGACGAAGCCCACCGAGCGGCAGCTGATCGCGAACACGCCGGCCAGCGGGCCGGGCCCGAAGATGGCGACGAACAGCAGCGCCCACACCAGCGAGTTGACGCAGCGGCTGGCCACCAGCAGCAGCTTGGCGGCGTTGTTGACCAGCTTGTTGGGCGTGATGTTGTTGGCCGCCAGCAGCGCCAGCGGCAGCGCGAACACCATCGAGAAGATCGTGCCCAGCGTGGCGATGTGGAAGGTCTCGATCAGCACGGCGTGCACGGCCTGCGGGTAGTAGGCCACGTCGACCGGCCACATGCGGTGCAGCATGTCGCGCATCTGCTCGGGGGCGTCCCACAGGAACTCCCACACCACGTCGATGTGGCGCAGCGACTGCACCACCGCGACCAGCACCGCCAGGGCCAACGCCTGGCGCATGATCCGCTGGGGCAGCGAATGGCGCTGCCAGCCTTCTTGGTTGTCCATCATGGAAATCGCGTTCATGGCTGTTGCCTCGCTCACTTCTTGGCGTTGAACAGTTTCTTGACCTGGTTGGCCAGCACCTCGCCGGTCATCACCAGGGCCACGATCACCAGGATGATCGCCAGCACGAAGTCGTACTCGAAGCGCAGGAAGGCCGCGAACAAGGTGCCGCCGATGCCGCCGGCGCCCACGATGCCGACCATGGTGGAGTTGCGCAGGTTGGAGTCGAGCTGGTAAGTGCAGAAGCCCACGAAGCGGCCCATCACCTGCGGCATCACGCCGAAAATCACCACGCTCATGAAGGAAGCGCCGGTGGCGCGCACCGCCTCGATCTGCTTCATCGAGATCTCCTCGATCGCTTCCATGAAGAGCTTGCCGACGAAGCCGATCGAGGTGACAACCAGCGCGGCGATGCCCGCCAGCGGCCCGAAGCCGATCGCTTTGACGAAGATGATGCCGACGATCACCGAGTTGAAGGCCCGGCACACGGTGACCAGCGAGCGCGCCGGCCAGGTCGCCCAGGTGGGCATCAGGTTGCGCGCGCCCAGCACCGCCACGGGAAGCGCGAGCAGCACGCCGAAGAAGGTGGCCAGCACCGCGATCTGCATGCTCTCGGCGAAGCCGGTGACCAGCACTTCGGCCTGCGAGAAGTTGGGCGGGAACATGCGGCCCAGGAAGCGCTGGGCGTTGTCGGCCCCGGACATCAGGCGCGACCACGAGAAGTTGAGCTGGCTGGCCGCGTACAGGGCGTAGGCGACCAGTGCCGCCATCGCCAGCCTGAACTGGGCCGAGGTGCGGAACGGCGCCTGGCGGCCGGCCGCCGCGGGCGTGGCGGTGGGGTGGGTGGACGCGCTCATTGCAGCCACCCGTCGCCGCCGTAGATGGTCTTCAGGTGCGCGTCGGTCAGCTCGCCCGGCGGCCCGTCGAACACCACGCGCCCGCCGGTCATGCCGATGACGCGGTCGGCGTAGCGGCGCGCCAGCTCGACGTCGTGGATGTTCACCAGCACCGGGATGTTCTTGTCTTTGCCCTGCTGCTTGAGCAGCTCGATGATCTCGACCGAGGTCTTCGGGTCCAGCGACGAGGTGGGCTCGTCTGCCAGCAGCATGTCGGGCCGCTGCATCAGCGCGCGGGCGATGCCCACCCGCTGGCGCTGGCCGCCCGACAGGCTGTCTGCGCGCTGGTTCATGAAACCGCCCAGGCCCACCACCTTCAGCAGCTGGCGGGCGTGCTGGATGTCCTCGGCCGGGAAGCGCCGCAGCCAGCCGTTGAACGCGCCGACATAGCCGAGGCGGCCGGTGAGCAGGTTCTCCATCACGCTCAGCCGCTCGACCAGGTTGTATTCCTGGAAGATCATCCCGATGCGCCTGCGCGACTCGCGCAGCGAGCGGCCCGAGACCTGGGCCAGGTCGGTGCCGTGGAAGAGGATCTGGCCCTCGGTCGGGTCGACCAGCCGGTTGATCATGCGGATCAGGGTGGACTTGCCGGTGCCCGACGGCCCGATGATGGCGTTCAGGCCCTGGCCCTTGATGTCCAGGTTGATGCCTTTGAGCACCGGGTTGCCGGGCTTGTACGCCTTGACCAGGTTGCGGATGCTGAGGACGGCTGCTGCCGGGGGTGCGTTGCCTGACATGGCGTGCTCCAAACGAACGGATGGGACGGTGGGGAAGTGGGGGCGTGGGCCGTCCTGCGCCGCCGCCCGGGGGCAGCGGGGCGCATGGGGGTCACGCGGGGTGGGGGACGGTGCGGGCCCGGCCCGCCGGCGTCAGGGCTTGGCGCCGGAGGCGGCGGACGCCTTGGCGTCGTCCTTGGCCTTCTCGACCTCGTAGCTCTTGCGGCCGAAGGTCTGGCCGGCGCTGGCGGCCACCTGGCGCACCAGGTTCCAGTCCTTGTTGTACTGGGCCGGCAGGAAGCGGTCGGAGTCCATGGCCTTGGCCATGTCCTCCGGCATGCGGAAGTCGAAGAAGCACTGCTTGATCTTGCCGACCAGGGCCGGGTCCAGGTCGTGGGCGTGCACGTAGCCGCTGGTGGGGAACTTGTCGCTGGTGTAGATGGTGCGGAAGTCGTCCATCTTGACCACGCCGCGCTCGGCCATGCGCTCCAGCACGTCGCCGGCCACCGCGCCGGCGTCGTAGTCGCCCGACTTCACGCCGAGGATGGACTGGTCGTGCTTGCCGGAGTAGACCACCTGGTAGTCCTTGTCCGGCGTGATGCCCAGCGCCGGGAAGAGGGCGCGCGGCGCCAGGTTGCCCGAGTTGGAAGAGGGCGAGGCGTGGGCCACCTTCTTGCCCTTGAGGTCGGCCATCTTCTGGATGGGGCTGTCCTTTCGGGTGATGACGAGCAGGTGGGTGGCCTCCGGGCCCTTGGCGGTGCCGCGCATCGCGAAGGGCACCGCGCCGGCGATGTTGACGGCGAACATCGTCGAGCCGGTCGAGAAGGCGCCGATGTGCAGCCGGCCCGAGCGCATCGCCTCGATCATCGCGGAGTTGGACTGCACCTGGAAGAACACCACGCGCTTCCCGGTGCACTGGCCGAGGTATTCGGTGAAGGGGCGGAACAGCTTCTCGTACACCGCCGGGTTCTCCACCGGCTGGAAGCTGAACACCAGGGTGCTGGGGTTCTTCAGCTTGGCCGGGTCGGTGGGCGTGTCGGCGACCAGGTCCTTGTTGGCGTCGCAGTACTGGGTGTCCAGCTCGCCACGGTTGGGGCAGCTGTCCTGGGCCATGGCGGACGAGCTGCCGAAAGCGGTGAGCAGCAGCGCAGGCAAGATGGAGAAGGATTTGATGTTCATGTCTCTTTGTCCTGTGGTGGGAGTCAACCGGATGGGAGTGGGGGGTTGATGGGATGAACTTTAGGAGCGCGCGCCGGGATGCGCCACCGCCTTCTTTCGCCTGTCTTTCCCGATCCTTTCACGAGGCTGTCTGCAGCCGCTGGGATTAACGCGAATCATCGTGCGGGACCGTGCGGGATGTCACGGCGGAGAACCCGCGGGCCAGGGTGCCGTTCCCGGCGCCAGGGCGTGCGGCGGGCGGGACGGAGGAAACGGGAGGAACGGAAAAAAAGGCCGCCCGAAGGCGGCCTCAAGACCCACGTTGCAATGAGAGGAAAGCGGCGGGCTTCAGAAGTTGTGGCGCAGGCCCACTTCCAGGCCCTTGCTGGCGCCCCCCGGGGCGGTCGGCGACAGGCCGACGCCGAAGCTCTTGCCGGCGCCGTCGTTGTCGATCCGCGCGACGTTGGCGTAGACCGCGGTCCGCTTGGACAGGTTGTGCACGTAGCCCAGCGCGATGTGCTCGGCGTCGTTGGCCACGCCGCGGGCTTCCAGCCGGGTGTAGCCGAAGCGGATCTGGCCGCTGCCGACGTCGATCTGGGTGCCCAGCATCGCCGACCGCGTCCGGGTGGCGCCCACCTTGTTCTCGCCCCAAAGCGCGATCAACCGCGCCGGGCCGAACTTGTAGCTCGCGCCGGCGTTGCTCTGGCGGAAGTCGCCGGTGGCGAAACGCGTGTCGCCGGTGGCCGCGCCGATCATCAGCGGCCCCTGGTTGTAGCGCAGGTGGATGCCGGCGTAGCGGCCGTCCGACTTGGTGGCCGCGGGTGACGAGGGTTGCTCGCCCGGCGCGTACATCAACTGGCCGGAGAAGCCGCCCAGGTCGGCCGGCAGGAAATAGCTCACCGCGTTGGAGGCCCGCACGTTGGTGCGGACCGTGGTGCCGCCGGCGTTCACCGGGTAGAACAGGAAGCCGGCGCTACCGACACCGTTGGTGCCGAAGGGGTGCAAGTTGCTCAGGTTGTGGAAGCTCGGCACGGTGTCGCGTCCCGCGCGCACTTCGCCCCAGCCGCCCATCAGGCTGACGGTGGAGCGGCGGCCGAACAGGGCGCCGGCCGACGAGTCCTTGTTGTTGGTGCTGGTGGAGCCGCTGATGCCGGTGTCGGGCGAAAAGCCGCCCTCCAGCCAGAAGCCCGCCTTGAGGCCGCCGCCCAGGTCTTCCACGCCGCGCACGCCCCAGCGGCTGGAGGAATTGGCGTCGCTGACGACCGAGTCGAGCGAGCCCGCGCCCGATGCCTGCAGCCGCTGGACCGCGGCGTCGACGATGCCGAAGACGGTCACGCTGGACTGGGCGTGCGCGCCGGCGCCGACCAGGCACGCGGCCGCGGCCAGGCACAGGCGCCCGGCTTGCCGCGCCGCGGGGCGCCCGGCGCTCGCGGTGGACGGCGGGATGTGTGCGGGGAATCGCATCGATGTCTCCTCATGGGTTGTGGTTGTGGACGGGGGAGGCCGCAGGTTAGGAGTCGTGCCCACGGCGCGCCACAGCGTTCTTTCGCCAGTCTTTCCCCTGGCTTTCATGACCCTTTCCCCGGAGGCTAGGATTTCCTCGGGGGGCTAGGATTTACGCGCATCGACGCTGCGTGGGGGTGGAGGCATGCTTTGGGCCCTATGTTGTTACTGATTGAAGACGACGCGGACCTGTCCCAGGCCCTGAGCCGCGTGCTGATGCGCCGCGGCTTCGACGTGCAGACCTGCGGCGACGGCCTGGAGGCGCTGTCGCTGCTGCAGAAGGGGCGCTACGACGGCGTGCTGCTCGACGTCACCATCCCCGGCATGGACGGCCTGCAGCTGCTCAAGCGGCTGCGCCTGCGCGGCGACCGCGTGCCGGTCCTCGTGCTGACCGCGCGCGGCTCCGTCAGCGACCGCGTCACCGGGCTGAACGCCGGCGCCGACGACTACCTCGCCAAACCCTTCGACCTGGACGAGCTCGAAGCCCGCCTGCGCGCGCTGCTGCGGCGCGCGCACGGCGAGGAACGCGTGCGCTGCGGCGACCTGCACTGGGACCGCGGCAGCGGCGCCGTCTATCTGGGCGACCGGCCGGTCGACCTGGGGGCGCGCGAGCTGGCCCTGCTCTCCACGCTGATGGCCCAGCCCGGCCAGGCCGTCACCCGCGAGCGGCTGCACCGCCTCGTGTTCGAGGACGACGCTTCGGTGCAGATGGAGGCCCTGGAGGTGCTGGTGCACCGCCTGCGCAAGAAGATCGCCGGCGCCCGCGTGGAGATCATGACGCTGCGCGGCCTGGGCTACCTGCTGCGCGCCGAAGATTCGGCCCCGCCGCCGTGAACCGGACCGAGCCCGCGGCCGACGCGCCCGTGGCGTCGCGCGACGCCGCCGGTGCCGCCCCGTCGCTGCGCCGCCAGCTGCTGCTGGGCGTGCTGGTCCCGATGCTGCTCTTCTCGGTGTTCGAGGCGGTGGTGCTTTACCAGTCGGTCAGCCGGACGGTGAGCCAGGCCTACGACCGCTTCCTGGTCGCCGCGGCGTATTCGGTGGCCGACTCCATCATGCTCGAGTCGGCCAGCGTGGTGCGCGGCAGCTTGCCGCTGGCGCTGAGGGAGGCTTTCGAGTCCGCCTCGGGCGGTAGCCAGATCTTCTTCCTCATCAGCTCGCCGGAAGGCCACCTCATCGCCGGCGACCCCGAGCTGCAGGCCGCCGGCATCGCCGACGGCAACGCCCGCGGCGCGCTGCGCGACCGCCCCTCGCGGCCCGAGCTGCGCGACGCGGTGGTCGAGGGCCGCGAGGTGCGCGTGGCCACGCTGTTCCAGGAGATGGAGCTGCCCCAGGGCCAGCGCACCGCGGTGATCCAGGTGGCGCACACGCTGGAGGCGCGCGATGCCGCGCGGTCCGAGGCGCTGCACCACGCGTTGGTGCGCCACGGCCTTTTCCTGGGGATGGTGGCGATCGTGGTGGTGTGGGTCATCCTGCACCGCCTGAAGCCGGTGCAGCGCCTGCGGTCGCAGATCGACGCGCGCCCGGTCACCGACCTGTCGCCGCTGCGCTCGGCCGAGCTGCTCGAGCTGCAGCCCATGGTCGACTCCATCAACCAGCTGATGCGCCGGCTGGACCAGCTGCACGCCCAGCAGGAGCGGTTCGTCGCCGACGCCTCCCACCAGCTGCAGACGCCGCTGACGGTGCTCAAGACCCAGCTGCAGGCGGCCCTGGCCGAGGGCGACCCGCAGAGCCAGCGCGCCACGCTGCAGGACATGCTGCGCACCACCGACCGCGCCTCCGGCCTGGTGCGGCAGATGCTGTCGATGGTGCGGGTGCACCAGGTGCAGGTCGAAGGCCGGCGGCAGCCGGTCGAGCTGTCCGAGGTGGTGCGCGACGCCAGCGTCGAGCTGTCGCCGCTGATCGGGCAGAAGCACCTGCGCTTCGACCTGCAGCTCCAACCCTGCCATGTCGCCGGCGACACCTGGATGCTCGGCGAGATGGTGCGCAACCTGCTGCACAACGCGATCCGCTTCACGCCGCCGCACGGCGAGCTGGGCATCCGGCTGCAATGCAGCGGCGAGCAGGCCGAGCTGGTGGTCTGGGACAGCGGCCCGGGCATCGCGCCGGAAGCGCTGTCCAAGCTCGGCGAGCCCTTCTTCACCGTGCCGGGCGTGCCGGCCGGCGCCGGCCTGGGACTGGCGATCTGCATCGACGTGGCGCGCTCCTTCGGCGGCGACCTGCGGCTGGAGAACCGCGCCGGGCCGGACGGCCCCGTGCCCGGCGCCCAAGCGGTGGCCCGGCTGCCCCGGGTGCTGCCCTGAGGCCTTCGAAGGGCGCCGCGGCGTCCACTTCGACGCGGCGGAGCCTGCCGCCGCGCCGTGCAGGCCCGCGGGGGAAGGGGGATAATCGACGGGCGGCCCACCGCCCGGCTCAAGAGGCCGGCCGCCCGGGCGCGCGAGGGGCCTTATTCGGTGGCCCGCCTCCTTCCAGCGACCTTCCTCCAGCGACCACCACCATGCCCGCCTACCGTTCCAAAACCTCCACCGCCGGCCGCAACATGGCGGGTGCGCGCGCCCTCTGGCGCGCCACCGGCATGAAAGACGACGACTTCGCCAAGCCCATCATCGCGGTGGTCAACTCGTTCACGCAGTTCGTCCCCGGCCACGTCCACCTGAAGGACCTGGGCCAGCTCGTCGCCCGCGAGATCGAAGCCGCCGGCGGCGTCGCCAAGGAGTTCAACACCATCGCGGTGGACGACGGCATCGCGATGGGCCACGACGGCATGCTGTACTCGCTGCCCAGCCGCGACATCATCGCGGACTCGGTCGAGTACATGGTCAACGCGCACTGCGCCGACGCCATGGTCTGCATCTCCAACTGCGACAAGATCACCCCCGGCATGCTGATGGCCGCCATGCGCCTGAACATCCCGGTGATCTTCGTCTCCGGCGGCCCGATGGAAGCCGGCAAGACCCGCCTGGCCAACCCGGTCACCAAGGTCATGGAGTTCAAGAAGCTCGACCTGGTGGACGCGATGGTGATTGCCGCCGACACCAACTACTCCGACGCCGACGTGGCCGAGGTCGAGCGCTCGGCCTGCCCCACCTGCGGTTCGTGCTCGGGCATGTTCACCGCCAACTCCATGAACTGCCTGACCGAGGCGCTGGGCCTGTCGCTGCCCGGCAATGGCACGGTGGTGGCCACCCACGCCGACCGCGAGCAGCTCTTCAAGCGCGCAGGCCGCCGCATCGTGGACCTGGCCAAGCAGTACTACGAGCAGGACGACGAACGCGTGCTGCCCCGCTCGGTGGGCTTCAAGGCGTTTGAAAACGCCATGACGCTGGACATCGCCATGGGCGGCTCCACCAACACCATCCTGCACCTGCTGGCGATTGCCAAAGAGGCCGAGATCCCCTTCACCATGGCCGACATCGACCGCCTCTCGCGCGTCGTGCCGCAGCTGTGCAAGGTGGCGCCCAACACCAACAAGTACCACATCGAAGACGTGCACCGCGCCGGCGGCATCATGGCCATCCTGGGCGAGCTGGACCGCGCCGGCAAGCTGCACACCGACGTGCCCACCGTGCACGCCAGGACCCTGGGCGAAGCGCTGGAACAGTGGGACATCGTCCGCACGAAGGACGAGGCGGTGAAGACCTTCTACATGGCCGGCCCCGCGGGCATCCCGACGCAGGTGGCCTTCAGCCAGAGCACGCGCTGGCCCAGCCTCGACCTCGACCGCGCCGAGGGCTGCATCCGCTCCTACGACCACGCCTTCTCGAAGGAGGGCGGCCTGGCCGTGCTGACCGGCAACATCGCGCTCGACGGCTGCGTCGTCAAGACCGCCGGCGTCGACGAGAGCATCCTCGTGTTCGAGGGCAGCGCCCACGTCACCGAATCCCAGGACGAGGCGGTGGAGAACATCCTGGCCGGCAAGGTCAAGGCCGGCGACGTCGTCGTCGTGCGCTATGAAGGCCCCAAGGGCGGTCCCGGCATGCAGGAGATGCTCTACCCCACGAGCTACATCAAGTCCCAGGGCCTGGGCAAGGCCTGCGCCCTGCTGACCGACGGCCGCTTCTCCGGCGGCACGTCGGGGCTGTCCATCGGACACTGCTCGCCCGAGGCGGCGGCCGGCGGCGCCATCGGCCTGGTGCGCGACGGCGACCGCATCCGCATCGACATCCCCAACCGCAAGATCGACGTGCTGCTGTCCGACGAAGAGCTCGCCCGCCGCCGCGCCGAGCAGGACGCCAAGGGCTGGAAGCCCGCCAAGCCGCGCCCGCGCAAGGTGTCGGCCGCACTGAAGGCCTACGCCAAGCTCGTGATGTCCGCGGACAAGGGGGCGGTGCGGGACTTGTCGTTGCTCGACGACTGAGCCATCGAGTCGCCCGACGCGCTCGGGGTGCTTCGGCACCCCGTTCGTTTGCACCCTTCCCGTGCGCCTGAGCCTGTCGAAGCCCCTGGCCATCGCGGTTTGTCGGCGGCGCTTTCGCCGTTCACGCAGGGGGGGCTTCGACAAGCTCAGCCCGAACGGATGAGGGCTCAGTCCGAACGGATGGGGGCTCAGTCCGAACGGATGGTGGCTCAGTCCGAACGGATGGTGGCTCAGCCCGAACGGATGGGGCTCAGCTCAAACGCAGGGGGGCTCAGTCCGAACGGAGTGGAGGCTCAGCCCGAACGGGATGGCTTCAGGATCTTCTCCACCGCATGCCCCCGCAGCCGGTGCGCCTGCGGCATGCTCGACCCCAGCAACGGCCTCAGGTAGGCGCGGAAGGCGTCGGTCACGTCGGTGCCGCCGGCGGCGATGAACTCGTCTTCCATCGTGCGGGTCTTGCCGGCGACGTCGGCCAGCGGCAGCAGCCGGTAATCGACCGCGTAGTCGCCGGTGCGTTGGATGGCCACCGAGCCGTCGCGGTCGCCGAGCAGGGAGAACTGCACCGCCTTCTCGCCGGCCTCCCGGGCCTCGCGCTGGTCCACGTCCGACACGCAGCCCAGGAAGGAGCGCTGCAGGTAGCCCAGGGTGTCGCCGCGCACGCGCTTGATGCCGAGCCTGGACTTGATCTCTTCGCACAGCAGGTCGGCCAGCGCACCGGTGCCCGACAGCTGCAGGTTGCCGTGGGCGTCGCGCTCGACCTGCTTGGCCAGCTGCGCGGCGATGGGCTGGCCGGAGGCGTCGTGGATGCCTTCCGACACCGCCACCACGCAGCGGCCCAGGCGGTCGTGCGTGGCTTTCACGTCGGCCAGGAAACGGTCGATCGAGAAATCGCGCTCCGGCAGGTAAAGGAGGTGCGGACCGTCGTCCGGGAATTGGCGGCCCAGCGCGGCGGCGGCGGTCAGGAAGCCGGCGTGCCGGCCCATCACCACGCCCACATAGACGCCGGGCAGCGAGGCGTTGTCGAGGTCGGCGCCTGCGAAGGCCTGGGCGACGAAGCGGGCGGCCGACGGGAAGCCGGGCGTGTGGTCGCTGCCCACCAGGTCGTTGTCGATGGTCTTGGGGACGTGCACCGAGCGCAGCGGGTAGCCGGCCTTGGCCGCTTCCTCGCTGACGATGCGCACCGTGTCGGAGGAGTCGTTCCCCCCGATGTAGAAGAAGTGGCCGATGCCGTGGGCCCGGAGCACTTTGAAGATTTCGCGGCAATAGGCCAGGTCGGGTTTGTCGCGCGTGGAGCCGAGCGCCGAGGACGGCGTGGCGGCGACCCGCTCCAGGTGCTGGGCGGTTTCGCGCCCGAGGTCGGTGAAGTCTTCGTCGACGATGCCGCGAACGCCGTGCATCGCGCCGTAGACCGCTCGCACGCCGGGGTGCCGACGCGCCTCCAGGGCCACGCCGGCCAGCGACTGGTTGATCACGGCGGTGGGGCCGCCGCCCTGGGCGACGAGGATCTTGCTGGCGGGTGTGTCGGGCATGGCGGTCTCCTGGGCATCGCGGCAATGGCGCTCGGCCAGTCTACGCCGCCCTCGGGAGCGGCCGGGCGTCGGGCAAAGCTCAATAGAATCCGCCCCCTCGGAGAAGTTTGCACCCATGTTCAAGAACGCCCTGATCTACCGCATCGCCGAATGGGACAGCCAAGCGCTGTCCACCCTGGAAGAACGCCTGGCCGCCGGCCGCTTCGCCGAATGCGGCGCGACCCAGCCCGAATCGGTCGGCTGGGTGCAGCCCCGCGGCGAGAAACACAGCACGTTCGCCGAGAGCGTGGGCGGGCAGCTGATCCTGCGCCTGTGCGTGGAACGCAAGGCGGTGCCGGGCTCGGTGGTCAAGGCCCAGCTGGAGGCGCGGCTCGACAAGATCGAGCAGGAAACCGGCCGTCGCCCGAAGGGCAAGGCCGCCAAGGAAATCAAGGAAGAGATCGTGCAGGACCTCCTGCCGCGCGCTTTTCCCAAACGGTCCAGCAACCTGGTGTGGATCGACCAGAAGGCCGGCCTGGTGGTCGTCAACGCCGGAAGCAGCAAGGGGGCCGACCGCATCGTCACGACCTTGGTCGAGGCGCTGGGCGGCGGCATCGTGCTGCGGCCGGTCAACACCCAGCTGGCGCCGGCCACCGCGATGGCCGAATGGCTGCGCACCAAAGAGGCGCCCTCCGGCTTCACCGTCGACCGCGAATGCGAGCTGAAGCAGCCCGACAGCGAGAAATCCACCGTGCGCTATGCGCGCCACACGCTCGACATCGACGAGGTCGGAGAGCACATCGCCCAGGGCAAGTTGCCCACGCAGCTGGCGCTGACTTGGAACAGCCGCGTCTCCTTCGTGCTGACCGAGGGCCTGGCGATCAAGAAGATCAAGCTGCTGGACGTGGTGCTGGAGGAAGGCAAGTCGGCCTCGCCCAACGGCGGCTCCGACGACGGCGGTTTCGACGCCGACGTGGCCATCAGCACCGGCGAATTGCGCCTGATGCTGCCCGACCTGATCGAGGCGCTCGGCGGCGAGGCCGCGTCGATCGGGGAGGCCGCCGCGGCCCAGGCTGCGCCGCCGCAAGCCCTGGCGGTCTGAACACTTCCCAGGGGCGGGCCGGACGGCCCCCCTTGGCGGGGCCGCACCCATGGCGGCCAGCACCCGCTGCCGCGGCGTTTCTTTTCCAAATCCAGGAGCACCTTCGCCGGGACGGCGTCGGTTTCTTCCGTCAGCTCAACGATTAATTTGTAATTAATTGTTCCGGGTTGGGGCCGCAGCCCAGGCCCCTGACCTTTTCGGCTGCCTGTTTTCCCCAGTATCCGTGCGGTTCGGCGAGTTTTTCTCGACCGGCGCCGCGGCGTGCCATCACTTTTCGGTTGATGGCAAATCATCATGCCGCGCGATTGTGCCGCGTCACCCCCGAAAACTACATTCGTTCGCATGCATCTGCCCGGTGCGCGATTTTTGATTTATTCGCGCCGGCAGTAAGCGGAAAAACAATGAATGTCATTCGTGGGGGGTATTCATGAGTGAAAGCACCATTATTGGATTCAACGATTCAAAAAAATGGAGAAGCCTTTCTTGCGATGCCGGCGATGAACCATCGATTAATAAAAAAATACCCGGTGCAAACCATGAATTCAAGTTTCGGATAGCCAGCTCGGACAATCGCAGGACCGCTGCCACGGTATTGGTCCGGAAGATGTACTCGTGGCGGGGCTACGAGGCCCAGGGGCCCGCGCCGAAAAGGCCCGACGAGCTGGTGCTCATCGCCGAGAACTGCGGCGAACCGGTGGCCACCATGACGGTTTGCGTCGACGGCCCCGCCGGACTGCCCGCCGACGAGAACTTCCGCGACCAGACCGACCGCCTGCGGTCCGCCGGTCGCCGGCTTTGGGAGCCGTCCCGCGTGGCGGTTGTCAGCCGAATGCCGAAAAGGGTTTTCGCCGGTTTGATGCATATCGGCCTGATGTACGCCGGCATATTGCGCGAATGCACCGATGCGGTGATCGAGGTCAACCCCAGACATGTGCGTTTCTATACCGAGATGCTGGGGTTCAAGGCGTTGGGCGTGCAAAGGTTGTGCACGCGGGTGGGAGCACCCGGGGTACTGCTTCGACTGGAAATGTCCCATGCCATCGAGAAAATAAAAGATTATGAAATGGGGCGTGAGGAAAGCCCGTCGTTGCCGGAAAAAACTTTCTATTCCTACTGTTTTTTGAAGAAAGACATCACGGGAATATTGAATCGGCTTTCCCATGAATGCCTTTAGCCCCGTCGAAGTGGGTTGGGGCGTGCCGGCGATCGATGCGGACATGGTGGACAAGCTGCTCGACGCCGCCCGCTGGGCGCCGAGCGGGGACAATACGCAGCCTTGGCGTTTCGAGGTTCTCAGCCCGTGGTATTGGCGGGTCCACAGCAGTGGACGGCATGCGGATTGCGTCTATGACCTGGACGGGCATTCCACCCAGATGGCGATGGGCGCGCTGCTGGAGACTTTGCACATCGCCGCCAGCGAATACGGCCTGGAACTGTCATGCAAGCGCCTGCAAAACTCACCGGAAACGGCCCCGACCTTCGAAATCCGCAGCATGCAAGGCTTGTGGCGGCGCAGCGACCCGCTGCTGCCCCACATCCGCCGGCGCAGCGTCCAACGCCGCGCGATGCGCGCCCGCCCTCTGGCGGCGGCGGAGAAGAGCCGCCTCGAACTCTCCCTGGGACGGGGCTACGGCGTGCTCTGGCTGGAAGGCTGGTCCGCCAAGGCGCGCATGGCCGGGTTGCTGTCCCGGTGCGCCGGCCTGCGCCTGAGCCTGCCCGAGGCCTACCCGGCGCACCGCGACGCCATCCAGTGGCGCGCCCGCTTCAGCGAAGACCGCATCCCCGACCAGGCCCTGGGGCTGGACCCGCTGACGCTGCGGCTCATGCGGCGCGTGATGCGCAGCTGGCGCCGCGTCGACTTCTGCAACCGCTACCTCGCCGCTTCATGGCTGCCCCGGCTGGAGATGGACCTGCTGCCGGCCCTGGCCTGCGGCGCCCATTTCCTGGTGCTGGCGGACGGTGCGCCGCGCACGGTCGACGACTACGTCGACGCGGGGCGGGCGATGCAGCGCTTCTGGCTGACCGCGACGCAACTGGGCCTGCAACTGCAGCCCAGCATGACGCCCCTGGTCTTCGCCCGGTACGCGCGGGAGGGCGTGCGCTTTTCCGAACGGCCCGGCATGGGCGACCGCGCGCAGGCGCTGGCGGACGGGCTGGCCGCGCTGTTCGGCGGCGAGGCGCCGTCCAGGGGCGTTTTCATGGGCCGCATCGGCGAAGGCCCCGAAGCGGCGGCGCGGTCGCTGCGGCGCCCGCTCGACGAACTCATGGCGCGGCGCCGGGAATGAGCCGGGCCCGGCGGCCCCAGGGCCGGAAGGGTTCGGCATGACGCAGACCCTGCTGCTGGCCCTGCGCAACCTGCGGCGCAACCGGCGCCGTTCGCTGGCCACCTTGCTGGCGCTGGCGATCGGCGCCAGCGCGACGCTGCTGTTCGGCGGCTTCAGCGCCAGCATCAACTACCTGATGCAGACCCACCACGTGCAGGTCGGCGGCCATTTGCAGATCCAGCACCGCGACTTCCACCTCTACGGCAGCGGCAACCCCACCGCCTACGGCATCTCCGGTTACCGCGGGATCCTGGCGGAGATCCAGCGCGACGAGGTGCTGGGCGGCATGGTCCTCGTGGCCACGCCCACGCTGCAGTTCGGCGGCATCGCGGGAAACTACGCCGCGGGGGTGTCGCGCACGGTCATGGGCAGCGGCTTCGTCGCGGAGGACGTCAACCGCATGCGGCTGTGGAACGATTTCGGCCTGAAAGACACCCTGTCCCAGCGCTTCGCCCTGGAAGGCACGCCGGAAGACTCCGCCATCGTCGGCATCGGCGTGGCGCGCGTGCTGCAGCTTTGCGAGACCCTGGGCGTCTCCGAACGCTGCCCGCGGCCGGGGCGGCAGGCCCAGGCGGCACAGCCCAAGCCCGCGGCGCCCGCCGGGGACGACGGCCAGCTGCCCGACGACCTGGCCCAGCTCAGCGCGCAGGAGGCGCCGGCGGCGCCCGCGGCCCAGGCCGGCCCCGACGCCGGCCGGCGCATCGAGCTGCTCATCGGCAACGCGCGCGGGGCGCCCAACGTCACTTCGGTGAAGGTCGTCCGTTTCGAAGAGCAGGGCTTCAAGGAGCTGGACGAGATCTACATGATGCTGCACCTGGCCCAGATCCAGCGGCTCATCTACGGCCAGTCGGAGCCGAAGGTGACGTCCATCATGCTGCAGCTGCGCCATTCCAGCCAGGTGCCCGCGGCCCTGGCCCGGCTGCGGCCGATCCTGGAGCGGCACTCCGCCCGGCAGCCGCTGGCGGTGCTCGACTTCAAGCAGCTCAACCCCTTCTACGTGCAGACGATCGGCATGTTCGACACGATCTTCGGCTTCATCTTCGTGCTGATCGGCGCCATCGTGCTGTTCACCGTGGGCAACACGATGAACACCGCGGTGGTCGAACGCACCGTCGAGATCGGCACCCTGCGCGCGATGGGCGTGCGTCGCGCCGGCGTGCGCGCGCTCTTCGTCACCGAGGGCGCCCTGCTCGGCGTGCTGGGCGCGCTGCTGGGGGCGGCGCTCGGCCTGGCGCTGGCGGAGGTCGTCAACCGGCTGTCGCTGACCTGGCTGCCGCCGGGCAACGCCGACCCGGTGCCTTTGATCATCACCGTCTGGGGCGAGTCCGGCATGATCGCCGGCACCACCGCCGGCCTCATCGCCATCGCCGTCGCGTCGGCCTGGTGGCCGGCCTACCGGGCGGCGCAGCTCAACGTGGTCGAGGCGCTGCGCCATGCCTGAGCGCCGGGGCGGGGCCGCGGCGGGACGGGGGCCGAGGTGCTGACCCTGGACCCCCGCTCCATCATCCTGATGGCGAACTTCATCTCGGTGTTCTGCCTGGTGGTGCTGCTGATCATGTGCCGCAGCTTCCCGAAATCCATCGGCGGCCTGAAGGAATGGGCCTGGGCCTGCGCGCTGGCCATCCTCGCCTCGGCGCTGCTCTTCGCCCGCGGCCACATCCCGGCGATGCTGTCGGTGGTGCTGGGCAACGTCATCATCGCGGCCATCTTCTACCTGATGTACGCCAGCATCCGCCGCTTCTCGGGGCACAGTGTGGGCTACCGCGGCGCCGCCTTGATGCTCGCGCTGGTGGCGGCGCTTTGGACCTGGACGCTGCACGCCGAATACCCGTACTACGGCATCTTCGTCAGCGGCGCGACCAACACGCCGCTGGTGGGCATGTGCGCGCTGGCGATGCGGCGGGTGCCCCTGCGCAGCGCGGCGCGCACCTTCAGCCTGTGGACTTTCGCGATCGCCACCTGCCTGATCGCCGCGCGGCTGCTCACCGCGCTGTTCACCACCGACGTGCCGCCCCACCTGTTCGACACCTCGCCGATGCACAAGGTCTACCTCACCACCTACCCCCTGACCTTCCTGGCCACCACCTTCGGCTTCATGCTGATGGCCAGCGACAAGCTGCGCGGCGTGCTGCAGGACATGAACCGCACCCTCGAAGACGCGGTGGCCGAGCGCACCGCCGACCTGCAGCAGGAGATCCACCGCACGCGCGAGCTGGAACGCGAGGTCGCCCACATCGCCGAGAGCGAGCGCCGCCGCATCGGCCGGGAGCTGCACGACGACCTCGGCCAGCAGCTCACCGGCATCAGCCTGTCGGCCCAGGCGGTGGCCGCCGCCGTGGGCCCGCGGTCGCCGGACCTGGCCCGGCTGTCGCGGGCGCTGGAGAGCGCCTCGGTCGAAGCCATCGCCAAGGTGCGCCGCATCGCCCACGGCCTGATGCCGGTGGGGCCGGGGGCCGACGGCCTGCGCGAGGCGCTGACGCGGCTGGCTTCCAGCCTGTCCACGCTGTCCTCCGTGGCCTGTTCGTTCGACTACGACGACCCGGTGGACGTCGACGACGAGAACGTGGCCGCCAACCTGTTCCGCATCGCCCAGGAGGCGCTGAACAACGCGGTGCGGCACTCGCGCGCCACCCACGTCCTGCTGCGGCTGGACGAGGTGGACGGCAAGGTGTCGCTGAGCATCGCCGACAACGGCGTCGGCATCGACGGCGGCTTGGCAGCCAACCCCTCGGGCGGTGACCGCGGCGTGGGCCTGCGCCTCATGGCCTTCCGCGCCTCGCTCATCAACTACCGCTTCGCGGTGGAGACCCAGCCGGGCCGGGGCACCACCGTCCGGGTGACGCAATGCTGAACGACACGCCGCCGGAACCCGAGGGGGGCGCGCCGGCGCCGGCACCGATGCGCATCCTGCTGGTCGACGACCACCCGATCGTGCGCCTGGGCCTGGTCGCGCTGCTGGCCCAGCTCGGCCAGCCGATCGAGGTGCACGAGGCCGACGACGCCGCGGGCGCGCTGGCGCTGGCCCTGTGCCACCAACCCCGTGTGGCGCTGCTGGACCTGTCGCTGTCCGGCGAGCTCAGCCTGCAACTGATCGCCAGGCTGCGCGAGGCCGCGCCCGGCATGGCGGTGCTCGTCGTCTCGATGCACGACGAGCGTGTCTACGCCGACCGCGTGCTGCGCGCCGGCGCGCTGGGCTACGTGATGAAGCAGACCGCGTCCCAATCCATCATCCAGGCCATCCACACCGTCTGCGCGGGCAAGGTGTGGCTTTCCGAGGAAATGCGCGACACGATGATCGACCGCATGGCCCGCCGCGCCAGCCCCGAGCGCCGGGACAAGATGGCCCTGCTGTCCGACCGCGAGCTGCAGGTCTTCCGGCTGCTCGGCCAGGGCCTGAAGAAAGCCGACATCGCGCTGCGGTTGAACCTGTCGCCCAACACCATCGAGACCTACCGCATGCACATCAAGCAGAAGCTCTCGATCCCGTCGGGCGCGGAGCTTTACAAGATCGCCTTCCTCTACATGCAGGACGAGAAGTCGCCCCCGGCGTGAGGTGGATGGGGCGCTCCTCGCCCCGCGGTCCCGCCTTCAGGCCGCCGGACCGCGGGCTTTCAGCCGCCGGTAAAGCGTCCGCTCGCTCACGCCCAGGCGCCGAGCCAATTCCTTGCGCGTGCCCGCGAACGATGCCGCCTGCCGCTGCAGGTCTTCGTCGCCCAACCCGCCGCGGCTGCGGTCCACGGCCCCGGAAACCGCCGTGGAGGCCCGCCCCACCGCCCCTGGCTGCGCCGGCGCTCCGCCCGCCGGCCCCACAGGCATGTGCGCGGCGCGGACCACCCCGTCGTCGGCGAACAGCCGGGCGCGGTCGAGCACGTTGCGCAGCTCGCGCAGGTTGCCGGGCCAATCGTGCGCCTGCAGCCGCGCCATCGCGGCGGGCTCGACCGACAAGCGGGGCCCCGGCGCCCCGCCCTGGCCGCCCGAAGGCCTGCGCAGGAACGACTCCACCAGCAACGGGATGTCCTCCAGCCGCTCGCGCAACGCCGGCAGGTGGATGGGGAAGGCGCTGATGCGGTAGTAGAGGTCCTGCCGGAAACGCCCATCGGCCACCATGTCCAGCAGCGGCTTGTGGGTGGCGGCGACCAGGCGGAAGTCGGCGCGCTGGGTCTCCAGGCCGCCCACGCGGCGGAAACCGCCCGACTCGATCAGCCGCAGCAGCTTGACCTGCATCGCCAGCGGCACGTCCCCGATCTCGTCGAGGAAGAGCGTGCCGCCCTGGGCCGTCTCCACCAGGCCGGGTTTGCGCGCGGCCGCGCCGGTGAAGGCGCCTTTCTCGTAGCCGAAGAGTTCGCTCTCGAAAAGCGTCTCGGTCAGCCCCGAGCAGTCCACCACCACGAAAGGCCCGCGCGAGCGGCCGCTGGCTTCGTGCACCGCCCGCGCGAACAGCTCTTTGCCGGTGCCCGACTCGCCCAGCAGCAGCACCGGCAGCGCCGACGGCGCCACCCGCCTCAGGCTGGCCAGCGCCTGGTTGAAAGCCGGTGCCCGGCCCACCAGGCCCGCGCCGCGCGCCTGGGCCGAGGCGTCGCGCACGGCGGTCAGCCGTTCGACGTAGGCGACGATCTCGCGCCTCTCGTCGAAGATCGGCCGCAGCTCCACGTCCACATGCTCGGGACCGCGCGGCGTGTGGTGGATGTGCAGCACCCGGTCGGGGCCGCGCACTTCGGCCGCTTTCTTCATCGGGCAGTGTTCGCCGGCCTGGTCGCAGGGAACGTCGTAGCGGTGCGAGACGCGGTAGCACTTGTGGCCGAGGTGCGACTGGTCCCCGGCGCCGAACTGCCGCTGGTAGGCGGTGTTGGCGGCCAAGATGTTGTATTGGGGGTCGAGCACGATCATCGGCTGCTCCTCGTGTTCGAGGAAAGACACCAGGGCCTGCACCTGCGCGGGGGCGATGGCCTGCGGGTGGGGCTTGGGGGAGCGCGGCGACTGGGGCATGGCGGTGGTCCTTGCGGCGAAAAAGCGCCGGTCTCGGCGGCGGCACCGGCGAGCGCCGCACTGCCACGGCTGCCATTTTCTGCCAACTGGACTGCCAAGACCGCTGCCGACGGCCCGGGACGGCGGCCCGCCGCATCCGCCCGACTGGATTTCATTCGGCCGGGTGCGATTGAAAATCCGCTGGATTCAACGACTTGCGCCACAGGGCCCGCGGGGGCGCGCACCTGGCACGCGTCTTGAGTGGACCCCGCCCACGAAGAAGCCCGACACGACCTCCAACAACCGCTTTCCGATGTCCCAAACCGCCACCGCCACGCCCGATGCCGACTCCCGACTGCAGGTCGAAGGCTTTTTCGACCCGGCCACCAGCACCCTGAGCTACCTGGTGCTGGACACCGCCTCGCGCCATTGCGCCTTGATCGACACCGTGCTCGACTACGACGCCGCCGCCGGCCTGACTTCGACCGCGGGCGCCGACCGCATCGCGGCCCGCGTGCGCGAGTTGGGGGCCCAGGTGCAATGGATCCTCGAAAGCCACGTGCATGCCGACCACCTCTCGGCCGCGCCCCACCTGAAGCAGCGGCTCGGCGGCCGCCTGGCCATCGGCGAACACATCCGCACCGTGCAGGGCGTGTTCGGAAAACTCTTCAACGCGGGGCCGGATTTCCCCGCCGACGGCAGCCAGTTCGACCGCCTCTTCGCCGACGGCGACACCTTCCGCATCGGCGGCCTTTCGGCCCGTGCGCTGCACACGCCCGGCCACACGCCGGCCTGCCTGACCTATGTGGTGGAAGACGGCGCGGGCGAGCGCGCCGCCTTCGTCGGCGACACGCTTTTCATGCCGGACTACGGCACCGCCCGCTGCGACTTCCCCGGCGGTGACGCGCGCACCCTGTTCCGTTCCATCCACCGCAAAGTGCTGAGCCTGCCGCCCGAGACCCGGCTCTACATGTGCCACGACTACCGGCCCGGCGGCCGCGAAATGCGCTTCGTCAGCAGCGTGGCGCAGCAGGCGCAAGAGAACGTGCACGTGCGCCGCGGCATCGGTGAAGACGAATTCGTGGCGATGCGCACCGCGCGCGACGCGACCCTGGGCATGCCCGCGCTGATCCTGCCGGCGGTGCAGGTCAACATGCGTGCCGGCCACCTGCCGCCCGCCGAGGCCAACGGCGTGCGTTACCTGAAGATCCCGTTGAACGCGGCATTGGAATGAAGAAGGGCCGCGTCGCCGCGCCGTTGAGCGGCGCGACACCCTTCGAGCAAAGAAGAAAAGCGGGCCGGGCCGCGACCGCCCCGGCCTTCCCATCCCCGACCCCGGAGGCCCCCCGTGACGCCGACACCCGAACCCAGCCCGACACCCGCCCCTGAAACCTCGCACCAGATCGTCATCGTCGGTGCCGGTGCCGCCGGCGTCGCCACCGCCGCCAGCCTGCTGGCGCGCGAGCCGGGACTGGACATCGCCCTCATCGACCCCGCCGACACCCACTGCTACCAGCCCGGCTGGACGATGGTGGGCGCCGGTGTATTCCGGGCCGCCGACACCGTGCGGCCGATGGCCTCGGTGCTGCCGCGCGGCGTGCGCTGGATCCAGGCCGCCGTCGCGGCCTTCGAACCCTCCCGCGACCTCGTGGTGCTGGAAGGCGGGCGTGCCATCGGCTACCGCCAGCTCGTCGTCTGCCCCGGCCTCAAGCTCGACTGGGGCGGCATCGACGGCCTGCCGCAAGCGCTGGGCCGCCACGGCGTCACCTCCAACTACCGCCACGACCTGGCCGCCTACACCTGGCAACTCGTGCGCCAGATGAAGCCCGGCGGCAAGGCGTTGTTCACACAGCCGCCCATGCCGATCAAATGCGCGGGCGCGCCGCAGAAGGCGATGTACCTTTCGTGCGACCACTGGCGCCGCAGCGGCGCGCTCGACGGCCTGGACGTGCGGTTCTTCAACGCCGGCGCGGTGCTCTTCGGCGTGGCCGACTACGTGCCGGCGCTGATGGAATACGTCGAGCGCTACCGCATCGGCCTGGAGTTCGGCCACACCCTCACCGCGATCGACGGCCCCGCCAGGCGCGCGACCTTCTCGCGCGCGCTGCCCGACGGCGGCAAAGAGACGGTGACCGCGGCTTTCGACATGATCCACGTCGTGCCGCCGCAGAAGGCTCCCGACTTCATCCGCGCAAGCCCGCTGGCCGACGCCGCCGGATGGGTCGACGTGGACCCCGCCACGCTGCGCCACAAGGCCTTCGCCAACATCCATGCCCTGGGCGACGCCACCAACACCCCCAACGCCAAGACCGCCGCCGCCGCCCGCAAGCAAGCCCCGGTGGTCGCCCACAACGTGCTGGCCGCGCTGGGCCGGGCGGCGGGCCAGGCGCGCTACGACGGCTACGGTTCCTGCCCGCTCACCGTGGAGCGCGGCAAGATCGTGCTCGCCGAGTTCCTCTACGGCGGCAAAATCGCGCCCACCTTCCCGCGCTGGCTCATCGACGGCCGGCGGCCCACGCGCGCGGCCTGGCTGCTCAAGGCCAAGGTGCTGCCTTCGGTCTACTGGAACGCCATGCTCAAGGGGCGCGAGTGGTTCGCGGGCCCGGACACCTCGGCCGCGCCGGCCGGGAAGGCGGGTTGACGTGGCCGCGCGCCTTCCCCGGGGAACGCCGGCGGGCCGCGCCGATGGCCGACCTCCGGCCCCGACCGCGGCCGGCGTTCCGGCGCCGCGGCGCCGCCAGCCCATGAGCCGGCCCGCCGCATGGCCCTGACCCTGCTCCTGGGCGCCTTCGTCGGCGCCGTCCTCGGCCTCACCGGCGCCGGCGGCGGCATCCTGGCCGTGCCCGCCCTGGTGGCCGGCCTGGGCTGGACGATGCAGCAGGCCGCGCCCGTCGCCCTGGTGGCGGTGACGGTCGGCGCCGCCATCGGCGCGGCCGAAGGCTTGCGCCGGGGGCTGGTCCGCTACAAGGCCGCTTTCCTGATGGCCGCCTCCGGCATCCCCGCCACGTCGTTCGGCATCCGCGCCGCCCAGCTGCTGCCGCAGCGCGCGCTGCTGGCCTTGTTCGCGGCCGTGATGCTGTGGGCGGCCTGGCGCATGGCCGAACGCTCGCGCCTGCCGCGCTGCGGCCCCTTGTCGCCGGACGGCGAAAGCGAAGGCGGCGCCGCGCCGCGCCAGGTCGGCCGCATCGACCCCGCCACCCACCGCTTCGTCTGGACCTGGCCCACCGCCGCGCTGATCGCCGGCATCGGCCTGCTCACCGGCTTGACCACCGGCCTGCTCGGCGTCGGCGGCGGTTTCGTCATCGTGCCGATGCTCAAGCGTTTCACCAGCCTGGCGATGCACGCGGTCGTCGCGACCTCGCTGCTGGTGATCGCCCTGGTGGGGCTCGGCGGCGTGGCCAGCGCGGTGGCGCACGGGGCCGCCATGCCCGCGGCCCCGACCGCGCTGTTCGCCGCCGCCACGGGCGCCGGCATGCTCGCCGGCCGCGCGGCGGCGGGGCGGCTGCCGGCCCGGGGCGTCCAGCGCGTCTTCGCGGTCTTGCTGGTGGTCGTGGCGGTGGGCATGTTCGCCAAAGCCGCGGGTTGAGCGGCTTCGGCCCCGATGCGGTAGGAGCGTTGTATCCCGAGCCGGCCTGCGGGGCGGCGATCGCCGCCGCGCTCGAGCCTTCGGCGCCGGCGCTGCAGGCGGCCAAGGACATGCCGTGATCGTTTGCGGTGGGGCATGCACGACGTGTGAGGATTTGCCGGCCCTGAGGCCGCGCCATCAGTCGACCCACCGCAAGGAAGTGGCTTGCCCGCCGTTCGAAAGTCTGCGGACAATCGGCGGCGCCGCCGCCATCGACTGCCAGGGGAGAAACCACGCATGAGTCCCACCCGCCGTGCCGCCTCCGTCGCCGCCATGACCCTGCTGTCCACGCTGCCCTTCGACGTGGCCGCGCAGGTGGACAGCTCAAGCCCCGCCTACCAAGCCGGTCATTCGGCGGGCAGGATCGTCATCGCCGTCGTCGTGGTGGCGGTGGTCCGGAAGTTCTTGAAAAAGTAGCGGGACACCGCGTCGAAAGCGCGGCGGGCTTGGCGCCGTCTCAACGAATGCGCCTCATGCGCCGCCTGGCCCCGCCGGCCGCCCCAGCCGGATCGGCCCGCCCGGGCTGGTCGCGTCCACCGCGACGCCGCCGCGCGTCACGCTCAGGCGGCGGGCGTTCGCCAGGCGCTGCGCCACATGCCGGACTTGCGGCATCAAGTCCCGCCAGGCCCCATCGTCCTTCGCCAGGGCGCGGGCGACTTCGGAGGGGCAGAGGGTCGCGCCCTCCCGCCGCTCTGCCAGCAAACGGAAGATCGCCTCTTCAATGGCCGCGGGCCCGATGGCGCTAGGCAAACCGCCGGCTCACGAAACGCGACCCCGCCAAGCCGAAGCGCCACGGCATGTCCACCGCCTTCGAAATGCCGACGCGCACGCCCACCAGCACCTCCGCCGACGCCGTCGGCGAGGGCCGCAAGTCGAAGGGCGGCGCGTCCAGGGGCAGGCCGTTGTGGGCGGCGGTGATGCCGAGCGCCTGCCCCACGCGTCCCGGGCCCGCGCAGAGCAGGCGGGGGTCGGCCAGGCCGCGGCGCTGCCGCATCGCCTCCAGGCCCTCGGTCGGCTCCAGCGCGCGGATCAGCACCCCCGCGCCGTGGCCCGCTTCGCGGCAGACGAAGTTCAGGCACCAGTGGATGCCGTAGGAGCGGTACACGTAGGCGTGCCCCGGCGGCCCGAACATCGCCGCGTTGCGCGGCGAGGGGCCGCGGAAACTGTGCGACGCCGGGTCGTCCGCATCGTAGGCTTCCGTCTCGACGATGCGGCCGCCCACGCCGTCCACGAGCAGCGTGGCGCCGATCAGGTCGCGGGCGACTTGGACCGAGTCGCGGGCGAAGTCGATGGTGTCGGTGGTTCGCATGGGGTCAATGTTCGGCCGGGACGGGCTCCCCGGCAAGCGCCGTGCCTTGGGTCCTTGCCGCAACGGCCGGCGGACCCCCGTGCCGGGCGATCCTGCCGTCGTAAGAGCAGCTGAGGTAACCCCCGCCGTCGAGCGCGAGCACGTCGGTGGCGAAATTCCCGTGCCGCGATTGCGCCACCAAGCCCCAGTCGGCCAGCCGCCACAGCCGCACCCGGTTGTCCTCGCCGGCGCTGGCCAGCAGGCCGTCGCCGACTAGGCGCAGCCTTCGCACGGCGGCGGCGTGGGCCGACACGGTGGCGCCGCGGTGCCAGGCGCCGTCGCGGCACACCCAGGTGGCCAGGCGGCCCTCGATGTCGCCGGTGATCAACCGCCCGCCGCCGGGCAGGGCGGCCACGTCGCGCAGCGGCGTGTCGCCTTGCAGCGCGTGCAGGCATCGGCGCGATGCGATGTCCCACAGCCTGACCGAGCCGTCTTCGCCCGCCGAGGCCAGCTGGTCATCGCCCAGCGGCGCCACCGCCCAGACCCAGCCGGTGTGGCCCGCCAAAGTGGCGAGGGCTCGGCCGTCGCGACGCCACAGCTTGACCAGGGCGTCGGCGCCGCCGGTGGCCAGCATGCCGCCGGGCAGGGCGGCCACCGTCAGCGGGCTGGCGCCGTGCGCGTCGGCGACGACCCGGGTGCAGCGTTGCGACCGCGTGTCCCACAGCCGCAAGCTGCGGTCGCGCGAGACCGAGGCGAGGCGCCCGCCCGGCAGCGGCGCCAGGCCGAGCACCGACTGGCTGTGGCCCGCCAACTCGCCCGCCGCCCGGCCATCGGCCCGCCACAGGCGGATCGTGGCGTCGCGCCCGCCGCTGGCGACCAGGCCGCCGCTCAGGCGGGCCATCGTCCACACATAGCCGGCGTGCCCGGGTTGGAAAGGCCGCGCCGGCGCCTGCGGGATGGCCTGCGCCTGCCGCTGGTACAGCACATCGCTGCGCAGGATGTGCTTCACGCCGCGCGTCACCACGGCTCCCGCGTGCCACAGCTTGTGGTCGAAAAGGATCAGGCTGCCCGCCTTCGGCCGCACCCTTCCGATCACGGTGGCCGCGGCACCGGACGCGTCGCCCGCCGGGCCCGCGGAATAGAAAAGCGTGTCGCCGCCCTCGAACGCGTCGCCGTCGGTGAGGTAGACCATGAATGTCAGCCGCGACTGCAACCCCTCCGTGCGGTGGTGCACGCCGTCCTGGTGCAGGTTGAACTGCTGGCCGGCGCGGTAGCGGCAAAGGCGCAGGCGTTCGTTCACGCCGTGCAGCGACCATGGCGCGCCGCCGGCATCGTCCGGCAACACCGACGGGGCGAGCGGCGCCAGGCGTTCCAGCATCTGCCGCGCCAGCAGCGGGTCGTCGACCACCTGGCGGTCGTTGTTGCGGTAGGACGGCGGGTAGTCGCTGCCGGCGCCCACGAAGCCGCGCGACTCGCTTTGCGCGATGTGCCGCTCGCACTCCAGGGGCGAGAGGAAGCCGTGGATGACGACGCAGAAGCCGGCATCGGGTGGCAGGGGATGGAAGGCGGTGGCCATACTGTCTCCGCAGTGAGGCATTCGAATAATTGGTTGTTTGACCAATTAATTGAAAGTCTAGTCGTTGGATCGGGCGCCTGCAACTAGAATTTGGTCAATCAACCAATAAATTCGGAACCATGGCCAGGACCCCGAGCAACGCCAACACGGAAGCCCGCCGCGCCGCCATCGTGGCCGCCATGCTGCCGGTGATGGCCCGGCACGGCTACGAGCGCGCCACCGTCCAGGCCATCGCCCGCGAGGCCGGCCTCACACCGGGCTTGATCCACTACCACTTCAAGAGCAAGCAGGAGATCCTCGTCTGCCTCGTCAAGGCCATCGCCGAGTTCGCCCAGGCCCGCTTCGAGCGCGCCGCCGCCGGCGCCGCGGGCCCGATGGAGCGCCTGCGCGCCTACGTCGAAGCCCGCCTCGGCCTGGGCGAAGGCGCCGCGCCCGACATGGTCGCCGCCTGGGTGATGGTCGGCGCCGAAGCCGTGCGCCAGCCCGAAGTGCGCGCCCTTTACCAGGAGGCCATCGCCGCCGAGCTGGCCGCGCTGACGCGGCTGCTGTCCGACTGCCTGGCCGAAGACCGCCGCCCGCGCGACGCCGCGCCCGGACTGGCCGCGGGCCTGGTGGCGATGATGGAAGGCGCCTTCCAGCTGTCCAGCGCGGCCGCGGGCGTGCTGCCGACGGGGTACGCCGTCGGCGCGGCGATGAAGTTCGTGGAGGGCGGGATCGCGCAGGCCGTTCGGCGGTGAGGCCTTCGCCGCCGGTGGCTATAGTTCCAGCCCCCTGAAGCTCCAGCCCCGGACGAACGATCGGGGACACCGCATGGCTGCCCACACCACCCCACCCCCCGGCCGCGCGGCCGAACTGGCGAGTCTGCTCGACCTGCTGCCCCACCCCGAAGGCGGCTGGTACCGCGAGACCTTCCGTTCGCCGCGCGAAGTGCGGCCCGGCGACGGCCGCCCCGCGCGCAGCGCCTTGACGACCATCGACTTCCTGCTGGCGCGCGGCCATTGCAGCGCCTGGCACCGCGTCGCCAGCGACGAGGTGTGGCACCTGATGGAAGGCGGTCCGCTGCGCCTGTGGCTGATACCGCCCTCGCTCGACGCCGTGCACCAAGCGACGCTGGGCCGGGCCGGGGCGGGCCAGTCGCCCCGGCACACCGTGCCCGCCGGCTGGTGGCAGGCGGCCGAGGTCCTGGAAGGTGAATTGGCCCTGTGCGGCGCGACCGTCGGGCCGGGCTTCGATTTCGAGGACTTCGCCTTTCTGCGCGACGACGCCCCGGCCGCGGCCGCGCTTCGCCGCCTGCGGCCCGATTTGGCGCGGTTGCTCGCCCCGTCCACGGGCGCAACGCCATGAGCGCGCCGCCCCCTCCCGATGAGCCGGCGCCGCCCCCCATGGGCCGCGTCGCGATCGTCAGCGCCATGGCCGAGGAGTTGAATGGCCTGCTGGCGCGCCTGCGGCAGGGCCGCGCCGTCGTCCATGCGGGCCGCACTTTCCACCTCGGCCGACTCGAAGGCCGGGAGGTGGTGCTCGTGCTGTCGCGCATCGGCAAGGTCGCCGCCGCCACCACCGCGGCCGTGCTGTTGACGCGCTTCGACGTCGACCGCATCGTCTTCACCGGGGTGGCCGGCGGCCTGGGGCCGCGGGTGCGCGTGGGCGACGTCGTGGTCGCCGGCGAACTGCTGCAGCACGACATGGACGCCTCGCCGCTCTTCCCCCGCTATGAAGTGCCGCTCTACGGCGCGGCGCGCTTCGCGGCGGACGCCGCCTTGACCCAGGCGGTGCACGCCGCCGCGAGCGCAGCGCTCTCGGAAGACCGCCGCGCAAGCGAACTGCACGGCAGGCTCGCCGCCTTCGGCATCCACGCGCCGCGGGTGCACCGGGGGCTGGTGCTCAGCGGCGACCGTTTCGTCTGCACCGCGGCGGAATGCGGCGCGCTGCAGTCGGCCTTCCCGGACGCGCAGGCCGTCGAAATGGAAGGCGCCGCGGTGGCGCAGGTGTGCCGCGATTTCGGCGTGCCCTTCGCCGTGATGCGCACCGTCTCCGACCGCGCCGACGACAACGCCCACGTCGACTTCAACCGCTTCATCGGCGAGGTGGCGAGCCACTACACGGCCGTCGTGGCCGGCTTGCTGATGGCGCGCCTGCCGCCGGCGGCGGCGCGCGAGGACGGGCTCGACGGATGAACGGAGACCGCTTCCTCGCCGACATCCTCACGAACCGCCACAACCGCGCCATCCTCGACCGCTGGAGCGCGCTGGCCCTGCCGGACGGTTGGCTCGTCGCCGGCTGCCTGTTCCAGACCGTGTGGAACCTGCAGGCCGGCCGCGCGCCCGAAGCCGGCATCAAGGACTACGACCTGTTCTATTTCGACGATCGAGACCTGAGCGAAGCGGGGGAGCGCCGGGTTCAGGCGCGCGTCGAGGCCCTGCTGGGCGACCTCGGCGTCACCGTCGAAGCCTCCAACCAGGCGCGGGTGCACCTCTGGTACGAGGCCTACTTCGGCCACCCTTATGAAAGCGCTGCGCAGCGCGCGCGACGGGATCGACCGCTTCCTCGTGCCCGCCACCTGCGTCGGCGTGCGGCCCGGCGAACTCCATGCGCCGCACGGCCTGGCCCTGCTGTACGACGGCGTGCTCACGATGAACCCGCTCGTGCCGCACCTCGACCTGTTCCACGCCAAGGCGGCGTCTTACCGCTCGCGCTGGCCGTGGCTGCAGGTGGTGCCGCCGGGAAAGCCGCCCGGCGAGCCCGCTTTCCTGCCCGGGTGAATGGTTCCCGCCGGGTCTCACGGGCTTCGGCAAGTTGAAGGGCCTTTGCGGCTTCAACCCGGATAGCCACCCGGCCTTGAGTTCAAGGCTTGTCCATCGCAACCACCCGGCTCAAGACCGCGAACGCCGCCTCCACCCGCGCCTGCACCGGGTAGTTCTTGTTCGCCAGCATCACGAGGCCCACCCCCTTAGACGGCACGAAGGCCACGTAGGCGCCGAAGCCGTTGGTGGAACCGGTCTTGTTGAACAGCCGTTCGCCGGCCGCGGCCTCTTGTTGTTGCCGCGGCGTCAGGCGTCGCACCGGGTTGGCCTCCATCACGATGCCGGGGGCGTTGCCGGCCAGCAGCTGCTCCCGCGTCGCCGGGTAGGCGTATTGCTCCCATCCCAGGCCCTGGACCATCGCGCTGTCGCCGACCTGGAAATGACCCACCTGCGTGGCTTCGATCGCGCGCCGCCATGGCTCGGTCCGGATGGCGGCCGGCTCGATATTCGCCTGCATGAAGCGGACCATGTCGGCCGACGTCGACTTGACGCCGTAGGCCTCGTCCGCGAACAAGCCGGGGTTCACGCGCACCGGCCGGCCCGCCTTGTCGTAGCCCCAGGCATAGCGGGCCATCGCGTCGGCGGGCACGCGCACATGGGTCTGGCGCATGCCGAAGGCGGGGAATAGCCGCGTTTGCAGCGCCTCGGTGAATGCGCCCCGGCCGTCGCCGTCTTGCCCCTTCGCCAACGCCAACCCGGCGACGTGCCCCAGCAGCCCGATGCTCGGGTTGGAATACCGTCGTTGCATGCCCGGCTCGGCGTCGGCCTTCCATTCGCGGAAGTAGCCGGCCATGCCGTCCGGGTCGTTCGTCACGCCGTCAGGGAACTGCAGCGGCAGCCCGCCCGCGGTGTAGGTGCCCAGGTGCAGCAGGCTCGCCCGGTCGATCGCATGGCCCTTGAGCCAAGGCAGGTGCCGGCCCGGCGTGTCGTCCAGCGACAGCCTGCCGGTCGCCTGCGCGTAGGCCGCCAAGGTCGCGGTGAAGACTTTGCTGACCGAGCCCAGTTCGAACACCGTCGCTTCGCTCACCCGGCTTTCCGACTCCCGGGATGCGAAGCCGTAGTTGAAGAAGTGGGCCTGCCCGCCGACGGTGACGGCGACGGCCATGCCGGGCACGCCGTGCTCGGCCATCAGGGGCTGGATGACGGCGTCCACGATGCCTCGGAGCCGGGCGGGATCCGGCGGGGAGGGGTTGTCGCCGCCCGCGCCGCGCGCGTCGAGCGATGAAGCCAGGAGCGGCAGGAAAAGCGCAAAGGCCAGCGCGGCGGCTGGAACGTCGGCGTTGAATCGTGGCATGGGTGGTGGGGCGGGAAAAGGGGTGGCCGGTGCCTCGATGGTTCATGGCGCGGCAAGGGGCGGGACTTTAAAGGGGATCGGGATCAGTCCCTCACAGCCACGCACTGAGCTTCAGCGCGTCCGCCGCCGCCGCGCCGGACGCGGTGTTGTCGAAGACGCACCAGCGGTCGGCACCCGGCGGCCAGCGCCGCAGCTCGGCGGCGCGGGCCTGCAGCCAGTCGTCGCCGTAGGCCGAGCGGTAGATGCGCGGCGAGCCGTGCCAGCGGTGGTAGACGGTGGCGCCGACGCCATCGCCCGCCGGCCCCAGCCAGCCCCCGGGCAGGGCGGCCGCCGGCCAGCGCGCCGGATCGGCCGCGACGCGCCCGACGCGCAGTTTCGCCAGCAGGCGGTCGGCCGCCGGCTCGGACCAGCTGACATGGCGCGGCTCGCAGACCACCGCGCCGTCAAACAAATCCGCGAGCAAGCCGAAGAAGGTGCGCACCGGCCTGGCTTCGAACGGCAGCGACGGCGGCAACTGGACGAGCAGCACGCCCAGCCTGTCGCCCAGCCCCGAGGCTTCCTCGAGGAAACGCGTCAGCAGCGGCCGCGACGCGCGCAGCCGCCGCTCATGCGTGATCGCGCGCGGCAGCTTCACCGAGAAACGGAACCCCGCCGGCGTCTGCGCCGCCCAGCGCGCATAGACCTCGGGCCGGTGGCTTCGGTAGAACGAGGTGTTGATCTCGGCGCAGCCCAGCACCCGCGCATGACGCGCCAGGTGGCTGCCATCGCCCGGAAAGCGCGCCGCCAACGCCAGGGGAATGCCCCAACCGGCCGTGCCGATGCGCACCGCCGCGCCGCCCTTCATCCCGCCGCCCGTCCAGCGGGGCCGAACGCCCCCTCCGCCAGCCGGGCCTCGATGACGAAGGCGTGCAACTGCGCCAGCTTGCCGTCGCGGAGCCGCCAGACATCGCAATAGGCGTGCGGCTCCGCCCGGCCGTCCCGGTTCACCAGGGTGATCTCGCCGATCGCCGTCACGACGTCGCCTTCGGCGACGAGCCGGTGTACATCGAAACGCGGCGGCGCCTCGTAGGCGGTGGCCATCCACCGCCGCACCGCCTCTTTGCCTTTGAGCGTCCGCTCGCCGAGGAAGACCCATTCGGTGTCTTCGGTGCAGTGCCGCAGGAAGCCTTCGTGGTCGCCCCGGGCGATGGCGGCGTTGGCTTGTTCGAGGATGGATTTGCAAGTGGCTTCTGGCATGGCGCGCTCACGGCGTTGGATGGAAGGACGGTCACCGGGTTGCCGCCTGACCAGGGGCAATTTCGCTTCCCGCCCCGAGCCTTTAAAACCCTCCGCCGGGCCACCGCGGCGTCGCCCGATTCGACAACCAGGTGCATGGCTTCGGCCGTTCACGGGGGCCGTGCGACGATCTGGGCCCGCAACCCCATCGGCGGGCCGCTTGCGCAATGCGCCGCATGCGGCCCATGGATCACGGGGTCCCATCGACGCATGACGCGGCAACCCGCTAAACCGAACAAGCGCCATTCCCATGACCGACACCGCCACCCCCAACCTGCCGTCGCGGGACTTCGACGCCACCCTCCAGTTCTACCGGTCCCTCGGCTTCGAACCAACCTGGCGCGACGCCGGCTGGATGATCCTGAGGAACGGCGGCATGGTGCTGGAGTTCTTCCCCCATCCCCAACTCGACCCCGCGACGAGCTGGTTCAGCTGCTGCTTCCGCCTGGGCGATGTGGACGCTTTCATCCGGGCCTTGGCCGATGCCGGCATTCCCGAGACATCCTCCGGCTGGCCCCGCTTTCACCGCCCGGTGCCGCAAGCGTGGGGCGGCCGGGTGGGGGCGTTGATCGACCTGGATGGGAGTTTGATCCGGTTGGTTCAGGCGCCGGTGGGGGACCGCTGACACTCTCGGGCCGGGTCGCCGCCGCCGCCCAGCCGCGCCAGCGCGTCCCCCGCCACCCGGCAGACGCGCCAGTCCGGCATCACCGTGGCGCCGAGGCTTTCGTAGAAACGGATGGCCGGCTCGTTCCAGTCCAGCACGCTCCACTCGAAACGCCCGCAGCCGCGCTCGTGGGCCAGCTTGGCCAGGTGCGCCATCAGGGCCTTGCCCGCGCCATGCCCGCGGGCCTCGGCTTTCACATAGAGGTCTTCCAGGTAAAGGCCCCGCCGCGTCAGGAAGGTGGAGTAGTTGTGGAAGAACAGCGCGTAGCCGGCGGCCTGGCCCCGCAGCTCGGCGATGACGCATTCGACGGCGGGGCGTTCGCCGAAGAGGTCGTCCGCCAGGCGTTCCGCGGAGGCGTCGAGCAGGTGGGTCAGCCGTTCGTATTCCGCCATCTCGTGGATCATGGCCAGGACGGCCGGAACGTCGGCGGGTTGGGCGGGGCGGATGTCCAGGGGCTGGGTCGGGGGCATGTTTCTTCTCTCCATCTGATGGCCGCGCTTCGGTTGGTTCGCTCGGCCGACGTTCGTCGCAGGGCAGGTGCGCGGCGAGAAGTCGGATTTTGCTTCGCCCGTTCGGGCCCCCGCGGGCATCCCGGCCGGGGTTGGCAGGCCCAATAGCCGCTACGAATCAAACGACGGGGTTCTGCGCCGAACCACGCGCCTGGATGAAGATGCGCCGGATCACCGGGAAGCGCGCCTGCACCGACCGCTCGACCTCGCCGGTCGCGCCCGACGCCGCCGCGAGCGTCGTGCCGTCCCGGAAGTGCAGGTCCAGCGCCAGCAGCGCTTCCTCGCGGCCGATGTACATCGACAACGGCCGGCCCACGGCCTCGACGCCCGGCTGGCGCAGCGCGATCGCCCGGATCTCGGCGGCGGTTTCCGGGCGTATGCCTTCGCCGATCAGCAGGCCGCGCGCTTGGCCCACCAGCAGCACCGCCACGCCTGCGAGCAACAGGCCGATGACCACCGACGCCAGGCCGTCGAGCACGGGCAGGCCCAGCCGGTGGCTCGCATACACGCCCGCGGCCGCCACGGCCAGGCCGAGCAGCGCGGCGGCGTCTTCCGCCAGCACGGTGTAGGTGGTGGGGTCTTTGCTGCCGCGCAGCGCTTTCCAGAACGGCCGGCCGGCCGCCTCTTTCATGAACTGGCGCAGCGCGATGGCGAAGCTGGCGCCTTCGAAGCAGGCGGCGGCGCCGAGCACGATGTAGTTCCACAGCGGGTCTTGCAGCGCTTGCGGCCGGCGCATGTGCGCGACGCCTTCGTACAACGACACGCCGCCGCCGATGCCGAAGATCAGCACCGCCACGATCAGGCTCCAGAAGTAAAGCTCTTTGCCGTGGCCGAACGGGTGTTCCGGCGTGGCGGGGCGCTCGCTGAGCCGGATGCCGACGAGCAGGAGAAGGCCGTTGCCGGTGTCCACCGCCGAATGGATGCCTTCGGACAGCATCGCCGAGCTGCCGGTGACGCCGGCGACGGTGAACTTGGTGACGGTGATCGCCACATTGGCGGCGATGGCGCCGTAGATGGCGATCGGCGATCCGGCGGCGGCCATGATGCGTCGTCGGCTGGGTGCTGGCGGCCCGCGGCGCGTTCAGCGCGTCGCCATGCCTTCACTGCGCCGCCGGCAGCGCATAGGCGATCACGTGGTCGCCCGCCCTGGTGCCGAGCGAACCGTGCCCGCCCGCCGCCACCACCAGGTATTGCCTGCCGTCGCCGCCCATGAAGGTCATCGGCGTGGCCTGCCCGCCGGCCGGCAGCCGGGCCCTCCAAAGCTCGCGGCCGGTGGACAGCTCGTAGCCGCGCACGTAGTTGTCCAGCGTGCCAGAAAGGAAGGCCACGCCGCCGGCCGTGGCGATCGGCCCGCCCAGGTTGGGCACGCCCATGCGGAACGGCAGCGGCAGGGGCGACAGGTCGCGCACCGTGCCGTTGCGGCGCATGTAGGCCACCTGCCCGGTCGCCAGGTCGACGCCCGCGACGTGGCCCCACGGCGGCTGCTGGCAAGGCAGCCCCAGCGGCGATGTGAAGGCGGACAACTTGACGGCGAAGGGCGCGCCGAAGTTCTCGTTCAGCGAAGGCAGGCTGTCGTCGGGCCGCGCCTTGCCTTGCACCACCAGGCTGGTGTTGTCGGGCCGCGGCACGAGCTGGGACCGGAACGCCAGGTAGGTCGGCGTGAGGAAGGCGACCTGCCTGTCGGGGTCGACCGCGATGCCGCCCCAGTTGAAGACGCCGAAGTTGCCGGGATAGACCACCGTGCCCTCCTTGCTCGGCGGCGTGAAGCGGCCTTCGTAGCGCATGCGCTTGAGGGCGATGCGGCAGCCCATCTGGTCGAACCAGGTGGCGCCCCACATCGACGCGCCGGTGAGCGGCGGCGGGTCGAAGCTCAAGGCCGACACCGGCTGGGTGGGCGAGGTGCGGTCCCCGGCCACGGCGCCCCGCGGCGCCGGGCGCTCGGCCACCGGCAGCAGCGGGCGGCCGTCGCGGCGGTCCAGCACGAAGATTTCGCCCTGCTTGGTGGCCTGCACCAGGGCCGGCACGCGTGCCCCGTCCACGGTCAGGTCGAGCAGGCTCGGCTGGGCCGGCACGTCGTAGTCCCACAGGTCGTGGTGCACGGTCTGGAACACCCAGCGCTCCCGCCCGGTAGCCAGGTCGAGCGCGACGACCGACGACGAACGGGCTTCCACCTCCGGCGCGCGGCCGGCGCCCCATTGGTCGGGCGGCTGGTTGCCCATGGGCACATAGACCATGCCCAGGGCCTCGTCGACGGCCGAGATCGACCAGCTGTTGGGCGTGCTCTGCGTGTAGGTCTGGCCCGCCGGCAAGGGCTCGGTGCGCTCCGGGCGGCCGGGGTCCCAGTTCCACACCAGCTCGCCGGTGCGCGCGTCGAACGCCCGGACCACGCCCGACGGCTCGGTGGTCGACACGTTGTCGAGCACCGTGCCTCCGACGACCACCAGCCCACGCGCCACCACCGGCGGGGAAGTCGAGTAATAACCGCCGAGCCGCACGTTGGGCATGCCGCGCCAGAGGTCGACCTGCCCGGTGCCGCGGCCGAAGTCGCGGCACACCGCCCCGCTCGCGGGGTCGAGGGCGATCAACCGGCCGTCGGCCGTGGGCATGAAGAGCTTCGCGCCGCAGTGGTCGACGGCCGGACCGTCGGTGGCGGCGATGGGGAGCTGGGGCGCCGACGCGGCGTCCGGCGGCGCCGCTGCGGCTTGGGTGGTTGCGTCGGCCTGCGTTGGTGCCGACGCCGACGCCGAGGCCGGCGCCGCGGGCGCCCCGTCCTGCGCCCCGGTGCCCGGGTCGTACGCCAGGCCGCGGCAAGTCAGGTGCTGCAGCGCCAGACCGCTGCGGATGCGCGGGTCATAGCGCCACGCCTGCCGGCCGGTCGTCGCTTCCAGCGCGATCACCTGCTGGTGCGGCGTGCACAGGAACAGCCGGTCGCCGACCTTGAGCGGCGTGACCTCGAAGGTGGTCTCTTCCGGATCGCCGGCGCGGCCCCTCAGGTCGCCGGTCCGGAACTCCCAGGCCACCTGCAGCTTGCCCACATTGCCGGGCGTGATCTGCGCCAGTGGAGAGAAACGCTGGCCCAGGCCGGTGCGCCCATAGGCCCGCCATTCGCCCGCGGGCATTTGCGGCGCGGCGTCCGCCCCGCCCGCTGCGCCCGCGTCCGAAGCGGACGCCGTGGGCGCCAGCGCGGCCGACGCCAGCACGCCCTCTTTCTGGTGCGGATCCACCATCCAGCTCGCCACCGCCATCCCGACGAAAAGCAGCAGCGACAAGCCCAGCACCGTGCGCCCGGCCGGCCAGCGCGCCGCCCGGGCCCCGCCCAAGGCCGGCCGCGAGGCATCGACGGCGTCCCCGGCCCGCAGGCGGCGCGCGACGGGAGGCAACAGCGCCCACAACCCCAACAGGAAGGGCACGTCGCAGCGAATGGCCACGGCCCACCAGTCCAACCCAGACTCCCACAGCGACCAGGCGATGGTGGCGAGCAACAACAGCGCCAGCGTCCACCAGGCCAGCGCGCTGGCGCGGGCGGTGAACCGCGCGGCCAGCAACAGCAAGACGCCGGCGCCGAGGTAGAACCACGATCCGCCCAATCCCGCGAGCCAGGCGCCGCCTGCCGCCAGGGTCAGGGCCATGAGGCCCATCAGGAAAGCGGTGGCCTGCAGCATGGCGGAGCGCGGGGTGGGCTGGCGAGTCATGGCAGGAAGTGGGGCTGTGTGGGGGCGGGGCGGGCAGGATGGTCGGACGCATCCCGCGTTGCGAACGGAATGTCCGGGGATGTCGATCCCGGTCCGTGGGCGCGTGGGGCAAGCGGGGTGCCGGACGTCGCGTGGCCGGAATGCGGGACTTCGCGGGCGGCGAAGGGGGGCCGACGCGTCACCGCCCCGGAAAATATTGCCGGAAAGGCTGTCAGGTTTTCCCGATGCGGCATCGGGATGGGGCGCAGGCTTTCCCGCGGCGACGGTTCCACGCGCCGGCCGGCCATGGACCAGGTGACTGGCACCTTCGCCCCCCGGCGGCGGTGCCTACCGCCAGACCGTGGCCAAGTCGGCGCGGCCCATGAGGGGGCTGGGCTTGCAACCGGTCCCACCGGCTGCCGGAACCGGATGGCCGCGAGGGATCCGCGCGCGGTGGTGCCGCAACCGATGGGAATGGGCGGGGGGCGCCCAGCCCGGCCCGGGCACCGGGCCGCGGGGTGGCGCCGCCTCCGTCAGGTCTTGAACACCTGCACCGCCTGGACCAGGTGATCCGCCTGGTGCTTGAGGCTCTCGGCGGCCCCGGCGCTTTGTTCGACCAGGGCGGCGTTGCGCTGGGTCACCTGGTCGAGTTGGGCGATGGCATCGCTGACTTGGCCGATGCCGGTGCTTTGCTCGACGGTGGCGGCGCTGATCTCGCTGATGAGGTCGGCCACACGCTTGACGTGGTGCACGATGTCGTTCATCGACGTCCCGGCCTCGCTGACCAGCCGCGTCCCGGCTTCCACCGTCTCGGCGCTCGCCGCGATCAGGCTCTTGATCTCGCGCGCGGCTTCCGCCGAGCGCTGCGCCAGCAGGCGGACTTCGCCCGCCACGACCGCGAAGCCGCGGCCTTGCTCGCCCGCACGCGCCGCTTCGACGGCCGCGTTCAACGCGAGGATGTTGGTCTGGAAGGCGATGCCGTCGATCACGCCGATGATTTCGGAGATCTTGTTCGAACGGTGGTTGATCGCTTCCATGGTGCTCACGACCTGGCCCACCACTTCGCCGCCGCGCGCCGCGGCTTCGCTGGCGGAGCCGGCCAGCTGGTTGGCCTGGCGGGCGGTGTCGGCGCTCGCGCGCACGGTGCCGGCGAGCTCTTCCATCGAAGCGGCCGTCTGCTGCAGGTTGCTCGCCTGCTCTTCGGTGCGCTGGCTCAGGTCGACATTGCCGGCGGCGATCTGCGACGAACCCGTCGCGATCGAATCGCTGCCGTCGCGCACGGCCGAGACGACCTTCACGAGGCTCGCGTTCATGTGGGCCAGCGCCTGCAACAGCCGGCCGGTCTCGTCCGAGCGGGTCACGGCGACATGCGACGTGAGGTCGCCCGAGGCGACCGTTTCCGCGAGTTTGACGGCCTCGTTGATGGGGCCGGTGATGCTGCGGCTGATCCACAAGCTCAGGCCGACCGCCGCGGCCAGGGCCATGAGGGAGCCGACGAGCTGGATGCCCATGTTGAGCCGGCGGATGCCCGCGGCCTCGGCCGCGCGGACGGCCAAGAGGTCGCGTTCCGTTTTGTCGAATTCCGATTGGAGCGCCCGGAAGCCGTCCATCGCGGCCTTGTCGGCGCCGTCGCCGAACGCGGCCACCAACTGCTCCGTCGTCTGCGAACCGGCCGTCACGTCCTTGCGGAGCTGGATCATGCGCTGGGCGGCCGCGACGAATTCGGCTTCCTTGGCCTTCATGTCCGCGAGGCGCTTCTGCTGGCTGGGGTTGTCGCTCGTGAGTTGTTTCGCTTCGTTCCAATGGGCCTCGAATGCCGCCAGCCCGCCCTGGTAGGGTTCGAGGTATTGGTCTTTGCCGGCGAGCAGGAAGCCGCGGGCGCCGGTCTCCATGTTGACCATCGACTGGAGCATCCGTTCGCCCGTGGCGAGCACCATGTAGGTGTGGACTGTCCTTTCTTCCGCTACGGCCAGCTTGGCGCCGCTGGAATAAGCGCTCCAGACGACCAGGAGGAAGACGGTGATGACGGCGCCGAAGGCCAGGGCGAGGCGACGACCGATGGACAGGTTGGAAAACATGGGCGGTGCTCCTGAATTGCATGGCGAGGCAGCTGCGCAGCGGCCGCCCCCAAGCCGCCTTCGCCAGCGGCTCCGCCGGGTTATCGACGAGCCGAACTCAAACTGAAACGCCGGACGGATGGACGCCGGCCGCCGACGGGGTTTCCGCTCAGTATGTTTTTCGGCTCGAAGACCGGTGCCCACCGCCCTCAGCCAGCCCGGTCAATCCGCTCAAGAAACCCGCCGCGTCCACCTCCAAGGCCTGGCAAACGTCCACGAACTCGATCACGTCCAGCCGCCGCTCGCCCGTCTCGTACTTGCTGACGAAGGATTGGGGCTTGTCGAGTTTGGCCGCCAGGTCCTGTTGGGTGATGCCGGCTTCTTCGCGGGCGGCGCGCAGGCGTTGCCTCAGTTCGAAGCCGCGGGGGGAGTGGAGGGTTTTCAACTGCGGGGAGGGCTGGTTGACTCCCTTGCATGAAAACCCGAGTTAGGATACAAACCCAAATCGGGATACGCGGAGGCAGGGCGGGGACATGGCGAGACGGGGCCTGGCGCGATCCGCGCGGGCCGTGCGGGCCGTGGACAGGCCGGGTTACATCCGGCGACTCAACCGGGTTTTTTGAAGGTGGTTGCTTTCTTTACAGCTTTGGCTTCTTTGGCATACCGGGCCAAGGTAGTCTCCAGCAGTTCCGGTAGCTCGGCACCCAGGCCATCCGCGATCTTGAGCAGCACGCTGAGCGAGGGCTGGTTCCGCGCCAGCTCCAGCTTGGCGATGAAGGTGCGGTTGACTTGGCAGCGGAAGGCGAGTTCTTCCTGCGAGATTTCCAGGTCGCTTCGCCTGGCCTTCAATTCGGCGGCGAAAGCTTTCATCAGGTCTGGGTTTTGGCTTGAGCGCATCGGGTTCAATGTGCGATTGATGAACCATTTACACACCCGCTTATGTGGTACAAAATCGCTTTCGCGAAACGCCTCCAAACACAGCAGTAGAGCTGCGGATGAAGCAAAAGAAACTTCCTGAGACAAAGCCGTTGACGCGCCTGTGGCACTGGCTCACCGGCTCTTCCATCGTGGACCTGGCCACGGCGAAGGCACCCAAGCCGGGCGGCAAGCCCGCCGCCCCTCGCAACAAGCTGCGCCGCTCGCACAGCCGCCGCTTCCCCATCCCCGTCATCCAGCTGGCGGCGCTGACGCAGGCGTTGAACAGCGAGGGCGCGCGGCCCCATCTGCCCAACCTGTTGGTGGTGGAGCAGACGCTGCTGTGCGTGTCGGGCGGCAACGACCTGGCGGCGGTGCCCGATTTCGTGTTGGAGCGGGCGCGGCTGGAGTTGCAGCGCCTGGCCACGTTCCAGCGGTCGAAGGCCTTGCAGGCGTTCGACGAGGCGATCGGGCAGCAGGTGCGGCGCAACGAACAGGCGCAGCAGGCCTTGTCGTCGTCGCAATTCGAATTGGATGAAGACGACGCTCCGCGGCAGGCGGCGGGCCGCGGGGCCTCGAAGGGCGGCCGCACCCTGACGGCTTCTTCTTCGGCCGCGGCCTCCTCATCGGGCGATGGCGAAGGGGATTTCGAAGACACCCTGCCATCTCAGTTGGACGACGACGAAGGCGACGCCGTGGTGGTGGACGACGACACCGACGGCGCTGACGAGGCCGCCGGGATGCGAGCGCCGCCGTTGCCGCCCGCGCCGCGGCACCACCAGGCGCTGCACCACCGACAGCAGCAATCCCAACAAGCGTCGCCGCGGGCCCGGCGGCTTCTGCCGATGCCATGAACCGCCGCCGTCCCCACCGCGCCGCGGGCTCTGCGGGCGCCGCCGGGTCCGGCGGCACGACGGGGCAGGGGGCGGCGGGCTCGGGCAATCGCCCGCCTGCGGCAGCCGGCCCTGTGCCGGTTTGCCGGTTGATCATCAGTCCTCTGCCCGAGGGCTTGCCCGGCCGGGGTGCCCAGGGTGGACGGGAGGGCGGCCGAGGCCCGGGCCCGGTTTCACTTTCATCTCCCGACGCCACGCTGACCTTCCGCCGCCTCACCGGCACCGAAGAGATCAGCCGGCTGCATGCCTGGGAAGTCGACGTGGTGTCGCCCGAGCCGTCCTTGGACCCGCAGCAATGGCTGGGGCGGCACGCCACGGTGGCGATGCGGCTGGACGATGAAGCGGGCTTTGAAGACCCAGGCGGCCTGCTGCGCCGCGGCGGCGATGGCGGGGCGCCGCGATCCGCCGCGGACCTGCGTTGCCTCGACGGCCTGATCACCCGCATCGGCATGCGCGAGGGGCTGGTGGAGCTGCCTACCCCGCCGGCCGCGTGGTCCGCCCCGGCGCCCGTCGCGCTCTTCCCCTACCGATTGCTGTTGCGCCCCTGGCTTTGGCTGGCCACGCAGCGCAGCCACGTGCGCGTGTTCGAAGGGCTTGCGGTGCCGGCCATCGTGGCGCAGGTGCTGGCGCCGTACGGCCATCCGCTGTCGCTCGACAGGCTGACCTGCCACCACCCGGCCCGCCCGCGCACGCTGCAATGCGGCGAGACGGACTTCGACTTCATCGCGCGGTTGTGCGAAGACGAAGGGATCTATTGGTTCTTCGAGCACCGGTTGGGCGGGCATGGTGTGGTGTTCGTGGATGGCGGGGCCGGGGTGACGCGGAAGAGTGAGGGGGTCGACTGGGTGATTCCCTTCCTGGGTCCATCGACGCCGCGGCCAGGGCGGCAGGCGCGGGTGGGTGCGGAGCGCTTCGGCCGAGAGCCCGCCGCCAAGCGTCCGCATGTGGACTACTGGGCGATGGGCCGCGAAGCCGCGGGCGCCGGTGTTTCGCCCAACGGGTTGCCTGCCTGGCGGTTCAATGCGCATTTGAACCATCGCGGCGTCGCACCGGGGTCGACCCTGGCACTGCTGGGGAATCCGCAAGTGGACCCGGACCAGGCCCACCTCGTGGTGGCGGTGGACTATCACCTGGAAGAAGCTTTGGTCCCGCATGGGCACCACGGCGCGGGCGACAAGCCGGCCGAAGCGTCATCGGTGCAGCGCTTTGCGATGGAGGTGCATCCGTTGTGCATGCCTTTCCAGCCCGAGCCGCAAGCGGCGCGCCCCTTCGTGCGCGGGCCGCAGGTGGGGGAAGTCGTGGCGGTTGAAGCCGGCGCCCCGTGCCGGGTGAAGGTGTGCTGGCGGCTCCCGATGTGGGCGCCTGCAGCGCAAGGGCTGGTGACGGATTGGATACCGGCCGAGCCGGCGATGGGCTGCCGGTGCGAGGATGGACAGGGTTGCCGCTGCCTGTCTCGCGCGCCGTTGGCGGTTGGAGAGGCGGTGCTGCTCGATTTCTTGGATGGGGATCCGGAGCGGCCGGTCTGCCAAAGCCGATGGGGCGGGGCTCGGCTCGTCGGCGCCTCGGTGATGGGCCGACAGGGCTTCGACAGGCTCAGCCCGAACGGGGCAGGAGGCTCGGTTCCACGCAAGGGGCATTCAACCTGACAGCCCATCCCCCTCTTCGCCTCTTTCTCCATCTACCGTTCCCTGCTCCCTGCTCCCTGCTCCCTGGTCCCCTGCTCTCTGGTCTCTGCTCCCGGGTCTCTGTCTCTGGTCTCTGGTCTCTGGTCTCTGGTCTCTGGTGCCTGATGCCTGATGCCTGATGCCTGGTTCTTGGTCCTTGGTCTTCGGTCCTCGGTCCTCGGTCCGTTCGCCCTGAGCCTGTCGAAGGGCGGGCCCGAACCGGCCGGGGGAAGGACCAGCCCGCACGGAGGAAGAAAATCAGCCCGTCCGGCGAGGATGGGGCGACACGAACCAAGGCACGGTGCCCAAAGTGAAAGATGGTCAGCACCGAACATCCGGGAACATCCGTCTTCCCTCCGGGCAACCTTCCCTGCGAACATCCCAAAGCGCTGTCCACCATGCCGAAACCCGATGTCCAGCCCAGGAAGATCGTTGTCCTCTCAGGCTCGGGTGTCAGCGCTGAGAGCGGCTTGCCGACTTTCCGCGACACCCAGGGCCTGTGGAACCACTACGCCTGGGAGGACGTGGCCAGTCCCGAAGGCTGGGCGCGCCATCCGCAAGTCGTCCTGGACTTCTACAACGAACGGCGTCGCGCCGCCTGGTTGGCCGAGCCGAATGCCGGGCACCGGGCCATCGCCTCGCTGGAAGCCGCTTACGAAGTCGTGGTGATCACGCAGAACGTCGATGCGCTGCACGAGCGCGCGGGCTCGACCCGGGTCGTCCATGTGCACGGCGAGCTGGCCTACGCGCGCGGGACCTCTCCCGCACGTCACCGCTACCGAATCGACGGCGAACCGATTTCGATCGGCCAGCTTTGCGAAGACGGCTCGCAACTCCGGCCGGACATCGTCTGGTTCGGCGAAGACGTGCAGCATTTCGATGAGGCGCGCCGGCACGTGGCCTCCGCGGCGAAGGTGCTGGTGGTCGGCACTTCCTTGTCGGTGTTTCCGGTCGCTTCGCTGGTGGGGCTGGCGCGGGGCAGGGCGGAGAAGCTCCTGGTGTCGCTCGACGTCGACCGGCCGCCATATGGTTTCAAGTTCCTTCGCGGCCAGGCGACTTCGGTGCTGCCGGCATTGGCGGAACGTTGGCTGGGCGAGGCAGCCGCCGGCGGCGGTTGACTCCGCCGCGCCTGGCGCCCTATCGGCCCCGCCCCGCTCCCGACCGAGCCAGATACGGCCCCACCTTGCGCTCCAGCACGGCGATCAGCGCGTCGTCCATGTACCCGTATTCATCGGGGATGCCGAGCACGACCAGCCGCTTGCCGTTCAGGTGGCGCTTGAATTTCTTCCGGATCTTGTCGCGGTGGGATTTCTCCATCGCGAAGATGATGTCGGCCCATGCGATCAACTCGGGGCAAAGCGGCACACCGGCCGAGTCGTGCACCCCGGCGGACTCGCATTCCACGCCGTCGTGGCCCGAGAACACCCACTCGGCCGTCGGGCTGCGGAGCTTGTTCTGGCCGCAGACGAAAAGGGCTCTGATCATGTCCTCAGGGGCGGGCGGGCCGCGCTCAGCCCTGCCCGCCGTTGAACTCAGCCGTGTGGGCGGCCGAGGCGAAGCCGCGCATCGATCGCGGCCCGGGGACGGGGCCGGGGGACTCCACGTCCGTGCCGATGCGGATCTCGTTCATGGCTGGGATGTGCCCGGCGATAAGGGCGGGCCGCCCGCAGCCAACAGCACCTCCCGCACCTGCCGGTATTCCTCCATCCGCGCCAGGTCCTTGGCGGTGGGGTGGGGAATGCGGGAGAGGTCCATGTTCTCGGTGTTGTCGGCGAGCTTCACCACGCGGGCGACCGGGTCGGCGGCGGCGCGGTGGGCGGCTTGCAGGCGGGTTTCACCGGGGCGCTTGGTCAGCGCGTCCACCGCGGCGAGCACCTCGCGGGGGAAGCCTTCGGCGGCCAGGTCGGCCAAAGTCACGGACGAGTCCTCCACCACGTCGTGCAGCACCGCGGCGATGCGTTGCTCGGGCGTGTGCACGCGCAGCATCACCCGCAGCGGGTGCAGGATGTAGGGCTGGCCGGCTTTGTCCAGCTGGCCGCCGTGGGCCTGGGCGGCGATGGCGATGGCGCGTTCTAAGGTGGCCATGGGTGTCGTCCTGTTCGTTCATTCATTCATTCACTCTTTCTTTCGCCGCGCCTGCCGGCGGCGCCCGTTGCCGCGGCGTGCAGCCTTGCCGCGCCGACGGGTCATCCGTCCGCGCCGCCCCCATGCATCGCCCTCAACCGCCGGTGCCGGTGCCGGAAGACGAACCGGTAGACCGGCATCATCAACGCCGCCATGCCCGGCAGTCGGCTTTCGACGGTGAGGCGGTCCTCGACCAGCAGGCCGCCCGCGGCGGTCGCTGCGGTGGTGCGTTCGTGCCGCCACCGGCGGTTCCACAGCGTTTCCGAGTCTTCCAGGAAACCGCGCGGACCGGCGTAGAGGGCTTCCAGGCGCAGCGAATGCGAGTCGACGGGCAAGACGCCGAACAGCCAGATCGTGCTGCGGAACAGCACGCGGCCGGTCGTCCACTGGTCGAGCGGGCAGCGCCGCCAGGCGGCGGGCGCGCCCATGCGCGCCAGGGGCCGCAGCTCGGCGTTCACCGCGTCGATCGACATGCCGGCCCAGAACGCCTCGGGCGTCGTGCGGGGCAGCTCGGTGCGGATCGTGAAGCTGGGCATCGGTGCGCCGGCCGGGGCGTGGTGGAGGTTGGGTCAGCCGCCGGATTTCGCCCGTTGCCCGACGGCTTGCAGCTGCCGCTCCAGCAGCGCCTTGAACTCGCTCGTGGCCGCGGCTTTGGGGATGATCACCGCCTGGGCGGTGTCGAGGAAGAAGTAGTAGCTGCGCTCGTCCTGCGCCGCGTCGAGGAAGCCTGACCACAGCACCTCGGCGGAGCCGCGCGACGCGTCGATGCGCAGCACCGCCTCGGAGAGGGTGACGGTCTGCTCGGCCAGGAAGGAGCCTTGGGACATCAGCAAATGCTTGCGGATCAGCGCCTGTTGCAGGTAGGGCATCAGCATCACCGCCAGCAGGGCGAGGCCGGCGAAGACGCCGAAGACGCGCAGCGGCCAAGCGACGTCGGGGTGGTCCTCCGCCAGTCTGAAGAAGCCCGCCACGGCCAAGCCGATCAGCACCCACACGCCGAGCTGGCAGGCGCCCAGCAGCGAGTAATTGCCGATGCGAAGGGCGATGCGCCTGGCGACCAGTTTCTGGAAGTGGTTGAAATCGTCGCGGGTGAGGGAGAACCGGGCTTGCATGGCATGCCGCGACGGGGTGGCGTGGTCGGTCATCGGAAACTCACCGGACCCGCCGGGGGTTCGTGAGGCCGATGCCCCCCAGCGGCGGCAGGGCGGTGGCGCGGACGCTTTTCTTCTTCATGGGGTTGGACGGGAGGGTGGGCCCGTCATGTCGGAACGCAAGGGTCTGCATTTTGACTTCGCAGCGCAACGGGGGCGTGCACCGCGGACCTCTTCTTTCGGCTGAGCCTGCAGAAGCCATCGAAAGCCACCGCCCCCCGGGAGGCGGACAGCGTGGGCGAGACAAGGGCCGAGCCAGCCGTCTTCATCGGACGGCGCCGCAGTGGCGCGGGGGACCGCCCGGGTGCGCGCCGATCGGCCGAGCCCCACATGCGGCGTTGTGCACCGCGCGGGGCGCCGTCACCGCGTCGTCACTCCGGCACGATCTTCGCGTTCGTCACCGCCTTGGCCCATTTGACGGTTTCCTTGGCGGCGAAGACGCCGAGCTCCTGCGGGCTGCTGGGCGTGAAGCGGAAGCCGAGCGGGCCGAGCTTGGCCTTGACGGCGGGGTCGGCCAGCGCGGCGCGCACCCATTGGTTCATCTTCTGGACGACGGGCTCGGGCGTGCCGGCCGGCGCATAGATCGCGAACCAGGCGGTCAGCTCGAAACCCGGCACCACGGTGGACATCGGGGGGACGCCGGGCAGCATCGGGTGCTCGGCGGTCGAGGTGACGGCCAGCGCGCGAAGCTTGCCGGCCTTGACCTGCGGCGCGGCCGAGGCGAGGTCGCCGAAGACGAGCTGGATCTGCCCGCCCATCGCGTCCGTCATCGCCGGCTGCACGCCCTTGTAGGGCGCGTGCAGCATCTGCAGGTTGTTGGCCGACACCAGGGCGTGGCCGGGGATCAGGCTGCCGCTGGAGCCGGATCCCCAGGCGAATTTGTCGGGGTTGGCGCGCACCAGGGCGACGAATTTCGCGGCGGTGTCCGCCTGCACCGACGGGTGCACCAGCATCACGAAGGGGATCTCGGCCAGTTGCGACACCGGGGTGAAGTCCTTGATCGGGTCGTAGGGCAGCCGCCGGTAGAGAGAAGCGTTCGCCGCGTGCGTGGTGCTGGTGGCGATCAGGAAGTTGTAGCCATCGGCCGGCATCTTGGCCGCCGCGGCCGTGCCGAGGGTGCCGTTGGCGCCGGGTTTGTTGTCGACGATGACCGGTTGCCGGGTCGCCTTGCCGATGTATTCGCCCAGCACGCGCGCCATCTGGTCGGTGGCGCTGCCGGCGGGGAAGGGCACGAGGAAGTTGATGGCGCGCTGCGGGTAGCCGGCGGGGGCCTGCTGCGCGAACGCGCCGCCGGCGAAGGCCAGCGCGCCCAGCGTCAAAGCGATCCGGCGTCGCGTGAGCGTCGGCGAACGATTCGTCATGGTGTTGTCTCCGTTGTGGGATGTCTGCCTATTCGTCGTCCTGCGTCCGATGCCGGGGATCCTGCCCGCCCGGCCGATCGGCCCACCAGTCCACCGAGCCAGAGAAATAGCACCCCCGCCGGTGAACCCTGGGGTGTGGGGATGGGCGTGGCGCGCAGCCTGGGCAGGGGCCTCACGGGGGTGCTATTTCTCTGACTCAGTGGACTAGCGTAGCCGCGTTCACTGACGCCGTCCTTGCTTGAAACACGAAGCCTTGCTTCGCGGCGGTGTAAGCCTCCGGCGATTGTCCGCGTGCCGCCGCCGTCGCGGTCGTTCGCGCAATCCTGGGACGTCCCGCCGGCCACACAATCGGCCGACCGACCAAGCCCTTGCCCCCATGCAATCGCCGACCCCGCCTGCCTTGCCGCTGCTGTACACCTACCGCCGCTGCCCCTACGCCATGCGGGCCCGCATGGCGCTGCTGCAGGCCGGGGCGGCGTTCGAAGCCTTCGAGATCGTGCTGCGCGACAAGCCGGCCGGGCTGCTGAGCCTGTCGCCCAAAGGCACGGTGCCGGTGTTGCGCCTTCCGGACGGGCGTGTGCTGGAAGAAAGCTGGGACATCATGCGGTGGGCCTTGGCCACGGCCGACCCGCAAGGCGCCTGGAGCCGGGCCCAATCGCCCGCGAACCTGGAACTGCTCCGGCGCAACGACGGCGAGTTCAAACACTACCTGGACCGCTACAAATACCCGGAGCGCCACGCCGGCGAAGGGACGAGCCGCGAGGCCGCGCGCGAACACGCCGCCGCGGCGCTGCCGGCGCTGCTGGATGCACGGCTTCGAGCCCAGCCCTGGCTCGGCGGAGACCGGCCCTGCGCGACCGACCTGGCCACCTTCCCCTTCGTGCGCCAGTTCGCCGCGGTGGAGCCGGCCTGGTTCGACGGCCAGGCCTGGCCCGCGCTGCACGCCTGGCTGCGCCAGTGGCTGGAAAGCGGCCTGTTCTCGGCCTGCATGGCCAAGCTGCCGCCGCAGCAGGCGGTGGCCTTCCCGCCGCTGGCCTGACGCTCGCCAGGGCGGGCCGCCCGGCCTGTGGCGGCGCGGCGCCTGTCCCGCTCGGGCACCCCGCCTTTTCGCCTGCGCATGCCGCAAATCGAGCGGGGCGCGGGGTGGCGCCCGGTCCGGCCGTCCGCCCGGGCATGGGGCCCGACCTTTGCGTCGGATCGATTTTCCGCGTGCAACTTCCACCCGCCTCGTTCTAGAATCTACTTTACGTATACGTCAATTGAGGCCGCGTCCCGAAGACAGGCCCACCGGAGACCCCATGCCCCAGCTCGCCTCCAGACTCAGCCCCCGCTCCGACGATTTCAAGGCCAACGCCGCCGCGATGCGGGCACTGGTCGACGACCTGAACGCCCGGTTGGCGCAGATCGCCCAGGGCGGCGGCGAGGCCGCGCGGGCCAAGCACGTGGCCCGCGGCAAGCTGCTGCCGCGCGACCGGGTGGAGATGCTGCTCGACCCCGACACGCCCTTCCTCGAAGTGGCCCCGCTGGCAGCGCTGGGCATGTACCCCGACAAGGACGGCGGCGACGCGGCGCCCGGTGCCGGCGTGATCGCCGGCATCGGCCGCGTGGGCGGCGTGGAATGCATGGTCGTCTGCAACGACGCCACGGTGAAGGGCGGCACCTATTTCCCGATGACGGTCAAGAAACACCTGCGCGCCCAAGAGATCGCCGCGCAGAACCACCTGCCCTGCATCTACCTGGTGGACAGCGGCGGCGCCAACCTGCCCAACCAGGACGAGGTCTTCCCCGACCGCGACCACTTCGGCCGCATCTTCTTCAACCAGGCCAACCTCAGCGCCGAGGGCATTCCGCAGATCGCGGTGGTGATGGGCTCGTGCACCGCCGGCGGCGCCTACGTGCCGGCGATGAGCGACGAGACCATCATCGTCAAGGAACAGGGCACCATCTTCCTCGGCGGCCCGCCGCTGGTGAAGGCGGCCACCGGCGAGGTCGTCACCGCCGAAGACCTCGGCGGCGGCGACGTGCACACCCGGCTGTCCGGCGTGGCCGACCACCTCGCCGACGACGACACCCACGCGCTGGCCCTGGCCCGTGCCGCGGTGGCCAACCTCAACCGCCGCAAACCGGCGCAGCTGGCCACCCGGCCGCCGCGCCCGCCGCTGTTCGACGCCGCCGAGCTGCACGGCGTGATCCCGGTGGACACCCGCAAGCCCTTCGACGTGCGCGAGGTCATCGCCCGCATCGTCGACGGCTCGGAATTCGACGAGTTCAAGGCGCGCTACGGCGCCACGCTCGTCTGCGGCTTCGCCCTCATCGAAGGCATGCCGGTGGGCATCGTCGCCAACAACGGCATCCTCTTCACCGAAAGCGCCAACAAGGGCGCCCATTTCATCGAGCTGTGCTGCCAGCGCAAGGTCCCACTGGTCTTCCTGCAGAACATCACCGGCTTCATGGTGGGCCGCAAGGTCGAGAACGAGGGCATCGCGCGCGCCGGCGCCAAGATGGTCACCGCGGTGGCCTGCGCCGCGGTGCCGAAGTTCACGGTGATCATCGGCGGCAGCTTCGGCGCCGGCAACTACGGCATGTGCGGCCGCGCCTATTCGCCGCGCTTTCTCTGGATGTGGCCCAACGCGCGCATCAGCGTGATGGGCGGCGAGCAGGCCGCCAGCGTGCTGGCCACCGTCAAGCGCGACGGCATCGAGGCCAAGGGCGGCGCCTGGAGCGCCGAGGAAGAGGAAGCGTTCAAGGCGCCGCTGCGCCAGCAGTACGAAACCCAGGGCCACCCTTATTACGCCAGCGCGCGGCTCTGGGACGACGGCGTGATCGACCCGGCCGACACCCGGCGCGTGCTCGCGCTGGGCCTGAGCGCCTCGCTGAACGCGCCCATCCCCGAGACGAAGTTCGGCGTGTTCCGCATGTGACGGCCGGCCGCCCGCTGCGATGACCGCCCCCGCCCCCGCGATGCGCCACCGGCCCGCCTGGATCCTGGCCGTGCTTTTCGCCGCCCTGTGGCTGCGGGCGGGCGCAGCCTGGGCGCAGAAAGTGTTGGAAGAAATCCACCGCGTGCCGGTCGAAGTGGTCGACGCCTATGGCAAGGCGGTGCGGCAGGACATCGTGCTCACCGTCTTCAAGGCGCCCGGCGACGCGGCGCGGCCGCTGCTGGTGCTCAACCACGGCCGCGCGACGAAGGCCGAAGCCCGGGCGCGCCTGGGCCGCGCCCGATACGGCGATGCGTCGCGCTTCCTGGTGGGCCTGGGTTTCATCGTGGCCGTTCCCACGCGGGTGGGCTACGGCGAGACCGGTGGCGAAGACGTCGAGGACACTGGCGCCTGCGAACGCAAGCGCTACGCGCCGGGTTACGAAGCGGGCGCCCAGCTCACCTCCCAGGTGGTCGCCTGGATGCGCCAGCGACCCGATGTGCTGCCTGACCGCACCGTGGTCATGGGGCAGTCCTACGGCGGCACCATCGCCGTGGCCATGGCGGCGAAGAACGCGCCTGGCGTGGCGGCCGCGATCAATTTCGCGGGCGGGGGTGGCGGCGATCCCAAGACCCACCCCGGGAACCCCTGCATGCCGGGGCAGCTCGAGCGGCTGTTCGCCGGTTACGGTCAGACCGCCCGCATCCCGACCCTGTGGGTCTACGCCGAGAACGACCTCTTCATGGGCGCAACGCAACCCCGTCTGTGGTTCTCGGCCTTCCAGGCCGCCGGCGGCGTGGGCGAGTTCGTGCAGTTCCCGCCCGACGGTGAGGACGGCCACGCCTTGTTCACCCATGCGCCGCAGGTCTGGCAGCCCAAGGTCGCCGAATTCTTGAAAGCCCAGGGGTTTTGAACCGAGGAACCGATGCCATGACCTACCAGCACATCACCGTCGAGCGGCAGCAACCCATGGTCGCCCGCGTCTGGCTCAACCGGCCCGAGGTGCGCAACGCCTTCAACGAAGAGGTGATCGCCGAGCTGACCCGCGCCTTTACGGAACTCGGCCAAGACGGCGGCCTGCGCGCCGTGGTGCTCGGCGGCCGCGGCAAGGCCTTCTGCGCCGGCGCCGACCTCTCGTGGATGCGCGCCATGGCCGGTTACGACTGGGAGCAGAACCGCACCGATGCCCAGGCGCTGTCCGACATGCTGTGGACGCTCTACCGCTGCCCGGTGCCCTTGATCGGCCGCGTCCACGGCGACTGCTACGCCGGCGGCGTCGGCCTGGCGGCGGTCTGCGACGTGGTCGTGGCCAGCGGCGCGGCGACCTTCTGCCTGAGCGAGGCCAAGCTCGGCCTGATGCCGGCCACCATCGGCCCCTATGTGCTGCGCGCCCTGGGCGAACAGGCCGCCCGCCGCTACATGGTCACGGCCGAGCGTTTCTCGGCCGAGCGGGCGCATGCCCTGGGTTTCGTGCACGAGCTGGTGGACGCGGGCGGCGGCGACGCCCCGCTGGACGCCAGGGTCGACGAAGTCCTCGCCGCCATCCTCGCCAACGGCCCGATGGCCTCGCGCGCCTGCAAGCGCCTGGTGCAGGACCTGGCGGGCCAGCCCATCACCGACGCGCTGCGGGAAGAGACGGCGGAGCGGATCGCCGACATCCGCGGCAGCGCGGAGGGCCGGGAAGGGGTGCAGGCCTTCCTGGACAAGTCCCCGCCCGCCTGGCTGCGCGGCGCGGCTTGAAGCCGGCCGCGCCAGCCGCACAGGTCAAGCCATCCAACGGAGAACCACCGTGTTCAAGAAGATCCTCATAGCCAACCGCGGCGAGATCGCCTGCCGCGTCGCCGCCACCGCGCGCAAGCTCGGCATCCGCACCGTCGCGGTGTATTCCGACGCCGACGCGCAAGCCGCCCACGTGATGGCCTGCGACGAAGCCGTGCGCATCGGCGGCCCGGCGCCGAAAGACAGCTACCTCAAAGCCGACGTCATCCTCGCCGCCGCGCGCGCCACCGGCGCCGAGGCGGTGCACCCGGGTTACGGCTTCCTGAGCGAGAACGAAGACTTCGCCCAGGCCTGCCTGGACGCCGGGGTCGCCTTCATCGGGCCGCCGCCCGCCGCCATCAAGGCGATGGGGTTGAAGGCCGAGTCCAAGCGGCTGATGGAGGCCGCCGGCGTGCCCCTGGTGCCCGGCTACCACGGCGCCGACCAGGACCCGGCCCTGCTCAAGCGCGAGGCCGACCGCATCGGCTACCCGGTGCTGATCAAGGCCAGCGCGGGCGGCGGCGGCAAGGGCATGCGGATCGTGGCGTCCGCGGGCGAGTTCGACGCGGCGCTCGCTTCGTGCCGGCGCGAGGCGATCAACAGCTTCGGCGACGACGCGGTGCTGATCGAGCGCTACGTCACGCGGCCGCGGCACATCGAGATCCAGGTGTTCGGCGACACGCGCGGCGAAGTGGTCTACCTTTTCGAGCGCGACTGCTCGGTGCAGAGGCGCCACCAGAAGGTGCTGGAGGAGGCGCCGGCGCCCGGCATGAGCGAGGTGCGCCGCCGCGAGATGGGCGCCGCCGCGGTGGCCGCCGCCAAGGCGGTGGGTTACGTCGGCGCCGGCACGGTCGAGTTCATCGCCGAGCCGCGGGCCGACGGCGACCTGCGCTTCTACTTCATGGAGATGAACACCCGGCTGCAGGTCGAGCACCCGGTCACCGAAGCCGTCACCGGCCTCGACCTGGTCGAATGGCAGCTGCGCGTGGCCGCCGGCCAGCCGCTGCCGCTCAAGCAGGATGAACTGCGCCTGCACGGCCACGCCATCGAGGCGCGCATCTGCGCCGAGAACCCCGATGCGCAGTTCCTGCCCGCCACCGGCCGGCTCGACGTCTTCCGCCTGCCGCCCTGCGCCCGCTTCGAGCGCGCCGACGTGCGGGTGGACGCCGGCGTGCGCGAAGGCGACGCGATCCCGCCCTTCTATGACTCGATGATCGCCAAGCTCATCGTCTGGGGCGCCGACCGCCAGCAGGCGCTGGCCCGGCTCGACGCTGCCCTGGCCCAGACCCGCATCGTCGGCCTGCACACCAACGTCGCCTTCCTGCGCCGCGTGGCGAACAGCCGCGCCTTCTCGACCGCCGACCTCGACACCGCGCTGATCGAGCGCGAGCGCGCCGCGCTGTTCGACGCGCCCGCGCTGCCGCTGCCCCTGGCCGCCGCCGCCGTGGCCGCGCACAAGCTTCAGGCCGAGCAGGCCTCGCAGGCCGACGACCCCTGGTCGCGCCGCGACGGCTGGCGCCTGCACGGCGGCGCCCGGCGCCTGCTGCACTTGAATTGGCAGGACCAGCCCCATACCGTCGCCCTGGAGCGCACGCATGACGGCCTGACGGTGCTCGAAGTGGCCGGCGGGCGCTGGCCGCTGCGGTTCACCGCGCTGGGCGGGGAGGATCTCGACGTGCTTCTCGGCGAGGTCCGCCAGCGCCTGGCGGTGCACGCCCAGGGCGAGCGCTACACCGTCTTCGGCCTGCAGGCCCAGGCCACCGTGGTCGAGTTCGACCCCATCGCCCATGCCGGGCAGGGCGCGGGCGACGGCGGGCGCCTCACGGCGCCGATGCCCGGCAAGCTGATCGCCTTCCTTGCCCAGCCCGGCCAGTCCGTCAAGCAGGGCCAGCCGCTGGCGGTGATGGAGGCGATGAAGATGGAGCACACCATCACCGCGCCGCGGGATGGCCGGGTGGCCGAGCTGCTGTACGCCGCGGGCGACCAGGTGGGCGAGGGGGAGGAGTTGCTGAAGCTGGAGGCGGCGGGTTGACGGGTGCGCTCGCGCCCCTTCGAATTCGTTCGGGCTGGCGCTTTACGGTTTATGTCAAGTTTTGTGGCCTGCCCACACCCTCACCCCCACCCTCTCCCGCAAGCGGGAGAGGGATGGGAGAAGCGCAAACTCCCTCGCCCCCGGCACGGGGGAGAAGGGTTGGGGTGAGGGGGCGGTGGGGGCGACCTTCTCTTCCGATTGAGCCCGTCGAAGGGCTCAGCCCGAACGGGGTCGGAGAAAGAACTGTCCCCGCCTTCCGTCCACCCCGCGCCGGCCGAAATGACCGATCATCCTGAACAGCCTGCGCTCCAACCCCGCCTCCGATCGAGAAAGAAAGAGAGCCCCCCATGACCTTCCCCACCCGCGTCACCCTGGTCGACGTCGGTCCCCGCGACGGCCTGCAGAACGAAAAGCAGCCGGTCGACGCCGCGCACAAGATCGAACTCGTCCACCGCCTGCAGGACGCCGGCCTGAAGGAGATCGAGGTCACCAGCTACGTCAGCCCCAAGTGGGTGCCGCAGATGGCCGACAACGCCCAGGTCATGGCCGGCGTGAAGCGCGCGCCCGGCGTGCGCTATTCGGTGCTGACCCCGAACCTGAAGGGCTTCGAGGCCGCCGTGGCCACGGCCGACATCAAGCCCGACGAGATCGTCGTCTTCGCCGCCGCCAGCGAGGCCTTCAGCCAGCGCAACATCAACTGCGGCATCGAAGAAAGCATCGAGCGCTTCCGGCCGGTGGTCGCGGCGGCGCACGGGATGGGTATCAAGGTGCGCGCCGCCATTTCCTGCGCGGTGGGCTGCCCCTACCAGGGCGATGTCGGCGCCGACGAGGTCGAACGCGTGGTGCGCCTGATGAAGGGCATCGGCGTGGACCACTGCGGCGTGGCCGACACCATCGGCGTCGGCACGCCGGCCAAGGTGCAGGCGGCGATGGAGCGCGCGCTGCGCCACTTCCCGCTGCATGAGGTCAGCGGCCATTTCCACGACACCTACGGCCAGGCGCTGGCCAACGTCCACGCCTGCCTGCAGATGGGCATCCACCACTTCGACGCCAGCGTGGCCGGGCTGGGCGGCTGCCCGTACGCCAAGGGCGCCACCGGCAATGTCGGCACCGAGGACGTGCTGTTCATGCTGAACGGCCTGGGCATCGACACCGGCATCGACATCGACAAGCTCGTCGACGCCGCGGCCTTCATCTCGGGCGTGCTCGGCCGCAAGCCGGTGTCCCGCTCGGGCAATGCGCTGCTGGCCAAGCGCGCCTCGCAAATGGAAGCCTGCGCATGAGCGGCGCCGGGAACGGCGGCAATGCCGGCACCGTGGCGGGCGCGGCGTCCGAAGGCTTCCAGCGCGTGTCGGCCCGGCTGGCCGAACTGAAGCACCCGCACGCCCCGCAGTTCCTCTCGATCTCGGCGCGCACCGCGCAGGAGGCGGCCGACGCGCTCGGCGTCAGCCTGGGGCAGATCGCCAAGAGCGTGATCTTCCGCCGCAAGCGCGACGACGCCGCCGTGCTCGTGGTCACCTCGGGCGACCGGCGCGTCGACGAGAAGAAGGTGGCCCTGCTCGTGGCCGACGGCCCCGGCAGCCTCGGCCGCGCCGACGCGGAGTTCGTCAAGGCCAAGACCGGTTTCTCGATCGGCGGCGTGTCGCCGGTGGCGCACGCGACGCCGCCGGTCACGCTGATCGACCGCGAGCTGTTCCGCTTCGACGTCGTCTGGGCCGCCGCCGGGCACCCCAACGGCGTTTTCCCACTGTCGCCCGACGACCTGGTCGCGTTGACCGGTGCGCCGGTGGCGGACGTCGTGTCGGCCTCCGCCTGACCCCCGGCTCAGCGGTAGGTGAGGTAGACCGGGCCGTCGGCTTCGCGCAGCAGCACCGGGCCGGTGGCCGCCAGGCCGCGCCCGCGGGCGTCGGTCGCCTGGGCCAGCCCGCGGGTGTCGATGTCCAGCCGCACCTGCCCCCGGTCGACCCACACCGCGTAGACCGCCTCCCCGCCGTCGCTGAAGCGCAGCGCGTGCAATCCGGCGGGCAGGTTGGGCGCGGCGCCCGTCAAGCGGCCTTTCGACGCGGCGGCGAAGGTCTTCATCGCTTCCTGCGCCGGCTTGGGCCGCAGATCGGTGTCGTAAAGCCCGAAATGGTGTTCGCGGTTGTCCATGGCGAGGCCGTCGTCGACCAGGTCGTACCAGACATTCACCGGCAGCCCCAGCGTGGCGCCCACCAGGAAACGCCGCGCCAGGCGGACCGCCTGCCGGGCCCGCTTGTCCAGCTTTTGTCGGCCGTCGGCGATCGCGCAGGGCGTCTCGCCGTCGGGGCAGGCGCTGGAAAAGCCCCACTCGGTGTCCCACACCGCCAGCGACGCGCGGCCTTTCTCGCGCAGCAGGGTCCTGAGCATGTGCAGCTCGGCGCCCCAGGCTTCCGGGTTGATGTAGTAGGCGTGGTAGCCGAGTGCGTCGACCGGGGCCAGTCCTCCCGCGCGCTCCAGCGCGTCGATGTACTGGAACGAGAACTCGGTGGGCCGCGCCGCGTCGCAGGGCGAAGCGAAACTGGGCACCAGCCCGCCCAGGGTGACCTGGGCCTTCGGGTCCGCGGCGCGCACCGCTTTCATGGTGGCCGCGACGAGTTGGCCGTAGGACGCCGCGTCCGGCCTGGGCCGCCAGAAACCGACGTTGCCCGACGGGCAGTCGGCGCCGGTGTTCGGCTCGTTCCAGATTTCGAACCGCACGCCCTGGCCCTTGAACCGAGCGGCCGCGGCGCCGGCGTAGGCGGCGAAGGCGTCGCGCTCGGCGGCGGTGGACATCAAGGCGCCGTCGCGGTGCAGCGGGTTGGTGTAGGCGAAGATGAACAGCACGTCCAGGCCCAGCGACCTGGCGTCGGCCAGCAAGGTGTCGTAGGCCGAGAAGTCGTAGACGCCGCGCGTCTTCTCGATCCGGTCCCAGAACAGGTCGGTGCGCACGAAGCGGAAACCGGCTTCCCGGGCCTTCAGCAGGTGCAGGCGGTTGACCTCCGCTGTTTGGTTGAAATGCGCGGACACGCCCAGCCTGGAGGCCGCGTCCGGGGAATCCGGCCCGCGCCAGGCGGAGACCGCCTTGGCTTCGGCCACGCCGGCCGCGGGCACCCTGGACAGGGACACCGCGGCGGGCCCGGTCGACAGCACCACGTCGTCGAATTGCAGCGCGCCTTCGATGGCGCGGATGCGCCAGCCGTCCACCGCCTGCACCACCACCGCCACTTCGGCGACACCGCCGGCGAGCCGGCCGTCGGCGGCGCCGCCGAAGCTCATGCTGGGCAGCCGCAGGTCCACGTCCAGGGTGCACCAGGTGTCCGAAGCCGTTTCGAAGGGGCAGCGCTCGGGCCGGTAGATGTGCGTCTGGCCGGTGCCGTCTTTCACCCGGGCGAAGACGCGGGCGGCGCGTTCCAGCTTGTTCCTGATCCTGAACCGCAGGTTGTCGGCGGGCACCGGGGCGGCCAGCGTGCGGGCCGCTTCGGCGTAGACGGGGCAGGGGGCGGCGTCGCAGCGGGTCGAATAGTCGAGCTGCAGCGCATGGCCGCCGCCGACCGCGTCCGCCACCCGCGAAATCCCGCCTTTCGAGCCCCCGCCGAACTCGGCGCCGGGCACGAAGCGCCAGTCCGCCGCGGCCGCCGGGCGCTCGAAGTCATCCTCGAACGAAGCGCTGGCGGGCCAGGAGAACGCCAGCAGCGGCGCCGCATCGGCCGCGAGCTTGAACCTCAGCGCCCCGTTCCACAGCATGTCTTCCCGCCCGGCGACCACATCCGAGCCGGTGGCGGAGCCGTAGCTTTTGTCGTAGGTGACGCCCGCGCCCGTGGAGGTCTGCTCCACGCCGCGGGCCTTGATCGACTCGACATACAGGTTCCTGTCCTCGCCGCCGGCGGCGAGGTCGTTCGCGAAGACCAGGTCCAGGCTGCTTTGCGCCGGCAGGCCGTCGGGCAGGTTGAAGGTGTAGTCGGCGTAGCGGGTGTTGGCGACCTCCACCCTGGCCAACGCCTGCCCGTCGAGGCGAACTTCCATCACCGGGCCCCGGCCGGCCGCCAGGCTGCCACGGGCGCGCACGGTGAGCGCCTGGTTGCCGCTGTATTCCAGGCGCAGCGTGCCGTTCCACAGCAGGTCTTCGCGGCCGGGCATCGTGTCGATGCCGTCCAGGGCGCCCCTGTCGTAACGCACCTGGGGCGCGTCCGGCGCGAAAGGCTTGCCGTCCACGGCGATCGACCGCACGTACAGGTTGCGGTCTTCGCCCGCCACCACGCCGTCATTCACGAAAGAGACGTCGACCTTGGCGCCGTTGGCCAGCAAGGCGGGGCTGGAGAAGCGGTAAACCTCGTACTGCGGCGAACGCACTTCGATCCGGCCCAGCAGCCGGCCGTCGGCGCGCACCTCCATCAACGCGCCGACCTGTGCAGCGAGCGTCGCACGCGCCGTGACGGCGACCTGGCTGCCGGCCGCGGCGGCCTCTTCCCTTTGCGGAGCCTCCGCGGCGGGCGCGGCGGACGGGGCGGCTGATTCGCCGTCGCCGGCGGGCTCCCGACCACCGCCGCAACCTGCCAGCGCCGCGCACACCAGCATGCCGTGGAAAACCAAACTGGCAGGACGCATGCCGAATACCTTTCAAGCCTTTGCGGGCTTCTTCATGGTGGATTGCGCGCGGCGGCCGTTGCGCGGCGCGAGGGCTGCGCAGTCTGCCCGGACGGGCGCGCCGAAGCCAATCACTTCGGCCCATCGCGATCAGCGAAGCTGATCGCGGCACCCCTCGCGCAAATGTGGGACGATCCCGGCGGGCACGTTTCGCCCTGCGCATTCCCCTTCCCATGCCTGCATCCACCCCCATCCCCGGCGTGCCCAGCCCCTGCGTCAACGTCTGCCGGATGAACCCGCAGACCGGTTTGTGCGAAGGCTGCTGGCGCACGCTGGACGAGATCGCGGCCTGGTCGAAGATGCCGGACGAAGCCAAGCGCGAAGTCTGGCTGCGCCTGGCCGAGCGCGGCGGGCCGCTGTGGATGGAACCGACGGCGCCGTGACGCGCCCGGGGTTCATTCCTTCCCGGGAACGGCGCCGCCCCGGCGCAAGGCTTCGGGCGTGAGGCCGAAGGCCTCGCGGAACGCCGCCACATAGGCGCTGCTGCTGGAAAAGCCGAGCGAAGCGGCGATGGCCTTGACCGGCCGGCCGCCGGCCAGCAGGTCGAACGACGCCAGCAGCCGCGCTTGCCGGCGCCACGCGCGGAAGGTCATGCCGGTGTCGGCCGCGAAGCGGCGGGTGAAATTGCGCGGGGACATGGCCGCCCGTTCCGCGGCGTCTTCCAGCGAGCATGGCCCTTGCCGCCGCGACAGCAAGGGCAGCACCGCGCGGCGCAAAGGTTCGGCGGCGGGCAGCGGAAGGCGTGTCGGCAGGCAGGCCGATTCGCCGAGCGCGTGCAGCAGCAGCGCCGCCGCGCGCGCCTGCGTCGCCGCGGCGCGGCGGCCGTCGAACAGCGCTATCACCAGTTCGCGGACCAGGGCCGGGCATTCCAGCGCGTGGGTTTCGGCGCGGCGCGCGAATGCCCCGGCGCCGCAGCAGGCGTCCACCCAGGCGGGATCGAAATAGACGGTGCGCAGCTCGGCGTGGGCCGACAACGCTTCGATCGCGTGTTCCTGCCGCGGCGGCAACCACAGCGCGCGCTGCGGCAGCACCGTCCATTGGCTCTGCGGCGTCCGGACCTGCAGCATGCCAGCGGCCACGAACACCAGCTGGGCGGTGGCGTGGCGGTGAGCCGGCCGGCGGCTGCCTTCGGCGTAACGGCGGGCGAGCGTCGTCCACGGCGCGGTGGGTCGGGCCGGCTCATCCTGGCGTTCCGGCGACGCGTCATGGCGTTTGGGCGGCGGCATGCGCGGCAGTATGAAGGCCCAGGGCTAGCCCATCCCATCCCAACCCAACCCGCGCTCCGCCATGCACGACCACCCGTCCGACTCGCCGAAACACCGCATCGACACCGCGCTGGCCCATCTCGGCCGCGCCTCCAGCCGCGCCGCCCAATCGGTCAGCCCGCCGCTGGTGCGCACTTCCACCGTCGTTTTCGAGACCCTGGCCGACTACGAGCGCGCCCACCACGGCACGTTGTTCGAATCGCCGCGCTACGGGCGCTCGGGCACCACCACCACCTTCGAGTTGCAACAGGCGATGGCGGCGCTGGAAGGCGCTGCTTCCTGCATCGCCACCGCCAGCGGCCTGTCGGCGATCACGGCGGTGCTGGCCGCGCACGGCGGCGCGGGCGGGCACCTGCTCGTGAGCGAAGGTGTGTACGGGCCGACGCGGCTGTTCTGCGAGAAGGACCTCGCGGCCGCGGGCACCCGCGTCGAGTTCTTCCCCCATGGCGCCGACATCGCCGGCCTGATCCGGCCCGACACGCGGCTGGTGTTCATTGAGACCCCGGCTTCGCTGACGATGGAGATGCTCGACGCCCGCGCCGTCTGCGCCGCCGCCCGCGCGCGCGGCGTGCCGGTCGCGGCCGACGCCACCTGGGGCACGCCGCTGTTCTTCAAGCCGCACGCGCTCGGCGTGGACATCGCCATCCACTCGGCCACCAAATTCATCGGCGGCCATTCCGACGTGATGCTCGGCCTGGTGACGGGGACTCACGAAGCGCTGGCAGGGGTGCGTGCCTGGCTCGACCGCAGCGGCAGCCACGCCGCGCCCGACGCCTGTTGGCTGGCGCTGCGCGGCCTGCGCACGCTGGCGGTGCGCCTGCGGCGCCACCAGGAGACGGCCTTGCGCGTCGCGGCGTGGCTGCAGCGGCAACCGCGGGTCAGGCGCGTGCTCTTCCCCGCGCTGCCCGGCGACCCCGGCCACTCGCTGTGGCGCGACCAGTTCTCCGGCGCCGCCGGGCCGCTCAGCTTCGAGCTGGCGCCTTGCGGCGAGGCGGCGTTCGAACGCTTCATCGACGCCTTCGAACTCTTCTCCCTCGGCACCAGCTGGGGCGGTTTCGAGAGCCTGGTGCTGCCGGCGGTGCCCCATGCCTTGCGCGGACGGCCGGCGCTGCCGGACGAAGGGCGGCTCGTGCGCATCCACCTGGGGCTGGAAGACGCGGGCGACCTGGAGGCCGACCTGGCGCGGGCCCTTTCGCAAATCCCCGCCGACCCCGCGCGCGGTCCGAGCGCCGACAATGGCACTCCCGATGGCCTTCCCGGCGGCGCGCCACCATGAAACAGATCACCTTCTACCTCGACTTCCTCTCGCCCTACGCCTACCTCGCCTTCGAGCGCCTGCCCGAGGCGCTGCAAGGGGTGTCCCATGAAGTGCGCTACCAGCCGGTGCTGTTGCCCGGCCTGTTGACGCATTTCGGCCAAAAGGGGCCGGCCGAGATCGAACCCAAGCGTGCCTGGACCTACCGGCACATCGCCTGGCTCGCGCACCGGCACGGCGTGCCGCTGCGCATGCCGGCGGTGCACCCCTTCAACCCGCTGCCCCTGCTGCGCCTGGCGCTGGCGGCGGCCCGGCCCGGCGCGTCGCCCAACCGCTGGGTCTGCGAACAGGTCTTCCGCCACGTGTGGGACGGCGGCGGCGCCGACGCGGCCGACCCGCGGCGCCTGCAGGCCTTGACGGAACGCCTGGAAGAGTCGATGCGCCAACGCGGCGGCGGGTTGGCCGACCCGCAGGGCGACGCCGTCAAGCAGGCGCTGAAAGACGCCACCGCCCGCGCGGCCGCGCTCGGCGTGTTCGGCGTGCCCCACTTCGAGGTCGAAGGCCGCCTTTACTTCGGCCTGGAAAGCCTGCCGATGCTGGCCGGCGCATTGCGCGGCGACGACGACTGGTTCGAAGGCCCGGCCTGGGACGAGGCCGGCGCGGCCCGGCCCGGCGTGCAGCGGGACTTCAAGCGCAGCGGTTGAGGATCGATGCTGCGACCGGGTTGCCGCTACTTCGCCAACCGGGCGCCGGTGGCTGAGGCCATGCGAGGTGCGTGAGGCGATATGGCGCGCCCGCGCTGCGATGGGGGCGGGATGCCCTGCTCCGTTCATGGCCCCCGCGGGGCTTCGCCCCGCTCCTCCTGATACTTCACTGCGCAGGGCATCCCGCCCCCATCGCAG
>CBIHOD010000009.1:0-79560 GCA_966211815.1 uncultured Burkholderiales bacterium
GTGAAGTTCAGGAGGAGTGGGCGAAGCCCACGGGGGACATGAACGGAGCCCCTGGCCCCTGTCCCTCGCGGCTCGCCCCCCTCCGCACCCCATCCCGCGCATCGGCCTCAGTTGTCGATTCGGGAGCCGCCCCATCCACTCCCGCACGCGCCTCTACACTTTTTCCAGAAAACCTGCCCAGGCACGCTTTTTGGGTTTGACGCACCATCCGGCGACGCGCCTGCGCCATCCCGACGGCGGCCCGCCCGCGGGCTTGCAGGCCCCTTCTTTCCGCCCGTCCGGGCACCGAGGACACGCCATGACCACTTTGTTCGACCCCATGAACGTCGGCGACATCGCCGTCTCCAACCGCCTCGTGATGGCTCCGCTGACGCGCAACCGCGCGGCCGCGGGCCAGGTGCCCGGCGAGCTGGCCGCGACCTACTACGCCCAGCGCGCCGACCCGAAGGACGGCGCGGGGTTGATCGTCAGCGAGGCCACCCAGGTCTCGCCGCTCGGCCAGGGCTACCTCGACACCCCCGGCATTCACAACGCCGAGCAGGTGGCCGGCTGGAAGAAGGTGACCCAGGCGGTGCACGCCCGCGGCGGCCGCATCGTGGCCCAGCTGTGGCACGTGGGACGCATCTCCCACACCTCGTTGTTGCCGGGCGGCCAGGCGCCGGTCTCTTCGACTTCGCGCCAGGCCAGGAGCAAGACTTTCACCCGCGACGGTTTCGTCGATGTCTCCGCGCCGCGCGCGCTGCGGCTGGACGAGATCCCGGCCGTGGTGGAGAGCTACCGGCTGGCCGCGCGCTGCGCGCTGGACGCCGGCTTCGACGGCGTGGAGGTGCACGGCGCCAACGGCTACCTGCTGGAGCAGTTCCTGCGCGACAGCATCAACGACCGCGACGACGAATACGGCGGCCCGATCCCGCGCCGCATCCGGCTGCTGGCCGAGGTGGTGCGCGCGGTGGTGGCCGAGGCCGGCGCGGGCCGCACCGGCCTGCGCTTGAGCCCGGTGAACCCGGGCAACGATTCCGGCCAGGACAGCGACGCGCAGGCGCTTTTCACCCAGGTGGTCGAGAACATCGCGCCGCTGAAGCTGGCCTACCTGCACCTGATCGAAGGCCAGACGGGCGGCGCGCGGGACGTCGCGCCCTTCGACTTCGCCGCGCTGCGCGAGCTCTACAAGCGCAACCACCCGGCCGGCGCATGGATGGTCAACAACGGCTACACCCGCGAGACGGCCATGGAGGCGGTGGCTTCGCGCGAGGCCGACCTGGTCGCCTTTGGCCGGCCGTTCATCGCCAACCCCGACCTGGCCCGCCGGTTGCGCGAGGACGCGCCGCTCAACGCGCCCAACCCGGCCACCTTCTACGGCGGCGGCGCGGAGGGCTACACCGACTACCCCGCCCTGGCCGACGCACAGGCCTGAAAAGGCCGCGCGGCGGGACGGAAAAAAGGCCGGGATCGCCCCGGCCTTTCCTTTTGCGTCGCCGCCGCGGTCACATCGCCGGCTTGTCGCTCAGCGCCTTCAGGTTGGCCTTGAGCTCGTCGCTCATCGGCACGTTCATGTTGATGTTGTTGGGCGGGATGGGCGAGAGGAACCACTTCTTGTAAAGCCGCTCGAACTCGCCGCTCTTCATCGCGCCGGCGATGGTGTCGTCCACCAGTTTCTTGAACTCGGGGTCGTTCTTGCGCAGCATGAAAGCGTAGGGCTCCACCTGCAGCGCCTCGCCAACGACGGCCCAGTCGGACGGCTTCTTGGAGTTGGCGGCGAAGCCGTAGAGCAGGATGTCGTCCATCCCGTAGGCGGCCGACTGGTCGTTCTCCACCATCGCGAAGGCTTCGGCGTCGGACTTGGCGTTGACGAGGTTCACGTCCAGGTTGTTGTCGCGGAAGTGCTTGCGCAGCACCACGACGTTGCTGGTGCCGGCCGTGGTGGAAGCGGTCTTGCCCTTCAGGTCGGCGTAGCCCTTGATGCCCGAGGACTTCTTGGTCAGCAGCCGGGTGCCGGTGTAGAAGGTGTTGATCGAGAACTGCACCTGCTCGCCGCGCACCGCGTTGTTGGTGGTGACGCCGCACTCCAAGTCGACCGTGCCGTCGAGGATGAAGGGGATGCGGTTCTGCGAGGTGACGGCCACCAGCTCGGTCTTGATGTCGGTGCGCTTGAGCCTGGCCTTGGCCGCTTCGGCGATGCGCTCGCACATTTCGAAGGAGAAACCGGTGGGTTTGCCGCCGTCCACGTAGCTGAAGGGTACGGCGTCGGCACGGTAGGCGATGCGGATCGCGCCGCTTTCGGCCACCTTGGCCAGCGTGGGTTTGACGGCCTGCGCCTGGGCGGCGGGCAACAGGGCGGCGGTCAGCGCCGCGGCGGCGAGGGCATGCAGGGGTTTGGCGATCGGTGCGGTCATGCAATTCCTTATGGGATTTTGAAGAAGGCGTTGGCGAAACAGGCGCGCGCATGGGTTGAGGCATGCGCGCGTTTGGGCCATGGACCCTGTTTCAAGCCTACATCGGCATGGCTGTTTTCGGACGCCCCGGCCGCGGCTTGAGCCCTTTATTACATGGGCGTACAAGGCCGGCCGCAAACACCGCGCGGCACGGTCCGCGCTCGTTCATTTGACGCCGGCCACCGTGCCTTCCCGCCGCTTGTCGGCCGCGCCGTATTTCAAACCGGTGGCCAGGTCGATCACCAGGGCCTGGACCGACAGGTTGGCCCCGTGGGCCTCGTTGCCGCTGCAGGCGGGCATGCCCAGGGCCGGCTCGCGCATCGCGTTGACCGAGGCCACCACGGCGGGCGAGAAGGCGGGCGACGGCGTGAAGCCGGTGGGCGTCATCGGCCCGATTTCGCAGAACACCGGGCCGCTGGCGCCGGCGTGGATGCGCGGCGCGTCGACCGCCTGTTCCACACCCATGCCGTGGTCGACCATGTTGGACGTGACCTGCACCACCGCGTTGATGATCTTGGAGCCGCCGGCCGAGCCGAGCGCGGCGAAGGGCTTGCCGTCCTTGAGCAGGAGGGTGGGCGTCATGCTGCTGCGCGGGCGCTTGCGCGGGGCGGCGTCGTTGGCGCCGATGTTGCCGCTGGCGGCGTCCAGGGTGGGCGGCCAGTTGAAGTCGGTCAGTTCGTTGTTCAGCAGGAAGCCGTAGCCCGGCACCAGGATGCCCGAGCCGAACAGCGACTCCACCGTGGTGGTGACGGACACCACGTTGCCCTCCTTGTCGGCCACCACGAAATGGGTGGTGTGCGTGCCTTCCTTCGCGTCCTTCTGGGCCGGCGGGGTGCCGGAACCCGACTTGGCCGGCATGCCCGGCTTGAGCGCGGCGCTGCCCAGCGCGGCGTCGGCCTTGATGAGCGCACCCCGGCCCGCGAGGTAGCCCGCGTCGAGCAGGCCGGCCACCGGGATGTTCACGAAGTCGGCGTCGCCGAGGTAGAAGTTGCGGTCCTGGAAGGACAGCCGCATCGCGTCGATCATGACGTTCAGCGTGTTCTTCTCGCCGAAGCCGAAGCCCCTGGCCTTGTCGCCCAGGGGGAACTGTTCGAGCATCCTGAACTGCTGCAGCGCGGTCACCCCGCCGCTGGACACCGGCGGCATCGAGGCCACGGTGTAGCCGCGGTAGGTGCCGGTCACCGGCTGGCGGATGGTGGCTTCGTAGCCGGCCAGGTCGGCCAGCGACATCTTTCCGGCGGCGCCGCCCTTCAACGCGCCGCCGGCGGCGCCGGTGGTCGTCGAACGCGTCTGCGCCGCGACGATGGCCGCCGCGATCTCGCCCTTGTAGAAGGCGTCGGTGCCTTGCGCGGCGATCAGCCTGAAGGTCTTGGCCAGGTCGGGCTGCTTGAGCAGCGTGCCCTGGGCCAGCGGCACGCCGCCGGGGCGGAACAGCGCGGCGGTTTCGGGCTGCAGGTTGGAGGTGGAGAAGCCGCGGTCGCTGGTGTTGAGGATGTCGCTGGCCAGCAGACGGCCCACCGGGTGGCCGTTCTCGGCCAGCGAGATCGCCGGCTCCAGCGTCTTGGCCAACGGGTAGGTGCCCCACTGCGACAGTGCGGTGCCGAAGGCTTTGAGCGTGCCGGGCACGCCCACGGCGATGCCGCTGGTGGAGGCGTCTTCGAAGCTCAGGTCGCCGAACATCGTCGGCGTGGCGGCGGCCGGCGCCCTTTCGCGGCCGTCGAGCGCGACCACGCGCTTGTCCTTGGCCACGTAGGCCACGATGAAGGCGCCGCCGCCGATGCCGGAACTCTGCGGCTCGACCACGTTCAGCGCGAACTGGATCGCCGCGGCCGCGTCGAAGGCGTTGCCGCCGGCGGCAAGCACGTCGGCGCCCACCTTGGCCGCCAGCGGGTGCGACACCGCGACCACGCCGTTGGCGTAACCGGTGGCGCCGGCCGAGACGCCGGGCGTCTTCACCGCGTCGTCGGAGCCGCCGCCCCCGCAGCCCGCGGCCAGCCCGGCCAGGGCGAGGGCCGCCAGCAGCGCGGTCGGTGCGCGCAGGCGCGCCATCGGTGAACGGGTTCGGGAATCGCGGGGAGTATTCAAGGTCGTCTCCATGGGGATGGGTCGGTGTGGGGATGGGAAGGTGCCGGCGCGTCCGTTCCGTCTTTTCTTCACGGCGCGGAGGCATCCTAGGAACAAGCCGGCATTGGCCATGGCCGTTCAAAGCAGTTAGATTGAACGGATGCGACAGAAGGTGAAAACCCCGAAGGCTGCACCGGCCGCCGCCACGGCATCCGAGGCGGCGTCCCGCTCCGTGGTCGACCGCCTGGACGCGCCCCGCGACGCCACCGCCGCGCCCCGGCGCAAGCGCGCCTCCGCCTTCGAGCTGCGCGTGGGCATCGTGCTGTGGCCGGGCTTCCCGCTGCTGTCGCTGGCCGGGCTGTGCGACGGCCTGCGCCACGCCGCCGACCTGGGCGACGGCAGCCAGCAGGTGCGCTGCTCCTGGGAAATCCTCGGCAACGCGGGCGAGCCGACCACGTCCAGCTGCGGTGTGCGCGTCCCTGCCAGCCGTCCATTCCAGGGGCCGCTCGATTTCGACTACGTCGCCGTGATCGGCGGCCTGCTGTCGCGCATCGGCCAGGCCGACAAGCGCCACAGCGCCTTCCTGCAAAAGGCCGCCGGGCAGGGCGTGCCGCTGATCGGCATCTGCACCGGCAGCTTCGTGCTGGCCGCCCTGGACCTGCTGGACGGCCACGTGCCGTGCATCCACCCCTTCCATGTGGAGGACTGGAAGGCGATGCACCCCGGGGCGCCCTTCGAGACGCACGCCCACTATGCCCTGGACGGCCACCGCGCCACTTGCGCCGGCGGCACGTCCATCGTCGAGCTGGTGTCCGAGCTGGTGCACTTGCATTGCGGCGCCGACCGCGCCGCCAAGGTGGTGCACCAGATGACGGTCAAGCCGTCCAAGACGGCCACCCACGTCGCGCGGCGGCACGCGCTGGGTTATGGGTCCGCCGAGAGCGACCGGGTGCGCCGCGCCATGGTGCTGATGGAGAAAAACATCACCACGCCGCTGGAGATCGCCGTGGTGGCCCGGCTGGTGGACTGCAGCAGCCGCCAGTTGGAGCGCGAGTTCCTCGCCGAGACCGGCGCGACGCCTTCGGCCCACTACCGCAACGTGCGGCTGAAATACGCGCAGTGGTTGCTGACGACGACGGGGCTGCCGATCTACACCATCGCCTACGAGAGCGGCTTCTCCGACGCGTCGCATTTCATCCGCCACTTCCAGCAGCGCTTCGGGATGGCGCCGGGGCGGCTGCGGGTGGCGCAGCGCAAGGAGCCGGGGGTGGGGTGAGGGTTCGGGCCTCGCTGCCCGGTTGAGTTTGTCGAAGCGTCTTTTGAAGGTTTGCCTTTGCTTGATGCACTGCGCCGGGATTCCGGCCCGGCGGCCGGGTAACTTTCTTTTGCTTGCCCAAAAGAAAGTCACCAAAGAAAAGGGCACCCCGGATGCGGCGGTCGCCCTTCGGGCGACTGCTCTGCGCTGCTCGGTCAAGCCGGGAAGTTCACAAACTCGCCCTTCGGGCTCAGACAATGTGAACTTCTGATCCGGCTTGCCCTGCGCTGCTCGACGCCGCAAGACGGGGCCCCAAGAGCGAACACCAGCGGGCGGCTCGCTGCGCATCGCCTTCGCGTGCAACGAGATTCCACGACACGGCACGCCATGCGAAGCACTCGTCGGGGGCAAAGCCCGTTGGAAAAGCACCTCCGAAAACGCTGCCCGAACGCTAGTGGCTCCAAGCCGAATCCGGACGCACCTACCAACGATCCCGTTCCAAGCCACCTCAGTTAAGTGGCTGGCGTTCAGGTGTTTTCTTGGTGACTTCTTTTGCACCAGCAAAAGAAGTTACTCGGCCGCCGGGCCGAGACCCGGCGCGGTGCAACAAGCCAAGGAAATCTCCAACCCGATAGGGGGCGTCGAAAGGTTCAGCCCGGACGGGCAGGAAACCCCACCCCTCACGGAATCCCATATTTGTTGGGAAACCTCAAGTTCTCTTTCATGTAGACATTCATCGGGATGCGCAGTCTGTCGGTGTCGAACCACTTGCGGTAGAGGCCGGCCATCTCGCCGCCGTGCATCAGGCCGAGCAGCGTCTTGTCCACCAGCGCCGTGAAGACCGCGTCGCCCTTGGGCAGCATGAAGGCATAGGGCTCCACCGACATGAACTTGCCCGACACCGACAGCCTGCCGCGCGCGGGCGATTGCGCGATCAGCGCATAGAGCAGCACGTCGTCCTGCGCGAAGGCGTCGGCCTGGCCCGATTCAAGCAGGCGCATGCCTTCGGCGTCGCTGGCCACCGGCAGCACGGTGAGGTCGAGTTCGGGCCTGCGCTGCTGCACCAGGGTTTCGGCCGTGGTGCCCTTGGTGACGGCCACCCGCTTGCGCCACAGGCCGCCGGGGCCGTCGACTTCCTCGCCCCTGCGCACCGCCACGCGGGCGCCGGTGAGGAAGAAGGTGTGCGAGAAGTCGACCTGTTCCTGGCGCTTGGCGGTGTTGGTGTTGGCGCCGCACTCGATGTCGATCTCGCCGGACCTCAGCATCGGGATGCGCTGCGCCGCCTCGATCGGCTTGAAGGACGGCTGGATGTCGGGCCGCTTGAGTTCGGCGCGCACGGCTTCGACGACGCGCCAGCACAGGTCGATTGAGTAGCCGACGGCCTGGCCGCGTTCGTCCTTGAAGGCGAAGGTGCCGGGAGTGGGGATGTAGCCGACGTTGACCGCGCCCTTGTCGGCGATGCGGCTCAGCGTGGGACTGGCGCGCCAGTCTGCCGCCCCCGCTTGGGCGCAGGCCGCGGCGGCCAGCGCGGCGGCCCCCGACCAGGCGAGGAACCGGCGACGGCGGGAGGCGGGGTGGTGGCGGTGGGGGTGCATGGCGGCGGCTCCTTGGGAAAAACGGATCGGCGGTCGACGGGCCCCGTTCGCACGGCGCTATTTCATCGATTGGCTGGACTGGGCGTGGGTGGGCCAGGCGGGCGGTCTCAGGCCCGGTGGCCGCAGGCGGTGCCAGCGGGTCACTTGCTGGTAGGCGTGGGCCAGCCGCAGCGCGAGGGCGTCCTGGCCGGGCTTGCCGATCAATTGCATCGACACCGGCAGCCCCTGCGGCGACAGGCCGACCGGAACCGCCACCGCGCACAGGTCGAGCAGGTTCACGAAGCGCCCGAGGCGGGCCAGCGGCGTGGCCGACTCGTCCACCTCGGCGACCGGGATGGCGGTGATCGGGTTGGTCGGGAAAGCGAGCACGTCGAAGAATTCCATCGCCCGCGCCATCGCCTGGCGGGCGTCCCGGCGCTTGCGCTTCAGGGCGAGGTAGCCGGCCGCGGTGACGTTCCGCCCTAGGAGGACGCGCCGGCGCACGTGCGGGTCGAAGGCCAGGCCGTCGCGTTCGAAGAGGTCGCCCAGGTTCGCGTAGCCTTCGGCGCTCATCAGCGCGCCGGCGGTGGCCATGTAGCTTTCCAACGGCTCGGGCAGGTCCACCGGCGCGAGTTCGACGCCGAGGCCGGCGAGGTCGTCAAGCGCGCGGTCGTAAGCCTGCAGCACCTCGGCCTGGACGCCGCGGCGTTCCGCTTCGGGCAGCACCGCCGCCCGCAGGCCGCGCACGCCGTGGCCGAGTTGCGCCGCGCGGGAGGCCGCGGCGGGCAGGTCGAGCGACGCCGCGTCCAGCGGGTCGGGGCCGGCCATCGCGTCGAGCATCAGCGCCGCGTCTTCCGCGGTGCGTGCGATGGGGCCCACGGTGTCGTGGGTGGGGCACAGCGCCAGCAAGCCGTGCCGGCTGACCAACCCCGGCGAAGTCTTCAAGCCGACCAGCCCGCACATCCCGGCCGGGATGCGCACCGAGCCGCCGGTGTCGGTGCCGAGCGCGCCCAGGCACATGCCGGCGGCCACGGCCACCGCCGAGCCGCTGCTGGAGCCGCCGGGGACGCGGTGGGTCCGCAGGTCCCAGGGGTTCCACGGCGTGCCCATGGCGGCGTTGGTGCCCCAGCCGCCGAAGGCGTATTCCACCGTGTGCGTCTTGCCGATGACGATGGCGCCGGCCTGCTGCAGCCGCAGCACCGCGGTGGCGGTGGCGGCCGACAGGCGCGGCGGCGTGGCGAGGGAGCCGCCGGTGATGCGCCGGCCTTCGATCTCGAAGAGGTCTTTCACCGCGACCGGCAGCCCGTGCAGGGGGCCGAGGAAGCGGCCGGCCGCGGCCATCGCGTCCAGCGCCCGCGCGCTGGCCAGCGCCTCTTCGCGGTAGACCTCGACGAAGGCGTGCAGCTGCGCGTCGAAGCGGTCGATCGCTGCCAGGCACAGGGCGACCTGCCTTTCGCTGGTGGAGGCGCCGTCGCGGATGGCGCGGGCGGCTTCCGCCAGCGTCAGGCGCTGCGGGTCTTCCTGCGCGGGGGACAGGCGCTGGGCGCGCGGTTGGGATCCTTGCAGCGTCATGCGATGGCTCCGATGTGCCTACGGCCGCGGCCGAGGCGCCGCTCCAGGCCGCGCGACAGCAGCGACAGCGGGAAGGCGATGGCGAAATAAAAGAGTCCGACGAGCAGGAAGATGTGCAGCGGCAGGAAATACTCCGACGACATCGCCCGCGCCGCCAGCATCAGCTCGTCGGTGGCGATCAACGCGCACAGCGAGCTGTCCTTGAGCAGCGAGACGAAGGTGTTCAGCAGCGGCGGCAGCACCACCCGCAGCGCCTGCGGCAGCACGATGCTGGCGAAGGCCTGGGCCGGCGTGAGGCCCGCGGCCAGCGCGGCTTCGCGTTGGCCGGGGTGGACGGCGCCCAGCCCCGCCCGGAACACCTCGGCCACGTAGGCCGCGCCGTGCAGGCCCAGGCCGAGCACGCCGGCCGTGAAGCCGCTGAGCGTCAGCCCCAGCGCCGGCAGGCCGAAATACAGCAGCAAAAGCAGCGCGAGCAGGGGCACGGTGCGCATCAGCTGAATGAAAGCCCGGGCGGACCGCGAGAGCGCGGCGTGCCTGGAGCGCAGGGCTGCCGTCAGCAGCGCGCCGCCCAGCAGCGCGAGCAGGAAGCCCAGCAGGGCCAGCAGCAGGGTGGTCCAGGCCGCCGCGGCCAGGCGTGGCAGCCATTCGCCGCCGTATTCCGCGTAGGCTTGCAGGAACCCGTTCATGGCTGCCTCCTCGACAGGCGTGTCTCCAGCCGCGCGAAGCCCCAGCCGACCGGCAGCAGCATCGCCGCGTAGATCAGCACCACGAGCAGGTAGGTCAGCGAGGTCTGGAAGGTGGAGGTGACGAGGTTGCGCGCGAAGAACATGACCTCGGGCGCGGCGATCGCCGAGGCGATCGAGGTGTCCTTCAGCAGCTGGCTCGCGTAGTTGCCCAGCGGCGCCAGCGTGACCCGCAGCGCCTGCGGCAGCAGGATGCAGCGCAAGCACTGCAGCGGCGTCAAGCCCACCGACAGCGCGGCCTCGCGCTGGCCCGCGTGCAGCGCCCGCAGGCCGCTGGCGAAGACGTCGGCCAGCACCGCGCTGCCCACCAGGCCCAGCCCGGCGACGGCCGCGGCGACCGGCGGCAGCCTCAGGCCCACCGACGCCAACCCGAAATAGATGATGAACAAATGCGCCAACGCCGGCACGTTGCGCAGCCATTCCACATAGGCCCCGATCGCCCATCGCACGGCGCGGCGGGGCGAGAAGGTGGCCGCCACCGCGAGCAGCAGGCCGAGCGAGACGGCGACGCAGAAGGCGCCCGCGAAGATGCGCAGCGCCGTCCACGCGCCCGAGGCCAGCGGCGGCAGCAGCAGGGCGAGCAGGTCGGGCCAGGGCGTGGCCGCCGCCGCCAGGGGAGCCGGCGCGCCCGTCATCACGCGGCCTCCGCGGCCGGGCCGGGCAGCTGCCCGAGAAAGGCCCGCGTGCGCTCGTGGGACGGGCGGTCGATCACCTGCCGGGCCGGGCCTTGTTCGACGATCACGCCGCGGTCCATGAAGATGACGCGGTCGGCCACCTCGCGGGCGAAGCGGATCTCGTGCGTCACCAGGATCATCGAGCGGCCCTCCTCCGCCAGGTCGCGGATCACGCCCAGCACCTCGCCGACGAGTTCCGGGTCGAGCGCCGAGGTGGGCTCGTCGAAGAGCATGAGCTTGGGCTGCTGCGCCAGCGCCCGGGCGATGGCCACGCGCTGTTGCTGGCCGCCGGAGAGGCGGTCCGGGTATTCATCGGCCTTGTGGGCCATGCGCACCTTGGCGAGCATGGCCTCGGCCAGCGCGTGGGCCTCGGCCCTGGGCATGCCGCGGGTCTTCATCGGTCCCAGGGCGACGTTGTCGCGCACGGTCAGGTGGGGCCACAGGTAAAAAAGCTGGAACACCATGCCGATGTCCCGGCGCTGGGGCGCCAGCTGGGTGTCGCCCATCGCGCGCGAGGCCGCGCCGGGGGCGCCGGGGCGCTGGCCGATCGGCTCGCCTTCCAGCAGGATCCGGCCGGCGCCGGGCCGCTCCAGGTAGTTGACGCAGCGCAGGCAGGTCGACTTGCCGGACCCGCTCGGGCCGATCAGCGCCAGCGTCTCGCCGCGGGCCAGGTCGAACGAGATGCCCTTGAGCACCTCGAGCGGGCCGTAGGCCTTGTGCAGGCCGTCCACGCGCAGCAGGGGCGGGTTGTCCATGGTGGTGGGGTTCTTTCTCTCGGAGGCGGGCGGGGCGGGCGGCGGGGGCGGGGCCGGCCGCCCGCGTCGGTTCATTTGCAGCTCGGCAGCTTCCAGTCGGCGGGGCGGTCGACCCCCGCGCGGAAGTTCTGGCCCGCGGGCACGTACCAGACGTCCTGCGTCAACCCGTAGGTGGCGCCGATCTTGCGCAGCTCGCAGCCGGCCCACAGCTTGGCGACCTCGGCGTTGACCGCGCGGGCCAGCTCGGGGTTGTCCTTGTGCATGCCGAAGACCACCTGGCCCAGGCCGGTCAGCAGCGGGAAGTCGGGCGACTGGTCGGCGAAGGCGTTGAACCTCAGCTTCCACTGCGGGTTGCGCGAGATCGCGTACTGCACCACCGGCGGGTCGCCGATCACGGCGTCGATGCGGCCGGCGAGCAGGTCGCGCACGGCGGCGTCCGAGGTGTCGTACAGCGACAGCTGCAGCCCGGCGATCCTGCGCAGCTCGGGGATGAAGGAAAAGCCGGTGATGGTGCCGACCTTTTTGTTCTCCAGGTCCTTCAGCCGGGACCAGTTCGTCTTGTCCGACTGCGTGATGCCGTTCTTGAAATAGTGGATCGGGTCGCTCAGCGCCATGATCTTCGAGCGCTGCTCCGTCCAGCCCATGGTGCCGGCCATGATGTCCACGCGCTTGGACTGCACCGACGCGATCGTGCCCGACCACTCCATCAGCGCCGGCTTGACCTTGAGCTTCAGCGCGCCGGCGATGCGCTGCAGGATCTCGCCGTCGTAGCCGGTCATCGCGCCGTCCTGGAAGCCGGTGCCGGGCATGTCGCCCGAGAAGGCGATGGTGAAGGCGCCGCCCTCCACCGTGGGGACGGCCTGCGCCATGGCCGCGCCGCAGTAGAAGGCGCCGCACAGCGCCGAGAGGATGGCGGCCGCCGCGGCGCGCCTGCCGGTGAGAAGGTTGCTGGGTGTCGTCATGCTGGCTCCTGGTGTTGCGTGGCCTGGAAGCGGCGCATCGCTGGAACGCACTCTAGGAGCCGGCCTGCGCCGACGATGGAAGGCTAGGGATGGCGAATTGAACGTTTGCGACAACCGCCGGCGTGCGCCGGTGGCCGTGCGTTTTTGCCGCTTCCACCCCGCCGCCGGCGCGGCGGGTGTTCAGCGCTTGACCAGCGCCCTGAACAGCTCGGCGATGCCCACTTCGCGCGGGCCCGGCACCAGCTCGAAGGGCTCGCCGGCCTGGATCGTGCCCGGCACACGCACCGACAAGTAGAAGCCGCACCAGCCGCTCTGCGCCATCAGCTTGACCGCCTGGTTGAAACCCATCGCCGCGTTGAACTTGAAGCAGGGCTGGCGCGGCTCGCTCACCGCGAGCTGGCATCCGGGGAAGCGCAGCACGTCGCCGACCCAGACCTGGTTTTCCAGCAGGCCGGAGATCGTGAGGTTCTCGCCGAGCTGGCCGTGGCGCGGCGGCTCGTCCCAGAGCGCCGCTTGCGCCTGCGCGCGCACGGTCTGCCAGAAGGGGTAGTGCTCGACCGGATAGGCGTAGACCGCTTTGCCCAGGCCGCCGTGCACCGTCGGGTCGGCCTGCTCGTCGCCCTGCAGGCCGAGCGGGCCCACCGCCACCGGGCCCTCGACCGGCCGCTTGTCGATCGCGGTGAGCACCGCCCGGCCGTTGATCATCACCTTGCGGGCCGCGGCGCGGTTGACGCTGAGCAGCCGCATCGCCGCACCGGTGGGCGCGGCGCTCATGCCGCCGCCGGCCGGTAGCCGCGCTGCCCGGCGACCACGCGGCGGCCTTTGGCGCCGGCGATCCAGTTCACGAAAAGCTTGCCGGCCGGGTGGTTGGCGCGGAACGAGCGCATCACGTGCACCGGCATCTCCAGCCGAGGATCGCCTTCCACCAGCACCGCGTGGCCCGGTATGCCGCCCTGGGCCAGCCAGGCGCCCTGCTCGACCAGCATGCAGGCTTGCCGCTCGCGGGCCAGCGCCAGCACCTGGGCCGGCGGGGCCGCCGGGTTTTCATGCCAAGCCTTGTCCGGCACGACCCCGGCGGCGCGCCACAGCGACTGTTCGGCCAGCTGGGTGCCGGAGCCGGGCCCGGCGCCGACGAACGGCGTCTGCACTTCTGCCAGGCGCTGCAGCGCCAGCACGATGTCGCGCCGCGCGTCCAGCGGCTTGGCCAGGGCCTTGGGGCCCACCAGGACCAGGGCCGAGCTGGCGATGGCGCGGCGGTCGTGCACCAAGCCTTGTTTTTCGACCTGGACCTCCAGCCGGGGCGCGTTGGTCAGCACCGCGTCCTGTTCGCCCAGTTCGGCGGCTTCCAGCATGTCCAGGGCGGTGCCGGCTTGCAGCTTCACCGCGATGCCGGTGTCCACGCCGAAGGCGCGCTGCAGCGCCTGGGCGAATCCGGACCGCATCAAAGCTTCGTCGACGCCCAGGCTCATCGGGTCGTCCAGCGACCGCCGCTGGGCGGCAAGGGCAGGCCATGCCGTGCCAGCCAAAACGCCCAAAAGAGCCCTGCGATGTGAGGAGTGTGATGAATTGGCCATCCCAGGACGATACATCTGTCACCTCCGCGGGAACCGCGGCATGGATCTATGCAGGATAAACATGACCCCCCAGGATTCGGTGGTTACATGCGAATTACACTGATTTGACAATCAGTCCCCCGCCTCGCCGGCCCATCCCGCCGGCGATTTGCATCGGGCCGAACCCTGTACCAGGCGGTCCAGTCCCAGGCATCCAGGCATCCATGCACGGCCTTCGGGGGGATCCGCTCTTGATGACCCGGCCCGGCCGGGCAGCCGAATTTTTGACTCTCGATTGGAACCACCATGAACCGACCCGCGATGGAAGGCTTGCGTTTGAATACGCCTGCCAATGTTCGACACAGCCGCCTGATCGACTGGGTGGCGCAGATCGCCGCCCTGACCGAAGCCAAGGATGTCTACTGGTGCGACGGCAGCACCGAGGAGTACAACCGCCTGTGCGCCCAGCTCGTGGCGGCCGGCACCTTCAAGAAGCTCAACCCCGAGCTGCGCCCCAACAGCTACCTGGCCTGCAGCGACCCGAGCGACGTGGCCCGTGTCGAAGACCGCACCTACATCTGCAGCGCCAAGAAGGAAGACGCCGGCCCCACCAACAACTGGATGGAGCCGGCCGAGATGCGCGCCATCCTGCAGACCGGTGAGAAGGCCCTGTTCAAAGGCTGCATGAAGGGCCGCACGATGTACGTCGTGCCGTTCAGCATGGGCCCGCTGGGCTCGCCGATCGCCCACATCGGCGTCGAGCTGTCCGACAGCCCCTACGTGGCCGTCAACATGAAGATCATGACCCGCATGGGCAGCAAGGTGCTCGACGTGCTGGGCGACGATGGCGAGTTCACGCCCTGCGTCCACACCGTGGGCGCGCCGCTGGAAGCCGGCCAGAAGGACGTGTCCTGGCCCTGCAACGCCACCAAGTACATCGTCCACTATCCCGAGACGCGCGAGATCTGGAGCTACGGCTCCGGCTACGGCGGCAACGCGCTGCTGGGCAAGAAGTGCTTCGCGCTGCGCATCGCCTCCACCATGGGCCGCGACCAGGGCTGGCTGGCCGAGCACATGCTGGTGCTGGGCGTCACGTCCCCCGCCGGCAAGAAGCACCACGTGGCCGCCGCCTTCCCCAGCGCCTGCGGCAAGACCAACTTCGCGATGCTGATCCCGCCGGCCGGCCTGAACGGCTGGAAGATCACCACCATCGGCGACGACATCGCCTGGATCAAGCCCGGCAAGGACGGCCGCCTCTACGCGATCAACCCCGAAGCCGGCTATTTCGGCGTCGCCCCCGGCACCAACACGCTGACCAACTTCAACTGCATGGCCAGCCTGAAGCGCGACGTGATCTTCACCAACGTCGCCCTCACCGACGACGGCGACGTGTGGTGGGAAGGCATGACCGACACGCCGCCGGCCCACCTGACCGACTGGCAGGGCAAGGACTGGACGCCCGCCATCGCGAAAGAGACCGGCGCCAAGGCCGCCCACCCCAACGCCCGCTTCACCGTGGCCGCCACCAACAACCCGGCCCTCGACCCGGCCTGGGACGACCCCGCCGGCGTGCCGATCGACGCTTTCATCTTCGGCGGCCGCCGCTCCACCACCGTGCCGCTGGTGACCGAGGCCCGCGACTGGACCGAGGGCGTCTACATGGCCGCCACCATGGGCTCCGAAACCACCGCCGCCGCCGCCGGCCAGCAAGGCGTGGTGCGCCGCGACCCGTTCGCGATGCTGCCCTTCATGGGCTACCACATGAGCGACTACTTCCAGCACTGGCTCGACCTGGGCGCCAAGCTGCAGGCCCAAGGCGCCAAGCTGCCCAAGGTCTACTGCGTCAACTGGTTCCGCAAGGGCGCCGACGGCAAGTTCGTCTGGCCCGGCTACGGCGAGAACATGCGCGTGCTGAAGTGGATGCTCGAACGCGTCGACGGCACCGGCCAGGGCGTCGAGAACGTCTTCGGCGTGACGCCGCGCTACAGCGACATCACCTGGACCGGCCTGGACTTCACCGAAGCCCAATACGAGCAGGTCACCCGCATGGACGCCGCCGAATGGAAGGCCGAGCTGGGCCTGCACACCGAGCTGTTCACCCAGCTGGCCCACCACCTGCCCAAGGCATTGACCGAAACGCAGGCCAAGTTCCAGGCGCGCCTGGAAGGCTGACCGGCGCACGGCATCGGGGGGCGGCGCGACAGGCGCCGCCGAGCCGCCAAGGGCCCCTCGCGGGCCCTTGGCTTTTGGCGCTCCTATAAAGTGTCGCCATGATCCGCCTGGTGTATTCGGCCCCGCCGACGCGGCCCGCCCCTCAGGCCTTCGACGGCCTGGACATCTTCGAGCGCGGCTGGCTCTCGGCCAACAATGTCCTGCTGCACGGGCGGGACAGCGAGGGCGCCGTGCTGATCGACACCGGGCATGGCCTGCACGCCGGGCAGACCGTCGCCCTGGTGGAAGCCGGCCTGCGGCCGGGCGAGGCCCTGCGCTGCGTGGTCAACACCCACCTGCATTCCGACCATTGCGGCGGCAACGCCGCCCTTCAGCGGCGCTTCCAGGCGCCCACTTTCATCCCGCCCGGCGGGTTCGAGGCGGTGCGCCGCTGGGACGAAACGGCGCTCAGCTACCGTCCCACCGGCCAGTTCTGCGAGCGGTTCGAAGCCCACGGCACCTTGAACCCCGGCGAGCAGCTGGTGCAGGGCGGACGGGTCTGGGAGGTGCTGGCCGCGCCCGGCCACGACCCCGACGCGGTGATGCTGTTCGACCGCGTTCAACGGGTGCTTGTCTCCGGCGACGCCCTCTGGGAGAACGGCTTCGGCGTGGTTTTCCCCGAACTCGACGGCGAGCGGGGCTTCGACGACGCGCAGGCCGTGCTGGAGGCGATCGACGAATTGCAGCCCAGGTGGGTCATTCCCGGGCACGGGGCGCCCTTCGAGGATGTGGGCGCGGCGCTGCGGCGCGCCCGGGCGAAACTGGCCGGTTTCCGCGCCGACCCGGCCAAGCATGCGCGCCATGCGGCCAAGGTGCTGCTCAAATTCCACCTGCTGGAGGTGCAGCGCCAATCGGTGGCCGCCATGCACCTCTGGGCCGGGGCGACACCGTTGATGCGCCACATCTGGGAAAGCCAGGGCCGTCCGGAAGCCAGCCTTCACCTTTGGTGCGACGGCCTGGTCCGCGACCTGGCGCGAAGCGCCGCCTTGGTTTGCCGGGACGGCCAGTTGAGCAACCCTTAACCGGGCCACGCTTCCCGTCACCCCTCATCCCATTAGGAGGCGTCGTGCCATGCCGGCGGCCGGGCACGCGGATATGTGTGTCTTTGTGTTACCGGGATGGCCAACCGGCATCGACTTTGCATCGATGAGACGAGACCAACTCGCTCCGACGCAAAAACGCAGTACATGCAGGGCGGTTGGTTTCTTTTTCTTACACAAGCGACGCTGCGCGGCGCTTCTCCGGGCCCCCAAGGGTTGGCGCATCGGCAGGGATGCGACCAAAGGCTCGGAATGGTCAATGCAAAGACAGAAGAAGGTTGAGGGACATGCGGACGAACGCCATCTGGATTCAATGCCTTTTCGTGGCCGTGGCGGCCACCGGTTGCGGCGGCGGTGATTCGGGAGGGGCCAAAGACTCGGCGCCGGCCGCCGCGCCGGGCACCGCTCCCGCCGTCGCGGTGACGGTGACCGACACCACCACGGTCACCAACGAAATGGCACCGGCGCCGGCACCCGCCACGCCGGTGACCAACACCAACAAACCCCTGTTGCCCGGCTCGGTGACGGTGGCGCAAGGCCCCTCGCCGGCCCCGGCCAATTCGCCCGCGACTTCATCGCCGTCCCCGTCGCCAGCGCCCGGCACGGGGACCACGGCCAACCCGGCGCCCCCGCCCCCCGCCCCGGCCGCGCCGGTGTCGCAGCGGGATGCGGTCCGCCTGGCGGAGCAGGCCACCTTCGGCCCCACCGAAGCGCTCCTGGTGGACATCAAGTCCAAAGGCGTCGAAGGCTGGCTGGCCGAGCAGATGTCCCTCAGCGGTTCGGCCTACACCGGCGGCGGTGGCGACGCCATCCACAAAGTCACGAACAAGACCGAAGGCTTCTGCGACATGGCCGCCAACGCCGGCAGCAACTGCTGGCGCGACAACTATTCGTCGATGCCGCTGCTGTGGAACTTCTATGCCAACGCGATGCAGCGGCCCGACCAGCTGCGCCAGCGGGTGGCTTTCGCGCTGCAGCAGATCGTGGTCATCAGCAACCTCGAAGTGGAGGGCACCTACGGCCTGCGCTACTACTACAACACGCTGCTGCAGAACGCCTTCGGCAACTACCGCCAGGTGTTGAAGAAAGTGGCGCTGTCGCCGGTCATGGGCGACTACCTGAACAACGCGAACAACAACAAGGCGGCGCCCAACGAGAATTTCTCGCGCGAGCTGCTGCAGCTGTTCAGCATCGGCACCTGCGAGCTCAACCTCGACGGCAGCCTGAAGGGCGGCAACTGCATGCCCACCTACGACAACGAGGCGGTGCGCGAATACGCCTTCGCGCTCACCGGCTGGACCTACCCCGCCGGCGGCGCGTCGCCGTGGGGCTGCTACCCCACCGGCGCGAACTGCCGCTACTACGGCGGTGACATGGTGCCGGTCGAGCGCTACCACGACACCGCCGCGCGCAAGCTGCTGTCCGGCCAGAGCCTGGCCGCCGGACACACCACGCCGCAGGCCCTCGAGAAGGTGCTCGACAGCCTGATGCTGCACCCCAACATCGCGCCTTTCATCGGCAAGCAGCTGATCCAGCACCTGGTGTCGAGCAACCCGTCGCCCGCCTATGTGGCGCGCGTCTCCAACGCCTTCAACACCGGCCGGCACGGCGCTTTCGGCACCGGCCAGCCCGGCGACCTGGCGGCCACCGTCGCCGCGGTGCTGCTCGACGCGGAGGCCCGTGGCACCGCCACCACCGCGAACGCCGGCCGCCTGCGCGAACCGGTGCAGCTTTTCACCGGCGTGTTGCGCGCCCTGAACGGCCGCACCGACGGCGACGCGCTGGGCTACTGGTGGGGCGGCGACCTGAAGCAGATGGTCTTCCGGCCGCCTTCGGTCTTCAATTTCTACCCCCCGAACTACCCGGTGGCCGGCACCAGCCTGGTGGGGCCGCAGTTCGGCATCCACAGCGTCAATTCGGGGCTGCAGCGCCTGAATTTCCTGACCTATGCCATCGACTGGAACGGCTCCAACCCCGACGCCAACGTGCCGGGCGCCATCGGCACCAAGGTCGACCTCACCGCCTTCCTCGCCGACGCGCCCGACGCGGCCAAGCTGGTCGACCGCCTGTCGATGCTGGTGCTGGGCGAGCCGCTGCCCTCGGCTTCGCGCACCCAGGCCATCAACGCGGTGTCCTGGTGGACGTCGACCACCGACAAGACCAACTGGCAATTGAACCGGGTCAAGGCCGCCGCCTACCTGGTGCTCGCTTCCCCCCAATACCAAGTCCCGCGCTGATTCGATGAAGGCCGCCGCCATGTCCGAACCCACCCAAGACCCGATCTCCGCGGCACGCGACCGCCGCGCCTTCCTGAAATCCGCCTCCACCCTGGCGGGCGCGCTCGGCCTGGGCAGCGCGGGCAACCTGCTGCTCGCCTCCGGCGCCGCCGCGCAGGGCGACTACCGCGCCCTCGTCTGCATCTTCCTCTACGGCGGCAACGACGGCATGAACACCGTCGTCCCCGCCGACTCGGCGCGCCACGCGCAGTACAGCGCGGTGCGCGCCGGCCTGGCCATCCCGCGCGCCGAACTCGTGGCGATGGACGGCCAGCTCGGCCTGCACCCCGCGCTGTCGGCGCTGTCGGCCGCCTGGGGCGCGGGGCAGCTCGCGCCGGTGGTCAACGTCGGCCCGCTGAACCAGCCGTTGACCAAGGCGCAGTACCAGGCCGCGCCGTCCAATTCGCCGCTGCGGCCCGACGGCCTGTTCTCGCACGCCGACCAGCAGATCCTCTGGGAGACCGGCACCACCAATTCCCTCGAACGCACCGGCTGGGGCGGCCGCGCCTCGCAGCAGATCGCCACCACCAACCCGGTGATCTCGGTGGGCGGCACCGCCCGCTTCGGCACGACGGCCCTGACCTCGCCCCTGGTGCTGCCCGGCCCCGGCGCCACCTTCGGCGCCTACGGCCTGCAGGGCACCGACCTGAACTGGGCGCCCAACGCCGCGCGCAAGGCCGCGATCGACGCCATGTACAACGGCGCGCAGGACACCGCGTTGGCCGAGGCCTACGCCAAGACCCACCGAGACGCTTTCTCCGCGTCGGTGCGCCTGGGGCCGATCGTCAAGCGGCAGCCCGCCGACGCCGGCGGCTCGGCCGCGATCAACGCCGGATTCGCCAGCCTGATCGCCAACGGCAAGGTCACCACCAGCCTGGGCCAGCAGCTCTACCAGATCGCCAAGTTGATCGAGGGCCGGGCCACGGTCCAGGGCAACCGCCAGATCTTCTTCGCGCAGATCGGCGGCTTCGACACCCACGGCGACCAGGTGATCACCGGCTCGCCATCGCAAGGCGCCCACGCGCGGCGCCTGAAGGAACTCGGCGACGCGATGGCCGCCTTCAACGCCGCGATGAACCAGCTCGGCCTGGGCGGCTCGGTGACCACGTTCACGCAAAGCGATTTCGGCCGCACCTTCAAGCCCAACAGCAGCACCGGCACCGACCACGCCTGGGGCAGCCACCACCTGGTGATGGGCGGCGCGGTCAAGGGCGGCAAGAGCTACGGCACCTACCCCGAGCTGGTGCTCGGCGGGGTGAACGACGTCAGCAATTCCTCCACGTCCGAAGGGCGCTGGATCCCCACCACCTCGGTGGACCAGTACGCCGCCACGCTGCTGCGCTGGTGGGGCGTGGCCGACAGCCAGTTGAACGCGGTGCTGCCGAACCTGCCGAATTTCGGCGCGGCGCGCAACCTGGGTTTCGTCTGACGCGACTTCGGCGGGCGAACCAGCGGCAAACGATCACAAGGGGAGCGTTGGGAGAGCGTGAGAGAAGCACCGCGGCTGGGGAAGCCGCTGCAAGGGAGGGAGATGATGAAGAGTCGACGTGCCCGGGGCACCGATCGACCACCTCTTGCAGCGGTGGCCCCAGCCGCGTGACTTCCCGGCGGATCCAAGGCCTTGATTCCTTCGGCGGGCCGTCCATGATGGGCGTGCCGGCCTGTGACCGCATGCGGGCGGACGTCTCTTCGATCCGTTCGTCCTGGGCCTGTCGAAGGGCCCGCGTCAATTCAGTTGGCGAAGCCTGGGTGGTTCGCAGGAAAGGCTTCGACAAGCTTGTCCTGAGCCTGTCGAAGGGCGCAGCCCGAAAGGTTTGGGCGTGCGCCTGTTGCCTGTTCTTTCTCCGTTCGCCCTGAGCCTGTCAAAGGGTCCATGCCACCTCAGTGTGTCGAAGCTTGGGTGGTTGGCAATGAAAGGCTTCGACAAGCCTGTCCTGAGCCTGTCGAAAGACCCGGCTCAAGCCGCCGTGACGCGGCGCACCGCCTGCTCCCAGCCCGCCATCAATTCCGCCGCCCGGTCGCGCGGCAGCCGGGGTTCGAAGCGGCGCTCCACCTGCCACAGCGCGGCGAGTTCGTCCGTGCCCTGGAACAAGCCGCAACCCAGCCCCGCGAGCCAGGCGGCGCCGAGCGCGGTGGTCTCGGTCACGCGCGGGCGCAGCACCGGCACGCCGAGCACGTCGGCCTGGAACTGCATCAGCGTGTCGTTGCGGCTGGCGCCGCCGTCGACCCTCAATTCCGAGACGCGCGGCAGGCCCGCTGCCAGGGCGTCCTGGTCCATGGCCTGCAGCAGCGCGGCGTTCTGGAAGGCGATGGATTCAAGCGCCGCCCGGGCGATGTGGGCCTGGGTGCTGCCGCGCGTCAGGCCGAGGATGGCGCCGCGCGCGTCCGCCCGCCAATAAGGCGCGCCCAGCCCGGTGAAGGCCGGGACCACGATGACGCCGCCGCTGTCGGGCACGCTGTCGGCCAAGGCCTGCACGTCGCCGCTCGATCGGATGGCCTTCAGCCCGTCGCGCAGCCACTGCACCACCGCGCCGCCGATGAAGACGCTGCCCTCCAGCGCGAACTGGGTGCCGGTCGCGGCGGTGCCCGCGGCCGCGGTGCTGACCAGGCCGTGGCGCGACGGTGCCACCTGGCCGCCGGTGTTCATCAGCATGAAGCAGCCGGTGCCGTAGGTGTTCTTGGCCAGCCCGGGCGACACGCAGGCCTGGCCGAACAGCGCGCTCTGCTGGTCGCCCGCGACGCCGGCGATCGCCACGGGCGCGCCCAGCCAGTCGGCCCGGCTGCGGCCGAACAGGTGGGCCGACGGGCGCACCGCCGGCAGCACTTCCCGCGGGATGTCGAGCCAGGCCAGCAGCTCGTCGTCCCAGTCGCCGGTGCGCAGGTTCAGCAGCATGGTGCGCGAGGCATTGCTGACGTCGGTGGCGTGCACCGCGCCGGCGCCGCTGTCCTCCCGGGTCAGCCGCCACAGCAGCCAGCTGTCGACGGTGCCGAAGGCCAGCTCGCCGCGCCGCGCGGCGTCGCGGGCGCCGGGCAAGTGGTCGAGCAGCCACTTGAGCTTGGTGCCCGAAAAATAAGGATCGATGACCAGGCCGGTCTTGGCGCGGATGTCGTCCTGCAGGCCGCGCCGGCGCAGCGCGTCGCACAGGTCCTCGGTGCGGCGGTCCTGCCAGACGATGGCGTGGTGCAGCGGCCGGCCGGTGCGGCGGTCCCACAGCAGTGTGGTCTCGCGCTGGTTGGTGATGCCCAGCGCCGCCAGCTGCGAGGCCTGCAGCCCGGCCTGCGCCAGCGCCTGCCGGGCGGTGGCCAGCTGGCTGGCCCAGATCTCGTCGGCGTCGTGCTCGACCCAGCCTGGCCGCGGGAAGATCTGGCGGAATTCCTGCTGCGCCAGCGCGAGTTGCCTGCCGCGCTCGTCGAACACCAGGGCGCGCGAGCTGGAGGTGCCCTGGTCCAGCGCCAGCAGGTAGCGCGTCGACGGCGGGGCGCAGGCGGGGGAGGGGCTGTGGGCGGTGGTGGAGGGCATGGCCGATTGTTCGCCGCCGCCGCCCGCGTGCCAAGCCCCGATGGGCCTGCCGCACCCAGGGGCATTCCCGCAATCCGCGCCGGGCGCTTACGGTCAGAATCGGCCACCATGGCCGCCGCCGACGCCCGCCCCGACCCTGAGACCGCCAACCGCTGCGACGTCCTTGTCGTCGGCGGCGGCATCAACGGCGCCAGCATCGCCCGCGACCTCGCCGGGCGCGGCTTGAAGGTGCTGCTGTGCGAACGCGACGACCTGGCGCAGCACACTTCGTCCAACAGCACCAAGCTCATCCACGGCGGCCTGCGCTACCTGGAACACCGCGAATTCCGGCTGGTGCGCAAGGCGCTGGGCGAACGCGAGGTGTTGCTCAAGAGCGCCCCCCACATCATGTGGCCGCTGCGTTTCGTGATGCCGCACGACGAGGGCATGCGGCCGGCTTGGCTGATCCGGCTCGGGCTCTTCCTGTACGACCACCTGGCCCGCCGCGAGGTCCTGCCCGGCTCGCACGGCGTCGACCTGCGCCGCCACCCGGCCGGCGCGCCGCTGAAAGACCGCTACACCCGCGGCTTCGTCTATTCGGACGGCTGGGTCGACGACGCCCGCTTCGTCGTGCTCAACGCCGTCGACGCCCGCGAGCGCGGCGCCGAAGTGCTGACGCGATGGTCGTGCGAGCGCGCCGATCGCGGCGCGCGGCAGTGGACGGCCCACCTCGCCGGCGGCCCCGACGGCCGACGGACGCGCCAGGTGCAGGCCCGCGCGCTGGTCAACGCGGCCGGGCCCTGGGCTGCGCAGTTCCTGAACGAGCGCTGCCTCGACGCGCGGCAGGCGGCACCGCCGGCACAGCGCCGGCTGCGGCTGGTCAAGGGGAGCCACATCGTCGTGCGCCAGCGCTTCGACCACGGCCACGCCTACATCTTCCAGAACCCCGACCGGCGCATCATCTTCGCCATCCCCTACGAGCGCGACTTCACGCTGATCGGCACCACCGACGTCGAGCACCTCGGGCCACCGGGCGATCTGCGGGTCGACGAGGCCGAGGTGGCCTACCTCTGCGAGCAGGCCAGCCGCTATTTCGCCGAACCCGTGCGGCCCGAAGACGTGGTGTGGCGCTACAGCGGCGTGCGCCCGCTGCTGGACGACGCGTCGGGCCGTCCCAGCGAGATCACCCGCGACTACGCGCTGGAGATGGACGACCGCGGCGGCGCGCCGCTGCTGTCGATCTGGGGCGGGAAGATCACCACCTGCCGCAAGCTCGCCGAAGAGGCCTCCGACCTGCTCGCCGCCGCCCTGGGCGCCACCGGCCCCGCATGGACCCGGGGCGCGCCGCTGCCCGGCGGCGACTTGACCGGCCTGATCGGCGCTCCCCAGCGGCCCGACACCGACTTCGCGCGTTTAGAGCAGGCCCTGGCGCGCAAGCACCCGGGCCTGCCGGGCCCGTTGCTTCACCGCCTCGCGCGGGCCTACGGCTCGCGGGTCGACCGGTTGATCGAAGAGGGCGGCGGCCTGGGGGCCGCGGTCGCGGGCGACCTGCACGAGGCCGAGCTGCTCTACCTCTACCGGCATGAATGGGCGCGCTGCGCCGACGACGTGCTCTGGCGGCGCGGCAAGCTGGGGTTGCACTTTGATGCGGACCAGCGGGCGGCGGTCGCCGACTGGTGCCGGTCGCATTGGGGGAAAGGCGTTTCGGCTTCCTGACGCCCCGGCTGTCGGAGGACCAACCCGTCCGGCCCGGAATAAGTTCCTGCAGCATTGGTCAACCTTTTACCGTTCGGGCTGAGCCCTTCGACAAGCTCAGGGTGAACGTAGAAGGGGCGCCCTGAGCTTGTCGAAGGGCCCACGTCACCGCTGCCCCCAGCGCGGCAGGACAAGCGGCCTTTTGGGACAATCGGAGGATGAGCACCACAGACCTCCAAGAATCGATCGCCCGCATGGGCGCCGCCGCCCGCGCCGCCAGCCGGCTGATGGCCGCCGCGCCCACCGCCGCGAAGGACCGCGCACTCGTCGCGCTGGCGCGCCTGCTGCGCGAGCCGGCCGATGCGCTGCAAGCCGCCAACGCCCGCGACATCGACGCCGCCCAGGCCGCGGGCCTGGCCGTGCCGATGGTCGACCGGCTGCGCCTGACCGACAAGGTGGTGGCCACCGTGGCCGAAGGCTGCGAGCAGATCGCCGCCATGCCCGACCCCGTCGGCGAGGTCACCAACCTGCGCCGCCGCCCCACCGGCATCAGCGTGGGCCAGATGCGGGTGCCGATCGGCGTGTTCGGCATGATCTACGAGAGCCGGCCCAACGTGACGATCGAAGCCGCGTCGCTGGCCATCAAGAGCGGCAACGCCTGCATCCTGCGCGGCGGCTCTGAGGCCATTCATTCCAACCTCGCGCTTTGGAAGCTGGTGCAGGCGGCGCTGGTCGAAGCCGGCCTGCCGGCCGACGCGGTGCAGCTCGTGCAGACCACCGACCGCGCCGCGGTCGGCCACCTGATCGCTTCGCCCGAGGCGGTCGACGTCATCATCCCGCGCGGCGGCAAGGGCCTGATCGAACGCATCAGCCGCGAGGCCCGGGTGCCGGTGATCAAGCACCTGGACGGCAATTGCCACGTCTACGTCGATGCCCAGGTCGACCTGGCCCTGGCGCTGCGCGTCACCGACAACGCCAAGACGCAGAAGTACAGCCCGTGCAACGCGGCCGAGTCGCTGCTGGTTCACGCGGCCGCCGCGCCGCGCTTCCTGCCCGAGATCGGCGCGGTGTTCGCGGCCAAGGGCGTCGAGATGCGCGTCGACGCCGCGGCGCGCGCGCTGCTCGATGGCGTGCCCGGCGCGAAGCTCGTCGACGCCACCGAGCAGGACTGGTCCGAGGAATACCTCGCGCCCGTCATCAGCGTCAAAGTGGTGTCCAGCCTGGACGAAGCCATCGCCCACATCAACCGCTACGGCTCGCACCACACCGACGCCATCCTGACCGAGCACCACCCCAGCGCGATGCGCTTCCTGCGCGAGGTCGATTCGGCCAGCGTGATGGTCAACGCCAGTACCCGCTTCGCCGACGGCTTCGAATACGGGCTGGGCGCCGAGATCGGCATCAGCACCGACAAATTCCACGCCCGCGGTCCGGTGGGGCTGGAAGGCCTCACCTCGATGAAGTGGGTGGTGCTGGGTCAGGGCGAAGTGCGGGGTTGACCCGGCCGCCGCCGGTCAGGCCGGCGACCGCGGCGCCAGCCAGGGCGCCAGCGCGGCCCGGCCTTTCGCGGTGATGTCCAGCGCCCGGCTGTCCGGCACGCGACGCCACCATCCTTCCGCCAAGCCGTGGTCGAGCAGGGCCTTGGCCAGGCTGCCGGCCAGGTGGTCGAAGCGTTCCGACCAGTCCAGGCAGGGATAGGCCATCCGCGCCGAACCCGCCGCGGGCAGCGGCACGCCCAGCGCCCGCAATTCGCCGCGGCCGGCGTCCGACAGCGCGAAGCACCCGTCGCCCCGTGCCAGCAGCGTGCCGCGGGCCTGCATGCCGCGCAGCAGCGCGACGCCGAATTCGCCGGCGATGTGGCCGTAACAGGTGCGCGCGGCCTTCAGCGGCTTGTAGTCGCCGTGGTTCCAGCGTTCCTGGTGCCTGCCGCGTTCGGCGGCGACGGACAACGCCTCCAGCGCATGGGCGATGTCGGCGTCGGCCAACCGGTAGTAGCGGTGCCGGCCCTGCGTGCGCACCGCCACCAGCCCATGCTCGGCGAGCTTCGCCAGGTGGCTGCTGGCGGTCGGTGCCGCCACGCCGGCGCAAGCCGCGAGTTCACCGGCCGTCAGGCACTGCCCACCCATCAGGGCCGCCAGCATGCGGGCCCGGGTCGGGTCGCCGATCATCGCGGCGATGATGGAAAAGCGGGGCTCCGGGCTCATTTCAGGGGCTGATCAGCGGCACGATGCCGCGCCCGCAAAGATACACGCCCAGGCTGAGCAGTCCCCACAGGAAAACACGCTTGAACGCGGCCGGTTGCAACCGCCGCCGCAGGCGCTGGCCCAGCCACATGCCGAGCAGCGCGGGCGCCAGCGCCAGCAGCGACAACCCCACCGTGCCTGCGGGCAGGGCGCCGCCGTGTGACAGCGCCGCCGCCAGCGCCAGCGTCGAGACGAGGAAGGACAGGCCCAGCGCCTGCACCAGCTCGTCCTTCTCCAGGTCCAGCGCCTGCAGGTAGGGCACCGCGGGCATCACGAACACGCCGGTGGCGGCGGTGACCAGGCCTGTGCCCAGGCCCACCGGCAGCGCCCAGCCGCGCGCCTGCGCGGGCGACAGCCGCCAGGACACCGACGCCAGCCCCATCGCCGCGTAGGCCATCAGCGCCACGCCCAGGCCGAGGGTGCTCCAGGGTGTCGGCTCGCCGGTCATCCAGCCTGCGCCGGCGGCGATGCCGGCGCACAGCGCGGCCTGCATCGGCAGCAGCCGGCGGGCCAGCGCCAGCCAGCCGGGCCGCGCGGCGATCTGCCAGACATTGGTCAGCAGCGACGGCGCCACCAGCAGGGCGGCCGCCTGAGCCGGCGGCATCGCCACCGACAGCAAGCCCATGACCACGGTCGGCAGGCCCAGGCCGATCACGCCTTTGACGAAGCCGCCGAGCAGGAAGACGGCGCCGGCCGAAGCCATGGCCGCGAACAGCCAGGCCGACGGGGGATGGGTGGGGAGAAATTCAGTCATGCGGCGCTCCGGGAAGGCGGGTTTCAGGGAAGATTCCATGATGTCCGGCACAACTTGTTAATGCTTCGCCGCGTGTCGAAAGGTCACTTGCCGTAGAGTCCTGGGGCATGACGACGACACAAGTTGTTTCAGCGTTGCTCGCTGCCACGCTGCTCTTCTGGGGTGTGGGCGCCTACAACCGCCTGGTGCGGCTGCGCGGCGAGATCCACCAGAGGTTCGGCGCGGTGTTCGACCAGCTGACGCAGCGCGACGAGCTGCTGTTGCGCTGGACCGAGGCGATGGCGCCCTGGCTCGGCCACGACCCCCAGACGCTGGACGCGCTGAACGCGGCCTGCCGTTCGGTGCAGGAAGCGGCGGCCGAAGTGGCGTTGCGGCCCAGCGACGCCAGGACGGTGGCCGACTTGCGCGCGGCCGAGGACGCCCTGGCCGCGGCGCGCGCCCGCGCGCTGGCCGACATGCCGGCGCAGGTCGACCGCATCCTGCCCACGGCCGGCGCGCTCGGCGGCGCCGACGGGAGCCTGGCCATGCCGGTGCTCACCGAACAGCTCACCGCCGCGGGCGGCACCTTGCTGCTGGCGCGGCAGCAGTTCAACGAAGCGGTGCAGGGCTACAACGACGCGGCCGCGCAGTTCCCGACCTGGATCATGGCCGGGCTGTTCCAATTCCGCGCGGCCGGCATGCTGTGAGGCGCCGGCCCGGGGCCCGCGCGGCTTGCCGGCTCAATGCCCGCAAAGCACGGCGTGGGCGAATTCCTCGGGCTCGAGCGTGAAGACCAGTGAGCCGCCGGACATCCGCATGGATTTTTCCTGGATGAAGGCGCCGCCGGCGCCAGCGCGGCGCGAGGTGACGCGCTTGGCCTGGGAGACCGACGGCGCACGCCAGCCGTCCAGCGCGACGGTGTAAGCGAACTCGCGCCGGTCCCGCATGTCGGTCAGCCAGGCGTCGATCGCCTGGGCCTGGTGGAACACCGCGGTCCAACGCGCGTCGAAGGCCTGGCCGGCGCGGATCGCCCCGGCGAGCCGGGCCAGCATCGTTTCCGGATCGGCGCCGTAGGCCTGCCTGAGCTCGGCCAGTGTCACCCCCTGCCCCAGCACATAGGCGGCGGCGCCTTGCTCCGGGCGGGCGATGCGGTTCCAGGCGGCGAAACGGTAACAGCCCTCGGCCTGCTCCTGCGCGACCAGCAAGGCCCGCTCGCCGACCTTGAACGGCTTGGCGCCGCCGAAGGCGGCCGCGTCGAGGGTGATGTCTTCCCTCGACGACTGCACGCCCCGGCCGGCGCGCGCGAGCCGGTCGAAGAATTCGTAGACGTGGAAGATCGGTTTCTTTTCCGCGTCGGTGAAGCCCTCGGCGTTGCCGCCACCGCTGTAGGCGACGATGCCCCATGCGTCGCCCCTGTCCTGGCCGTAGTCCTGCCAAGGCAGGCCGCCCTGCGCGGCGACCTTGGTTTCGAAGAAGGCCAGCATCGCGTTGGCCGCGTCGGGGGCGAGGTAGCGGTGCAGACCGGTCGGGTTGCCGTCCTGGGGCAGCCACTCATTGATGATCAGCGGCAAGGCCGTTTCCTGGATGCCGCGCCGGGCGAGGAACGCGCGGTACGCCGCGACGCCGTCCAGCAGCTGGCCGCGGTAGTCGGCCGAGAAGTAGTGCCAGGCCATGAAGTCCAGGGGCAGGCCGCGGGCCTTGGCGAAGTCGACCAGGTCGAAAGCGAGGTTCTGGCCGCGCCGGGCGCCGTCGGCGGCGATGCGCGCGTCCCAGGCTTGGCTGCCGGGCCCGCCGATGGGCGCGCCGGGATGGACGGCTTTCAGGTGCCGCGCGGTCTGTTCGAAGAATTCGAGGAAGGCGGGCGTGTCTTCTTGCCAGTTGCAAGCCAGGTCGGGTTCGTTCCAGAACTGGTAGTAGACCTTGGTGGCCACTTGCTTTTGCGCGCCGACCGCCCCGTCGTAAGGCTTGAAGAACGCCACGGCGATGTCCAGGAGCCTGCGCCAGGCGTCGTAATCGGCGGGGCGGTGGGCTTGCGCCAGCACGCCGCCGCCGCAGGCCGGCCGGTTGTCGGCGGACCGGCTCAGCCAGGTGGGCGTCCTGAAGAGGTCGACCATCAGGATGTGCGTCGAATTCGACCGGGTCAAGGCGTCGAGGTAGGGCCGGGATTCTTCCAGCACGCGCTTGAACTGGGCCATGCAGGCGCTGTGGTCGGGCAACGGCGCGTCGCCCACCGGGCCGGTGCCGGGACGGCAGGCGCTGCTGGCCGCGACGGCCCAGTCGAAGGCGTTGACCCGCACCACGTGGTGCTCGGGGAAAGACTGGACATACAGCGCATGGCCCTTTTCGCTGCGCACGCCCGGGTAGTAATTGGAAGACAGCCAGACCCGGAGCCCTTCACGCTCGAACCTCATCGCGCCGGGGTTGATTTCCGCCTTGACCGGCACCTGCGCCGATTGAGGGGCCGCGGGGGACGGGGCGCCCTGCTGCGGCGGCGGCGAGCCGCCCCCGCAGGCGCCCAGCATGGCCGAGAGCACCGCCAGGTGCCGCCATGCCCGGGGCTGGGTGGGGCGGGGCGCGGCCATCCCGTCGGCGGGGTGTCAGGCCTTGCCCATCACCGCCGCGGAAGCCACCAGCTCGTCGAAGAACGCCATCGACATCGCCCCGCACACGTTGTAAGGGTTGAGGGCGGCAGTCTCGGAATACTTCAGAAGCAGCGCCGGGTTCAGCCGGGCGAGGTTGACCTCGCCCATCGACCAGCCGCCGAAGCGGCGCTCCTGGATTTCCTCGTAGCGCAGCAGCACGGCGTCGTGGTGGCGTGGGTCGGAGACGATGCGGTTGTACAGGCGGCTGACGGCCTCGCGCCCGCCTTCGAGCACCTGCATGAAGGTCTGGTCCGAGAAGCACAGCACGCCGGTGATGCCGAGCTTGGGGTTGTTGCACTTGGATTGCTTCAGGATGGCGGACAGGCCCTCCTGGCCGAGCTGGTCGGCGGCGCGGCTGGCGTAGAGCAGGCGTACGAGCATGGTGGCGGACTCCGTTCGGTCGATCGGTCAGGTTTTCCTGCTGAGCAGGGAGAGGAACTCTCGGCGCAGCGCCGCGTCCTTCAGGAACGCGCCGCGCATCACGCTGTTGGTCATGCGCGTCTGGTCGTCTTTCACGCCGCGCCAGTGCATGCAGAAGTGGTCGGCCTCCATGACGATGGCCAGGCCGTCGGGGCGCACCCGCTCCTGAAGCTCGTCGGCCAGCATCGTGACGGCTTCTTCCTGGATCTGCGGCCGGCTCATCACCCAGTCGCAGATCCGGGTGTATTTCGACAGGCCGATCAGGTTGGAGTGCTCGTTGGGCAGCAGCCCCACCCAGACCCGGCCCATGATCGGGCACAGGTGGTGCGAACAGGCGCTGCGCACCGTGATCGGCCCGACGATCATCAGCTCGTTAAGCCGCGAGAAGTTGGGGAATTCGGTGACCTCGGGCATGGGCACGTAGCGGCCGCGGAACACTTCGGTCAGGAACATCTTGGCCACGCGCTGGGCGGTGTCCTGGGTGTTGTGGTCGTTCGTGGTGTCGATCACCAGCGCGTTGAGCACCTCCTGCATCTTGGCCTGCACCTCGGCTTTGAGCTCGTCCAGCTCGCCGTCGCGGATGAAACCCGCGATGTTGTCGTTGGCGTGGTGGCGGCAGCCGGCGCTGACCAGCCGGTAGCGGATGCGCTCGGACGCCGGCAGGCCGGCCAGCTCCTCCTCGGTCTTGGGGGGCGTGTGGTTGCTTTCGGGGGGCATGGGCGTGGGGTCTTCCTGTTTCTGGCGGGCGGGCGGCTGGCGCGTGTCGCGAGAGCCTAACCGAGCCCGCGATTGTCTGCCGGGCGGCCGGCCATGCGAACGTAGACTCCCCGGGTGAAAAACGCCCCGACCGCGGCCGATCGACGGCCTTCGACCCCCGCCCCTTCCTCCTTGCCCTTGGCACGCCTGTTGTCGCACACCGCCGACGCGGTCCAGGCGGTGCGGGCCGGCCAGTCCCTCAACGACGTGCTGCAGCGCTGCCCCGCCGAGGCGCGGCCCGGCGCGCAAGCCTTGACCTTCGCGGTGCTGCGCCGGCTGGGTTCGGCCCTGGCCGTCCGAACGCTGCTGGCGCCCAAGAAGCCGTCGCCGCCGGTCGAGGCCTTGCTGCTCACCGGCATCGCCCTCCTGTGGCCGGGCGACGCGGCGCCTTATGCCGAGCACACCCTGGTCGACCAGGCGGTGGCGGCGGCGCGGGCCCGCCAGGCGGCGAGCGGCGGCTTCGTCAACGCGGTGCTGCGGCGTTTCCTGCGCGAACGCGCGCAGCTGGCCGGCGCGGTGCTGGCCGACCCGGTGGCCGCCCACAACCACCCGGCCTGGTGGATCGACCGGCTGCGCCGGGACTGGCCCGGCCAGGCCGAAGCCGTCCTGGCGGCGGACAACCTGCGGGCGCCGATGACCCTGCGCGTCAACCGGCGCCGTGGGACCACGGCCGAATACCTCCAGCGCCTGGCCGCCCAGGGCCTGGCCGGCCGCGTCGTCGGGCCGCAGGCGATCGAGCTGGCCGAGCCGTGCCCGGTGGGCGAGCTGCCCGGCTTCGAGCGGGGCGACGCCTCGGTGCAGGACGCCGCGGCCCAATGGGCGGCGCCCTGGCTGCTCGGCCTGGACGACCCGCGCCTGGCACCCTTGCCGGCCGGCGCGCGGGTGCTCGACGCCTGCGCGGCGCCCGGCGGCAAGACGGCCCACCTGCTGGAGCTGGCCGACCTCGACGTCACCGCGCTGGACCGCGACCCGGGCCGGCTCGGCCGGGTGCACCAGAACCTCGACCGCCTCGGTCTGCGGGCCAGGGTGCTGGCGGCCGACGCCGGCGAACCCGGCGACGGCACGGCCGCCGGCGCGGGTTGGTGGGACGGCCAGCCCTACGACGCCATCCTGCTGGACGCCCCCTGCAGCGCCTCGGGCATCGTGCGGCGCCACCCCGACGTGCGCTGGCTGCGCCGCGACACCGACATCGGCGTCCTGGCCGCCACCCAGGCCCGGCTGCTGGACGCGCTGTGGCCGCTGCTGGCGCCCGGCGGGCGGCTCTTGTACTGCACCTGTTCCGTGTTCAAGATAGAGGGCCAGGATCAGATCGACGCGTTTTTGCAACGCCAACCCAGGGCGCGGTGGCTACCCCACCCGCTTCGGCCCGGCCACCACTTGCCGCTGCACGACAATTCGGGGACGGCCGGCCCGCCTCCCGATGGCGCGTCGGCCGACGGCTTCTTCTACGCCCTGCTCGTCAAACCCGACTGAACCGCTTCCCCCGACATGCCCGCCGCCCGCCTTTTCAACCTCCTGCGTCTTTTCCTGGGTGGCCGGGCGGGGCGGCGCGTGGCCGGCGCGGTGCGCCCGGGCGTGGTGATGTTGTGGATGCTCTGCTTGTGCGCGGTGACGCCCGTCACCGCCACGGCGCAGGTCGCCAACCCGGGCATCGAGCTGGCCAGCATGGAAGTCACGCGGGCCGACGAAGGGCTGACGCTCGGGTTCGCCGTCCGATTCGACCTGCCCAAGCCGGTCGAGGAGGCCCTGCTCAAGGGCATCCCGCTGTACTTCGTGGCCGAGGCCGAGCTGGTCCGCAGCCGCTGGTACTGGCGCGACAAGCGGGTCGCACGCGCCAGCCGCAGCTGGCGGCTGGCGTACCAGCCGCTGGTGCGCCAGTACCGCGTCAGCCTGGGCGGCCTGAACCAGAATTTCGAAGGCCTCAACGAGGCCCTGGCCGCGGTGCGCCGCGCCACCGACTGGAAGGTGGCCGAGCTGCGGGAGGTGGAGGAGGGCGCCAGCCACTACATCGCCTTCAGCTACAAGCTGGACACCACCTTGCTCCCGCGACCCATGCAGATCGGCATCAGCGGGCAGCCCGAATGGAACCTGCGGCTGGAGAACACCGTCCGCTTCGAATGACAGGCCCGGGCCGAGGGCCCCGCCACCGCAAGGCAGCAAGCACGTGACGAAGATTTCCCGCTGGATGTGGATCGTCTCCCTGGTGGCCACCCTGGGGGCCGGCCTGGTGCTGGCCTTCCTGCTGTCGGTGGCCACCAACAACCGCGGCTTCTACGAGCGGCACTACGCCTGGCTCTTCTGGGTGAACGCCGCGGTGGCGGCGCTGCTCGTGATGGTCATCTTCGTCACCGCGGTGCGGCTGTGGACGCGCGTCGCGCGGGGGCGCTTCGGCAGCCGGCTGCTGCTGAAGCTGGCCGCCATCTTCGCGCTGGTGGCGGTGGTGCCGGGCGTGCTGATCTACACCGTGAGCTACCAATTTGTGTCGCGCAGCATCGAGAGCTGGTTCGACGTCAAAGTGGAAGGCGCCCTCGACGCCGGCCTGAACCTCGGCCGCAGCACGCTGGACGCCCAAGTGGACGACCTCGTCCGCAAGACCCGCCTGGCGGCGGAACGGCTGGCCGAAGTCCGCGGCACCGTTCAGCCCCTGGCCCTGGAGCGCCTGCGCGAGCAGCTGGCCGTGCAAGGCATCGCGCTCATCGGTGCCAACGGCCAGGTCTTGCTGGGCCTGGACAACACCGGCACCAGCCTGGCGCTGGACCGCCCCTCGCCCCACCTGCTGCGCCAGGCCCGCGCCGGCCGGGTCGCCAGCCAGCTGGAAGGGCTGGAGGACGACGCCAGCCAGTCGGCCAGCCCGGCCGCCCGCATCCGCGCGCTGGCCTACCTGCCCAGCAGCAATTTCGACCTGCGCCAACAGGACCGCTTCCTCTACGTCACCCAGGCCGTTCCCAAGGGCCTGGCCGCCAACGCCCTGGCGGTGCAGGCCGCCTACCGCGAATACCAGGAACGCAGCCTGGCCCGCGGCGGGCTGCGCCAGATGTACATCGGCACCCTCACGCTGGCGCTGGTGCTGGCGGTGTTCGGCGCGCTGCTGCTGGCGGTGATGCTGGCCAACCAGCTGGTGCGGCCGCTGCTGCTGCTGGCCGAAGGCATGAAGCAGGTCGCCCAGGGCGACCTGAGCGCCAAGCAGGTCTTCACCTCGCGCGACGAACTGGGCGGGTTGACGCGCTCCTTCGCCGACATGACCGAACAGCTCTCCGAAGCGCGCTCGCTGGTCCAGCGCAGCGTGGCCCAGGTCGAAGGCGCGCGGACCAACCTGCAGACCATCCTGGACAACCTCACCGCCGGCGTGATCGTGCTCGACCGCCACGGCCTGATCGACACCGTCAACCCGGGCGCCACGCGCATCCTGCGGCTGCCGCTGTCGGTCTACCGCGGGCGCCGCCTCGACGAGGTGGCGGGCCTGGAGGCTTTCGGCCAGTCGGTGCTGCAGCGCTTCGAGACGCTGGCGCTGCAGCCCGAGGCCGGCGAGCGCGACCAGTGGCAGGACTCTTTCGAACTGCAATCCGGCCAGGCCGCGCCCGGCCCCGAAGACGCCGAGCGCGACACCTTGACCCTGCTGGTGCGCGGCGCCGGCATGCCCCAGGGCGCCCGCCTGGTGGTGTTCGACGACATCACCGAGATGGTCTCGGCGCAGCGCAGCCAGGCCTGGAGCGAAGTCGCCCGGCGCCTGGCCCACGAGATCAAGAACCCGCTCACGCCGATCCAGCTGTCGGCCGAGCGGCTGCAGCACAAGCTGGAAAGCAAGCTCGAAGGCGCCGACCAGGCGATGCTGGTGCGCGCCGTCGGCACGATCGTCAACCAGGTCCAGGCGATGAAGACGCTGGTCAACGAATTCCGCGACTACGCCCGGCTGCCCGCCGCCCAGCTCCGGGCCATCGACCTGAACGCCCTGGCCACCGAAGTGCTGGCGCTGTACGCCACGCAGCAGGAATCCGGCCGGCTCAAGGCCGAGCTCGCCCCCGACCTGCCCCTGGTGGAAGGTGACACCACGCAGCTGCGGCAGGTCATCCACAACCTGGTGCAGAACGCCCTGGACGCGGTCGGCGAACTCGCCCAGGGGCGGGTGACGCTGCGCACCGAGCCGGCGCGCAACGACCAGGGCGGCGTGCGGGCGGTCCGGCTGATCGTGGCGGACAACGGGCCCGGCTTCGCCGACAAGGTCCTCAAGCGCGCCTTCGAGCCCTACGTCACCACGAAGGCCAAGGGCAAAGGCACGGGGCTGGGCCTGGCGGTGGTGAAAAAGATCGCCGACGAGCACGGCGCGAGGATCCGCCTGGGCAACCTGGTGTCCGCCGAAGAGGAAGGCGGGGAAGGGGCCCACGTGGTAGGCGCCCAAGTTTCGTTATCATTTTCAAAATTCGCGACCGGCGACAGGGCCGCGGACAGCCACCCCGCGGACCCCGGCGCGGGCGCCGTCGCGAACGCCGCCCCCGGCGCCACCACCAACGCCACCGTCACCGCGCCCCCCGCGGCGCGGGCTCCTTGAGGTTCCATGGCCACTATTCTTGTTGTTGACGACGAACTCGGCATCCGCGCGCTGTTGTCGGAGATCCTGACCGACGAGGGCCACTCGGTCGACCTCGCCGAGAACGCCGCGCAGGCCCGCGCCTACCGCGAGCGCGCGCGCCCCGACCTCGTGCTGCTCGACATCTGGATGCCCGACGTGGACGGTGTCACCCTGCTCAAGGAATGGAGCGCCACCGGCCAACTGAGCATGCCCGTCATCATGATGAGCGGGCATGGCACGATCGACACCGCCGTGGAAGCCACCAAGTTCGGCGCGGTGGCCTTCCTCGAAAAACCCATCACGCTGCAGAAACTGCTGCGCGCGGTGGAGCAGAGCCTGGTCAAGCCGGCGCCGCGGTTGGCGGCGCTACCGGCGTCCGTGGGCGGCGGCCCTGCCGGCACCGCGGGCCTGCAGCGCTCCGACCTGGTGGCCGAGGCGTCCGTCTCGGTCAGCCACCTGTCGGTGCAGACCGCCCTGGCGCCGACCGGTCCGCAGGCCGAGCAGTCCTTCGCCCTCGACCGGCCGCTGCGCGAAGCCCGCGACGCCTTCGAGAAAAGCTATTTCGAATTCCACCTTTCGCAAGAGAACGGCAGCATGACCCGCGTGGCCGAGAAGACCGGCCTGGAGCGCACCCACCTCTACCGCAAACTCAAGCAACTCGGCGTGGACTTGTCCCGCAACAAGCGCGGTTTGCTCTGACCCGGCCCAACGGCTTGAGGGACACCCGATTTGCCTGCTATACTAGCGGGCTCCAGGCCTGGTAGCTCAGTTGGTAGAGCAGCGGATTGAAAATCCGCGTGTCGGTGGTTCGATTCCGCCCCAGGCCACCATCTTCCAAAAGCCAACCTCTCGGTTGGCTTTTTCATTTCCGAGCTTTGAATCACACGGGACTGCGGGTTGGCAGGTCCCCATGTGCTCGGCACGGAGCTGGTGGATTGCGCATCCGCCCTGTTTCTGGCTGTCCGCCGCTGCGCTTCGCGCACGCAGACCCCTCGAATCACGGCACGTTTATGCTCGTCATCCAATGAACCATTGGAATCTTGACGGAAGGAAACGCGTATGACTTACGAGGCGAATCCAAAGAAAGACAAAGAAGGCCGGCAACAGTTCTGGCAGCAGTTTGGAAAGATTGTGAGCGATGAAAAATTGTTGCCTTTCAGTCAACCTGGCATATTCCATCCTGCCTGGCCTGGCGATGAAAGGCGATTTTTGTTGCTGCATACCCATCAAAAAACCAGCCTGGCATTCACCGATGGGCTTTCCGATGTGTCTGAATCGGATGTGCGCTATGAAAACAGAAATGGTTTAGAGATTGAATTATTTCTGGAGACGAACGAGCATCTGGAGGATATTAAAAATGGTTGGGCGCTCGGCATACTTCTTCAAGTGAGCCGCGTCGCGGTTAATCATGGATTCTTAAAAGAAGAAATCAGCCAACGCAAATTCATGACTGTTCAATTGGATATGGATGGAGCCCCACCGGAATGGTCGCTTCAACATCCAGATGGAAATGTCGGCGTTTTTCTCAGCATCGCCCGGCCTGGCATGCCGGCTGAAATCGAGTTGCAGAAAACTTCCTTTTCTCCGGTTTGCGTCAAGCTGATGCGGCCCGCTGAATTGCGGTATGCACTCGATCATGGGGCTGCGGGTCGTGAAAGGCTCGCCGAGCTTTACGCCACGCCTGCAGGTTCCGGTCATATCTCAAGCCTCACACGCCCTTCAGTGATATGACCAACTGGGTTGCCGTGATCCGGTGAATGAGGTTTTGAAACTCACCGGGGACGCACTTCGAACGCCAGGAATTGCGTGGATTGGTTGTCCGCGAAGTTGTTGTCGGCCACCAGCACCAGGCTGCGGTTGCCGTTGGCCAGGCGGGGGCCCCAGGCCAGGCCTTCGATGTTGTCGACCTTGACGCCGCCGTAGGTGATCGGCATTTCCAGCAGCAGGGTGCGACTCATGGGTTTGTAGGTGGCGCCCGCGAGGCTTTTGATGTCCTTGACGTCGGTGGTGTCGGCGTCGATGCGGGTCAGCACGAGTCGGATGGTGTTGCCCACGCCGTCCGCGAAAGCCCGTTCCACGGCGATGAATTCGTTCTCGGCCACCGCCAGCAGCTCGGGCAGGCCGTTGTCGGGCGGGAAGGCGCCCGTGGGCGCCTTGTCCACCGGGACCTTGGGCAACGGGTAGGCGTATTGCGCGGTCTGCCTGCCGGTGGCCGGGTCGAGCTTGACCACGCGCACGACGCTGCCGGCGGCCAGGGTGGTCAGGGGGCCGTCCTCGATCAACGCGTCTTCGTTGGCGGTCACCACCGTGCCCAGGGGCGTCACCGCCAGAGCTTCGAAGAGCTTGTTGCTCCGGCCCCCGGCGGTGGCGTTGTCGACATAGTCGAAGGCCTGGGGTGTTTCGAAGGCCCGCACGAAGCTCCCGTCGGTCTTGACTTCGCGCACGAACGGCTGGTACAGCGCCCCGGGGGTGGCGGCCCAATTGCCTTCGCTGGAGATGTACAGGTTGCCGTTCGGCGCCAGCCGGATGCCTTCGGGGTCGGCGGTGCGGGCGGTGCTGGAAAGCGGGTTGCCGTCCGGCCCTTTGATGTAAACCATCTTGCGGATGGCGACGCTTTTGAACGCGTCGGCGTCGAAGTCGATGTCCAGGGCGTAGAACCGCGGCGTACCGCGTTCGCCGCCGCGGTCGTCCGAAATCGCCCAGTAGCTGCCGTCGGGCGCCCTGTCGATGCCTGAGATGCCGCCGAACTCGACGCCTTCGAACAGGGTCTTCGTCTTGATGGAGAACTCGCCGATCAGGCGCAGCGAGCCAATGGTGTTGTTTTGCCGTGGCGGGTCGTCCCCGCCGCCGCAGGCGGCCAGGAGCAGGGTGGCGAGCGCGAGGGCGGGCAGGCGGGGCCGGGGCGTGGAAGGGGCCGGGTGGTTCAGCATGGCGAGGTGGGTCGGGTTGGAAACCCGCCACCATAGAAAGCCTGCGTGACAGCCCGGTGTCGGCGGCCGCAACCCGACGGGGCCGCGCCGCGCGTTTCAGGCCGGTTGTGGGGCCGTCGAAGGCGCGGGTGCCGCCGGATCGGGCACCGCGGCGGGTTCCGGCATCGGCGGTTTGGCCGGCGAGGCCGGCGCGGCGCAGCCGAGCGATTGCCCCAGGCCTTTCAAGAACGCCCGGTTCACCGTGCCGGCGGCGATGGCGGCGGCGACTTCCTTGGCGTGGCGCTCGGCGCCGCTGGCTTTGCGCACCCAGCTGCGGAAAGGCACGAGGCCCTCGGCGGTGCTGCGCAACGCGCCCACCGCGGCTTTGCTCGCGGCGTCGGTGCCGCGTTCGATGAGGCTGGCCTTGGCCGGGTTGACCGGCGCGTCCAGGTCGGGCCCTAGCGCAGCGTCAAGCGCCAGCACTTGCGCGGCAAGGGTGGGACAGTCCAGCGGCTGGGGCGCGGCGTAGGGCGCTTTCATCGCCTGGCGCAGCGCCAGGGGGATCTCGGACCTCACCAAGTTGAGGTCGCTCAGCGGCGCGGTCACCGCGCCGCTGATGCGGTCGGAATTCTTCGGCGTGGGCTGCGGTGCGGGCGGGGTGGCGACGGCGGCGTCCGCGGCCGGCGCCCCGGTGGGGCTGCCTTCCGCGGGGGCCTGGTTGGCGTGAGCCGCGATCGCCCACGGAAGCAGGCACAGCAAGAGGGTTTTCTTCATAGGGGTTCGCTTGTCGATCGGCCCGCGGCCGCAGGCGTGCGAGCTTAACGTCCGCTCCGGGCGTGGACAATCCCGGCTTCGACCGTAGAGAGAAACCCCGAGCCATGTCCCAGCACACCCCCATCCCGCAAGCCGGCAGCCCCACGCCCAGCCGCGACCTGACCGACGCCGAATTTGCCGAACTCGACGAACTGCTGCAAGCCACCCCCGAGCCGCTGGAAGCCCTCGACGCGGTGATGCTGGACGGCTTCCTCTGCGGCGTGCTGGTGCAGCCGGCGCTGCTGGAGCCGGCGCAGTGGCTGCCCTGGGTCTTCGACCCCGACGGCCAGCCCCTGCCCGCCACCGCCGACGCCGCCTGGCGGTCGCGCACCGAGCAGCTGGTGCTGCAGCGCCACGCGGCGCTCAACCGCGCGATGGCGGAAGACGGTTGGTTCAACCCCCTGATCCTGGAGCTGGACGAAGAAGCCGACGCCGCCGCCGCGGAATCGGGCGTCGACACCCAGCCCGCCGAAGGCGCGAACGCGGCCTATGAAGCCTTGCCGCCCGTCTCCCAGGCCCTGATGCCCTGGGTCACCGGTTTCCTGATGGCCAATGAACAGTTCACTGGCTTGTCCGACATGCCCGACGACGCGGTGCACGTCGCGCTGGCCCGCCTGTACCGCCACCTGCCGGCGGAAACCGACGAAGAGCGTGAGCTGGTCGCCACACTCGACCGCGAGCAGCCCCTGGTTTCGATGGACGACGCGATCGAAGAGCTGGTGGTGACCGTGGCCGACCTCTGGGACTTGACCCAGAAATCCCGCTACCACGTGGAAACCATCCGGCGGGACAGCCCCAAGCTCGGCCGCAACGACCCTTGCCACTGCGGCAGCGGGCGCAAGTTCAAGGCCTGCCACGGCAAAACCTGAGAAAACCCGCCGAGATGCGCCTGCAGCTGCTGTCCGACCTGCACCTGGAGACCGAGGACTTCCGGCCTGAACCGGCGTTCGGCGCTGAATTGCTCGTGCTGGCCGGCGACATCGACAGCACCTGGGAGGGCCTGTCGCGCTTTTCCCGCTGGCCGGTGCCGGTGCTCTTCGTCCCCGGCAACCACGAGTTCGACCGCCGCGACCTGGACGAGGCCCTGCCGGCCCTGCGGGCGCGCTGTGGATCGCTCGGCATCCGCCTGCTCGAAAAGCAAAGCTGGGTCTTCGCCAGCCGGGGCGGGTTGAAAGTGCGCTTCCTGGGCACCACCCGCTGGTGCGACTTCGACGCTTTCGGCGCGGCCGGCCGGGCCAAGGCGGAGAAAGCCGCCGGCTACTTCGTCAAAGTCATGAAGTCGACCCGGCACGGCCGGGTGTTCGACCCCGCCGCGGTGCGCGAGGAAGCGCTGGCCTGCAAGGCCTGGCTGGCCGCCGAGCTGTGCGCGGCGCCCAACACCGGCTGGGACCGCACCGTCGTCGTCACCCACTACGCGCCCAGCCTGCGCAGCGCCGACCCGCGCTACGGCGCCCAGCCTGGCACCGCCAGCTTCTGCAACGCCGACGACGAGCTGCTGCCCCGGGCCGACCTGTGGATCCACGGCCACCTGCACTGCCGCCACGACTACGTGGTCGAGCGCAGCGGCCCGCCCGGCCGGGTGGTCTGCAATGCGCGCGGCCACGCGCACAAGGGCGAGGCCGACGGTTACGACGGCGCCCGGGTGGTGGCGCTGGCGTGACCGATCGCGCCGGCTGAGGCTCGCAGGTTCCTTGACCTGGATCGAAGTCCGCGCCCGGCCATGCAGGCAAACTCGGACCATCACCGGTTCGAAATCCGAATGAAGGAGGCACGTCCATGAAGATCCTTTTCGCCGCCGACGGCAGCGTCTACAGCAAGCGCGTCCTGGCCTACCTGGCTGCGCACGGCGAATGGCTGAGCCCGGCGCACCAATACACGGCGCTGACCGTGGTGGCGCCGTTGCCGGCCCGCGCCGGCGCGGTCCTCGACAAGGAGACGCTGAAAACCTATTACGCCGAGGAAGGCGAGAAGGTGCTCAAGCCAGTCCGCAATTTCTTCAAGAAACAGGGCGTGGCGGTCGATTGCGTGAGCAAGGTCGGCACGGCTTTCGAAGCCATCGCCAAGACGGCGGAAAGCGGGCGCTTCGACCTGCTGGTCATGGGCTCGCACGGCCAGGGCAACCTCGTCAACCTCGTGATGGGCTCGGTGGCCAACAAGGTGCTGGCCCACTGCAAGACGCCGGTGCTTCTGGTCCGCTGAACGGCCGGGACGAAAAAAAAGCGGCCCCGCCGCTTTTTTTTTCCGGGGCGGGCCCGTCGCGCACCGACTCAGGCGGTGTGGGTGGATCCGGCGGGCCTGGTGTGCCGGATTCGTTCACGGCTCCTCAGATCACCGAGCGGCCGTTGAGCCGGTTCAGCGCCCACAAGCCGTCCGACAAGTCAGGGTCTTTCTTGACGATGAGTGGGCCGTCCTGCGGTTTGCGCGGCGCCGCTGCGGCCGGCTGGGCGGGTTGGCCGCCGGCCGCGAGGTCGACGAACGCGGCTTCCAGGCCGAAGGCGGTGCCCATCTCGGCCCAGTCCGGCTCTTGTTGGGGGCCGGCGGCGGCCTGGCGATTCGCCGTGTCGTTGCCCCATGCCCGGTTCCAGAAGCTTCTCCGCTGTGCGGCCATGGCCATCTCCCTGTTCAACTGCCGTGATGACGTGGTGTTTCGCAATGGATGAGATCGATGTGCTGATGATCTCAGTGTCCGGTGACAAGCGGGTGACCGATGCGCCAAGAAGCCGGGCCTTCCCCGTGCACTTCGTAACGGAATGTCTGGGTTTGTAAACGGCGCCGCGCGGCTTCAAACCGCGGCCTGCGTCCGCGCGGGCGGGTGCACCCAGGACATCAGCGCGCGGGCGAGCTGCTGGGGGTCGATGGGCTTGGAGATGTGGGCGTTCATGCCGGCGGCCAGGCATTCCTGGATGTCCTCTTCCAGCGCGGCCGCGGTCATCGCGATGATGGGCAGGTGGTCGGCGCCGGGCAGCAGGCGTATCGCGCGGGTGGCCTGCACGCCGTCCATCTCGGGCATCTGCATGTCCATCAGCACCGCGTCGAAGGCGGTGCCGCTTTTCACCGCGTCGACCGCCTGCACGCCGTTCTCGGCCACCGCGACTTCCAGCCCCGCCAGTTCCAGGAAGGCGGCGGCGACCTGCTGGTTGACCGGGTTGTCTTCCACCAGCAGGATGCGCGCGCCGCGGATCGGCCGCATCGCCTCCGCCAGGTCGAGGGCCTGCGGGGCGCTGGCCGCCTGGGCCGGCGCATGGGGGCCGTGCTGCAGCTGGACGATGGTTTCGAACACCCGCGACGGCGTGGCCGGCATCGTCAGCACCTCGGTCGCCGGCATGCCGCGCACCGCGTCCGCCACGCTTTCGCTGGCGTGCAGCGTCGTCATCACCACCACGGCCAGGGGCGACTTGGCGCGCTCTTGCGCGATGCGCCGGGCCTCTTGCAGGAAGGGCGAACCGGCCGTCTTCCAGTCCAGCAGCATCAGCTCGTAGGGGGCGCCCGGGTCGGCGCGGCGCAGCTTGTGAAGCGCGTCGTCGGGGAAGGAAGCGGTGCTGACCTGGAAGCGCCAGCTTTGCAGCGTGCGCTGCAGGATGAGCCGGCCGGTGGGCTGGTTGTCGACCACCAGCGCGCGCATGCCGCGGATGCGGTGCAGGTCGATGCGCTCGGCCCCCTGGCGCGGCACGCCGAAATTCGCGGTGAAGGTGAAGACGCTGCCCTCGCCCGGCTTGCTGCGCACCGAGATCTGGCCGCCCATCAGTTCGACGAGCCGCTTGCAGATGGCCAGGCCCAGGCCGGTGCCGCCGTACTTGCGCGCGATCGACTTGTCGGCCTGGGCGAAAACTTGGAACAGCCGGCCGGCCTGTTCCTCGGTCATGCCGATGCCGCTGTCGCGCACGGCGAAGCGCACGCGGACTTGCTCGCCGTCCTGCGCGACCGCCTCGGCGCTGATCACGATCTCGCCGCGGGGCGTGAACTTGATCGCGTTGCCCACCAGGTTGTTCAGCACCTGGGCCAGGCGCAACGAGTCGCCGAGCAGGCGCTGGGGCAGCTTCTCGTCGATCTCGAAGAACAGGTTCAGGCCGGCCTGCTCGATGCGCGCCGAGAACAGGCTGCCGACGTTCTCGACGGTCTCCTCCGGGTTGAACTCCTCGGCTTCGAGGGCCACCCTGCCGGCTTCGATCTTGGAATAGTCGAGGATGTCGTTCAGCAGCGTGAGCAGCGCCTTGGACGAGGTCTGCATCTTGGTCAGGTATTCCCGCTGCCGGTCGTCGAGTCGGGTCTCCAGCACCAGGGTGGACAAGCCGATGACGGCGTTCATCGGCGTGCGGATCTCGTGGCTCATGCTGGCCAGGAACAGGCTCTTGGCCTCGTTGGCCGAGCGGGCCTCGTCGCAGGCCTTCGCCAGCTCCACCGCTTTGCGCCGTTCGCTCTCGTGCAGCTTCACCAGGCGGGCGTACAGCGAGCCGTTCTCCAGCAGCAGCTCCAGCATCACCACGCCGCAGGCCAGGACGCCGTAGATGCGGCCGGCGTAGAACCCGAGGTCGTAGCGGCCGGCGTTGAGCATGGCCGACAACGCGATGTCGAAGAGCCAGGCGCTGAGCGTCACGGTGAGCCAGAGGTCGAGCACCGAGTGGCGGCGCAGCCGCCACAGCACCGCCAATGCGACCAGGCTGAACAGCCAGACGCTGCCCACCACGCCGAGCATCGCCCCGCTGTGCTGGTTGCCGACCATGATGGCCGGCAGGGCGTCCTGCCCGGCCGTGGCCAAGGCGAGCAGCCCGCCGGCCAGCGCCAAGGCCGAAGCGGGCATGGCCCAGGCCAACGCCGTGGCCGCCCGGCCGGTCCGCGCGTCGGGTGGCCGCGCATGCTCGGTCCACCTCAACAGCGCATAGGCCAGCACGAAAAGCGGGAAGCCCGCGTGCCAGAACATGTAGATCCAGGCCGTGCTCTGCGGCCCGGCGCCGAGCAGGCCCGTCGGCGAGAACATGCCCGGGAACGTGGCCGCGTGGCCGACCGTCATCGCCGCGGTGAACAGGTAGCCGCTGGCCAGGACCAGCAGCGCGCGGGACCGCAGGATGCGGTATTGGCCCAGCAGCAGCGCGGCGGTGATCAGGTCGGTGATGACCAGGGCCGTCTCATAAGCGGGCATGAAAGCCGCCACGGCCGGCAGCTTCACCTTGGCCAGCGGCGCCAGCACGCAGAACAACGCGGCCGACACCGCCAGGATGAGCATCGCGCGGCGCCGCTCGCGGCGCCCCGCGGGCTGGTTGAGCAGGAATGCCGGGCCGGCGTCGACCGAGTCCTTCATGACCGCGTTCCTTTTTTCGGCCGCCCAGCCGCGTTGCCGGGGCTGGCGAAGTGCCATGGGTGGCCGCCGGCCGCCGCGGGCCGGGGTTCGGGCCAGGACGGGAAAGGCCCGCGGCGGCGCCGGCCTGGCCACCCGGCCCTGGGTTCGGGGGCATTGAAGCGCAACGCCCCCTGTCCGGTCCAGCATATCCAAGCCCGCAGTGCGTCGCAACGCGGCTGCGGGCATTCACCGATGGGCATCCACGACCGCAGCGGCCCGCACTGTTTCAAACGGTGACGGCGCGCGGCGGCCGTCGCCGGGGCGGTGCGGGGGCTGGGTCCCATGGCGCCGCCCGGGCCCGGGTCAGATGCGCGGTTCCCCGTTGCGGTTCACCGTCACCGTCGCCCCCGGGGGCGAGGTGGTCTGCATGTGGTGCTCCTGGCCGCGGAAGACATAGGTCACGTCCCAATACTCGGGTGGGCCCTGGCGCCTGGAGTCCGCGCAGCGCTGCACTTCCCGCACCTCCGGCTCGCCGCGGCGGTTGACGTTGGCGCCGACGGCCGCGCCGGCGACCGCACCGCCCACCGTCGCCACTTTCTTGCCGGTGCCGCCGCCGATCTGGTGGCCGAGCACGCCGCCGATGACCGCGCCCAGCACCGCGCCGGGCACGTTGGCGTCGCCGCGGCCGTCGTTCACCTGCTCCCGCTCCATCCAGCACTGCTGCTGCGCGCCGTAGACGGCGCGCACCGCGACGACGTCGGCGTCGAACAGCCGTTCGCCGCGCTGGCGCCGGTATTCGGGGCGGCCGTCCGGCCGGCCGCCCCGGCCGGCCTGGCCATGGGTTTCGCCCGCGCCCACCAGCCGCGCGGACGAGACCCGGTCGTTCAGGCCCATCTGCGACAGCGCCGGGTAGCTGCCGGGTTGGAGCATGACGCAGCGGCCGTTGAAGCCGGCGTCTTCGCACACCTGCCAGGCGCCGCCTTGCACGACGACGGACGACGCGCGGTCGTTGAAGCCGTAGCCGGTGAAGTCCTGCACCAGCCGCTCGGCGTGGAAGGACCGGCCCTGGTAGCCGTCGTGTTCATAGAAGGTGACCTGGGCGCCGGCTTGCGCCGCGCACAGGGCGATCGCCAACGCGCCGATGCTTTTGAGTCGTTTGGTGTTGTCCATCTTCATGCTGCTTACCCCTCTTGGTGAAGAAACGGCCCGGCGCGGCGGGCCGGGACGGGCCGTGCGGCGAGTGTCCGTGCGGGGCCGGGGCGGCTGAAGCGGACGCTGCCGCTGCGAAGGGTAGTCCGTCTCCTACGGCGAGCCTGTGAAGCGGATGCAAAGAAACGCGAAGCGCCGCGCGGCGCGCGCGGCACCGCCCGGGCCAGGGTTTTCGGACGCGCAGTATGCTCGGGAACCCTCACCGCCGCGCTTTTCCACCGTCGATGTCCTCCACCCTCGGACCGCTCCGCGCCCCCGTCTTCCGCATGCTCTGGCTGGCTTGGCTGGCCGCCAACCTGACGATGTGGATGAACGACGTGTCGGTGGCCTGGCTGATGACCTCGCTGACGCACAACGTCGTCATGGTGGCCCTGGTGCAGGCCGCCTCGACGATGCCGGTCTTCCTGCTCGGCCTGCCCAGCGGCGCGCTGGCCGACATCGTCGACCGCCGGCGCTATTTCGCCTTCACCCAGCTGTGGGTGGCGCTGGTGGCGGTGCTGCTGGGCGTGCTGTCGCTCACCGACAACCTGAACGCGCCGCTGTTGCTGGCCCTGACTTTCGCCAACGGCATCGGCCTGGCGATGCGCTGGCCGGTGTTCGCCGCCATCGTGCCCGACCTGGTCTCGCGCGCCGAGCTGCCTTCGGCGCTGGCGCTCAACGGCATCGCGATGAACGTCTCGCGCGTGGTCGGCCCAGTGGTGGCGGGCGCCTTGCTCGCCGGCGCCGGCAGCCCCTTCGTCTTCGCGACCAACGCGGTGCTGTCGGTGTTCTCGCTGGTGATGATCCTGCGCTGGAAATCCCAGCAGCGCGTCAGCAGCCTGCCCGGCGAACGCTTCCTCGGCGCGATGCGCGTCGGCCTGCAGCACGTGAAGCAGTCGCCGCGCATGCGCGCGGTGCTCACGCGCATCTTCCTTTTCTTCTTCCAGTCCACCGCGCTGACGGCCCTGCTGCCCGTGGTCGCCCTGAACCTGCAGGGCGGCGGGGCCGGCACCTTCACCGCGCTGCTGGCGGCGATGGGCTGCGGCGCCGTGGCCACGGCGCTCGTCCTGCCGCGCCTGCGCCAGCGCATCGGCCGCGACGAATTCGTGCGCTGGGGCACGCTGCTGCACGCCGGCAGCTCGGTGGCGGCGGTGTTCGCGCCCAACCTCTGGCTGGCGCTGCCGGCGATGGTCGCGGCCGGCGTGGCCTGGATCATTTCGGCCAACTCCCTCACCGTGGCCGCCCAGATGGCGCTGCCCAACTGGGTGCGCGCCCGCGGCATGTCGATCTACCAGATGGCGCTGATGGGCGGCAGCGCGGCCGGCGCCACATTCTGGGGCGCGGTGGCCAATGCGAGCTCGGTGCCGGCGGCCGTCACCGCCGCGGCGGTGCTCGGCCCGGTGATCCTGCTGCTCACGCCGCGCCTGGTCGTCGGCGGCACCGAGGACGAAGACTTCAGCCCCGCACGCGCCCAGGGCTCCGCGCCCGAGCCGGTGATCGAGATCGGCCCCGACGAAGGCCCGGTGATGGTGACGGTCGAATACCAGATCGACCCCGGCCGCTCCGCCGATTTCAACGCCGTGATGCAGGAAACGCGCCGCGCGCGGTTGCGCCAGGGCGCTCTGTCGTGGGGCCTGTTCCGCGACACCGCGGTGCCGGGCCGTTACATCGAATATTTCGTCGACGAGAGCTGGGTCGAGCACCAGCGCCGCCTGGAGCGCTTCACCGCGTCCGACGTCGGCCTGCGCGAGCGGCGCCTGGTCTTCCACGTGGGCGAAGGTCCGCCCAAGGTGCAGCGCTACGTCGCCTGAGGCCGGCGGCAGCCGGCCGCCTCACTCCAGCTTGAGCTTCTGCAGGAACACCACCCGCTTGTAGGTGATGAACTCGTCCTTGACCTGTTTCTGGAACTCGTCGGGCGTGTTGCCGACCACGATGGAGCCGGTGCCTTCGATGCGGCTCTTCACCGTAGGGTCGGCCAGCGCCGCCTTCACGGCCGCGTGCACCTTGTCGACCACTTCCTTGGGGGTGTCCTTGGGCGCGGACACCCCGTAATAGGCCATGCGGTTGACGGGCGGCAGGCCCACTTCGGCGAAGGTCGGCACATCGGGAAGCCCGGCCAGCCGCTGCGGCGCGGCCACCGCGATCGCCACCAGGCGCTTGTCTTTGATGAAAGGCATGGCCGACGGCAGGTTGTCGAACACGATCGGCACCTGCCCCGCCACCGCGTCGTTCAGGGCCGGGCCCGAACCGCGGTAGGGGATGTGGGTCATGAAGGTCTTGGTCATGCTCTTGTACAGCTCGGTCTGCAGGTGGCCGATGCTGCCGGAGCCCGCGGTGCCGTAGCTGTATTTGCCCGGGTTCTTCTGCAGCGCGTCGACGAAAGCGGCATGGCTCTTCGCCGGGAACGACGGGTGCACCGCGATCACGTTCGGCGTGGCGGCGACATTGATGATGTGGACGAAATCCTTGACCGGGTCGTAAGGGATGCCGGGGTTGATCGCCGGGTTGGCGGCCGTGGTCGAGACGGTGGAGATGCCCAGCGTGTAGCCGTCGTGCGGGGCCTTGGCGACTTCCGCTGCTCCGATCGCGCCGCCCGCGCCCGCTTTGTTCTCGACGAGCACGGTCTGGCCGAGCGCCGCGCCCATCTTGTCCGCGATGATGCGGGCGATGATGTCGGTGGTGCCGCCCGGCGCGAAGGGCACCACCAGGCGCACCGGCTTGCTGGGGTAGGCCTGTGCCCAGGCGCCCGGGCTGGCGGCCGCGCCGGCGGCCAATGCGAGAAGAGTTGCGGCGAAATGTCTGCGGGGTCGGGTGGGTTTTTTCATGTGGTTTGTCTCCATGGTTGGGCTTGGATGGCGGTCGCCGGGTTTCCGCGCTGTCACCGCAGGAATTTCCCGTCGCTGGAAATGATGGAAAGGTCGACGAAATCGATGCCGTCGTGGTGGGCCGGGGCATAACTGATTTCCAGCCCGCCGAGGTCGTGGCGGCGCATCGTGTCGAAGGCCTGGACGATCCTGGCGCGGGTCGGCTCGCGTCCGGCGCGCCTGAGCCCTTCGACCAGCACCTTGGCCGAGACGAAGCCTTCCATCATGGCCGGGCTCAGCGCCGCCAGGCCGCGGTCGCGCGCCAGGTCGCTGGCCTCCTTGGCCACGCGCGACTTGAGCGATCGCTCGGAAGGGAAGACCTGCGTCACGACCACGCCGTGCGCGTGCGGGCCGAGCAGTTCCACGAAACCCCGCGAGGCGTTGTTCGACAGCGTGAGGACCTGGGCCCTCGAACCCGCTTCGCGGATCAGCCGCGTCGCCGCGGCCACGGCCTCGCCGCTGCCGACCACGAGCACCGACTGAGCCTGGGCGGCCACGATCCTGCGCACCGGCGGCGCGAGGTCGGGCCTGGCCCTGTCGAATTTTTCGACCCTCAGCGGCTCCTTGCCGACGGCTTTGAAGCCTTTCGCCGCGCCGGCCGCGGCGTCCTCGCCGAAGGAGTCGTCCACGTGCAGCACCGCGATGCGCTCGATGCCCAGGGTGTCCAGGTGGCGCACCGCGTGTTCCGCCTCGCGCTGGTAGGGCGCGCGCACGTTGAAGACATGGGGGTGCGCCGGCCTGCGCAGCGCCATCGCCCCGGTGGAGGGCGCGACCAGTCCGATGCCGTGCTCCGCCAGCAGCGGCAGGATGGCCTGGGTCTGCGGCGTGCCCCGGCTCAGGAACAGCACATGGGCGCCGTGCTCTTCGATCAGCTTGCGGGCGTTGCCCCGGGCCAGCGCGGGGTCGTTCCTGTCGTCGAGCCGCACGAGCTTGACCGGCTGCCCGTGCACGCCGCCGCGCGCGTTGATTTCGTCGATGCACAGCGACGCCCCCTGGTTCAGCTCCTTGACGCTCGCCGCCGCGGGGCCGGAAAGGTCGGCGGTCTGGCCGACGACGATCTGCGCCTGCGCCGCCGCAGCGAAGGCCAGGGGCGGCAGCAGCCGCAGCATCAAGGCGGCCGCGCGGCGCGACCGGCCGCGGGGCGGTGCCGGGACGTCATCGGATCGGGGCCGGCGCTCCATGGCGTCCTCCTGCGGCTTTCAAGCGTGGTCGAGCAGGCCGGGGCCCAGCTCGCCGCAGCCGTTCACGCCCAGCATCGCCATGTCGCGGTCGACCTCTTCGCGCAGCAGGCCGATGGCGTGCGCCACGCCGGCTTGCCCGGCGATGGCGGCCGCATGGTTGAACGGCCTGCCGACGAAGACGAATTTCGCGCCCAGGGCCAGCGCTTTGAGCACGTCGCCGCCGCGGCGCACGCCGCCGTCGAGCATCACCGGCACCGAGCCGCCCAGCGCTTCCACGACCGCCGGCAGCGCGCGCAGCGGCGGCACCGCGCCGTCGAGCTGGCGGCCGCCGTGGTTGGAGACGATGACGCCGTCCGCGCCGTGGTCGCGGGCCAACGCCGCGTCCTGCGCGTGCAGGATGCCCTTGACCACGAGCACGCCATTCCACCGCCGCCGGATCTGCGCCAGGTGGCCCCAGGTCAGGTGGTCGCGCGCCGAGAAATCGCGCAGCACGCTGGGCGACAGGATGGGCGCGCCGCGCTCGGCGAAGGAGTTTTCGAAGTGCGGCATGCCATGGCGCAGCAGCGTGCGCGCGAAAGTTCCGAGCAGCCAGCGCGGCCGGGCCAGGCCGTCCAGCGCCAGGCGCAGGCTCGGCCGCAACGGGGTCGAGAAACCGCTGCGCACGTTGTTCTCGCGGTTGCCGGGCACGGCCAGGTCGACCGTGACCACCAGGGTGCGGAAGCCGGCCGCCGCCACGCGGTCCAGCAAGGCGTCGATGCGCGAGGCGTCGCCCGGCACGTAGGCCTGGAACCAGGTGCCGGGCGCGGCGGCGATCACGTCTTCCATGCGGATCAGCGAGGACCCGCTGAGCACCATCGGGATGCCGGCTTCCCGCGCCGCCCGCGCCAGCGCGATGTCTCCGCGGTAAGCGCACAGCGCGGCCAGGCCCATCGGGGCGATGCCGAAGGGCGAGGCGTAGCACTGGCCGAACAGCTCGGTGCGCTGGCTGCGCCGCGAGACGTCGACCAGCACGCGCGGGACGAAGTCCCATTCCTCGAAGGCCGACCGGTTGCCCCGCAGCGAAAGGTTGTCCTGCGCCGCGCCGGCCACGTAGCCGAACAGCGGCCGCGGCAGGTGGCGCCGGGCGGCGCCCTCGAAATCGTCCAGCGACAGCATGGCACGCAGCCGGCGCGGCGTCCCGGTGTCGGGCGAGGAGGTGTAGTCGCGGCGGCGCACGGCGGGCTGCCGCGGCGGCTCGGTCGTCTTCTCGGCGGAGTGGGTCATGGCGGTCGGGGGCAGTGCGTTGGAAACGAATGTAGGGACCCGCGCACAAAGAAGAAAGCGAATTTATCAATCAGATCTATTTCGCTTTTATAGAATTGACGCGCAATCCCGCTGATAAAAACCGCCGCATGACGCTCAAGCAACTCGAAGCCTTCTACTGGGCGGCCACCTGCATCAATTTCTCGGTCGCCGCGCGGCGGCTGCACCTGTCGATTTCTTCTTTGTCCAAACGCATCACCGAGCTGGAAACCTCGCTCGGCCAGCCGCTGTTCGACCGTAGCGGGCACAAGGCGGCGCTCACGGGGGCCGGCGTGCAGCTGGTGCCCAGGGCGCGCGAGCTGCTGCAGGCCGCCGACGCGTTGCGGGCCGACATCGCCGCCGCTCCCGCCGGTGCATTGCGCGGCGACTGCCGCATCGGTGTCGGCGAACTCACCGCGCTGACCTGGCTGCCGCGCCTGGCTGCGGCGGTCCGCCAGGCCCACCCGGGGCTGTCGGTGCAGTGCCATGTGGACATCGGCGAGCGGCTGGAACAGCGCGTCGAAAGCGGCGAGCTGGACTGCGCCGTGGTCGCCGGGCAATCGTCGCGCAGCGCGATCGCCTCTGAGCCGATCGCGCAGGCACTGTTCGCCTGGTGCGTGGCCGCGGGCACGCCCGGGCCCGCCCGACAGCCGGTCGCCCGCCTGCTGCAGGACTTGCCGCTCGTGGGCCTGCCCCAGGGCTCCGGCATCACCCGGCTGGTGGGCGACTGGCTGCGCGCCGCGTCGGTCTTCCCGGCGCGGCGCATGGAGATCAACCATTGGGGCGCGGTCGCTGGCTTGCTGGCCGGAGGCTTGGGCGTCGGCGTGCTGCCGCTGGCCTGGGCACGGTCGCTGGCGGGCCGGGGCGCGCTTCGCCTGCTGGAGGCTTCGCCGCCGCTGCCGGCGCTGACCTATTGCATCCAATGGCGCCGCGACGACGCCCGCCCGCTGGTCGCGGCCCTGCGGGCGTTGGCCGGGCAGTCGGCCGACTTTTCGAAGACGAGCGGCGTCCTGTAACCGGATGCGCCCGGCCGCGGCGCACAATCCACGCTTTGCCCCCGGCGGTCCACGCGCTTGGCCGCGAGGCGGCGGCGGGGCGCGCCACAGCGAAGGAAAGGATCGACGCGATGATCTACAAGTTCAAGTCCAAGGCCACCGGCGACGTGATCATGATGGGCCCGCAAGGCGACGCCGTGCTGCGCCTGCTCGGCCGCGAGCCTTCGGCCCGGGGCATCATCGAAGTGGCCGACATGGCCGGCGCCTTGTCGGCGCTGGAGAAAGCGGTCGCCGACGACGAGGCCGCCCGCCGCGCCGCCGGCGGCGACGCCGACGATGCCGCCGACGAACAGGACGAGGCCGACGGCCCCAAGGCCGACACCGTCAGCCTGCGCCAGCGCGTCTGGCCGCTGGTCGAAGCCGTCAAGCGCGCGCAGGCGGCCGGCGAACCCTTGGTCTGGGGCGTCTGACACCGGCACGCCGCGGGATGAAAATACCGGGCGTGGCCGGCGCGGCCGGCGGCGGGAACCGAACGAAAGGATAGGAAGGACCACCATGAAACTCTGGAGCCAAAGCTGGGCCAACGGCGAACGCATCCCACCCCAATTCGCGGCCGGCCGCCTGGACGGCGACTCCGGCGTGGCCTTCTCCGACAACCTCAATCCGCACCTGGCCTGGACCGAGGTGCCGGCCGGCACCCAGTCCTTCGCGCTGATCTGCCACGACTTCGACGTGCCCAGCCGGGGCGACGACGTCAACCAGCCCGGCCGCGAAGTGCCGGCCGACCTGCCGCGCGTCGACTTCTTCCACTGGGTCATGGTCGACCTGCCCGCCTCGCGGCTGGAGATCGCCGAGGGCGAATTCAGCCGCGGTTTCACGCCGCGCGGCAAGGCGGGGCCGGCCACCCTGCACGGCGCGCGCCACGGCTTGAACGACTACACCGGCTGGTTCGCCGGCGACGCCGAACGGGCGGGCGATTATTTCGGCTACGACGGCCCGTTCCCGCCGTTCAACGACTCGCTGATCCACCACTATGTCTTCACGCTGTACGCGCTGAACGTCGCGCGGGCGCCGCTGGAAGGCGCCTTCACCGGCCAGGCTGCGCGCGAAGCCATCTACCCGCATGTGCTGGCGGCCGCCACCCATTCGGGCACCTACACGCTCAACCGCAGGCTGGCCAACGCCTGATGGCCGCCCCATCCCGAGCCCGGGCGGCGGGTGCGCGCCCATGACCGAGGCCGCCACCCGCGTCATCGCACTGCGCCACGGCGAGACCGACTGGAACGCCGACGCGCGCATCCAGGGCTTCACCGACATCCCGCTGAACGCCACCGGCCGCTGGCAGGCCCGGCGGCTGGCCGAGGCGCTGGCCCATGAGGCGATCGACGTGATCTACGCGAGCGACTTGTCGCGCGCCTTCGAGACCGCGCAAGCGGTGGCGCGCCTGCAGGGGCGCGACGTGGTGCCCGAGCCGGCGCTGCGCGAGCGGCATTTCGGGGCCTTCCAGGGCCGCATCTTCAAAGACATCGAACGCGAGGAGCCCGAGCAGGCCCTGCGCTGGCGCCGCCGCGACCCGGACTTCAGCCCGCAGGGCGGCGAGTCGCTGAAGGCGTTCTACGAGCGCTGCGTGCGCCGCGCCGAAAGCCTGGCGGCGGCGCACCCGGGCCAGACGGTGGCGCTGGTCGCGCACGGCGGCGTGATGGACTGCCTCTACCGCGCCGCGCTGCGCATCGACCTGCAGGCGCCGCGCACCTGGCAGTTGGGCAACGCCAGCATCAACCGGCTGCTCTACACCGGCGAAGGTTTCACGCTGGTGGGCTGGAGCGACACCGGCCACCTGGAGGGCGCTCCGATGGACGAGCTGTCGGAAGAGTCCGCGCCGCCGGCCGGCGCCAACGACCACGTCTGAGGGGCTGAGCAGGGTGGCCGGGGCCGGCTCCAATGGGCAAGGCCGCACCTGCAAGCGTCGCGTGGGCGCTTGCGGGTGCGGCCTCGGCCGCGGGCCCGGTGTCCAGGCCCTCCCGACGTCCTTCTTGTTCTGGGTTCAGATGTCCGGCTGCACGCCGAGTTCGCCGTGGTAGCCGCAGCGGGCGATCACCGAGGCGGAGATCTCGTCCGCGCGCACCAGGTCGCACAGGAGCATCATCGCGGCGCGCTGGACGCACACCTGCAGTTCCACCGAGTCGCCCAACTCGTGCGGCGGGTACCGTGAAGCCAGGGCCTGGAGTTTCCGGTCTTTGAGCAGGATGGACAGCAGGTGGCTCTGCGATTCGGGCGAGTCAAAGAACGCTTCGTCGATGTTGAGCTGGTCGGCCACGGCGACCATGACGTCTTCAAGGTTCATACAGACTCCTTTCAAGGCACCGGCCCTGCCTGCCGCACCGCGATCGGTGCGCTTTGGGGCCGCCTTCCCCAGCATCTTCGGCGGCCCCTAGGGAGACTTGAGGCGGCCGGCCGCCGGATAAGCCGGGAAAAGACGGTAATTCCGGCCGTAGCGGAACTGGATCACGTTTTGACGGGCGTCATCGGGGCCGGACCGCGAACCAGCCCGGATGCAGGCGTGGACCCTGGACGGTGGTCGATTCCCGTAGGAGCGGCTTCAGCCGCGAAGCGGTGCACCGAGATCGCGGCTGAAGCCGCTCCTGCGAAGCGCGTGCTTGCCGGGGTGTGGCTTCGCGCTTTCAGCTGTCGAACAGGTCGCCGCCCAGGCTCATGTGCCCTTGCGGCGGCGCCACGCCGAGGTGGCGGAAGGCCGCCAGCGTGGCGATGCGGCCGCGCGGCGTGCGCTGCAGGAAACCCTGCTGGATCAGGTAGGGTTCGATCACGTCCTCGATCGTGCCCGGCTCTTCGCCGATCGCGGCGGCGACGTTGTCCAGGCCGACCGGGCCGCCGTCGAAGCGGTGCACCACCGCCTCCAGCAGCTTGCGGTCCATCAGGTCGAAGCCCTGCGGGTCGACGTCGAGCATGGCCAGCGCCTTGTCGGCGACGGCCTTGGCGATGCGGCCGTCCGACTTGACGTCGGCGTAGTCGCGCACGCGGCGCAGCAGCCGGTTGGCGATGCGCGGCGTGCCGCGCGAGCGGCGGGCGATCTCGAAGGCGCCTTCCTCGTCGGTCGGCACGTTCAGCAGCTGGGCCGAGCGGTGCACGATGCGGGCCAGTTCCTGCGGCGTGTAGAACTCCAGCCGCGAGACGATGCCGAAGCGGTCGCGCAGCGGGTTGGTGAGCATGCCGGCGCGTGTGGTGGCGCCCACCAGGGTGAAGGGCTGCAAGTCGAGCTTGATGGAGCGCGCGGCAGGGCCTTCGCCGATCATGATGTCGATCTGGTAGTCCTCCAGCGCGGGATAGAGGATTTCCTCGACCACCGGGCTCAGGCGGTGGATCTCGTCGATGAAGAGCACATCGTTGCGCTCGAGGTTGGTGAGGATGGCGGCGAGGTCCTTGGGCTTTTCCAGCACCGGGCCCGAGGTCTGCCGCAAGTTGACGCCGAGTTCGTTGGCGATGATGTGGCTCAGCGTGGTCTTGCCCAGCCCCGGCGGGCCGAACAGCAGCACGTGGTCCATCGCCTCGGAACGCTTCCTGGCCGCGCCGATGAAGATCTCCAATTGCTCGCGCACCTTCGCTTGCCCGACGTATTCGGCCAAGCCCTTGGGACGCAGCGCGCGCTCGATCGCCTCCTCGTTGGGCGAGGCCGCGGCGGCGGTCACGATGCGCCGCGCGGGCTCGAATTCGTCGGTGTGGATGCTCATGGCGGGATTATCCGCGCCGGGCACCGCGGCCGGGCCCGGGCAGCTCCACGCCTTAAACTGCCGCCCGTGCAGCAACTCCGCTCCCGCTTCCGCCTGTGGGCCTTCGCCGCGATGTTCGCGGTGCTGGGCATGGCCATGGCGCCAGCGGTCTCGCAGGCGGCGATGGCGCTGTCCGGCAGCCGCTGGGTCGAGGTCTGCTCGGCCGCGGGGTCGCGGTGGGTGCCGGTCGACGGCCAATCTGGCCAAGCGGCCGGCCCGCAGGCTCCAGGCGCTTCTTCCGGCCCGATGGCCGACAAACCGACTTGCCCGCTGTGCTGCCAACTGAACGGCGGGGCCGGCTTGCCGCCACCCGCCTGCGCGTGGCGGTCCGCCTGGGCGGGCGGTGCCGAGGCGTTGCCGGCGTGGACCCGGCACGCGCCGCGCGTCTTGTCCGACTGGGCCTCCCCTCAGCCACGCGGGCCGCCGTTGCCCGGTTGAACCGTTGTGTCCCTTGCGCGCACAAACCGACGCAGCCTGTGATCAGGGCGACGGTCCGCGCGCCGCGCTTTCAACCCGTCGATCCCTGCGATCCAGACACATCGGCGACCCCGCACGCGGGTCGCTCGTTTCGACACGGAGCCCATGACCATGCCTTCCAACCCTTCCATTTCGCGCGGCCTGACCGCCGCATTGCTGGCCGCCGCCGCATTTTGCGCACCCTTGACCGCCCTGGCCCACGGCTACAAGCTCGGCCCCATCGACATCGGCCACCCCTGGGCCCGGCCGACAGTGCCCGGCCAGCCCAGCGGCGGCGGCTACCTCAAGCTGGCCAACGGCGGCGCGGCCGCCGACAGGCTGCTGTCGGCCAGCAGCGACGTGGCCGCCTCGGTCGAGCTGCACAGCATGGGCATGGAAGGCGACGTGATGCGCATGCGCCAGGTCGACGGCATCGACCTGCCCGCCGGGCAGACGGTGGAGCTCAAGCCGGGCGGGCTGCACATCATGTTCAACGGCTTGAAGGCGCCGCTGAAAGAGGGCGAGAGTTTCCCGGTGAAGCTGAAGTTCGAGAAAGCCGGCGAAGTGGTGGTGGATGTGAAAGTCGGCGTGCCGGGCGGCGGCAAGGCGGCCGAGGGGGCGCACAAGCACTGACAGGCCGCCTGCGCCCGCCTCCCCTCCGTGGTGATTCAGCGCGCCAGCGCTTTCAACGCCAGCTTGATGCCCTCGCTCACGCCCACGTCGGCCGGCAGGGCCTTCAGGCTGGCGGCGGCTTCGCGGTCGCTGTAGCCCAGGGCCAGCAGGGCCTGCAGGATGTCGCCCTGGCTGTCGTCCTGGACGCCGCCTGCCGCGGGCGGGGCCAGCGCGTCGCCCAGCTTGCCCTTGAGTTCCAGCAGCAGCCGCTCGGCCGTCTTCTTGCCGATGCCGGGCACTTTGACCAGCCGGCCGCTTTCCTGGCGGCTCACCGCCTGCGCCAGCTCGTCCACGCTCAGGCCCGACAGGATGGACAGCGCGGTGCGCGGGCCCACGCCCGAAATCTTCACCAGCTGGCGGAAAGTGTGGCGCTCCTCGTGCGTCAGGAAGCCGAACAGCACCTGGGCGTCCTCGCGCACGACGAAGTGGGTGAGCAGTGTGACTTTCTCGCCCAGGCCCGGCAGGTTGTAGAAGCTGCTCATCGGCACGTCGACCTCATAGCCGACGCCGTTCACGTCCAGCAGCAGCTGCGGCGGGTTCTTCTCGGCCAGCAGGCCCGTCAGGCGGCCGATCATCGGCGGAACAGCCCGAGGCGCTGCGCCTCCAGCGCGGCTTCGGCGCGCGAATTGACGTTGAGCTTGCGGTAGATCTGCTTGACGTAGTCGGCGATGGTGTGGCGCGACAGGCCGAGTTGCACGCCGATCTCGGGCAGCGTGAAGCCCTTGGCCACCCGCAGCAGCACCTCGTTCTCGCGCTCGGTGAGGGCCACATGCGGGATGCTCTGCGGCAGCTCGGCCGGCCGGCTGTGGGTGGCGAAATAAGACAGCACGCGCCGGGCGATCGACGGCGACAGCGGCGGCTCGCCCTGGCTCATGCGGTTGAGCTGCTCGGCGATCAGCTCGCGCGCCTGTTCCTTGAGCAGGTAGCCGAAGGCGCCGGCCTGCAGCGCGGGGAAGAGGTGGTCGTCGTCGTCGTGGATCGTGACCACCACCGACTGCGCCTCGGGCTGGTTGTCGCGCAGCGCCGCGACGACGTCGACGCCCGAGCCGTCGGGCAGGCCCAGGTCGACCAGGGCCAGGTCGAACTTGATCGCGCTGACCAGCTCCAGCGCGTTGTGAACGCGGGCCGATTCGTGGATCTGGGAGTCGGGGAACACCTGCTTGACCAGCAGCTTCAGCCAGGCGCGGATCTCGGGCAGGTCTTCAAGCAAGAGGATGGTTTTCATGGGGGCTCCGGCAGGGGGAACTGCTATCGGGGGATCGTACTACCGGCGGCTAATAGTGGGCCGTCATACTGATATCGGAAGTCGCTGTCCACGCCCTGCGCAGGGCACCACGGCGTTGCGAATGCTCGCGATGCCTCCGGGCATAGCTGTGCTTCGCGCCTTGTATCGCCCTGCGCAGGACGCGTCCCTCGCTTCCGATATCAGTGTGACGGCCCACTATCCGGCGTGGTTCACAGGGGGACGCTCAACCGGATGACGGTGCCGTAGCCCGGGCCGGACTCCACCAGGCACTGCCCCTGCAACTGCTTGGCTCGGTGCTTCATGCTGGCCATGCCGTGGCCGCGGTCGAGCTTGCCGTCCAGCTCCATCGGGATGCCCTTGCCGTTGTCCTGCACCGAGATGCCGAACTCGTGGTCGGCCACGCTGCAGCGAACCTTGCAGAGGGAGGCGCCGCTGTGCTTGATGATGTTGCTCACCGCCTCGCGCAGGATGCGGGTGGTCTGCACGTAGGCGCGGGCGGGCAGCAGCTGGTCCAGGTCCTCGGTGGGGTGGCGCCAGTCGGCTTCGATGTGGGTCTGGCCGAGGCGGGAGACGATCTCGGCGCGCCAGTCGGCCAGCGCGTCGGCCAGGCGCACCGGTTTGCCGGTCAGCCCGCGCACCGACAAACGCATTTCTTCCAGGGCTTCCCGCGCCAGCGTGGAGATGCGGTCGCTCTCCGAGGTGTGCACGATGGTCAGCAGCTTGGCGCCCAGGTCGTCGTGCAGGTCGGCGGCGATGCGCTTGCGCTCTTTCTCCGTGACCTGCTCGACGCGCAACTCGGCCAGCTGGGCGAAGTTGCGCTCGATCTCGGCGGTGGCGTCGCGCACCCGGCGCTCCAGGCTGGCGCGGCCGGCCTCCATGGCGGCCAGCGTGTGTTCGAAACCCTGCAGCAGGCGGAAGCCCATCACGAAGAAGATGGCCGCCACGCCCCATTGCGCGTACAGCTTGGGCGGCAGCGGCAGCCAGCGGTATTGCACCGCCACCTCGACGGCCAGCACCCCGACCATGCCCGCCAGCAGCCATGCCGTGGACCGCCACTGCGGCTGGCGCTCGCGCCGGGCCACCAACAGGTACACGACCATGGCGCCGAAGATCTCGGCGATGAAGAGCAGGTACCAGGCATTGCTCACCGTGAAGGTGTTACGGGGGCCGGCCAGCCACAGGCTGGCGGGCACGAGCAAGGCTTGCACCAGCAGCCACGCCTCCACCGGACGCGAGCGGCGCCTCGCATAGCTGACGAGGAACTGCACCGCGGCCGCGGTCAGCCAGGGCGTGAGGCTGACGGCCAGCCATTCCACCCATCGGCTGTCCAGCGGGGTGTGGCGAGCCCAGACCCGGGCCGATATCGCCGCCCAACCGACGCACAGCAGTCCGAAATACAGCAGGTAGGCCTCGCGCCGGTTCAGCACGCCCAGCACCGCCAGGTAGGCGCCCAGGACCAGCAGCGTGGCCGCGACCACCTGCAGCGCGGTGGTGTTCCACCAGGTCTGGGAATCCCGCAGTTCGGCCAATTCGAGGTGCGGCCCGATGCGCAGCGCCGACAGCCCGGCGCCGCGCAGCCGCGCGGACACCTCGCCCTGCGCGACACCGCGAACGCGCAGGTCCAGCTCGTTGCCGGTGGCGGCGAGCAGGGAGGCCGGCAGCGTGACGAGCTGGGGCTGGTAGCAATTGCGGGTGATGGGCTCTTCCACCCGGCCGCTTTGGTGCAGCAATTGGCCGTTGAGCCAGACTTCCACGTTGTGGCAGGCGCGTTCGACGTAAAGCGCGCTCAGCTCGGGCGGGCCGGCGGTCTCCGCGGCCGGCGCGTCGAACCGCACCCGGTACCAGCGGCTGCCGCTGTAGCCCGGCTGGGTCAGCGCCCAGTCGTCGGGCAGGTCGACCGTCCGCGCGGGCGCCGCGGAGGGCTCGGGGAAAGCCGGCGTGTCGGCGCTGGCCGCCAGGGCTTGCGTGATCTCCAGCTGCAGGGCCGCGGCGCGGGCCTGCGGCGCCGCCACGCAGCACACCGCCAGCGCGAGCGCCCACAGCAAGAGGAAGGCGGCCGTCCGGCCCGCCGCCGGGGCCGTGTCGCGCGGCCTCGGCGCGGCTGTGCGTTGGAACGGGAAGGCGGCGGCGGCGCTGCTGGGCATGGCGGGATTGTGCCGGAGCCCCTACCGCGCGAGGGCGGCCGCGTGTGCCGTCGGCGGGATCCGGCGACAATCCACGCCCCGGACAAACACCTGGAAATCGCCGTGATCGTGCGCCACGCCTTCTCCCCCCTGGACAACCAATGGTTGTCGCACCTTTGCGGCAGCACCGATTCGCATTTGCGGACGATCGAAACGGCGTTGGGCGTGAAGATCAGGCGGCGCGGCGAAGCCTTCAGGATCGAGGGCGACAAGGCGCCGGCCGAGCAGGCGCTGTGGCTGCTGCAGTCCCTCTACCAGAAAGCCGGCGAGCCGATCGAAGGCGAGACTTTGCAGCTCGCCATCGTCCAGGCCCAGGCCATGGCCCCCCACCGCAAGCTGCCGTCCCCGGGGCAGGGCGCCGCGCCGGCCCCGGACGAATCCGAGCCCGAGCTGCGCACCCGCCGCGCCGAGCTGGTGGGCCGCACGCCCAACCAGCGCCTGTACCTGCGCAACATCCTGGCCCACGACATCACCTTCGGCATCGGCCCGGCGGGCACCGGCAAGACCTTCCTGGCGGTGGCCTGCGCGGTCGACGCGCTGGAGCGCAGCGGCGTGCAGCGCATCATCCTGACCCGCCCCGCCGTCGAGGCCGGCGAGCGCCTGGGCTTCCTGCCCGGCGACCTGGCGCAGAAGGTGGATCCTTACCTTCGGCCGCTGTACGACGCGCTGTACGACCTGATGGGCATCGACAAGGTGGGCCGCGCCTTCGAGAAGGGCCTGATCGAAGTGGCGCCGCTGGCCTTCATGCGCGGCCGCACGCTGAACCACGCCTTCGTCATCCTCGACGAGGCCCAGAACACGACGCCAGAGCAGATGAAGATGTTCCTCACCCGCATCGGTTTCGGCAGCAAATGCGTGGTGACCGGGGATGTGAGCCAGATCGACCTGCCGCGCGGCGCCGAGAGCGGGCTCATCGACGCCGAACGGGTGCTGCGCCGGGTCAGCGGCATCGCCACGACGCGTTTCGGCGCGGCCGACGTGGTGCGCCACCCGCTGGTGGCGCGCATCGTCGAAGCCTACGACGACGCCACGGGGGCGCGCCGTTGAAGGGGGCTGGGAAGGTGGCGGTGAAAACGGCCCGGAAAGCGCCGGCGCCGAAGTCCGCCCCGCCGGAGTTGACCTTGTCCCTGCAATTCGCCCGCGATCCGCTGCTGGCGCCGCACCGCGAAGCGCTGCCCCGGGCGAAGGCGGCGCGTTGGATCCGGGCCGCCCTGCGGCATCCGGCCGAGATCACGGTCCGTGTCGTCGGCCAGGAAGAAGGCCGGGCGCTGAACCGCGATTACCGGCAGAAGGATTACGCCACCAACGTGCTCACCTTCGACTACGCCCGCCCGCCGGAAAGCCCGGTGGTGATGGCCGACTTGGTGCTGTGCGCCCCGGTGGTCGAACGCGAGGCCGCGGAGTTGGGCATCTCCTTGCAGGCCCACTATGCCCACATGCTGGTGCACGGTGTGCTGCACGCCCAGGGCTACGACCACGTCGACGAAGCCATGGCCGAGGAGATGGAGTCGCTGGAGACGGCCGTCCTGGCCGGGCTGGGTTTCGACGACCCTTATAGCGGCCGCGGCCAGCCCTGAGACCGGGGCGCGGCGCCGGGCGAAAAAAAACCGAGGCGGCCCGCCTCGGTTCCCGGATCGGAGTTCTTCCTCGCGCAAGGGGCGTGGACCCCTGCGCCGGTCAGGCGCGCTCGCCGGCGCGGCCCTTGCGTCGGCTGACGCCCAGGGCGGCCAGGCCCAGTCCGAAGATGGCCAGCATGCCGGGTTCCGGCACTTTGTTCAGGGACGGGCAGTTGGGGCTGCAGCTGCCGGCCGTGGCGTCGATGTGCAGCACCGAGTTCAGCAGCGTGTCTTTGTCGTTCGTCGTCACGAAGGCCAGGGTGTAGTTGGCGCTGGAGCCGAAAGTGGCGTTGTAGTTGACCCAGCCCGAATTGCCCGAGGTGCCGACCGCCGTGCCTTGGCCGTGGATCGAGGCGAGGACCTGCACGTTCTTGGCGCCGCCGCCGATCAGGATGGCGTAGGCCGGGTCGTTGTAGGGGATGTAGTCGGTGGCGACGTAGTTCCAGGCGAACGAGATCGTGTCGCCGGCGTTGGCGAAAAAGGAGCGGTAGAGCGCCGAGCCGTTGGTCAGGTTGCCGCCGTTGGGGTTGGTGTTCAGCAGGTTGAGGCTGCCGGAAGTCAGGCCCAGCGCGCTTTCGATGGCGGCGATGCTGGCGCCCTGGCTGCTGAGCTGGGCCATGGTCGTGCCCGCGGCGTTGATGGTCCAGACTTTGCCGTCATACGTGGTCACCGACGTCGAGGGCGTTGCGGTGACTTGGCCCAAGGTGCTCCAACCGGACAGGTTGCCCGATTCGAAGCCCGCGTTGGGCAGGAACACCGGCGCTGCGGCCGCGGGCAAGGCGGTGAGGGCGGAAAGCAGGGCGATCGAGGCGGTGATTCGGGATGCATTCATTTGCTACTCCAGTTGAGCCAATTGGCAGGATGAAGTAACAAATAGCAAACACTGTGCCGGTTATTTTTCTTTCAAAAATGATAATAAAATCAATAGCTTAAAAGTTTACAACCGCTAACTTTGTTCCATTTTCAAATAAATGTGTTACTCGATGTTAAAAAACTCGACACGGATGCAAAAATAGTGTTGTGATTTATTTCACGGCATTTTTTCCAGTGCCGACCGCGGTTTTCGAGCGGCTCATCGCGAGCGTCCGAGGTAGCGCTTGCGCCAGAAGAACAGGCTCAGGCCGATGCCCAGCACGAGCATCAATCCGAGGGTGGCCCAGAACCCAGTGGCGCTATGGATCAAAGGCAGGCCTTCGAAGTTCATGCCGAAGAAGCCGGTCACCAGGTTCAGGGGCAGGAAGATCGCCGTCAGCACGGTGAGCGTGCGCATGATGGTGTTGGTGCGGTGGCTCTGCGCCGCGAAATGCATCTGCACCGCGGTCTCGGCCGACGACTCGAGCCGGCGCACGTGGCCCAGCACCCGCTCGATGTGTTCCAGCACGTCGCGCGATCGCACGCGCAGCAGCTCCCGCTCGCGCCGCGCCGCCGGGTCGGCCTCGTCGGGCCATTCATCCAGGGCGTCTATCCATTCGGTGATGGCGCTGCGCTGGTCCTCGCAGGTGTTCTCCAGCATGTGCAGCGTGTCGCGCGACTCCAGCAGCATCTGCCAGTTGTCGAAGGTGCTGGCCGGGTTGAAAAGCTCCTGCTGCACGTAGCCGAGCTGCCGCGTCAGCAGCCGGCGCAGTTCCAGGTAGCCGTCGACCATGTGGTTGACCATGCGCAGCATCAATTCGGCCGCGCTCAGCGGCAGCCGGGCGGCTCCGCGGCTTTCTCCGCCGCCCGACGCGTGCTGTTGCGACACCTGCTGCTCGAAGCGTTTGGCGAAGAAGTCCCTCACCTGGCAGTCGGTGGGATGCACCGTGAGCAGCACCCGGTCGAACAGCGCGAAGCCCACCGGGCTGGTGTCGACGGCCTTCAGCGCGGCGCGCGCCGAAGTGGCCGTGCCCTGCTGCTCGTCCATGAACATCGCCGCGCTGCCGCTGCCCGCGGCGAGCCGGCGGAACACCAGCATGTCGTACCAGGAGGTGTATTCGTAGTGGGAAGGCAGCTGGTTGTTCAGCAGGTCGGCCACGTGCAGGTCGACCATCTGGCCGCCGGTCCAGCGCTGCAGGGCCGCTTGCAGCCGGGCCGTGTTCACCTCGAATTCGCGGCGCGCGCTGCCGACCCAGAGGTAGCCGCTGTCGGGCATGCGGTCGGGCAGGTCGGAAAGCTCGGTGAACTGGTCGCCGTGGAAATGGAAGATGCGCATGGCGTGTCCTGCTCGCCGCGTTCAGCCCGCGCGGCCGAGCAGCCGCGCGGCGTCGCGTGCGAAGTAGGTGAGCACGCCGTCTGCGCCGGCGCGCTTGAAGGCCAGCAGGCTTTCCATCATGGCCGCGTCGTGGTCGAGCCAGCCGTTGGCCGCCGCGGCCTTGAGCATGGCGTACTCGCCGCTGACCTGGTAGGCGAAAGTGGGCACCCGGAACCCGTCCTTCACCCGGCGCACGATGTCCAGGTAGGGCATGCCGGGCTTGACCATCACCATGTCGGCGCCCTCTTGCAGGTCCAGCGCCACCTCGCGCAGCGCCTCGTCGCCGTTGGCCGGGTCCATCTGGTAGGTCTTCTTGTCGCTCTTGCCGAGGTTCCCGGCCGAGCCCACCGCGTCGCGGAACGGGCCGTAGAAGCTGCTCGCGTACTTGGCGCTGTAGGCCATGATGCGGGTGTGGATCAGGCCTTGCCGCTCCAGCGCGCCGCGGATCGCGCCGACGCGGCCGTCCATCATGTCGCTCGGCGCCACGATGTCGACCCCGGCCTCGGCCTGGACCACCGCCTGTCGGGTCAGCACCGCCAGCGTCTCGTCGTTCAGCACGTAACCGTCGGCGTCGATGAGGCCGTCCTGGCCGTGGCTGGTGTAGGGGTCCAGGGCGACGTCGGTCATCAGCCCCAGGCCCGGGAACCGCTTCTTGAGCTCGCGCACGGCGGTGGGGACCAGCCCTTCCGGGTTGAGGGCCTCTCGGCCGTCCTCGGATTTGAGCCCGGCGTCGAGCACCGGGAAGAGGGCCATCACGGGGATGCCCAGCGCGACGCACTCTTCCGCCACGGGCAGCAGTCGGTCCAGGCTCAGCCGCTGCACGCCGGGCATGGAGGCCACGTCCTCGCAGCGCTGGACGCCTTGCAGCAAGAACACCGGCAGGATCAAGTCGCTGGCGTGCAAGCGGTTCTCGCGCACCAGGGCGCGCGTGAAGGCGTCCCGCCGCAAACGGCGGGGACGGTGGGCGGGGAAGGCGGCGGAGGTGAACGGGGGGCGGGCGGTCATGGCGGGGTCCTTTCGCAGTCGTTGCGATTTTCCGCTGCAAATGTGAAGCGGCCCTCCGCGCTGTTCGTCGGCCCGAGTAAGCCTCTCGTCAGAAAACCAGTCGCTACATCTGCTAACATTTGCGTCGAGCGTTGACTGTATGGTCGCGTTCCCTGCTTTTCCTCCCTGAGCAGGTGCCTTGCCGTGATGACAGCGATAAGGCATTTGGGCCCTGGCTTCATAGCCAGGGCTTTTCTTTTCCCGGCCTCGCCGGCGTGCGGCCCCGCACGGGAGCGTTGCCATAATGCCCCGATGCTCTGGATCAAAGCCCTGCACATCATCTTCGTGGCCAGCTGGTTCGCCGGCCTGTTCTACCTGCCCCGCATCTTCGTCAACCTGGCCATGGTGCCGTCGGAAAGCCACGCTGAGCGGGAGCGCCTGCTGGTCATGGCGCGCAAGCTCTACCGGTTCAGCAGCCTCTTGATGGTGCCGGCGCTGCTGCTGGGCGTCTGGCTGTGGTGGGGATACTGGGGGAAGGGGCACCACGCCTGGCTGTACGCCAAGCTGTTCCTGGTGGTGTTGGCCGTGGGCTACCACCACGCCTGCCGGTCCTTGCTCAGGAAGTTCGAGCAATTCGCCAACCGCCGCAGCCACCGCTGGTTCCGCGTCTTCAACGAAGCGGCGGTGCTGGTCTTCGCCGCCATCGTGGTCCTGGCGGTGGTCAAGCCCTTCTCCGGCTGAGAGACTGAGAGTTTTCGATCATGTCCGCGCATCGTGCCGAAAGGCGCCCACTCGTCGTTGCAAATGCTCGCCATAGCCCGAGCTATGGCTGTGCTTTGCGCCTAGATTGGGCACCTTCTGGCGCGCTGCTCGGACACGCTCGAAAAACTCTCAGCTTCTGAGTTCACGGCGTGGCCTCATTCGTGCCGCGCCATCGAACGTCGGCCGTGCCGCTGAGCCTGCTGTGCGCCGCGGTGATCGTCTACGCCAGCCTGTACCCGTTCGAAGGGTGGCGCCTGCCGCGCGGCAGCGTCTGGCTCTTCCTCGAAGCGCCGTGGCCGAAGTACTGGACAGGTTTCGACCTGGTCGCCAACTTGCTGGGCTACCTGCCGCTGGGCGCGCTGGCCTGCGTGGCCGTGGTGCGCCGGGGCGGCCGGCTGGCCTGGGGCGGGATGGCGGGCGCGGCGGCGGGACTGGCGCTGTCCTTCTGTTGCGAGTTGCTGCAGAACTTTCTGCCGAACCGCGTGCCTTCCAACCTGGACCTGGCGCTGAACACGCTGGGCGCGGCGCTCGGCGCCGCGGCGGCGGCGGGCATCCTGGCGCTGGGTGGCGCGGCGCGTTGGCAGAGCTGGCGGGACCGCTGGTTCGTGACCCGCAGCGCCGGCGGGCTCACCTTGCTGCTGCTTTGGCCGCTGGGCCTGTTGTTCCCGCTGCCGGTGCCGCTGGGCGTGGGCCAGGTCCTGGGCCGGCTGCAGGATTGGATCGGCGAGCTGCTGGCCGGCACGCCGGCGACGCTGTGGTGGGCCGAGTCCTTCATGCCGCTGCAAGAGCGCCCGCCGCTGCTGCCGGTGACGGAATTCCTCGCCATCCTGCTGGGTCAACTGCTGCCCTGCCTGGTGATGTACGCCGTGTCGCCGCCCGGTTGGCGCCGCTGCGTGATGGCGGTCGGCGCGACGGCCCTGGGGCTTGCCGCCACCACCTTGTCCACCGCGTTGAACTTCGGCCCCGACCATGCGCTGGCCTGGGTGACACCGCTGGGCCTGTCGGCCTGCGCCTCGGGCCTGGCGGTGGCGCTGATGCTGTCGCGGCTGTCCACCCGCGCGTCGGCGGCCCTCGGCCTGATGGCGGCCACCGCCCTGGTGGCCTGCGTCAACCAGGCGCCGCCCGACGCGTATTTCGCCGCCAGCCTGCAGGCCTGGGAGCAGGGCCGGTTCATCCACTTCCACGGCGCCGCGCAGTGGGTGGGCTGGCTTTGGCCCTACGCGGCGATGATGCACCTGTGGACGATGGCGGTGACGCGCGCCGCGCGCTGATTGCCCCTGCGCGCCCGTGGGCCGCTCCCCCCGCCGCGCGGCCCTGCCCCGGGGGATTCCCTAAAATGCCGCCATGAGCTACTACGAGCGCCACATCTTCTTCTGCCTGAACCAGCGCGAGAACGGCGAAGACTGCTGCGCGGACCACGGCGCCAAGGCTGGGTTCGACCATTGCAAGTCGCGCGTCAAGAACGAGGGCCTGGCGGGCCCCGGCGGCGTGCGGGTGAACAAGGCCGGCTGCCTGGACCGCTGCGCGGGAGGGCCGGTGGCCGTGGTCTATCCGGAAGGCGTCTGGTACACCTTCGTGGACGAGTCCGACATCGACGAGATCGTCGACGCGCACCTCAAGGGCGGCCAAGTGGTGGAGCGCCTGGTGCTGCCGCCGAACGTGGGGCGCTGACCCGAGCGATGACCGAGCGATCCAGTGGCCGACCGATGAATCCCCGTACCCGAAAAACACTCATCGCCGGTCCGGCCGGCAACCTGGAATGCGCGGTCGACCTGCCCGGCGACGGCACCGAAGACGCGGCCGCCGCCCCGAAAGGCTGGGCGCTGGTCTGCCACCCGCACCCGCAGCACGGCGGCACCATGGACAACAAGGTGGTGCAGACCCTCGCCCGCGCCTTCCTGCAGCTCGGCTACCAGACCGTGCGCTTCAATTACCGCGGCGTCGGCCAATCCCAGGGGCAATGGGACGAAGGGCGCGGCGAACTGCAAGACGTGCTGGCTGTGATCGCCGCCATGCGGCCGCCCGGCGGGTTGCCGTTCGCGCTGGCGGGGTTTTCCTTCGGCGCCTACATGGCCTCCGAGGCGATCGCCCGCTTGGCCGGAGGCGATCAGCCCGGCCATGTCGTGCTGGTCGGCCCTTCCACCGCGCGCCAGGCCATGCCGGCGGTGCCGGCCCATTCGATCGTGGTCCACGGCGAGGCCGACGATGTCGTGCCGTTGTCGTCCACCCTCGACTGGGCGCGACCGCAGGCGCTGCCCGTCATCGTCTTCCCCGGCGTCGGGCACTTCTTCCACGGCCAGCTCGGCCTGCTCAGGAGCACGGTGGTGCAACAGCTGCAGGCCCGCGGCGCCTGAACGACCGCGGTCGACCGCCGGCCTCGCCCCAGCGGCCGCGCGGATTCCATTTGTTTTCTTTTTTTGAAATTTCCATTTCCCGATGAAACGATTAATCGCCGGACTGCTTTGCCTGACTTTCACGGCCCTGTCCTGGGCCCAGGCGCCCCAACCCCCGGAAGTGGCGGCCAAGAGCTACCTCCTGCTCGACATGACGACGCAGCAGGTGCTGGCGGAACGCAACGCCGACACCCCGTCCGACCCCGCTTCGCTGACCAAACTGATGACGGCCTATGTCGTCTTCGGCGCGATCCGCGACAAGAAGCTGTCGCTCGAACAGACGCTGCCGGTCTCCAAGCGCGCCTGGGAAGAGCGCAAGGGCGGCGGTTCGCTGATGTTCATCGACACGACGATGTCGCCGCGGGTCGACGAGCTGCTGCGCGGCATGATCGTGCAGTCGGGCAACGACGCCTCGGTCGCCCTGGCCGAAGCGGTGGGCGGCACGCTCGACCAATTCGTGGTGATGATGAACCGCCAGGCCCAGGCCTTCGGTTTGAAGAACACCACCTTCAAGAACGTGACCGGCCTGACCGAGCCCGGCCACCAGAGCACCGCGCGCGACATGTCCGTCATCGCGTCGCGCATCATCCGCGACTTCCCCGATTTCTATTCGTACTACTCCATCCGCGAGTACAAGTACAACAACATCAACCAGCCCAACCGCAACCTGCTGCTGCGCCGCGATCCCACCGTGGACGGCATGAAGACCGGCTACACCGAGGCGGCCGGCTACTGCCTGGTCGCCAGCAGCGCCCGCGAATTCCCCAACCTCGGCGCCACCGGCGGGGCCGCGGGCAAGAGGCGGCTGCTGAGCGTGGTGCTCAACACCACCTCGATGGAGGCGCGCGCGGGCGAGAGCCAGAAGCTGCTCAACTGGGGCTTCCAGGCCTTCGACGTTGTCCGCCTGTTCGAAGACGGCCAGCCGGCCACCACGGTGGAAGTCTGGAAGGGCCAGGAAAAGCAGGTCAAGCTCGGCGCCGCGGGCCCGGTGTTCCTGAACCTGCCCAAGGGCGAGGGCGGCAAGCTGCAGACCCAGGTCGAGCGCACCGACCCGCTGGTGGCCCCTTTGGCCAAGGGCCAGCGCGTCGGCACGCTGAAGGTCAAGACTGCCGGCGGCACGCCCGTCGCCGAGCTGCCCCTGGTCGTGCTGGAGCCCGTCGCCAAGGCGGGCTTCTTCGGCAGCGCCTGGGATGCATTGCGGCTTTGGATCAAGTAAGCTCGTCCACCCCGCGAGAGAACGAGCGCGCGCCATGCCCAACATCCCAGCCAGCCTGTGTTACCTGAACGGCGAATACCTGCCCCTGAACCAGGCCAAGGTGTCGGTGCTCGACCGCGGTTTCATCTTCGGCGACGGCGTCTATGAGGTGGTGCCCGTCTACGCGCGCAAACTGTTCTGTTTCGACGCCCACATGGCGCGCCTGGGCCGCAGCCTGTCCAAGCTGAGGCTGGACAACCCCCACACCCCGGCCGAGTGGCTCGAACGCTGCCGCCGCCTGGTGGCCGACCTCGAAGAACCCGACCAGCTGCTCTACATCCAGGTCACCCGCGGCGTCGCCCTGCGCGACCACGCGATGCACGCCGGCGCCGAGCCCACGGTCTTCATGATGGCCAGCCCGATGAAGGGCCTGAGCCCCGAACTCCGCCACCGCGGCGTGGCTTGCGTGACCGCGCGCGACTTCCGCTGGGAACGCGGCGACATCAAGAGCACCTCGCTGCTGGGCAACGTGCTGTCGCGGCAGATCTCGGCCGACCACGGCGCCATCGAGACGGTGATGTTCCGCGACGGTTTCCTCACCGAGGCCTCCTCGAGCAACGTGTGGGTGGTGCACGAGGGCGCCTTGCTCGGGCCGCCCAAGAGCGAGCACGTGCTGGAAGGCATCCGTTACGACCTGCTGCGCGGCCTGTGCGAGGAGGTGGGGGTGGCCTACAACCTGCGGCCTATCTCCGAAGCCGAAGTCATGGCCGCCGACGAGCTGCTGCTGAGCTCGGCCACCAAGGAGGTCCTGGCCGTCACCACGCTCGACGGCCAGCCGGTGGGCCATGGCGCCCTGCACGGCAAGCCCGGTCCGGTCTACGCCAAGCTGTTCGAGGCCTACCAGCGCGCCAAGGCCGACTTGTCCATCTGAGTGCCTGTCCCCGCCCCCCTGCCGTTCCATCGCCCATGCAAGAAATCCCGCCCGAACAATCGCTGATCGAATACCCCTCGGCCTTCCCGATCAAGGTGATGGGCTTGAATGTGGACGGCTTCGCCGACGCGGTCACCCAGATCGCGCTGCGCCTGGACCCGGTCTTCCGCCCGGAAACCATCGAAACCCGGCCCAGCAGCGGCAACAAATACCTGGGCATCACCATCACCGTCACGGCCACCAGCCGCGAGCAGCTGGACGAGATCTACCGCACGCTGACCACCCATCCGCTCGTGAAGATGGTGTTGTGAGCGCCGCTGCGGCATGAGCACGGGCACTCACCCAGCGACGGCGGCGCGGCCCGCGCTGCGCTGGCTCGGCCGGGTGGAGCTGGCGCCCACTGCCGCCGCGATGCGCGAATTCACCGAGTCGCGCACACCGGACACGCCCGACGAGATCTGGCTTTGCGAGCACCCGCCGGTGTTCTCGCAGGGCCTGGCGGGCAAGCCCCACCACCTGCTGTCCACCGGCGACATCCCGGTGGTGCAGACCAACCGCGGCGGGCAGGTCACCTACCACGGCCCCGGCCAGGTGGTCGCCTATCCGCTGATCGACATGCGGCGGCTGGGCATCTTCGTCAAAGAGTACGTCTACCGCCTCGAGCACTGCGTGCTCAAGACCCTGGAGTGGCAGGGCGTGACCGGCCACCGGGTGCCCGGCGCGCCCGGCATCTATGTGCGGCTGGCCGACCCGTTCAACCACGCGCCGCTCGAACAGGCCGCGCCGCGCGACCGGTTGGGCGTGCGGGGCGACGACCCGTTCGCCGGCCTGGGCAAGATCGCCGCGCTGGGCATCAAGATCAGCCGGCACTGCGCCTACCATGGCGTGGCGCTGAATGTCGCGATGGATTTGCGCCCATTCGGTCACATCAATCCTTGCGGCTACGAAGGGCTGAAAACAGTGGACTTGGCTACACTTGGGGTTTCCGCGGACTGGGCCGATGTGGCGCAGTTCCTGGGCGACAAGCTGGCTTCGCACCTGTCCGCCTAGGCCGTCCATCGCGACCGCCGGGCCGCACGGACCGCCGCCGAGGCTGCCGCCCACCCCGACGAAAGCTGCGCATGTCTTCAGAAAATGTGACCCGCGAAGTCACCCCTTCCGCCCCCTACGACGCCACCGCGAAGCAGAAATCGCAGGCCAAGACGGCGCGCATCCCGATCAAGATCGTGCCGGCCGAGACGCTGAAGAAGCCCGACTGGATCCGCGTCAAGGCGGGCTCGCCGAACACACGCTTCTACGAGATCAAGAACATCCTGCGCGAGCACAAGCTGCACACGGTGTGCGAAGAGGCCTCGTGCCCGAACATCGGCGAATGCTTCGGCAAGGGCACCGCCACCTTCATGATCATGGGCGACAAGTGCACCCGCCGCTGCCCGTTCTGCGACGTCGGCCACGGCCGCCCCGACCCGCTCGACCCCGACGAGCCGCTGAACCTGGCCAAAACGATCGCCGCGCTCAAGCTCAACTACGTCGTGATCACCAGCGTCGACCGCGACGACCTTCGCGACGGCGGCTCGGGCCATTTCGCCGAATGCATCCGCCGGACCCGCGAGCTGTCGCCACGCACCACGATCGAGGTGCTGGTGCCCGACTTCCGCGGCCGCGACGACCGCGCGCTCGAAATCCTGAAAGCCGCGCCGCCCGACGTGATGAACCACAACATCGAAACCGTGCCCCGCCTCTACAAGGAAGCGCGCCCCGGCAGCGACTATGCCTTCAGCCTGAACCTTCTGAAGAAGTTCAAGGCCCTGTTCCCCGACGTGCCCACCAAGAGCGGCCTGATGGTCGGCCTGGGCGAAACCGACGAAGAGATCCTCGACGTCATGCGCGACATGCGCGCCCACGACATCGACATGCTCACCATCGGCCAATACCTCGCCCCCAGCGGCCACCACCTGCCCGTGCGCCGCTACGTGCACCCCGACACCTTCAAGATGTTCGAGCAGGAAGCCGCCAAAATGGGCTTCACCCACGCCGCCGTCGGCGCCATGGTGCGCTCGAGCTACCACGCTGACCAGCAAGCCCACGCGGCCGGCGTGGCCGGCACGCTGGGCGCCTGACCGCATGCGGCCGGCCGGGACCGCCGCGCCGGCGGCTTCAGCGTCGACGGCTGTGCGACATGGATTCCCCGCCGTCGGCCGCTGACATCCGCGCGGTGCTGGGCCGCCCGCCGCGCGAGCCGCCACGGGCGCAGGGCTGCGGCAACTGCGGCGAACCGATGTCGGTGCTGCTGCTGCATGGCCATTACGGGCGTCCGGTCGAGGTCGACTGCTGCGCCCCCTGCCATCTGCTGTGGTTCGATTCCATGGAGTCGGTGCGCCTGACGGGCGCTTCGATGCTCGACCTGATCAGCGCCATGGCGAATTCGCAGGGCGAGCCGCACCACACCTTGTCAGATCGCGTCCGCTGCCCGCGCTGCGACGGCGGCCTGAAGCTGGTCCACAACCAGACCCGCTGGGGCCCGACGCGCCAGCTGGAATGCCTGCAGGGCCACGGCATGTGGCAGACCTTCGCGCAATTCCTGTCCGAGAAGGGCCTGCTGCGCGCGCTCACCGCGATGGACCGGCAAATCCTCGAACGCCAGGGCAAGGCGCTGCACTGCCTGAACTGCGGCGCGGCGCTGCCCGGCACGGCGGAGAACGCCAAGTCCACCGACTGCGCCTATTGCGGCAGCAAGCCCGCCTTGCTGGACATGGCCCGGCTGGCGCGGGCCGTCGATCCCGAAGGCGCGACCGCGCTCGACCCCGAACACCGGGCGGCGCACCAGGCCGCGCAGCAGCACAAGGTGTTCGGCTGCCACGCTTGCGGCGCGGCGCTGATGGATGAGTCCGCCTTGAGCTGCGCGCAGTGCGGCGCCACGCAGGTCGGCACCGGTTTGCGGCAGGCCCACGACCTGCTCAGCGGCATGGCCCCGGCGCTGCGCCGCCACGAAGCGCAACCCGCGCCGCATGTGCGCCAGCGGCGGTTGGACGCGCTGCGCCAAGACACCGCCAGGCGCCGCGAATGGGTGCGGGACATGGAAATGCACACCCGCGGGCGCGACCACCGGGAGGCTGCGTCCAGCGGCCATTGGCTGGCCAGCCTGCTGGGCGACCGCTTCGACAGCGACACCACCCGCCAATGGGAAAGTGTGCTGGCCTGGTTGCTGTTCGGCGCGTTGATCGCCTGGTGGCTGGGGTTCTTCGGCTGACGGCCTGGGCGGCCGCCCCGCCGCCTCACAGGCTCTTCGACAACTCGAACATCAGCACCGACGGCAGGGCCGATTCGATCGCCCCCCGCCCGACCCGGGCCACGCTGCGGTTGCCGGTGCCGGACATCTCGAACTGGCTGCCTTCCTCGACGATTTCCACGAAGGCGAAGTCAGGCACCTCGGCGACGATCTCGCGCCTGAGCTGCTTCAGCCGCTCCCCGCGCAGGATGCCTTCCACCACGATCGCGTGGGGCAAGCCTTCATGGCAGAAATCGAAGGCCTCATCCACCGACGACACCATGTCGATGATCAACCCCATGTCCTTGATGGCTTCCCGCAGCTGGATCCGCATGTCGCGCCGGGACGCCACGATCAACACATGGCTGCCGGCCAGCGGCTTGGAATTGCTGGACAGCGCGAAGCCCTCGTTCAGCTCGACGCTGCTCACGCCTTCCATCGCCTCGTGGGCGGTCCGCGGGAAATCGATGGAAAGGCGGACCACGCCTTCCTCCGACTTGCGCTCCAGCGGCAGGCCCATGGTCCAGGCGGTCTGCTCCAGCAGGCGCCATGTCAGGGAGTCGAGCCTGCCGCGCAAGCCGTCCAGGTTGGGGCCGTCGTCGAGTTGGTCCGCCGAGAACGCCGCGAACCGGCACACCAGCCGCCCCTGGTGCGTGCGGGGGACCATGTCGACCGCCAGTTCGATCTCCGACTTCGCGTGGCGCAGCACCCAGTCGAGCAGCGTGTTCAGCAGGCTGAAAAGCAGCGAAGCGTCGACCAGCACCGGCAAGGCCTTGAGCCGGGGCTTGATCGCCACGCCTCGGGCCTGGGTTTCGCGGCTGCGGTGCGCCAGCACGCTGCCCAGCAGCTCGGCGACGTCGAGCCTTTCGTGCGACTGTCTCAGGCGGCCCGACGCGAAGCGCGTGATCTGCTGCGCCACCATGCCCACGGCGCGGGCGGTTTCCACCTCCTCGCGCAATGCGCGCAGGCTGCCGCGGTCGATGCGCCCGGTCGTGGTCAGGGCGTGCACCCGCTCCAATGCCTGGGTGAGCGGCGTGGAGATCTCCTCCCCGACCGCGTTCACCAATTCGCGCCAGCGTTTGGCCTGTTCGCCGCCGGGGGTGTCGCCGAGCCCGGCGCGGGTGGCGGGAGCCTGGGTGTCCGATGTGATCATGTTGATTCCTGGAGCGTCGGAAGCCGGTGCGCGGCAGTTTCCGCGCCGGGCATGCCGCATTGGGTGTTTGAAATCTTAACCATGTGCGTGGTTCTCGCCAGAGGGGGCGGGCCGGCGCCCCCCTGACTCCAGGGGGGGCGCCGCATCGGGCGCCGCGCCATGGTGCGCCGCCATAATCCTCCGATGAGCCCGCGCCCATCCCCGCATTCGTTCCGCTTTGCCTGGTGGATGCCGTTGGCCCTGGCCGCGGCCTGTTCGCCCGCTCTGAATTGGCGGGCAATCCCGGTGCCCGGCGCGCCTTTGTCGGCGCACTTCCCTTGCAAGCCGGACCACTTTTCCCGGCGCCTCGGATTCGCCGGCCAAACTTCGGACGTGGGCGTGAGTTCATGCGCTGTCGAATCGCAGACCTTTGCCGTCACCGCGGTCGACATGAAAGACGAGGCCCGCGCCGGCGCCGGCTTGGCCGCGCTGCGAGACGCCGTCCGCCAGAACTACGCCGGCCCGGTGCAAGCCCTGCCGCGCAAAGGCTGGCCGGTGGGTGCCGGGATGGCGCCGGCCGAGCAATTCGAGGCGCGCGCCCCTCGCGCGGGAGGTGCGGCGCTGCAGGCGCGGCTGCTGCTGTTCTCGCGTGGCGCTTGGGTCTTCCAGGCGACGGTGGTGGGCGAGCGGCTCCAGCCGGAGGCGGCCGACTTCTTCTTTGACAACCTGAAACCCCTGCCGTGACAGGGCTCTTTCTTCGCCGGCGAACCCGGCGGCTGCGCCATCGTGCGCCATGGTGTTTTCGCGACAGGCGGCGCCGCGCCCGAACCTCCGCCGGCCCACCGCCGCGCAACTGCCGATAATCGATCCACCATGACTGTGATGCTCATCGTCGCCCACGCCCCCCTGGCTTCTTCCCTCAAGGCCGTGGCGCAGCACACCTTCCCCGACTGCGCGAAGAGGCTGGGGGTGCTCGACGTCCCCCCGGACATGCCGCCGGAGGAAATCGAAGCCCGGCTCCGCGCCTTGATGCAGGGCTTGCAGGACAGGGAAGTCCTGGTGCTGACCGACGTCTTCGGCGCGACCCCTTGCAACGTGGCCAAGCAGGTGGCCGTGCAGGACGAGCTGAGGCAGGTCAAGGTGGTCGCCGGCGTGAACGTGCCGATGCTTTGGCGGGCGCTTTGCTATGCCGACGATTCAATCGACGCACTGGCTGCGCGCGCCGTGGCCGGCGCCACCCAGGGCATCATGCAAGTGGCCGTCTCCCGGCCGCAAAACCAAACCAACAAGTCTGCCCCGCATGATCAAAACCCCGATCACCATCAGCAATAAGCTCGGCCTGCACGCGAGGGCGTCTGCCAAGCTGACCAAGCTGGCCGGAAGCTTCAAAAGCGAAATCTTCATGAGCCGCGGCGGCCGCCGCGTCAACGCCAAGAGCATCATGGGCGTGATGATGCTGGCCGCTGGCCTGGGGGCCGAGGTCGAACTGGAAGTCGACGGCGAGGACGAAGCCGCGGCGACGCAGGCGATCGTCGCGCTGGTGAACGACAAATTCGGCGAAGGCCAATAGCCCGCGCGGGCAGGCGGGGCGGCCGTCGCCGCGGCGGCGCTCAACGCGCCGAGAAATGCCGGCGGTACCGCTCTGGGAGGTCGGCGATGCGCATCATCATCGGCAGGTCGGCGGTGTTGAAGTCGGGGTCCCAGGCGGGCGGGCCGAGCACCTTGGCCCCGCACCGCAGGTAGCCTTTGATGAGCGCCGGCGTGTCGACGGGCAGGTCCCTCCGCAGTTCTTCCACCGGCAGCGGCAACCGGGGGTGGACCTGCCATTCGATCGCCGCCAAGTGGGTGCGCCGCAGCCTCTCCCACAGGCTGGCCGCCGTGTGCCCGCCGTCGCGCATGCTGACGCTGGCGCAACCCACCATGGTGTCCAGTTGGTTGCGCACCATGAATTCGTTCAGCGCCCCCCACAGCGCCATGATGGCGCCGCCACTGCGCCATTCGGGGTGCACGCAAGACCGCCCGAGCTCCACCATGCGGCCGCGCAGCGGGCGCAGGCGCGTCAGGTCGAATTCCGTGTCGCTGTACAGGCTGCCGGCGCGCTTGGCCGCGTCGGGCGTGAGGACGCGGTAGGTGCCGATCACGCTCCCCGCTCCGCCGCCTTCGCGGTGGGCGCGCACCAGCAGGTGCTCGCAATAGGGGTCGAACATGTCGGCGTCGTGCCCCGGCGGCGTGCCCGCCGGGACCGAAAGCCTGGCGCCCATTTCCTGGGCGAAGACGAGGTGCCTCAGGCGCTGGGCCTGCCGCACCTCGTCTTCGTCGCGAGCCCACAGCACTTCATAACGAACCGCGCCGCGGCCCGGCTCCACGCCGGCGTCGGGGCCGTCCCGGAACCGGGGATGAAGCGACCTCCGGGAAACGAGCAGGTCCGACAGCGGAAGGGTGGGCAAGGGGATGTCCCTCATATCGCGCTTCTCCAGTTAGTCCGGAGATGCTGGCGCCTCCGCGTGACCGGCCCGTGAAAGGTGCGTGACATCCCTATGACGCTGGGCGCTCCGCCGCGCGGCCCCGCTGCTAGCATCCAAGCATGAGCATTCAAGTCTTCGGCGTGCCCGTCTCGCGTGGCGTGGCCATCGGCCGCGCGGTGCTGATCTCCTCCAGCCGCGTCGACGTGGCCCACTACTTCATCGATCCCGGCTCCGTGCCGCAGGAGATCGCGCGGATGCGCAAGGCGCGCGACGAAGTCGCGGCCGAGCTGGCCAACCTGCAGCGCGAGCTGCCCGAAGACGCGCCGGCCGAGTTGTCGGCCCTCATGGACGTGCATTTGATGCTGTTGCACGACGAATCCCTCATCCAGGCTACCAAGCAGTGGATCCAGGAACGGCACTACAACGCGGAGTGGGCCCTGTCCGCCCAACTGGAAGTGCTGGCGCGCCAGTTCGACGAGATGGAGGACGACTACCTGCGCGAGCGAAAGGCCGACCTGGAGCAGGTGGTCGAGCGCCTTCTGCGCGCGATGGACGACAACCCGTCGGTCCCGTTGTCCCCAGTGGCCGGCGCCATCTCGGGCGTCGTTGCCGGCCCTCCCGGCGCCCGCGACTTCGCGGGGGAGGATCCGCTGGTGCTGGTGTCCAACGACATCGCGCCGGCCGACATGCTGCAATTCAAGCGCAGCGTGTTCACCGGCTTCGTCACCGACGTCGGCGGCAAGACCTCGCACACCGCCATCGTCGCCCGCAGCCTCGACATCCCCGCCGTCGTGGGCGCGCGCGAAGCCAGCCGCATCGTCCGCCAGGACGATTGGGTGATCATCGACGGCGACCTGGGCGTCGTCATCGTCAACCCGTCGGCCATCATCCTCGAGGAATACCGCTTCCGGCAGCGGCAGAGCGAACTGGAGCGCGCGCGCCTGGCGAGGCTGCGCTTCACGCCTGCGGTCACGCTGGACGGCGAACGGGTCGAGTTGCTGGCGAACATCGAGCTGCCGGGCGATGCGCCTTCCGCGCTCGACGCCGGCGCCGTGGGCGTGGGGCTGTTCCGCAGCGAATTCCTCTTCATGAACCGCGACGGCGAACTTCCCGGCGAAGAAGAGCAATTCCTCGCCTACCGCTCCGTGGTCGAAGCGATGCAGGGGCTTCCCGTCACGATAAGGACCGTCGACATCGGCGCCGACAAGCCGCTGGACCGCATGACGCTCAACGAGCTGCGGCACGAGCACGTGCTCAATCCGGCGCTGGGCCTGCGCGCGATTCGCTGGAGCCTGTCCGAGCCCGGCATGTTCCGACAGCAATTGCGCGCCATCCTGCGTGCCAGCGCGTTCGGAAAAGTGCGGGTCCTTGTCCCGATGATCTCCCATCTCAGCGAAGCTCTGCAGACGATGGAGGCCATCGCCAGGGTGAAGCAGCAACTCACCGATGCGGGAAAGGCTTACACCGACGTGCTGGTCGGCGCCATGGTCGAGATCCCCGCGGCGGCCTTGACACTGCCCAGCCTCCTCAAGGTCTTCGATTTCGTCTCTATTGGCACGAACGACCTCATCCAGTACACCCTGGCGATCGACCGGGCCGACGAAACGGTCGCTCACCTGTACAACCCTTGGCATCCCGCCGTTCTCCAGTTGATCGCTCAGACCATCGCGACGGCAAGGGCGGCGGGCAAAGAAGTCAGCGTGTGCGGAGAAATGGCCGGCGACGTGGAATTCACGGATTTGCTGCTCGGCATGGGCTTGCGCAGCTTTTCCATGCATCCGTCCCAAATCAGCGCCGTGAAACAGCGCGTACTTCGGGCGGACTCGCGCCGTTGGCAAGCCCAGCTGCCACGCATCCTCCATGCTGAAGACGCCCGTGCCGCCAGCTTGATCGCTTCGCAAGACATTGCCAATTCACCCAATGAGAGCGTGCCAGCCGGTTGATACCGCGGCCGTGAATTGCCATCTCAGCAGACCCCAGGACAACAATTAATTGCAAAGTCTTGAGCTATGGCTGAAAACCGTGCTACAGTCGCTGTCTTCGCTGAACGAGGTGCTGCAGCAAAGTTTGAAG
>CBIHOD010000010.1:0-76798 GCA_966211815.1 uncultured Burkholderiales bacterium
TCTCCCCGGCGCCGTTCTTTCTTGGGGGAGGGGGCTACCCCGGGGGGGTACTTGAAGGTTGCAGGGCTCCCCACGCCCATCGCAGCGCGAGCGCGCTACCCCCCCCCACACGCCTCCCATCCCGAATGTTTTTTTCGACGAGCTTCCAACTTCGCACACCCGCCCCCGCCCTTCGCGTGACGCGGCAGTGGCCTCTGCCTACAATGTCGGTTTGCTTAAAAATTAAGCAGCCAGATTCAGGATACAGCAATGCAGTTCCCCCGGATTTTTGACGTCATCGTCGTGGGCGGCGGCCACGCCGGCACCGAAGCGGCGTTGGCCAGCGCACGCATGGGCGCGGCGACTCTGCTGCTCACCCACAACATCGAAACCCTGGGGCAGATGAGCTGCAACCCGTCGATCGGCGGCATCGGCAAAGGCCACCTGGTGAAAGAGGTGGACGCGCTCGGCGGCGCCATGGCGATCGCGACCGACGAGGCCGGCATCCAGTTCCGCATCCTCAATGGCTCCAAAGGGCCCGCCGTGCGGGCCACCCGGGCCCAGGCCGACCGCGTGCTTTACCGCGCCGCTATCCGCCGTCGCCTGGAAAACCAACCCAACCTCTGGCTGTTTCAAGGTGCCTGCGACGATCTCTTGGTGCAAGGGGACCAAGTGACGGGGGTTGTCACGCAAGTTGGTGTTCGCTTCGATTGCCGTGCCGTTGTATTGACAGCAGGGACTTTCCTGGATGGCCGCGTCCATGTGGGTTTGCAGAACCACGCGGCCGGCCGGGCGGGCGATCCCCCGGCGGTCAGCCTGTCGGCCCGTTTGAAGGAATTGCAACTGCCGCAGGGGCGCCTCAAAACCGGCACGCCACCGCGCATTGATGGCCGCAGCATCGATTTCTCCAAACTCAGCGAGCAGCCGGGCGACCTGGATCCGGTGCCGGTTTTCAGTTTCATGGGCGATGCGTCCATGCACCCGCGCCAAGTGCCTTGCTGGGTCACGCACACCAATGAACGCACCCACGAGATCATCCGCTCCGGTTTCGATCGCAGCCCGATGTTCACCGGGGTGATCGGCGGCGTGGGGCCGCGGTATTGCCCGAGCATCGAAGACAAGGTGAACCGTTTCGCGGACAAGAACGCGCACCAGATCTTCCTGGAACCCGAAGGCCTGACGACCAACGAGTTCTATCCGAACGGCATTTCCACCTCCCTGCCCTTCGACATCCAGATCGCCGCGGTGCAGTCCATGGTGGGCTTAGCGCAAGCTCACATTCTGCGGCCGGGTTATGCCATCGAATACGACTATTTCGATCCAAGGGCATTGAAGTCCACCTTTGAAACCAAGTCGATCCAGGGGCTTTACTTCGCCGGCCAGATCAATGGCACGACCGGTTACGAAGAAGCCGCTGCCCAAGGATTGTTTGCCGGCTTGAATGCGGCACTGCAGGTGCAGGGCCGGGATGCCTGGGTGCCTCGCCGCGACCAAGCTTATTTGGGCGTGCTGGTCGACGACCTGATCACCAAAGGCGTCACCGAGCCTTACCGCATGTTCACCAGCCGCGCCGAATTCCGGTTGCAACTGCGAGAAGACAATGCCGACATGCGCTTGACCGAAATCGGTCGGCAGCTGGGTTTGGTTGATGACGCCCGTTGGGATGCGTTCAACCGCAAGCGCGATGCTGTTTCACGTGAAACACAACGGTTGCGCTCGACTTGGGTGATGCCGAGTAACTTGCCGGCCGCCGACGCCGAGCGTTTGGTGGGCAAGGCTTTGGAGCATGAATACAACCTGACCGACTTGTTGAGGCGGCCCGGGGTTGCCTTTGACACACTGGTAGAGATCGCCCGCATTGCCCGGCCGGAAGCCGGGGTTTCACGTGAAACGTTGGTGGGCGAGTTCGGCAAGCCCTTGGCCGATGCAGTCATCGAGCAGGTGGAAATCAGCACCAAATACGCCGGCTACATCGACAACCAGATCGACGAAGTGCAGCGTGCCGCCCATTTCGAGAACCTTCGTTTGCCGGAAGACCTCGACTATTCCCAGGTCCACGCCCTGAGCTTCGAAGCCAGGCAAAAACTCGGCAAACACCGGCCGGAAACCTTGGGCCAGGCTTCACGAATTTCGGGCGTCACGCCCGCGGCGATTTCACTGCTGCTGGTGCACTTGAAAAAAGGCAAGTTCAAGGGTTTCGCCAACTTGGACGCCGCTGCCTGACATGACGGCCTCTCAATTTCCATCGACCGTCGACACGGCCAGGCTGCGCGATTCCTTGCTGGAGGGGGCGACTGCACTCGATGTCGACTTGTCGCCAACACAAGCCGATGCGCTGATTGCCTATCTGGCACTGATCAGCCGCTGGAACCGGGTCTATAACCTGACGGCCTTGCGCGAGCCGGCTGAAATGCTGTCGCACCATTTGCTGGATAGTCTTTCGGCCGTGCCGGCATTGCGCCGCCATCTCGACCAGGCAGGATTGACCGCAGATGCGCGGTTGTTGGATGTAGGCAGCGGTGCCGGCTTGCCCGGTGTGGTGCTGGCGATCGCGGTTCCCAATTTGTCGGTTACTTGCATCGACACCGTCGGCAAGAAAGCCAGCTTCATCCAGCAAGTGGCGGCAGAGCTGGGCCTGCGTCAGCTGCGCAGCCAGCATGCCCGGGTGGAAGCCTGGTCCGGTCATGCGAACGAAGCGAAATTCGACGTGGTGACTTCCCGCGCTTTTTCGTCGTTGCACGACTTCATCGACCTGACGCGCCGTCACCTGGCGTCCCAAGGCGTCTGGATGGCGATGAAAGGCAAGCGGCCTGATGAGGAAAGCCAAGCCTTGCCGGCCGACATCGACGTGTTTCACGTGGAACAACTGACGGTGCCCAGCCTGGAGGCCGACCGCTGCCTGATCTGGATGCGGCTGAGATGAGAGCCTTCCGGCGGTTTCAATAGAGCCGCTGATGGGGGCTGGCGTAAACTCGAACGTCCCGCGCGGCCTGTTTTTCCCTGTTGATTCAAGGAGTTCCCATGCTTGGCGTCGCCGATTACGGTCAATTTGTGCTTGCTGTCGTTGTCTTCCTGGCCATTCCCGGCCCCGGCAACCTGGCGCTTGTCACATCGACCACCAAAGGCCGGATATGGGGCGGTTTGGCGGCCACGATGGGCGTGATCGCCGGCGACCAGGTGCTGATGTGGTGTGCTGTGGCCGGGCTTTCGGCACTGCTGGTCGCTTATCCGGCGGCGTTGACCGCGGTGCAGTGGCTCGGTGCCGCCTACCTGGTGTGGCTGGGCGCGAAGATGCTGCTGGCCAAGCCGGGCGCCGGCCCGATCCTGGACATCAAGCCACGGCAGTACTTCCGCCAGGCCATGGCGATCACCTTGCTCAATCCCAAGGCCATCGTCTTCTACATGGCCTTCTTCCCCTTGTTCGTCGACCCGGCCCGCCACCAAGGTTTACTGACCTTCGGGGTTATGGCGGCCACCATCGCGGTGTTGACCTTCCTCTACGGCTTGGCCGTGGTGCTGCTCACCCACTTCCTGGCCGAGCGCATGCGGGCCAATCCCCGGATTTCGCGTGGCCTCGAGAAGCTGGCCGGCGTCTTCCTGATCGGCTTCGGGTTCAAGCTCGCGCTTTCCAAGTAAGCCTTCCCCCTCCTTTCAACCACGGACTGACCCACGGCATGGCCCGAATTTTTTGTATCGCCAACCAAAAGGGCGGTGTCGGCAAAACCACCACCACCGTCAACCTGGGGGCGGGCCTGGCCCGCATCGGCCAACGGGTGCTGGTGGTCGACCTGGACCCTCAAGGCAACGCCACCATGGGCTCCGGCGTGGACAAGCGCAACCTGGAGCTGACTGTCTACGACGTGCTGCTCGAGAACGCCTCCATCCAGGAGGCGCGCCAGAAAACCGAGCAAGCCGGCTACGACCTGCTCGGCGCCAACCGCGAACTCGCCGGCGCCGAAGTGGAGCTGGTCGATCTGGAGCGCCGCAACGAGCGGCTGAAAACCGCGCTCGAAGCGGTCGATGCCGACTACGACTTCGTCCTCATCGATTGTCCACCCAGCCTGAGCATGCTCACGCTGAACGGCTTGTGCAGCGCCCACGGTGTGGTGGTGCCGATGCAATGCGAATATTTCGCGCTCGAAGGCTTGAGCGACCTGGTCAACACCATCAAACAGGTGCACGCCAACCTCAACCCCGACCTGCAGATCATCGGCTTGCTCCGGGTGATGTTCGACCCGCGCATCACCTTGCAACAGCAGGTCAGCGACCAGCTGAAGGCGCATTTCGGCGACAAGGTGTTCAACACCGTCATTCCCCGCAACGTGCGGCTGGCCGAGGCACCGAGTTACGGATTGCCCGGTGTGGTGTTCGATTCCACGTCCAAGGGCGCGCAAGCCTTCGTCGACTTCGCCGCCGAAATGGTGGAACGGCTCGGTCCAGCCCGTGCAGCGCCCGCAACCACGACGAACGTTGCGGCAACAGCCTAGAACGTGTGCGCACACTCACATCAAATCCTGGATTGACGCGATCGTATGCAGGTTGAGGGCATGAGCGCGACGCGATTGCGCGTGTTGGCGGTCATCCCGCCGATGACGCAGCTCAACACGCCTTACCCGTCGACCGCCTACCTCACCGGCTTCCTGCGCTCGCGCGGCGTGGACGCGGTCCAGGAAGACCTGGCCCTGGCCCTGGTACTCGAGCTGCTGTGCCCGCCGGGATTGAAGCGGCTTCGCGAGTCCATCGAGGCACTGCCCGCATCGAAACGCACGCCGCGCACCGACGCTTTCCTGGCCGAATTCGACCGCTACCTGGCCACCATCGGCCCCACCGTCGCTTTCCTGCAAGGGCGGGACCCGACCATCGGCCACCGCATCGCCGGCCGCGCCTTCCTGCCGGAAGGGCCGCGGTTCGCCTCGCTGGAGGTCTACATCGACGAAGAAGGCGGCGACCCTCTCGCCTGGGCTTTCGGCGCCCTCGGCGTCCAGGACCGCGCCCGCCACCTGGCCACGCTCTACCTGAACGACCTGGCCGACGTGCTGCGCGACGCCGTCGACCCGCGCTTCGAGTTCGTGCGCTACGCCGAGTCGCTGGCGCAGAGCCAACCCACCTTCGAGCCGCTCGCCGAAGCGCTGGCCGCGCCGCTGAACCTGGTGGACCAGACCCTGGTCGACCTCACCCTGGCCGCGGTCGAACGCCACGCGCCCACCCTGGTGCTGGTGTCGGTGCCCTTCCCCGGGTCCGTCTACGCCGCCTTCCGCATCGCCCAGGCGATCAAGGCGCGCCATCCTTCGATCGCGCTCGGCCTGGGCGGCGGCTTCGTCAACACCGAGCTGCGCGAGCTGGCCGAGCCGCGGGTGTTCGACCATTTCGACTTCGTCACACTCGACGCCGGCGAGCGGCCGCTGTTGGCGCTGGTCGAGCACCTGCAAGGCCGGCGCTCGCGGCAACGCCTGGTGCGCACTTTCGTGCGCGACGCCGAGACCCAGTGCGTGCGCTACGTCAACTGGTCCGAGCCCGACATCGCCTTCGCCGAGGTCGGCACGCCGACCTGGGACGGCCTGCCGCTGGACCGCTACCTGTCGCTGCTGGACATGCTCAACCCGATGCACAGGCTGTGGTCCGATGGCCGCTGGAACAAGCTCACCGTCGCCCACGGCTGCTACTGGAAGAAATGCAGCTTCTGCGACGTCAGCCTCGACTACATCTCCCGCTACGAAGGCGCTTCCGCCGCGGTGCTGGCCGACCGCATCGAAGCCATCGTCCGCGAGACGGGCCAGACCGGCTTCCACTTCGTCGACGAGGCCGCGCCGCCCAAGGCGCTGAAAGCGCTGTCGGCCGAAATCCTGCAGCGCGGCCTGTCCATCTCCTGGTGGGGCAACATCCGCTTCGAGAAAACCTTCAGCCCCGGGCTGTGCCGCCAGCTGGCCGACAGCGGCTGCATCGCCATCTCCGGCGGCCTGGAAGTCGCCTCCGACCGCCTGCTCAGGTTGATGAAGAAGGGTGTGTCGGTCGAGCAGGTGGCGCGTGTCACCAAAGGCTTCTCCGACGCCGGCATCCTGGTTCACGCCTACCTCATGTACGGCTTTCCCACGCAGACGGTGCAGGACACCGTGGACGCGCTCGAATACGTGCGCCAGTTGTTCGCCAACGGCTGCATCCAGTCGGGCTTCTTCCACCGCTTCGCCTGCACCGTGCACTCGCCGGTGGGCCGCAGCCCCGAAGAGTACGGTGTCACGCTGCAGCCGCTGCCCCCAGTGACTTTCGCGAAGAACGACGTCGGTTTCACCGACCCCACCGGCGTGGACCACGACGCGCTCGGCGTGGCCTTGAAGAAAGCCCTCTACAACTACATGCACGGCATCGGGCTGGAAGAAGACGTGCGCAGCTGGTTCCACGGCCGGGTGCCCCGCACCACGGTGCACCGCCACCGCATCGCCCGCGCGCTGGCCTCGCCGGAGCCATGGGGCGCAGGCATGGCCTGACCGGCGCGGCCTGGGGTCTCTGTTGACCCTCAAAGAAAGCCCACGCTGTCGTCACATGGGCTTGCCTTGGGTGTAACGGCACACGGGCCGTTTGCGACGGCGCCGGTGACAGACCGTCACGGTCCGCAATGGCGGCCGACCTACAATTCGGGGTTACGCGGCGCAGGCCGTTTTCCCAGGTGCCGCACCGATCCCCGCCCCAATCCCACGCGCAATGAACCTTTGTTGCCCCATCCTCCCGCATGCCGCCTGCGCGCATGGCCGCGACATCCAGGTGGCGGCCTCGTGATGACGGCGACCCCGCATCCGCTCGGATTCCGCAGGCATTGGGTTCCCGCCGGCCAGCAGGCCGACACGGCCATGGCATCGCCCGCGGGCTTGCTTGGCGGCTGGTCGGTCGGCCACGCGCCGGGAGCCACACAGCTGCCTTTGCTCGCACCCGAGGGCGGCGCCGTGTTCGACGCCTGGCTGGGCGGCCGGGCCGGCGCCGAGCGGCGGCACGGCTGCGTGCGCTACGCCACCGACGGCCATTGGCTGCACGGCTGCGCCGAGATCGCCGATGACGGCGTGCTCGGCCTGCAGGCTTCGGCCCGACGGGCTTACGACGACTTGTTCGAAGTCCTGGCCGCCGGCGAATGCCCGCACCTTCTGCGCCTGTGGAACTACTTCCCCGGCATGAACCTCGAGACCGCCGGCCTCGAGCGTTACCGGCAGTTCAACATCGGCCGCCAGGAGGCCTTCGCCGCGGCCCGGCGCAGCGCGCTCGAAGGCGCGCCCGCCGCTTGCGCGCTGGGCACCCGCCAGGGCCCGCTGCGGGTGTTCTTCCTGGCCGGGACGCAGGCCCCGGCGCCGATCGAAAACCCGCGCCAGGTCAGCGCCTACCGCTATCCGCAGGCCTACGGCCCCAAAGCGCCCACCTTCTCGCGCGCCGCGCTGGCCGATGCCGGCGGCGGGCGCGTGGCGCTGTTCATCTCGGGCACCGCCAGCATCGTCGGCCATGTGTCGGTGCATCCGGGCGACGTGCGCCGGCAGGCCGAAGAGAGCCTGGCCAACATCGCCGCCGTGCGCGAGGTGGCCAAGGCCACCGCCGGACGGCCTTTCCCCGCCGACCAGCTCACCTACACCGTCTACCTGCGCCACCCCGAAGACCTGCCCGCGGTGCGCGCCGTGGTCGAAGCCGCGCTCGGCGGGCCCGAAAGCCGGGCGTCCCGCGAGGCGGTGTACCTGTGCGCCGACGTCTGCCGCGCCGAGCTGCTGGTCGAGATCGAGGCCCACGGTTTTTCCCCTGCTGCCGGGAGTCCCCTTTGAACCTGCGAAAGCCGATGACCTTTCCCGCCGGGCTGGCGGCTTGCTGCGCCGGCCTGGCCCACCTGACCGCGGCCGCCACCGCCGTCGACGCCTCGGTGCCCGTCAGCGGTCCCGGGCGCGAGGCCGTCGCGCCCGCGCCTCGCGTCGAAAAGCCGCTGTGGGAACTCGGCCTGGGCGTCGGCGGCCTGTACCTGCCCGACTACCGCGGTTCCGACCAGAGCCAGGGCTACCTGGCGCCGTTGCCCGTCCTGGTGTACCGGGGCACCTGGTTCAAATCCGACCGCGAGGGCACCCGCGCGATGCTGCTGGACAGCGACCGCGCCACGCTGGACGTCAGCATCGGCGCCTCGCCGCCGACCCGCAACCGCGACGACGGCCCGCGCGCCGGCATGCCCAAGGTGCCCGGCACCTTCGAGCTGGGGCCGAACCTGAACGTGCGGCTGGCCTCGTCGCCCGGCTCGGCGCAAAGCCTGCCCTGGCGGCTGGAGCTGCGCCTGCCGGTGCGCGCCGCGATGACGCTGGAGAGCTCGCCGCGCTACGCCGGCGCCACCTTCTCGCCCAACCTCAACCTGGACATCGCCCGGGTCGCGGGCGGCTGGAACGTCGGCCTGCTCACCGGGCCGATGTTCGCCGACGCGAAGAACCACGGCCTCTTCTACAACGTCGACACGCCCTATGCCACCGCGCAGCGGCCGGCCTACCGCGCCAGCGGCGGCTATTCGGGCTGGCGCGCGCTGGCGGCGGCCTCGCGCCGCTTCGGCGACACCTGGGTGGGCGCCTTCGCGCGCTACGACCACCTCGGCGGCGCGGCCTTCGAAGACAGCCCGCTGGTGCGCCGCTCTTCCGCGGTGACCGTGGGCTTCGGCGTGGCCTGGTTCTTCGCCAAGTCGTCCGAGCGAGTCCTGGCGGACGACTGAAGAAGAAAAGAAGGCGGTTGTTCCGTGGCCATCCGATTGCAGGACCCTCCCGCGGGTCGCCCGGTTTTTCCGCGGGGACGCGCTTGAAGCGGTTGTGGCGCTGGGTCCAGTGCCTGTTCTTCTACGTGCTGCTGGCGCACCTGGCCGCCATGTCGCTGACATGGAACCTGGTGTGCCTGGCCCTGTACCCGTTGCTCAGCCGCGAGCAGGGCGTGGTCGTCGGCCGCGCGGCGATCGCCTCCGTCTACCGGGGCTTCTGGACCTGCACCCAGTGGCTCGGTTTGATGCGCATCGACTATGAATGCCTCGACGCCCTCGGCGCCGACGCCGGCCTGATCATCGCCGCCAACCACCCGAGCATGCTCGACGCGCTGCTGGTGGTGGCCCGGCTGCCGCGCGGCATCTGCATCATGCGGGGCAGCCTGATGCGCAACCCCTTCCTCGGCGCGGGCGCCCGGCTGGCGCGCTACATCGCCAACGACCCGCCCTTCGGCATGGCGCGCAGCTGCGTCGAAAACCTGCAGGCCGGCGCCCAGCTCATCCTCTTCCCGGAAGGCACGCGCACCGTCCGCCCGCCGATCAACCCTTTCCGGCCGGGGCTGACCTTGATCGCCCACATGGCCGGCGTGCCGATCCAGACCGTCCTCATCGAGACCGAATCGCCCTACCTCGGCAAAGACTGGCCGATCTGGCGGGTGCCGCAGTTCCCCGTGGTCTTCCGCGTGCGCCTGGGCGAACGCTTCGCGCCGGAAGGCGACCACGCCGGGCTGCTCAAGCGCATCGAAGCCTACTTTGCCCAAGAATTGAGCCCGAAATGACGGTCAGCCCTCAGCCCGCCTCCGCCACGCACCTCGTCCTGATCCCGAGTTACAACACCGGCCCGAAGGTGTTCGAGACGGTGCGCGCCGCGCGGGCGCAGTGGAACCCGGTCTGGGTCGTGACCGACGGCAGCACCGACGGCACGCCCGGCCGGCTGGCCGAGATGGCCGCCGCCGACCCCGGCTTGAAACTGATCGCCCTGCCGGTCAACAACGGTAAGGGCGCGGCGGTGCTGCACGGCTTGCGCTTGGCCCAGGCCGCCGGCTTCACCCATGCCTTGACGATGGACTCCGACGGCCAGCACCCCGCCCCGCTGATCCCCGACTTCATGAAGGCCTCGGCGGCCCGCCCCGACGCCATGGTGCTCGGCCGGCCGGTGTTCGACGCCTCGGCGCCGCTGCTGAGGGTGCGCGGCCGCAAGGTTTCCAACTGGTGGGCCAATGTGGAGACGCTGGGCGCCGGCATCGGCGATTCGCTCTACGGCTTCCGCGTCTACCCCGTGGCCGACCTGATCGCGGTGATGCGGTCGCAGCCTTGGATGCGCCGCTTCGATTTCGACCCCGAGGCGGCGGTGCGCCTGGCCTGGCGCGGCGTGAAGCCGTTGAACCTGGACGCGCCGGTGAAATACCTGACCGCGGAGGAAGGCGGTGTCTCGCACTTCCACTACGGCCGCGACAACGTGCTGCTCACCTGGATGCACATCCGGCTGGTGGTGGAAGCCGTCTTGCGGCTGCCTTTGCTGCTGCCCCGCCGCCTGCTGCGCCGCCCGCCCTACCAGCCATGACCATGAAAACACCCGCCGCCGGGCCGGAGGCCGGCGCCGCATGACGCCGAACGCCGGCGCGCCGCTTTCGCTGACGACGCCCGCGGGCGCTTCGTCGGCGCCGGCCTGGGCGCGCGAGATCGGCCAGCGCGCCCTGAACTGGTGGTGGCTCAAGGCGATCGGCACCACCGTCGTCACCTGGGTTTTCTTCATCGCCTATTTCCACTTGCTGCGGCACCCGGCCTTCCCGTCGACGGTGATGCCCCTGACGCCGCTGGACCACGGGATGCCGTTCCAGCCGCCGCTGTTGATCGCTTATTTCTCGCTGTGGGTCTACGTGGGCCTAGCGCCCGGACTGCAGCTGCGCTTCCTGGACCTGCTCGTGTACGGCCTTTGGGCCATGGCGCTGTGCGCCACCGGCCTGCTGCTTTTTTATTTCTTCCCGACCGAGATCCCGTCGGTGATCCGCCACACCTCGGACTTCCCCGGATTCGCCCTGATGCGCGGCGTGGACGCCGCGGGCAACGCCTGCCCGTCGATGCACGTGGCGGTCGGCATCTTCTCGGCCCGCGGGCTGGACGACGTGCTGCGCCGCGTGCGCGCCCCCGCGGGCTGGCGCTGGGCCAACGCGGCGTGGCTGGTCGCCATCGCGTACTCGACGCTGGCCGTCAAGCAGCACGTGGTGCTCGACGTGCTGGCCGGCGCCGCGCTCGGCTCGGCCTTCGCCTGGGCCTCGGCGCGCTGGCGGCCCGCGGGCGGCTGACGCCAGCAGATATCATCGGCGACGCCCATTTTTTCGATGCCCCACGGCGCTGGTGGTCCCACGACGGACACGAACCTGGACACACTGATGAGTTCGCTCAAAGAACTGAAAGACCTGATCCACGAGAAGTACGGCCTGGACCCGGCCACGCTCGACGCGCAATCCTCGATCCGCGACAAGGGCCTGGATTCCCTGGCGCTCGTGGAGCTCCTCTTCGCGGTCGAAGACCGCTTCGGCATCACCATGCCCGACTCCGAAGCCAACGTCGAGACGCTGGGGCAGCTGGCGGCCCTGATCGACAGGCTGGTGGCTGCCAAGGCTTCCTCGTCCCCCACGCCTTCGGCTTGAGGTTGCGCGGCGTGATGAGCGAAGGACGACAAGCGGCGGTCGCCGTCACCGGCCTGGGCGCCGTCTCCCCCCACGGCGACGACGCCGAGCTGTTGTTCCAGGCGCTGTGGCGCGGCGAGTCCGCGGTGGCGCCCGTCTTCGCCGATGAACTGCCCAAAGCCGCCGCGGCGGCGCTGGCTTCGGCTTTCGATGAAACGCGCTGGTTCACCAAGCTGCAACTGGCCGGCGTCGACCGGGTGAGCCAGCTCGCCGTCGCCGCGGCCGACCTGGCCGTGGCCGACGCCCGGATCCAAAGCGGCGATGTCGAACCCGAGCGCCTGGGCGTGTACGCCGGCTGCGGCATGGGCGGCGCCGCGTCGCTCGAAGCCGCCTACCGCGGCGGCCAGCGCGTGCCGCCCTTGACCGTGCCGGCCTTCATGCCCAACGCGCCGGCGGGCCATGTGGCGATGCGCCAGAAGGCCCAGGGCCCGGTGCTGACCTATTCGGTGGCTTGCGCCTCGTCGGCGGTGGCCATCGCCGAAGCCGCCAAGGCGGTGCAGCGCGGCGAGGTCGACGTCGCCATCGCAGGCGGCAGCGAAGCCCTGATCGTGCCCGGCGTCGTGCTGGCTTGGCAGGCGATGCAGACCCTGGCCCGTTTCGAACCCGGCGAAGCCGCGCGCTGCGTGCGGCCCTTCGCCGCCGACCGCAGCGGTTTCGCGCTCGGCGAAGGCGCGGCTTTCCTGGTTTTGGAATCGGCCGAGCGCGCCCGTCGCCGCGGCGCGCGCGTTCATGCCCTGCTCGCCGGATGGGGCCTGAGCTGCGACGCCACCCACCTCACCAAACCCGACGCCGCCGGCCAGGTGCGCGCCTTGCGCCAAGCCCTGGCCACCGCCGGCCTGCAGCCCGGCGACGTCGGCTACTGCAACGCCCACGGCACCGCCACCCGCATCGGCGACGAAGTCGAGCGCGACGCCTTGGCCCAGGTCTGGGGCGAGGACGGCCTGGACGCGCTGCGCGTCAGCTCCACCAAGTCGATGCACGGCCACCTGCTCGGCGCAGCGGGCGCGCTGGAGGCCCTGGTCACCGTGCAGGCCCTGCGCCGGCGCGAGCTGCCGCCGAACGCGAATTGCGCCGCCGTCGACCCGGCCTGCCGGCTCAACCTCGTGCTGCAGCCCGGCACCGGGGCGCCGGGCCTGCAAGCCGCCATCAGCAATTCGTTCGCGTTCGGCGGAACGAACGCGGTGCTGCTCTTCAAGCGCGGTGATTAAGTGGCGGCGGGCGGTGCCGCGCCCGCCTCAGCCTCTCACTCTTGCAAGGGCAGTTGGGCGTCGAGTGTCGGCGCCCGCAACCACTCGACGATGTAGCCGCCCATGCGCTGCATCAGGTAGTCCAGCGTGTCGCACAGCCCGTAGTAGCCGGTGGTCGAGGTTTCACCCCGAAAACTGCCCACCAACTGGTCGCCATCGAGCAGCCTGCCGGAAATGATCACCCATTTCCCGCCGGTGAACCACCGTCCACCGATGACGCGGCTGTCCTCCACTTTCATCTGCAGCCGCAGGCTTTTACCGGGTGGGGTTTCCTGCGTGGTGGCGACGTAACCTTCGCCGTTCTGCATCAGGTACAGCGGCAGCGAGGTGTCGCCCTTGCATTGCTGTCGGGTTTCCTCGTCCATGGCCTCGACCTTGGCTTCGATGGTCGGCTCGACGCGGGTCAACGGCCGCGGGGAGCCCAGCCACGACACCAGGGATCCGCCGAAGTTGTACGCCATGTACTTCAGCGCCTTGCAATCCTGCAGCGAAGCCCAGGTGAGTTCCTGGCGGAAATCGAAATTCCCGACCACCGAGTTGTCCTTGTCGACCAGCTGGCCGGTCAGCCGCACCCACTTCGGTTGCTTGCGTGTCGCGGGCCCGCTTTCCGGGCTGGTGGTGGCGGCCAGGTTGAGCTTGAGCCCGGGGAAGTCGGCGGTTTCTTTTTCGGCGATTTTGTAGGCCGTCGCATAGTCGACCAGGTACTGTTTGATTTCGGCGCCGAAGCCGCAGTTCCCGTTCCACGCCGCGTCGGCGGCCGGGGGCGCCGCGTAGGCGATGACGGGGTTCAGGAAAAGCTCTTTCTGCGGCGCATTCGCTGGTTCCGCGGCGAGGGCCGACGCCATCGCGAATAGCGGGCCGGCTACGAATACGAGGGGCTTGAGAAATGACCTCATGTGGCTTCCTTGTGTGAGAGGGCTTTGGGACGCGGGGATGCGGATCAAGCCATGCCGCCGTTGATCGAGATGACCTGCCCGCTGATATAGCCCGCCTCCTCCGAGGCCAGGAAGGCCACGAGCGCGGCGACTTCCTCGGCGCTGCCGGCGCGCTTCATCGGCACCAGGCGCTCGATCAGCGCCTTGTCGAAGCTGCCTTCGGCCATGCGCGACTCGATGACGCCCGGCGCCACGGCGTTGACGGTGATGCCGCGGCTGGCCAGTTCGAGCGAGAGCGCCTTGGTGGCGCTGTTGAGTGCGCCCTTGGCGGCGGCATAGTTCACCTGCCCGCGGTTGCCGGTGATCGAAGCGACCGAGGAAATGTTGATGATGCGGCCCCAGCGCGTGCGGATCATCGGCATCGACAGCGGCTGCGTGACGTTGAAGAAGCCGTTCACCGAGACGTCGATCACGCCGTCCCACTGCTCGGGCCGCAGCCCCGGGAAGGCGGCGTCGTCATGCGTGCCGGCGTTGTTCACCAGCACCTGCACCGGGCCGTCCTGCAGCAGCCGCGCGCAGGCGGCGGCGGCGGCTTCGCGGTCGGTGAGGTCGAAGGCGACGGCCTCGGCGCTGCCGCCGGCCGCGGCGATCTCGTCGGCCAGGGCCTGCGCGGCGTCGATGCGCCGGTTGGCGTGCAGCACCACGTGCAGGCCGCCCTGCAGCGCCAGGCGGCGCGCGATCGCGCTGCCGAGGTCGCCGCTGGCGCCGGTGACGAGGGCGCGCTTCTTCTTGGCCGTCGGGGCTTCGTTCGGTTTCGTCATCGTCATCGTCATGGCGCCAGGGCGGTGTTGAGCACCACGGCGGCCCGCCCCGTGGCCAGCGGCCGGCCGAGGTGGTGCACCGTGAAGGCGTAAAGGATCTGGTTGGCGTCCCCGGCCTGGCGCACGGCTTCGATGCGCAGCTCGTCGGGTTGGCCGTCGCCGGGCAGGGGCAAGTCGTCCAGGCGCAGCGCGTGCAGCTGCACCCCGCGCGCGCTGGCCAGGAAGCCGGGCGTGGCCGGCGTGCCCGCCGCCTGGCCGATGAGCGCGCCGTGCAGGGCCATGGCCTGGGCGGCGTATTCGATCGCCGCGCCGGCCAGCAGCCCGCTGCGGGTGCGCAACGGGTGCGAGGCGTCGCGGTGGTTGTCGGCCGCGCAGTCGATCGATTCGGGCGACCACCGCAGCATGCGGCCGAGCAGGCACATGCCGCCGCTGTGGGGGATGCGCGCGGCGATGCCCTCGCGCGCCAGCGTGGCCGGCGCCGCCGATCCGGCGGCGCCGGTGCCGTCCTCGGGATGGCCGGCCGATGTCATGGCCGGGCCGCCACCGCGACCTTCAGCCGCATCGCGGGAAGGTAGTCCACGACCACCGTCGCCGGCGCGGGCCCGGCGGTGGCCACCGCCTGCAGCAGCGGCAGGGCCGCCGCCGCGGGGATGGCGCGGCGCAGCGCGTCCAGGTGGGGGTCCGCGCAGGCGGTGGGCGGCCCGCTTTCGGCCGGGTCGGCCAGTTCGATCTCCAGCACGGCCAGCGCCGTGGCGGCCGGCGCGGGCGCCAGCAGCAGCGCCAGGCCGAGGTGGTCGGGCAGCGGCCGGGTGGCGTGCAAGGGCTCCGGGTACGGCGAATCGCTGGCCACCAGCAGCACCGGCTGGCCACCGGCCACCACGCTCACGGCGGCCTCGACCAGGCCGGCCGCGAAGCTACCGTCGAAGGCGCACAGGCTGGTGGACGAAGCTTGGCTACCCACCGCGATGTGCCAGCAGCCCGACGCGGCGTTGTGCACCGAGTTGGTGAAGCGGGTGGGCGACACGACGGGCTGTGGCGTGGCCAGCGTCTCGCACAGCGCATGGCAGTTCGAGCCTTCGCCGCTGCTGGAGGTGAAGACGGTGGCCAGCTGGGCGGGGTCGACCCCGGCCATCGCCACGGCTTCGTCGGCCACCGCCAGCGCCAGCTTCACCGCCGCGCCGGCGCGGCGGCGTTCGGCTGCGGGCAGCCGGGCCGGTGGCGCCAGCACCGTGGCCGCCGGCACATGGGGCTGGGCGCCGCGCAGCACGTCGCGGGCCGCGGCCCAGGAGGCCAGGCCCGGGCCCACCAGGCCGACGCCTTGCACGGTCACTTTCAATGTCGTGGCGCGGGTCATGCCTCGGCCCTCCCGAGCACCAGGCTGGCGTTGGAGCCGCCGAAGCCGAAGGAGTTGGACAGCACGTGGCGCAGCTCGCCGCGTTGGTTGGCCTGCAGGTAGTTCACTCGCAGGTCGGGGTCGCGTTCGCGCAGGTTCAGCCCGGCGGGGCGCAAGCCGTGCTGCAGCGCCAGCAGGGAGACCACGGCCTCCAGGCCGCCGGCGGCGCCCAGGGTGTGGCCGGTGGCGCCCTTGGTCGAGCTGCACGGCGTGCCGGTTCCGAAGACGGCGCGCACCGCCCGGTCTTCCGAAGCGTCGTTGCTCGGCGTGGCGGTGCCGTGCAGGTTGATGTAGTCGATCCGGGCCGGCTCCAGCCCGGCTTGCGCCAAGGCGCCGCGCATCGCGGCGATCGCGCCGGCGCCTTCGGGGTGGGGCGTGCTCATGTGGTGGCCGTCGTTGCTCTCGCCGATGCCGAGCAGCCAGCCTTCGGGCGGGCCGGGCAAGGCGCCCGGCTCGCGCTCGACCAGCGCGAAAGCCGCGGCTTCGCCGATCGACAGGCCGTTGCGCGCGGCGTCCCAGGGCCTGCAGATGTCGGGCGACAGCAGTTCCAGCGAGTTGAAGCCGTACAGCGTGGTCAGGCACAGGCTGTCGACGCCGCCGACGACCGCCGCGTCGATCAGGCCGGCGTCGATCAACCGCGCCGCGTTGCCGAACACCTTGCTGCTGGACGAGCAGGCGGTGGACACCACCCAGGCCGGGCCGCGCAGCCCCAGCGCCGCCGCCACGAAAGCGGCGAGCGAATAGGTGTTCTGCGTCGGGCCGTAGAGGAAGTCGGCCGGCAACGCGCCGCTTTGCGGGTCGCGGCGCCGGTAGGCGAGTTCGGTTTCCAGCAGGCCCGACGTGCTGGTGCCCAGCAATACCGCGACGCGCTGCGCGCCCCAGCGCGCCTGGGCGGCAGCCACCGCGTCGATGAAGCCGTCCTGCCGCAGGCCGAGCCAGGCCAGGCGGTTGTTGCGGCAGTCGAAGCGGGACAGGCTGTCGGGCAGCGCGACGCTGTCCACGCCCTGCACTTCGCCGGTCCAGGTGGCCAGCGGCAGTTGTTCGAAGCGCAGCGGCGCCAGCCCGCCGCGTTGTTCTTCCAGCGCCTGGACGTGCGCCGCCTTGCCGGCGCCCAGGGCGCTGGTGGCGGTGCAGCGGGAGATGGGCAGGGGGCGGCGCGGGGTCATCGCCGGGGTCACCGCAGACCGCCCGCGCCGGCCAGCCGCGCGACGAGCAGCACGTTGGCGAAAGGCGTGCCGCGGCTCATCGGCTCGCTGCGCACTTCGGCGAAGCCCAGGCCGTGCAGCGTTTCCCGCCACTGCGCCAGCGTGCGGCCGTATTGCGGCAGCACGCGGTGGCCGCGCACGAAGGTCACGACGGCGTCCACCCACTGGCTGATGCGGAAGCCGCGTTTGGAGGCCGCGTCGCCCACGCGCAGCAGCAGCGTGCCGCCCGAAGCGGCCAGGGCGTCGCGCACCCGGGCCAGCACGGCGTCCTGCTCGGGCACGGTGATGTAGTGCAGCACGTCGAGGATGACGACGGTGTCGGCCTCTGGGAAGGCGGTGGTGCGCATGTCGCCGCAGATGAATTCGGCCGCGCCGCCCAGCGCCGCCTGGGCGCGCGCCACGTCGCGCGGCATCAGCTCGATGCCGGTGACGCGGGCGCCCACCGGCGCGGGCGCCCAGCCGGCGGGCCAGCGGCCCTGCCGGGCGAGTTCGCCGCTGGCTTTCAGCAGGCTGGCCAGGAGGCCCTGCCCGCAGCCGATGTCGACCACGCGGGCGCCGGGTGCGACCAGGCCTTCTTCCAGCAGGTGCCGGAAGACCGGATCGAAGCCGAGCTTGCCGCGCGCGAAGTTCCAGGCGAAGCGGCCGCCGCCGCGGTAAGGCTGGGTCGCGGCTTCCAGCAGCGAAGGCCAGGCCGGCGAAGGGGTGTCGAGGGAGGCGGATGTCATGCGGGAACGGGTTCCATCGGATGGGTGGGGGCCGCCGCCACCGCCTCGGGCAGGGTGACGGTGCGCAGGCCGGCGTCTTCCAGCCGGCGCAGCAGGGTCGGCAGGACTTCCAGCACCACCGGCTTGCCACTGGGCGCCAGCGCGGCGTTGCGGTCGTGCAGCAGCAGGATGTCGCCGGCGCTCAGGCCGCGCGTCAGGCTCGCCAGCACGCGTGCGGGGTCGGTTTTCACGGTGTCGAAGCCGCGCCGCGTCCAGCTGACCAGCGCCAGGCCCTGCTGGTGCAGCACGCGGTCGAGGAAGGGGTTGCGCAAGCCGGCCGGCGCGCGGAAGAAGCGCGGCAGCTCGCCGGTGACCTGCGCCAGGCGCTCCTGCGCGAGCGCGACGTCGCGCGCGATCGCCCGCGGCCCCCAGACCGAGAAGCTGTGGGCGTGCGCATGGCTGTGGTTCTGCACGCTGTGGCCGCGGCGCACGATCTCGCGGCACAGCGCCGGGTGCCGCTCGGCGTGCCGGGCGATGCAGAAGAAGGTGGCGCGCGCGCCGGCTTCGTCGAGCTGGTCGAGCACCGCGGGGGTCAGCGCGGGGTTGGGGCCGTCGTCGATCGTGACCGACACCTCGGCCCGGGCCCGCGAGGCGCCGGGCAGCCGCCGCATGTTCGGGCCCAGCCAGGTGGAGCGCGGCCACAGGCCGGCGCCGCAGAGCAGCGCGTGGTCCAGCGCCAGCGCGCCCGCCGCCCAGGGCCACACCGGGGGCGACCAGGCCACCGCCGCCGCCGCCGCCGCGTGGCAGGCGACGCTGGCCTTGACCAGCAGCGGCGCGCGCCAGGGGGCGCTGTGAGCGGTGGGCGGCGCGTGGGTTGGCGAAGGACGGGGCATGGCGGAAGAGTCGGCGCAGCAGCGGTTGGGGGTGCCGCGCCCGCCGCTAACGGCCAACGCAGGGGGCGGATTTTCCCACAGCCCTTCCCCGCCGCGGCGGCCCGCCCGCGGCTTGTCAGCCCAGTGGCGCCGCTTCCTCGGTGTCCCGCGCCATCTCGCGCGCGGCCTCGCCGGCGCGCCCTTCGCCGACGCGCGCCTGCAGCGCCAGCATTTCATCGCCCAGGGCGTCGCGCCTGGCCGCGTCCATCATGTCCTTGACTTGCGGGAAGAGGTGCTCCTCTTCCTCTTTGTGGTGGTGCTCGGCCTGCTCTTTCAGCACCTTCAGCTTGGCTTCGAACTGCGGCTCGCCGGGCTGCATCGCGAGCAGGTCGGCCAGCAGGCGCTTGAGCGAGAGGTGCTCTTCCAGCGATTCGCGCAGCACGCCTTCGGTCTTGCCGGCGTGCACCGCGGGATAGAAGACCTGCTCTTCCGAAGCCAGGTGTTCGGCCAGCCGGTCGCCGGCTTCTTTCAAGAGCGCGGGGCACCGGCTTTCGTCCGCTTCCAGCAGCTGTTTCAGGCTGGCTTCTAGCTCGCGGTGCTGTCGGGTGAGGAGTTGGATGGCGTCCATGTCGGGGCTTTCCTTGGGAAGGTTCGGGGAGGCGGCCCCGCCGGCGCGGCCGCGCGGAAGGTGGGACACATCATTGGATCGGCCGCCCTTCCCGGGTAGCGGCCAAGCCCGCGGCGGGCTGTCAGTCGATTCCGACAGCGCGCCGCTGCGGCCACCGACGCGGCAAAGGCCCGTTGCACTGCGCCGCGCGCGGGGCCGGCGCACCAGAATGCCCGCAGGCCCCTCCAGCAACAGATGGACAAGAAAGAAAAAACCACGTGACGCCCGATGCCGACACCGCGCCCCGCCGGCCCGCCGCCGACGCCGGGATCTCCGCCGGCATCCCCGCCGTCGATGCCGAGGCGCCCTTGTGCTTCGTCATCAACGCCGCTTCCGGCCGCACCGACGTCGACCAGACGCGCGCCGCGATCGAAGGCGCCCTGCGCGACGCCGGCCGCCGCGGCGAGCTGCTGTTCAGCCCGCCGGGCGACATCGCGCAGACCGCCCAGAAGGCGGCGGCCCGCGCGGCCTCGCAAAGGGCGGCGCTGGTGGCGGTCGGCGGCGACGGCACCCTCAACGCCGTGGCCCAGGCCGCGCACGCCCAGGGCTGCGCCTTCGGCATCGTGCCCCAGGGCACTTTCAATTACTTCGCGCGCACCCATGGCATCCCGACGGAGACCTTGCCAGCCTTGCAGGCGCTGCTGGGGAGCGGGCCGGTGCCGGTGCAGGTGGGCCTGGTCAACGGCCGGCTGTTCCTCGTCAACGCCAGCCTGGGCCTCTACCCCGAGCTGCTGCAGGACCGCGAGGCCTACAAGAACCGTTTCGGGCGCAAGCGCTGGGTCGCGCTGCTGGCGCTGGCGGCCACCTTGCTGACGCACCGCAGCCAGCTGCGCATCCGCATCGAATTGGCCGGCGGCGGCGCGCGGGAGGTGACGACCCCGACCCTGTTCGTCGGCAACAACCGCCTGCAGCTCGAACAGGTGGGGCTGCCCGAGGCGCCGGCGCTGGACGACGGCCGCATGGCGGCGGTGATGTCCCGGCCGATCGGCGCGCTGGCCATGCTCGGGCTGTTGCTGCGCGGCGCGATGGGCCGGCTCGGCGAGGCCGACGCGGTCGAGAGCTTCGAGTTCCGGCGCATGGTGGTCAAGCCGCGGCCGGCATTCACGCGGCGCTGGCTGAAGGTGGCCTTCGACGGGGAAGTCAGCCACTTGCCGGTGCCGATCGAATTCAGCGTCGCGTCCCGGCCGCTCTACCTTTTGAAACCGGCGCGGGCGCGGGAGGGGGGCGCCGGCGCATGAGCGTGCTGCTCCAGGTCTCGGACCCGCATTTCGGCACAGAGCGGCCGCCGGTGGCGCGGGCCCTGCTGCGGCTGGCGCAGGCGCAGCGGCCGGCGCTGGTGGTGCTGTCGGGCGACATCACGCAGCGTGCCCTGCCCGCGCAGTTCCGCGCGGCCCGGGCGCTGGTCGACGCGCTCGGCGCGCCGTGGATGGCCATCCCCGGCAACCACGACATCCCGCTGTTCGACCTGGCCTCTCGGCTGTTCCGGCCTTATGCGCGGCACCGCGCCGCCTTCGGCGACGAACTGGAGCCGGTGTTCGAGTCGCCCGAGCTGCTGGTGGCCGGTGTCAAGACCACCCGCCGCTGGCGGCACAAGAACGGCGAGGTGTCCGGCGCGCAGGTCGAACGCGTGGCCGCGCTGTTCGCCCGCGCCGCGCCGCGGCAACTGCGCGTCGTCGTCGTGCACCAGCCGGTGGCGGTGATGCACGCGCGAGAAAGCCACAACCTGCTGCGCGGCCACCGGGCCGCCTGCCGCCGCTGGGCCGAAGCCGGCGCCGACCTGGTGATGGGCGGCCACATCCACCTGCCCTACGTGGCGCCGCTGCCCGGCCTGGCGCGCGCGATGTGGGCGGTGCAGGCCGGCACCGCCGTGTCGGGCCGGGTGCGCGACGGAGTGCCGAATTCCGTCAACCTGCTGCGCTGGGGCGGCGGCGACGCGTCCGAAGGCTGCTGCCACATCGAGCGCTGGGACTTCGACGCCGCGGGCGGGGAATTCGCCCGCGTGCTGGTCACCGAGGTCGCGCCGGCCCGCGGCTGACGCGCGGTCAGGGCAGGTTCCACTTCAGGTAGTAGTCGATCGCGGCCGATTCCCCCCAGGGCAGCGGCAGCCCGAAATGGCCGTGGCCGTGGTGGCCGTGCAGCAGGTTCAAGCCGCGTTCGAGGTACTCCCGCTGGCCGGCGATGAACTGGGTCGCGTTCGGCGCCGGGTCGGTCGGCAGCGCCTTGCTGATTTGGATCAACCCTTCCTGCGAAGAGCCCGTCAGCAGCCGGCCCATGCCGATGCCGCCGGCGCTGGCGTAGCCCAGCGTCTCCCACTTGCCGCCCTTGCCGCGCGAGATGTATTCGTGCGTGTGGTAAGCCCAGCGCGTGCCGTTGGGCAGGAAGGCCATCGGCATGCCGAAGGCGCCGATGCTCCAGGTCCAGGTGAAGACGGTGCCGCGCGGCCCGAAGGTGCCGTCGGACAGCGCGACCTTCATGAACTGGCTGTTGTCGTCGATCGTCGGCGCGCACACCACTTTCAGCTCGCCGGTCTCCAGGTTGACCTTGCGCACCTCGCCCTGCGCCTTCGAGCCGAAGTAGAGCCAGCCGTCCTGGTGGAACAGGCCTTCCGGCGCGACGCAGGGCTGGCCGCGGAGCACCGCCACGTCGGCCGAGCGCCGCACCTGCCGGTTGACGTCGACCGTCGCCAGCGCCGCGCCCGACACCACGGTGCGCAGGAAGGCGCCGGTCACCGCGTCGTAGGCCGCGATGCGGTGCGACTGGCGCTCGGTGACGTAGAGCACGCCGCCGGCCCAGGCGACGTCCCAGGGGTCGCGCAGGCCGGTGAGGAATTCGGTGACCATCGGCGCGTCGTGGCTGTCGGGCTTGAAGGTCAGCAGCACGACGCGGTTGTTCTGGCTGTCGGCGACGAAAAGCCGCGGGCCGGCGACGTGCGGGTTCTCGCCCTCGATCGGCGGCTTGGCGGGGTCGACCGCCAGCGAGCCCAGGTCCCAGGCCAGGCCCCAGATCTCGTGGAAGCCGCGGCGTTGCTCGGGGATGTGGGACCAGTCGCCGACGAGTTCGAGTTCCTGCGCGCCGCCGTAGTACGAATGCGGCCGCTTGTGGCGGTAGCCGGCGCGCGTGGTCACGGTGCCGTCGGGCGCGACGCGGCCGACGCGCCAAGGGTCGGCGAAGTACGCGCCGCCTTGCCGGCTCACCAGGATGGTCGTGGGCATCTGGAACGTGCCGACGTTGCGCGGGCCGTCCAGCAGCGGCAGCGGCGGCTGCTTGCGGATCAGGTCGGACCAGAAATAGGACTGCTTGTTGAAGGTGCTGACCACGCCGCCCGCGTTGCGGTTGGGGCGCAGGATGTTGCCTTCGCGCGTGGGCACGATGTTCTCGCGGTGCATCTGCGCGTAGGGCAGCGGGTCGCTGAACACCGGGCATTCCCGCGCCGTCAGCGGCCACGCGGCGGGCTGGACCTGCTGGCTGGGCAGCATGCCGAAGTAATGCCGCAGGCCGCGGTGCGCCACGTCATAGGAGCCCGAGGCCACCGGGATGGGCGCTCCCGCCGCGGGCAGCGGCAGGCCTTTGTCCACGTACATGAACCAGCGCGGGCAGGTTTCCGGGCTGCCGGCGGCGATCTCCACGTCGAAGGCGTGCCAGCCCTGGCTCAGGGGCGCCAGGTCGAGCGTGAAGCTCGCGCGCACGGCGCCGGCGGCGACCGTGGCCGTCGCGCGCGCCAGCCCGTCGACCAGCAACCTGTACTGGCCGGCCAGCAACGGCCGCAGCGCGCCGCCGCCGGCCAGGTTCTCGCCGTGGAACTTGATCGTCGCGGTCGCGCCGCTGAGCACCGTCAACCGCTGGTAGCGCTCGTACCGGCTGCCCTCGTGCCAGGCGTCGAACACGATCATGGAAGCCAGGTTCATGCCCTGCGAACCCAAGGCGACGGCGCCCGGGGGCGGGGCTGTCGGCGGGTCGCCCGCGGCGGCGGCGGTCTTCCGGTCATCGGTCCCGGCCCCCTCGGCGCCGTTCGCATCGCCCGCGCTTCCGCCGCCGCCGCAGCCGGCCAATCCCAGGCCCATGCCGCCCAGCACCGCGACCTGTTGCAGGAAGTGCCTGCGCGTGTCGTTGAAGTCGTCCATGTCTTTTTCCTCCCCGTTGTGGTTTTGCCGCCCTGCCCTTGCGGGGCGGTGCGGCGATTGTGGAGGAGGCTTGCCCGAAGTCGGCCTGCCGTCCGTCCGGTTCCGGCGACCGGCTGTTTGACGAGTTTGTAAAGAGTCTTTACAGTCGCGGGCCGCGCTCGAATGCGGCGCCCGGCCCGCGCCGGGACTGTCCGGCCAAGGCCATGAAAACAATGCCGCGCGGCGACGCCGGCCAGCGGCCTGGGGGTTCGACTCCCCCGCCGGGCGGGACTTTCGGGCGGTTGTCGGCGTCACGGCCGGCTAGCGTGCTGTCCTGCAAATGACTGCCAATGCAATCGTGTCTTGCAAGCCATGGCCGCGTTGCGAATCCTCGCGATACCGCGGGTGTCGCTGCGGTTTGCGCCTTGCCATGACTTGCAATCCATCGATTCCGTTGTCGTCGGTCATTTGCGGGACGGCACACTAGCGCGCGCCTGCCAGGCGCTCCCAGCTCAACCCGAACCGGCCCAGGTATTTGCGCAGCCGGTCCGCGTCGTTCACCACGCTGCGCTGGGTGCGCGACTGGTTGAAGAGCCGCCGGCCCGCGTCCGACAGGCTGCGGGCCTGGGCGCATACGCGCAGCACGGCCTGCAGCTGCAAGCGGTCGAACAGATCGAGCGACGCGGCGGCGTCGGGCCCGAGCAGCGCGTCGAGGTCGGCATCCTTCTGGAAGGAGGCCGGCGACGCGCCGGCGCCTTCGCCATCGCCGCGGTCCCACAGCCAGCGCAGCCGCTGGATCTCGGCTTCGACCAGGCCGGTGGCGATGCGCCCGCCGTCGGCCAGCGTCGCCAGCCGCGTCACGCTGGCCGACAGGTCGCGGAAGTTGCCGCTCCAGCGCGCCTCGGGGGACGAGGCGAAGCGCAGGTAGGCCGTCTTGGCTTCGGCGTTGAAGCGCACCACGCGGCCGTTCTCGGCCGCCGCGCGCGCCAGCAGGTGGTCGATGTTGGGCTCCAGGTCCTCGGGCCGGTCGGCCAGGCCGGGCAGCAAATAGCTCCACAGGTTGATGCGCGCGTACAAGTCTTCGCGGAAACGGCCGGCCGCCACGTCGCGCCGCAGGTCGCGGTTGGTGCCGGCGATCAGCTGGAAATCGCTGGAGGCCTCGCGGTCGCTGCCCATCGGGAAGAAGCGCTTTTCTTCCACCGCCTTGAGCAGCATCGCCTGCTCGTCCAGGCCCAGCTCGCCGATCTCGTCCAGGAACAGCACGCCTTCGTGCGCGGCGCGCAGCAGGCCGGCGCGGTCGGCCGCGGCGCCGGTGAAGGCGCCCTTCTTGTGGCCGAACAGCGTGGAGGCCGCGCCGTCGCCGTGCAGCGTCGCGCAGTTCACCTCGACGAACCCGCCGCTGACCTGGTGGCGCGACTTCTTCAGCTCGAACATGCGCCGCGCCAGGTGCGACTTGCCGGACCCCGTCGGCCCCGTCAGAAGGATCGGCGCCTTCGAGCGCACCGCCACGCGCTCGATATCCTCGATCAGCGCATTGAAGCGGGGGTTGCGCGTGGCGATGCCGCTTTTCAGGAAGGCCAGCGCGTCGCTTTGCTCTTCGTGGAAGCGCCGGGCCAGCGCATCGTAGCGCGACAGGTCCAGGTCGATCAGCGAATAGCGGCCCGCCTCGCCCGCCACCTGCTTCTTCGGCGGCGCCGTCTGCAAAAGCACGCCGGGGATGAAGCGCGACTCCACCAGCAGGAACAGGCAGATCTGCGCCACGTGCGTGCCGGTGGTGATGTGGGCCCAGTAGCGCTCGCGCTCGGGCGCGAAGGGATAGCGCTTTACCCAGTCGTACAGCGCGCCGTACATCTCGCCGAAGTCCCAGGGGTCGGCGATGTCGATGGCGACCAAGCGCACTTCGGTGCCGGGCGAGACGCGGCCGATGTCCTGCACCAGTTGCTGGGCCAGTCCCCCATGCTGCGGCGTGTGCAGCAATTCGAGCCGGGCGACCTGCATGTCCGGCTGCTGCGCCAGCGCGACCGTGGGCCGCCATTTCTCCCAACGGCCGGCGCCCAGGCCGGCGTCAAGCTGGCTGCCGAGGAATCCGATGACGACGGTGGGCAGGGTTTTGTCCATTTGGATAAGAGGCTAGCGATGCAGCTAGTTTATTCGGAGGCCTCGTCATGATCGAGATTTCGGGTAAATGAAATAACCCTTTGTAAACAACGGTTTGGATGAGTCGATCGACTTCGCGCCGGTTTGGCACGGCTGTTGCTATTGAAGCGGCAAGACAGTCCACCGCAGCGATTGCTGAGAGGCCAGGGGTTGGGGCCACAAGCCCGCCCCGCCGGTGCAGGTGCTTCGGGATCAGTTCCCGTCAGGCGCTTGCATGCCGCACCGGTGCGGAACTGTCGTTGGGCCACCCAGGTGGCGCCTTCCGAGGCGTCGGGTTCGATTCCCGAGTGACCCGCCATGTTCTGTAGCTCAGTCTGGTAGAGCAGCTTTTTTCGGAAAGCCTGTCGCGGGTTCGACTCCCGCCGAACGACGGCCGGCCTCACCGCCGGCCTCAGCCATAGAACGGTCGAAAGACCACCTGCCGAACGCGGGGCCTGGCCTGTATGGCATGCCCCGTCAGCGGCCGGCGCTTGCGCGGCGAGACCGCCTCGGCCCGAGCCCGCGGCCAGCCATGGCGCCTTGCCCAGGGAGGACCTGGGGCAAGGCCGCCGACGGCCCGCCGCGTGCGCAAGGCCCGGGCCCTCGGTGCCCGTGCCGGCGGCTGTAACGGCACCTTTTGAGTCAGTGAAGAAAGCAAGCAAGGAGAGAAGAATGGCCTGGATCCAACGAGTGGCGGTGAAGAAGAACGAACGCGCGCTGCTGCTGCGCGACGGCGATTTCGAGCGCGTGCTCCAGCCCGGCAGGCATTGGTTGATGGCCGGCCCCGGCCGCGTCCGCGTGGAGACCTTCGCGCTGGAGCAGCCCGCCTTCACCCACGCCCTGGCCGAGTACCTCATGGCCATGGAGCCGGACGTGGTCACGCAGAACTTCGTGCGCGTCGAACTCGGCGAGAACCAGGCCGGCCTGCGCAGCGAGAACGGCGTGCTGGTCGAGGTGCTGGCGCCCGCCACCCGCCGCCTGTACTGGAAGGGCCTGGTCGACGTGAAGGTTGACGTGGTCGACCTCGCCGGCGGCGCCCGCGTGCCCGCCGACCTGGCCGCGCGCCTGACGCAGACCCAGCTGCGCCAGCGCCAGGTCGCCGGCCTGGCCGGCGTGCTGCAGGTGCAGGTGCCCGAGCACGGCGCCGGCCTGCTGTGGGTGGACGGCAAGGTGCAGGACGTGTTGGCGCCCGGCGCCTACGCCTACTGGAAGTTCAACCGCCAAGTCGCGGTCGAGCTGGTGGACCTGCGCGTGCAGGCGGTCGAAGTGGCGGGCCAGGAAATCCTGACCCGCGACAAGGTCGGCCTGCGCCTGAACCTGCTGGCCACCTACCGCTACACCGACGTGCTCAAGGCGCACACGCAGCTGCAAAAACCCGCGGAACACCTGTACCGCGAGCTGCAGCTGGGCCTGCGCGCGGCGGTCGGCACCCGCACCCTCGACGAGCTGCTGGAAGACAAGTCGGCGATCGACGAGGCGGTGACCGCGCGCGCCGGCCGTAAGCTGGCGGGCTACGGCCTGGCGCTCGACAGCGTCGGCGTGAAGGACATCGTCCTGCCCGGCGAGATGAAGGCCATCCTGGCCCGCGTGGTCGAAGCGCAGAAGTCGGCCGAGGCCAACGTGATCCGCCGCCGCGAGGAGACCGCGGCGACGCGCTCCCTGCTCAACACCGCCAAGGTGATGGAGGACAACCCCGTCGCCCTGCGCCTGAAGGAGCTGGAGACGCTGGAGCGCGTGGCCGAGCGCATCGACAAGATCTCGGTCTTCGGCGGGTTGGACCAGGTCCTCGATGGGTTGGTGAAGCTGCGTTGACCGGCCGGCCGGGTGGAAAAAAGAATGGACGGACCATGACTGAAACCAATGCGTGGCCTGAAGCCGGAAACACCCCGGTGAGCCGCGACGCGCGAAAACTGTCGTATGAAATCGGCGATGCCGGCCGGGCCTTGCTGCGCTTCACGGAGCAAGGCAGGGAGCAAGTGTTCGCGGTGTCGCGCCTGCACGACTCGCTGTCCCACCTGGCCGACGCGGCCTTGCACCTGTGCAAGGGTGGCCAGAGCATCGACGTGGTGTTCATGGATGAGCCGGGCGAAGTCCACCTCTTCGCGCAGGGGCATGGCGAGGTGCTCCGCTACGAACTCCGGGGTTACGCCGCCTGGGCCAGCTGGGGCATCGTGGCGATGGACGACCACGAGGTGCTGGCGCGCGGCGAGGTGCGGCGGGACGACCTGGTCTTCAACATCCACCGAATCCTGGGCGGCATCCACCAGGCGCTCGGCCCGGAGGAATACCGCAAGCGTTGGGGGAAGCACGACTTCCCGCTGGACGCCCACCGGCGCCTGGCTGAGATCGTCCGCAAGAAGAAAGGCTTCGGTGCGGACGCGCCCAAGACGCCGACATCGCCGGCCCGGCGACCGGATTGAAGCCATGGCCGCCCTCCACCTGGAAGCCCAACTCTCCCCCGCCCCCTGGGCGGAACTCGGCCGCCCTCGGGCGGCTTTCTTGCGCCATGACGGCGCGTGCGCGGTGTCGAGCGCCTTCGACCCGCTTTACTGGCCCGGCCGCGCGCTTTACGACGGCCATCGCTTGCGCGAGCGGGTGTGCGTCTATGCGCCCGGCCTGGGCGAACGCTGGGGCGCCTTCGACAGTGCGCGCTTCCCCGTCAACGACGTGGCCTTCCATCCGCGCGAGCCCTGGGCGGCGATCGCCACCGGCCGCTACGACGGCGGCTACCTGTTCGAAGGTGAGCTCTGGTTGTGGAACTGGCAGTCCGGCGCGTCTTTCCGGCTGCTGTCCGAAAGCCGGGACGCGACGCGCGTGCGCTACCTCGACGATGGCCGCCTCGCCGTGCTGCTGCACCCGCCCGACGAGGGCGACTTCGACGGCGATGCCTTCGGCACCTACATCGGCGGCTTCATCGACGACCCGCGGGGGCACGACGCGCTGGGCTTGCCTTGGGGCGCCGCCGACCCGCGCCTGGCCTCCTTCGTGCCTGTCGACCCGGAGGCGCTGGGTTTCGATGCCGGCGAATGGGCGGTGGCAGACCAGGCTTGCAGCTTCGACACCGCCTTCCGCGGCCAGCCGCTGGCGCGCCGTCACCGCGTCTGGGACGTGGCCTGGCTCGATGACGACCAAGTCCTCGCCGTGCACGACACCTGCCATGCCGAGGCCTGGGGCGCGGCCGGCGGCGACCTGCGCTGGCAGGCGCAGGGCGCCGGCCACGGCGTGCAGATCCTCCAGCACGGCGGGCGCAGCTGGGTGAACGTGCTGCGGCACCGCGACTGGAGCTGGTCCTCCGATCTGCTGGAAGTCGTCGATGGCTCGCTGCGCAAATGGCGCTCTTTCGACCAGGCGCCGCTCGTGTCCATCGACCGGGCCGGCCGCCTGCTCTGCCGCAACGCCCACACCGCCAGGCCCGGCGCGCCCCGCGGCAAAGACGAGGTGGTCGAGCCTTCGGGCCAGGCCCGCGCCCTGAACCTGGGCCACTACGACTGTTTCAACCACCCCTTGCGAATCGACGGCGCGGACGCGCTTTACTTCCTTCGCGGCACGCCGGCTTCGTCGCACGAGGGCAAGGTGTTGTGCCGGGTGGATGCCTCCGGCGACGTGAAGACCGTGTTCGACTGGGATGGCCGCCAAGGCGGGCACCTGATGGATTCCCACGCCTGCCGCCTCGCGCAATCCAGCGGCTGGGTGCGCGTCTGCAGGCGCTACCACCCGCAGGGGGAAGGCGGCTTCTTCATCGAGCGCCTCGATGAGCGCGGGCGCTCCGTCTGGCGGCATGCGTTGGAAGCGCCCGCCACCGTCCTGGCCGAGCTGCCGTCGCCGCGGGGCCGCCTGGTTTATGCGCTCACGAGCGGGCAGATCGGCGTCATCGACCTGGGCAGCGGCAAGACGCTGAGGTCCGAACCTTTGCGGATCGATGGTTTGCCCAACATGGCGATGTCCATCGCCGTGCGCGGCGAACGCTTCGCCATGGGCACCCTCGACGGCCGGGTGCTGGTGGGGCGCTGGACCGAGTGACGTGGCCGCTGTCAGCGCTGCGGGCGCTGGCGTGGCGCGATCGCGCTGCGCTGGGGGCGGGATGCCCTGCTCCATTCATGTCCCCCGCGGGGCTTCGCTCCGCTCCTCCTTGACTTCACTGCGCTGGGCATCCCGCCCCCATCGCAGCGCTCCGGAGCCTTCGGAGGACTCTGGGTTGGTCGACGTGTGTCACCGACGGTTCTGAGCAAAGGGTGGGGGTCAGGGGCGCAGTGAAGTCAAGGAGGAGCGGGCGAAGCCCGCGGGGGACATTCACGGAGCCCCTGATCCCCGCCCTTTGCGACTTACTCCTCCATCACCATTCGATATAGCTTGATAGCTAGTTTATTAGCTAAAAGTATATTTTTCATTGAATCAAATCGATTTTCTTAAACCTAACAAAAGCGATTTGAAAATTATTTATTCAATGGAATCAACAACTTGAGAAGTAGATGCCAGCTTCGGGTCTTGCCTGGCACACCCGTTGCAATAAAAACAGCACTTAAACGTTGAATGCAAAAAAAGGAGAAAAAAACATGGTCAACACTTCGCTGTTCCAAACCGCCAAAGGGGCCTTGCTGCCCAAGGCCGACACCCAGAACCATTCGTCGGCCCCGGCCTACGCTTTGAGCCCGCGCCACCAGTTGGCCCAGCTCGCGGCCACCGGTTGCTTGACGCCCACTTTCTACGCCAGCGCCGAAGACCAGCTCGACCGAGTGCGCGAGCTGGCCCAGTCGGTGGATGCGGAATTCGTCGCCAAGACGGCGTTGTTCGCCCGCGAGTCCGGCCACATGAAGGACATGCCGGCGGTGCTGGCGGCCGCTTTGGCGGTGCGCGACGTGTCGCTACTGGGCCGGGTGTTCGACCGCGTGGTCGACAACGGCAAGATGCTGCGCAACTTCGTGCAGGTCGTGCGCAGCGGCGCCCTGGGCCGCAAGTCGCTGGGTTCGCGTCCCAAGAAGCTGGTGCAGCACTGGCTGCTCACCGCGACCGAGAAGCAACTGCTGAACGCCGCGGTGGGCAATGCGCCGACCTTGGCCGACGTGGTGAAGATGGTCCACCCCAAGCCCACCGAGGCCTGGCGCGCCGCCTGGTTCGCCTGGTTGCTCGGCAAGCCGGTGGACGAAGCGGCCCTGCCGCCCATCACCCAGGCCTTCGAACGCTTCAAGCGCGACCTCGCCCAGGGCTTGCCGCCTTCCGAGCTGCCGGACGTTCCGTTCCAGATGCTGACCGCGCTGGCATTGAACACCGCGCACTGGGCGCAGATCGCCCGCAGCGGCTCCTGGCAGATGGTGCGCCAGAACCTGAACACCTTCGCACGCCACGGCGTGTTCGGTGTGCCGGGCCTGGCCGAGGCGGTGGCCGCCAAGCTGCGCGACCCGGCGGCCGTGGCCAAGGCGCGCGTGATGCCGTACCAGTTGATGTCGGCGTTCAAGGCGGCCGGCGACGGCGTGCCGGACGAAGTGCGCGACGCCTTGCAGGACGCGATGGAACTGGCCCTGGCCAACGTCCCTCGCCTGGAAGGCCGCGTGGTGGTGTGCCCCGACGTGTCGGGCTCGATGAGCTCGGCGGTGACGGGCCACCGCGGTTCGGCGACGTCGAGCGTGCGCTGCATCGACGTGGCGGCCCTGGTCGCCGCGGCGGTCCTGCGCAAGAACCCGCAGGCGCGCGTGCTGCCGTTCGAACAAAGCGTGGTGAAGCTGTCGTTGAACCCCCGCGATTCGGTGATGACCAATGCGAAAGCCCTGGCCTCCATCGGCGGCGGCGGCACCAACTGCAGCGCGCCGCTGGCCTTGCTGAACCAGGAGCGCGCGCAGGTGGACACCATGGTCCTCGTCTCGGACAACGAGTCGTGGATGGACGCCCGCCGCCACGGTGCGACGCAAACCATGCGCGAATGGGAGCAGCTGAAGAGCCGCAACCCGAAAGCGCGCCTGGTGTGCCTCGACATCCAGCCTCACGCGACCACGCAGGCGGCCGAGCGCCAGGACATCATGAACGTCGGCGGTTTTTCCGACGCCGTGTTCACGATGCTGGCCCGCTTCGCCGACGGCCAGATGGGCGCGGACCACTGGGTGGGCGAGATCGAGAAGGTCGTTCTCGATGCCCAGTGAGCCGGGCCTGATCGAAGGAAGGAAGGAAAGAAAGGAAGGCGCCGCAGGCGAATGCGCGCAGGAGTACAGCACCCTTTGGCCGCGTGGGCCCGCAAGCCCGCAACGGAAACCCCGTCAGGCCGCTCTTGCGGATTTCGTCGCTTGCGGCGTCGACCCGGCAGTGGATCCAGGAAAGGAATCGACTGCTGCCGGGTGGCGAATGCGGGGTGGGATTACATCGATAGCAACGACCCATGTCTCCCCCATTCTTTGTCGCCACCCGATAGCAGTTGAAAGAATGAATTTGAAAGTTTGAAGCGCGAATGCAGGCAGGACTACATGGATGCCATGGGGTTCAACTCCCCGGGCCGGGAAGCCGGCAGTGGCGATGTCTTGCCAACCTTGTCGCGTGATTTTTTGATGCCTTGCGGCGAATGCCGGTGGAACTACAGACTCTTAATCTCGTGGTCGCGGGTTCGAATCCTGCCGGTCCCAAATCAGGGGGACCGTAGCTCAGTGGTAGAGCACGTAAACGTTTCACCAACTTTTGTCGCCGCGCGGCATCGACCTTTGCCGGTGAATGCGCAAGGGCCTACAGGTCAGAACACCGCCCTCGCAGGCGGAGGCTGCGGGATTCGACGCCCGCTTCGCGCAAGCGAATAGTTCAAGAACGGCTCTTCGGAACTTGTCACCGCTTTTATCGAGAACGACATGGAACAACAAAACTACGACATCGAAGAAGTCCCCGGCGGCGTGCCCGTGAAGATGTGGACGCGCGGCGTGCCGGTGGAAGGCGAGGCGAAGAAGCAGCTCGCCAACGCCGCGCGCCTGCCCGTGGTCTTCAAGCACATCGCCGCCATGCCCGACGTGCACCTGGGCATCGGCGCCACGGTGGGCTCGGTGATCCCGACCTTCAAGGCCATCATCCCGGCGGCCGTGGGCGTGGACATCGGCTGCGGCATGATGGCCTGCAAGACCACGCTGCGCGCCGAAGACCTGCCCGACAACCTCGGCCCGCTGCGCGCGGCGATCGAGCGCGCCGTGCCGCACGGCCGCGCGCCCGGCGCCCGCGACCCCGGCGCCTGGCACAAGGTGCCCGGCGCGGTGGACACCGCCTGGGCCCGGCTGGAGCCCGAGTTCGCCGAGCTGTGCCGCGACTACCCGAAGATCGCCAAGACCAACCACCGCAACCACCTGGGCACGCTGGGCACCGGCAATCATTTCATCGAGGTCTGCCTCGACGAGGAAGGCGCGGTGTGGTTCATGCTGCACTCGGGTTCGCGCGGCGTGGGCAACTTCATCGGCACGATGTTCATCGAGCTGGCCAAGCAGGACGCGCTGCGCCACCAGGCGAACCTGCCGGACCGTGACCTGGCCTACTTCGAGGAAGGCAGCCGCTACTTCGGCGACTACGTGCGCGCCGTGGGCTGGGCGCAGAAGTTCGCGGCCCTCAACCGCGAGCTGATGATGAAGCGCGTAATCGATGCCGCGAAGACGGTGATCCGCAAGAGCTTCCAGAGCCACATCGAGGCGGTGAACTGCCACCACAACTACGTGCAGCAGGAACGCCACTTCGGTGAAGACGTCTACGTGACCCGCAAGGGCGCGGTGAGCGCGAAGCAGGGCGAGCTGGGCATCATCCCCGGCAGCATGGGCGCGCGCAGCTACATCGTGCGCGGCAAGGGCAACCCGGAGAGCTTCGAAAGCTGCTCGCACGGCGCCGGCCGCGCGATGAGCCGAGGCGAAGCCAAGCGCCGCTTCACGCTGGCCGACCACCGTGCCGCCACCGAGGGCGTCGAATGCCGCAAGGACAAGGACGTGATCGACGAGATCCCCATGGCCTACAAAGACATCGACGCGGTGATGCAGGCGCAGCAGGACCTGGTCGAGGTGGTGCACACCTTGAAGCAGGTGGTGTGCGTGAAGGGGTGAGTGGAGGGGCTGGGAGGCTCCAGATGGACCACCGCACCCTTACCCCAACCCCCTCCCGCAAGCGGGAGAGGGGGAGTTCAAGCCCCTCTCCTTCGACGCGGGGAAAGGGGGGGCGGTGAGCCGTTCAAACTCCCTCGCCCCCGGCACGAGGGAGAGGGCTGGGGTGAGGGGGCGTGGCCGAAGCGCGCACCACGCCGCCAACCCCAAACGCAAGCCGGTCGCCCACATGGCCTGAAGAAGAAATGGACCACCCATGAAAAGCAACAAACAACGCCGTGAAGAGATCAAGGCGGCCAGGCGAGCGCGCACGGTGCCGGCCGGGCAGGCGCCGCTGGCCGCCGGCGCGATCCCGCCCCACGCCGTGGCCGCCGACAAGGAATTGCTGGCCAGCCTGAACAACACTTATGGGCTGCTGCCGGACTTTTACCGGGACCTGCCGTTCCGCTGCCGCGGTTGCGGTGGCGACGAGGTGTGGACGGCCAAGCAGCAGAAGTGGTGGTATGAAGTGGCCCAAGGCAACATCAACAGCACGGCCATGCACTGTCGCGCTTGCAGGCGGTTGGAAAAAGCGCGGGTCGACGAAGCCCGGCGCGTTTCAGAAGCCGGCCGCCTGGGCAAAGCTCAAAGCCGGCCGCAAAAGCCACTCGACATGGAGAAATGACCATGGAAGAAAGCATCCTCAGCGACCACCCCGTCTCCGACGCCATGCGCCGGACCGTGCTCGGCGTGCTGGCCGACATCGAGGCCCGCCACGGTGTGGCGGTGCTCTACGCCTGCGAGTCCGGCAGCCGGGGCTGGGGCTTCGCTTCGCCCGACAGCGATTACGACGTCCGCTTCATTTACGTCCACCCGCTGCCCTGGTACCTGAAGGTCGAGCCCGGCCGCGACGTGATCGAACAGCCGATCAGCGGCGAACTCGACGTCAACGGCTGGGACCTGCGCAAGGCCCTGCAGCTGCTGCGCGACTCCAACCCCACGCTGCTGGAGTGGCTTCGCTCGCCCATCGTTTACCGCCAGGACGCCGCCGCGGCCGCGCGCCTGCGGGGCCTGGCCGAAGCGCATTTCTCGCCGGTGCGGGGCTACCACCACTACGTGTCGATGGCCAAGAAGAATTTCCGCGAGCACCTGCAGGGCGAAACCGTGCGCTACAAGAAATACCTCTATGTGCTGCGCCCCTTGCTGGCCGCGCGCTGGATCGCCGAAGGCCGCGGCGCGCCGCCGATGCGCTTCGCCGAGCTGGCCGAGGCCACGCTGCACGGCGAAGCGGCGCTCGTCCGGGAGATCAACCGCCTGCTCGAAGTGAAGATGCGAGCCGGCGAGGCCGCCACCAGCCCCCGCTGGGAAGGCCTGAACACCTTCATCGTCGACGAGCTGGCCCGAGCCCAGGAGCACGGCGGCTCGTTGATGCCCGGGCCCAAGCTCGACGCCGGCGAGCTGGACGCCTTCTTGTTCGAGACGGTGGTGGGCCGCAGCCCCCCGATGCCGCCAGTGCGCGAGCGCGGGGCGCCATGACCCGGGACCCCGCCGCGGCCTGGCCGGCGGTGACGACGCTGGTGGTGCCCCACCTGATCGCGGTTTCCCTGGCGGGTGACACCTGGCTCTTCGGCGACGATTGGCGCGACGCTCCGCAAACGGCGTTCCGCATCGAACCGGGGCCTTCCGGCGGGACGCTGGGCTGCGCGCTCTACCTCCATGGCCCGACGCTCCGCGCGCCGTCGCAGCCGCCGGGTCCGCCGCGCCGCCCGTCCGGTCGCTTCGGCGAGGTCGTGTTGACCGGGGCGGCGGCCGGCACGGCTTTCGGGCCGCGCGCCGGCCAGGTGTTCATGGCACAGATGCTGAAAGTGGCGTTTTCGCCCGCCGACTACGACACCTGGGCGCTGCATGACCTGGCCGCCCTGGCCGAGGCCGCGGGCCGGGTGGCGGGCCGATTGGCGGTCGGCCCGGTGGAGGCTCGCGCCGTGTCGAGCGGCTTCGGCGTCAACGCCACCTGCCTGGCCCGGCCCATCCGCCGCTGGGCCGGACCCGGGCCTTGCAAGAGGGTCGGCCGCGTGGCCGCGGAGGATCGCTTGTGGTGGGTGTTCCACCGCCTGGCCGACCGGGTTTCGCTGGCGACCGGCGACCTGATGACGGTGTGCGGCTGACCTTCATGGGCGCGACGCCGCTGCTGGGGTGGCTCGCGCTGCAACGGCGCAAGACAACCGACGGCGGCGACCACGACAAGAAAGAAAGGGCAGAACCATGATCGAACTCGACGGCTCCACCGGCGAAGGCGGCGGCCAGATCCTGCGCAGCGCGCTGGCGCTGTCGATGTGCACCGGCCAACCCATGCGCATCGCCCGCATCCGCGCCCGCCGGCCCAAGCCCGGCCTGATGCGCCAGCACCTCACCTGCGTGCAGGCCGCTGCCGCGATCTGCGCCGCGCAGGTAGAAGGCGCCGAGCTCGGCTCGACGGCGTTGACTTTCGCCCCCGGCCCGGTGCGACCGGGCGACTACGCGTTCCAGGTCGGCACCGCGGGCAGCTGCACGCTGGTGCTGCAGACGGTGCTGCCGGCCCTGATGCTCGCCAACGGCCCCAGCCGCCTGACTTTGGGCGGCGGCACCCACAACCCGATGGCGCCGCCCTCCCACTTCCTGGAGCGCTGCTTCGCGCCGTTGCTGCGGCGCCTCGGCGTGGGCCTGTCGCTCACGCTGCGCCGCCACGGTTTCTATCCGGCCGGCGGCGGCGAACTGGTGGCCGACATCGCGCCCGTGCTGTCGCGTCCCGCGATGACGCCGTTCGACCTGGAAAGCCGCGGCGGCCTGGTCGAGTGCTACGCCGAATGCCTCGCCCCCGCCTTGCCGCGCTCGGTGGCCCAGCGCGAGCTCGCCGCCCTCGGCCACGCCTTGGGTTGGTCGGCCGACGGGCAGTTGCGCACGCCCGCCGTGCGCCAGAACGAAGGCCCCGGCAACGCGCTGATGGCGACCCTGGTTTTCGAACACGTCAGCGAAGTCTTCACCGCCTTCGGCGAAAAAGGCCAGGCCGCCGAACAGGTGGCCGCGAAGCTGGCCGACGAGGTGCGCCGCTTCTAGTCCGCGAGCGGGGCGCTCGGTCCTCACCTGGCCGACCAGTGGATGCTGCCGCTGGCTTTGGCTGTGACCGGCCAGTCCGGCGCCGCGGCCTCGGCACGCTTCACCTGCACCGAGTGGACGCCGCATGCGCAAAGCAACGCGGAGGTGATTGAAGCCTTCCTGCCGGTGCGGTTCGAACTGCAGGCCGCCGGCCAAGGGTGGCAGGTGGAAGTGGCGCCGCGCAATCCAGCCGGTGGTTGAGCTTCCCTGTGCGCGGTCATCAAGCGGGGAGTCAAGTACGCTGGCGCGTCCGCGCCCTCCAAGCCCCGGCAAAGCCGATCGATCCAGCTGTTCCGGCGCCTTTCCGCACGCCCGGATTCAAGCTGCCGAGGCGGCCAACCCCGGGGAATGCGTCGCCAATCCAGGCATGGCGGCGGGGCGCGCGGCGCCGGCCGGCGTTGGCATGGCCGTCGAACCGATGGGCGCCGACTGCGGGTGCGGCCGCGCCTCGCCGGGGGGCACACGGCCAAGCTCCATGACTTGCCCGGCCTGCAAGCGCACGACGCGCTGGGCGCCGGCGATGGTCTCGGGACGGTGCGCCACGATGACGCGGGTGACGCGCATCTGGGCCAGTGCCTGGGTCACGAGCCTTTCGTTCGTCAGATCCAGGTGGCTGGTGGCTTCGTCCAGCGCCAGCACGCGGGGCCGCTTGTACATCGCCCGTGCCAACAGCACGCGCTGCTTTTGCCCGCCGGACAGCGAACTGCCCATGTCGCCCACCAGGGTCTGGTAGCCCATCGGCATCCGCGCGATGTCTTCGTGCACCGCCGCCAGCCTGGCGCACTCCTCCACCCGCTGCTGCCTGGGCTGGACGCTGAAGAACGCGATGTTGTCGGCGATGCTGCCGGACAGGAGCATGTCCTCCTGCATCACCGTGCCGATCAAGCGGCGGTAGTTCTGCAGGCCCAACTGCCGCACCGGGACTCCACCGTAAAGCACCTCACCTTCCGAGGGCGGCAGCAAACCGAGCAGGACCTTGAGCAAAGTGCTTTTGCCGCATCCGCTCGGCCCCACGATGGCGAGGCTTTCGCCGGGGTTCACCTTCAAGTGAACGTTGCGCAGGATCCAGGGCTCGGCCTCGCCGTACCGGTAGCTCACGCCGCGCAGTTCGATGTGGGGCTGCAGGTGCGTCAAGGGGTTGTCGGGAACGCGGCGCTGTTCGGGCTCGGCCAGGGCGATGTCGGCCAGGCGCTCGGCGTGCAGGCCGAGCATCTTGATGTCGACGGCATGGTTGACCAGGGCGGACACCCGGCCGGTGAACTGCCCCTTGTAGCTGATGAACGCGAACATCATGCCGATCGTGAACAGGCCGCCGGAGGCGCCAGGCGACCCGCCGTCCATGACCATCCGGGCACCCAGCCAGAACACGAGCAGGTTCTCCAGGCCGAAGATGAAGGCGTTGGCCGTGGAAAAGCCGATGTTCAACTGGTTGGTGCGCACATCCCGGTTCTGCACCTCCACCATCAGGTTCTGCCAGCGGGCGCGGCGCTGGCTCTCGCGGCCGAACAGCTTGAGCGGTGTGATGGCCCGGATGGTTTCCATGAAATGGCTCTGCTCCCTGGCGGAGGCCGCCATGCGTTCCGCCGCGGCGTCGCGCAACGGCCCATAGGCCGCCCAGCGCAGCAACGCATAGGTGCAGACCGCGGCCACCGTGACGGCCGCGAGACTGGGCGCATACAGCAGCATCATGCCCAGCGCCGCCACGGCCATCAGGCCGTCCAGCATGGCCTCGACGACGCCGGTGGTCAGCGTGCGCTGCATCGCCGAAACCGAACCGAAGCGCGAGAGCACATCGCCCAGGTGGCGCTTCTGGAAATATTCGGCGGGCAGCTTCACCAGGTGCGAAAACACATTGCCGCTCCACTGCAGGCTGATGTGCTGGCCCATCACCATGATCATCCAGCTGCGCGCCAGGCCGATGGCCGTCTGCGTCAACAGCAGCAGGGCGAAACCCCAGACCAGGAGGGTGAGCAGGTCGCGGTCGTGCGACGCGATGACTTCGTCCACCACCAATTGGTTGAACAGCGGCATGGCCAGGGAAAACAGCTCCAGCACCAATGCCAGCGCGAAGATCTGGCCGAGCGAGCGTCCCAGCCCGCGGACTTTGCCGGTCAACTTGGACAGTTTGAGCCGAGGGCGTTTCGCTTCTGGCCGGAAGCTGGCGTTCGGGCTCAGCTCCAGCGCGACGCCGGTGAAATGCTGGGACACCTCGGAAAGCGGCATCTTGCGTTCGCCCACGGCGGGGTCGCAAATGGTGGCCCGGCCGCGCCCCACCTTCTTCAACACCACGAAGTGGTTCAGGTTCCAGTGGAGGATGCAGGGCAGTTCCAACTGATCCAGTTCCTCCAGCTCCAATCGCAGCGGCCTGCTGGCAAAACCCATCGCCTCGGCGTGATTGCCGATCTGTTCGAGCGTTGCGCCTTTGAGCGAAATCGGGAAACGTCGCCGCAAATCGATCAAATCCCAATGTTGACCATGGGCGGAAGCGACCATGGCCAAACAGGCCAGTCCACATTCGCTCGATTCGGATTGCAGTTGAAGTTTCATGGGTCGATCAACATCCCAACGAAGTCCTTTTGTTATTTAAATATCAATTGCCGCCATAGATCGGATCGGACACGGGGACGTCGCGGTAATAAATCCCGTCATCGTTGTATCCGACGGTGGGGAATGGGTTCGTCGAGGGTGTCAGAGGGCCTGGGGTAACCGTGCCGATGGGTTCAGGTAAGAATATGGAATCAATTGTGTCGGCAATAAATCCATTGACCGCAGGAATTTCATATATTGCTGTACCAATGTCCAAGCCTACATTCCAGCTTGAATTCAATGCCATCAAGACGCCGGCACTGACTGCGGATCCAAGACCGGCGAGAGTGGCTGCTTCTGCAGCTCCATACCCTACCTGAACGGCAACGGCCACTCCGGCCAAACCTCCTAGTCCTGCGCCGATCCCCGCAGCGTCAGCTGGGTCCAGCCCGCCAGAGGTTTTTTTCATTTCATCCGTAGTTAGTGTTCTCATAATTAAATTTATAAAATGATTTTCTTTAAAATTTCCATATTTTTCTTGAGTGGTTTTTTTAAATCTATTTCATTAAATTTCTCCTTATTTGAGTAAATAAACAAAATACCTGCAGGGAAGGCCACTAGAAAGGCGACTATTTCTTTTATAGAAAAATCTCTGTCAAAGAAATAAATTGTGCAAAAGATGGAAAAACATATGATGCAAGAGAAAAAAAGTATTTTTTTCATGTTTGATTGTGTTGTTTTTCAATTATTGGGGAATTAATTCAATTGATGGGCTTATTAAAATAGGATATTAATGGTATTCATTTATTAAGCATTTCCAACTGAGTTTTGGTTGCCAACACCGGCTCCAAAACCCATTCCCAAATCCGCCTGCGATCCTGAAGAACGTCGGCATCCAATGTCAGGCCGGCTTTCAACAAGTGATCCTTCCCATAAGCGCGCACCACCTGCTGGTCCAGCTGCACATTGATGCGGTAGAGCGCCTCTTCGCTGCCCGCCTGCGCCGCGACCTGCCTCGACAAATTCGGCGGTAGTTCATGGGCGGCAAATGGCGTGGCGGATATCGCCGAGATGCGGCCCCCGTGCAGGCCGAACTTTTGATAGGGATAAGCCGCATAACGCAGGTAGACCCTCTGCCCCGGGGCGACGAAACCGACCGTTCGGCTGGGCGCGAACAGCTGTGCTTCCAGGGTTTGCGTGCTGTTCTCAGGTGCTCCCATTTCCGAAGCGGTCACCGGCACCAGGGTGGCCAGGCTTTGGCCGGCCTGCACGGATTGGCCCACCTGAAGGTTCAACCCCGTGACCCGGTAGCGGGCCTTGACGGCCCGGGGCAATGTCGCTAGATCGGATGGGTCTTTATCACCGTCGGCGGCGATCCCGAACGGTTGAGGCGCGAGGACGACTGCCGTCTTGCGCGCGCTGTTTTCAGCGGCCTCTTGTTCCGTGGAAGCCAGATTGCGGTTGAGCTGGGACAACTCGGTCTGCAATTGCGCGGCCAATGCCTGCCGTTCGCCGAGCAGGGCCTGGCGGTCTTGCTGCAAGCCGAGCCGGGCGCGCTGCAGACCCTGCTCGCGGTTGCGCGCGTCGATGAGTTCTTCCTGGCGGGCCTGGGCTTGCGCTTCCGAGATGAAACCTTCCCGGGCCAGGGCCTGGTGGCGTTCGAAGGTTTTCTCGGACAGCTTGACGCGATGGCGCTGGCCCAGCAGCTCGTCTTCCGAAGTGCGCAGCTGGGCCTCCAGGGTGCGAAGCCGGTCGGTCAGCACCTGTTCGCGCTGGCGGGCCTGAAGCTCCCTGGAATTGCGCTCGGCCACCAGGGCCTGCCGCCGGCTCTCGATTTGCTGCGCCACGAGCGCGGCGGTGTCGCCCACCAGGCCCGCCGGCCCGACGAGACTCTGCCGCTCGGCGTTGATGACGAGCAGCACATCGCCGGCCGCCACCGTGTCCCCCTCGCGGACGCGACGCTCGGCGATCACACCCGCCTGGGCCGCCGTGATGTTGAGGCTGCCACCGGTGGGGACCAGGACGCCGGCGAGCCTGGCTTTGCGGTTGACTTCACCCGAGACCGACAGCGCGATGAACAGCCTTGCCAGCAAAACGGCCGAGCCCGTGATGACCGAAAAACTCAGGGGCCGGTTCAATCGAACCGTGCCCATCCATTGGGCGGTTTGCGCCTCCTGGACTTCTCGCCGGAACAGCGACATGGATCTTCCTCCCTGACCGGGACCGGCTTTAGCCTGTATCCATATCGATCATCCTATATTGGGATATGCGATTTGCAAAGAGTCAATGTGTTGCGTCCCGTAACGTTTGAATTGAGCCGGGACCCAAGGGCGTGACTCGCCGCAGGCCCAGATTTGCTGGCCTGCCGGTTTGCAGCCTCTGTGAACGCGTGACCTGTATCGGCACCGACGGATACACGCGCTCTCTTTACCGTGCAAAAACCCGAATCAGCGGCGATCAAAGTTCAGTGGGCCCGGCGCTTCAGTACTTCACCGACACCCGGTACTTCAACGTCACCGCCCCTTCCGCCGGCACGGTCACCCGCCATTGCGCCGTGCCGGAAGACACCTTGGCGTGTTTCTGCGATTCCTCCAGCATCGTCCAGTCGCCGGGCACCGGCTCCTGCACGGTCACGGCCTCGGCCTGGCCTTTGGCGTTGCGCACGGTGATCTCATAGGCGCTTTCGTAGATGTAGCGGTTGCCGGGCAGGTCGCGGCGGCGGAAGTCGGTCTGTTTCTTGTCGGCGGTGATGTCGAAGGCGTCGCCCAGGCGCAGGCGCACTTTCTCGTTGCGCGGCGTGTGGTCGATGCGGTCCTCGCCGATGAACTGGGCGTTGCCGGCGCTGTCGCGCTTGTAGACGCGCACCACGCCCTTGGGCAGGGGCTGGCCGAGGCGGGCGCTTTCGCGGTTGGCGAATTCCACATAGACGCCAGCCTTGAGCTTCTGGCCGATGACGCCGGCGGCGCCCTGGTAGTAGTGCTCCTGGCCGCGCAGCAGGATCTCCTTGGCCACCGGCACGCCCGAGGCGGCGAGCAGCGCCACCTGCTTGGTCTGGCTCTCGGCCAGCGTGGTGGGCCGCGGCAGGGAATAGAGGTGGTACTCGAACAGGGACTCCTGCTTCATCTCCACGATCGGCGCGGGCGAGGCCGCCATGGCCACGCGCCCGTTCATCAACTGGGCGACGGCGGCCTCTTCGCGCACCCGGTTCACGTCGCCGGCCACCAGCTGCAGCTTGGCGTTGGCGAAGGTGGTGCCGCTGAGGTTGTTGACGGTGACCCAGCCGTTGATGTCGAGCCGGCTGTCGTCGGCGTTCAGCTCGGCCACGTAGTCGGCCTTCCAGGACAGGCCGCCGGTCAGGTAAGACAGCTCCAGCTCCTGCGCCCCGCTGGCTTGCCTGTTGTGCAATTCGGTCACCAGCGTCGGGCGGTCGCGCAGGTTGGCGGGCACGCCGTCGAAGACGATGCGGCCCGGCGCCCCGGTCTCGATGCGCTCGCCGATCTTCAGCACCACGCCCTCGTTGGCGCTGAGGACCCGCGCTTTCTCGGTGGTCTCCAAACCCGTCTGGGGATGGGCCCTGACGATGCCGACCTCCCGGCCGACGTACTTCTCCAGCAGCTTGGACGGCGTGAGCAGGTCGAAGTCGAAGTTCTGCTCCAGCAGGGTGAAGGAGCCGGGTTGGGACAGGCTGCGCAGCTGCGCCGTCTCGGGCCGCATTCGGGCGCTGACGTCGCGCAGCGCCAGGCGGTTGGCGCCGCCGTCCAGGGCCACCCTGCGCACGTCTTTCACCAGGGCGAGGTCTTCGTTGTAGATCGTGACCGCCACCGACTGCTGTTCCTGCAGCGTGCTGCGTTTCTCCGGCGCCGCGGGGCCGGCCGATGAAGGCTGGGTGGCGGAAGACAGCGCGGCCAGGCAAAGGGCGGCGAAAGCGGTGGGTTTGAGGCGCAAGGGCACGGCGGGCATGGCATGACTCCTGGGAAAAGTGGGTGGGCGAGAAAGCCCGTCAAGGCTTCTCCAGGAGGCTGATACGCCCCAGGCCGCGCGGCGGGGTGAATTTTTTCAGCGGCGGGCCGGCGCGGCCCGCCATTTGTATGATCCCTTCCCCCCAACTTCCGAGAGAACGCGATGGACAAGCGCAGCTTCCTGGCGTTGGCCGGCCTGGCCGGTCTGGCGCTGCAGGCCGGCCCGGCCCGCGCCCTGCCCGCACCGCCCCCTGCGGGCCCCGCGTTGTTGACGGTGAGCGGCGCGGTCGGCCGATCCAACCGCGGCGCGCTCGACCCGGCGCTGGACCAGATGATGGCCAAGCACGGCATCCGGTTCGACAAGGCCTGGGCCTTCGACGCGGCCGCGCTGCAACGCTTGCCGGCGGTGACGATCAAGCCGGTGATCGAATACGACGCCAAGCCCCACGCCCTGAAGGGCCCGTTGCTGGAAACGGTGCTGCAGGCCGCGGGCGTCGCGCCGGACGCGGCGGTGATGCTGGGCCTGCGCGCGGTGGACGGCTACAACGTCGTGGTCGGCCTGGCCGACGCGCGCAGCTACCGCATCGTCGTGGCGACCCACATGGACGGCCGGCCGCTGGCGCTGGGCGGGCTGGGTCCGCAGTGGGCCGTCTATGAACCCGAGGCGATCCCGGTGTTCAAGGGCAAGCCGCTGAAGGAGCAGTTCGGGCTGTCGCCCTGGGGGCTGTACCACATCGACGTCAGGCCGGCCTGACTTCCCCGGCGCTCAGCGGTAGAAGACCTCCACCTGCCCCTTGAGCTTGATCATCATCGGCTGGCCCTTGCGGTCCAGCGTGCGGCCGGCGGGCACCTTCACCCAGCCTTCGCTGACGCAGTATTCCTCGACGTCAAAGCGCTCCTTGCCGTTCAACCGGATGCCGATCTCGTGCGACAGCACGGCCGGCGCGTGGTGGGGGCTGCGGGGGTCGACCGAGAGGTGGTCCGGCAAGGCGGGGCGGGAGGTGGGGGTTTCTTGTTCGGTCATGGCGGGCCTGGGAATGGGCGGACCGGGGCTCCGGTCGGCAAGCCCGGATTCTCAAGGATCCAGGCTAGTGTGGTGTCCCGCAGATCACTGCCAATGAAATCGTGTCTTGCAAGCCATGGCCGCGTTGCAAATCCTCGCGACACCACTTGGTATCGCTGCGGTTTGCGCCTTGCCCTGGCCTGCAATCCATCGATTCCATTTTTGTCAGTGATCCGCGGGACACCGCCCTAGCCCACAAAAGCGCCAGCCGCCTCAATGGCCGCCGCCGACCTCGGCGGGCTGCCGCTCCTGGCCCAGGGTGAACATCGACACCAGCGTCGCCAGCCGTTCCGCCTGCTCTTTCAGGCTCTCGGCGGCGGCGGCGCCCTGTTCGACCAGCGCCGCGTTCTGCTGCGTCGCGCGGTCGAGCTGGGCGACGGCCTCGTTGACCTCGTCGACGCGGCCGCTCTGCTCGTGCGACGCGACGGTGACCTCGCTGATGATGTCCGACACGCGCTGCACGCTGCCGACGATCTCGGTCATCGTGCCGCCGGCGTCGCCGACCAGGCGCGCGCCCGACTCCACCTTGTCCACCGAGTCGCCGATCAAGGCCTTGATCTCCTTGGCGGCCTGCGCGCTGCGCTGGGCCAGCGTGCGCACCTCGCCGGCGACGACGGCGAAGCCGCGTCCCTGCTCGCCGGCGCGTGCGGCTTCCACCGCGGCGTTGAGCGCCAGGATGTTGGTCTGGAAGGCGATGCCGTCGATCACGCCGATGATGTCGGAAATCCTTTTCGACGAGCCGCTGATCTCCTGCATGGTGGCCACCACCTGGGCCACCGCGGTGCCGCCGCGTTGCGCGACCGAAGCGGCGTCCCGCGACAGCTGGTTGGCCTGGGCGGCGGCGTCGGCGCCCTGGCGCAGGTTGCCGGTGAGCTGCTCCATCGAGCTGGAAGTCTGTTGCAGCTTGGACGCGGCCTCTTCGGTGCGCTGGCTCAGGTCGGAGTTGCCGGCCGCCACCTCGCCGCTGGCGACCTGGATCCTCAGCGCGGTGTCGCGGATCTGCGAAACCAGCGTGCGCAACTTGTCCTGCATCGTGCCGATGGCGTCCAGCAGCTGGCCGACTTCGTCGCCGCCGCCGCGTTCCACCGCGTTGTCGAGCGCGCCCTCTGCGATGCGCTGCGCCACGCCCACGGCGCGCTGGATCGGCCGCTGGATGCCGCGCGCGATGCGCCAGGCCACCAGCACGCCCACCGCCACCGCCGCCACGGCGAGCAACGAGCCGGTGAGCATGGCGGTGCGCGTCTGCTGGCCCACCGACGCGGCCAGCGCGTCGTTGTAACGCGCTTGCAGCGCGATCAGTTCGCCCACCTTGGCCCGCCATTCCTTCTCGACCGGACGCAGCTTGTCCGTCAGGACGGCGGTGGCGTCGACATTGGCGCCTTCCGCGCCCAACTGGGCCGCCTGCCGGACCAGCGCCAGGCCCTTGGCGCCCAGGCTTTCGATGTCGCGCGACAGCTGCTGCTCTTGCGAGGTCGCGTCGGCGAGCATGGTGGACAGCGACTTCTGCGCCCTTTCGTAGCTGGCGCCCGCCTCCTGCAGGCCGGCCATTTCCGCCTTCACTTCCCCCATGTCGGTGAGGAACACGATGGTGCGCACCCGCAGCGTCATCAGGTTGACGTTGTCCAGCAGCGACTGCGCCAACACGGCCCGCTGGTTGTTGACCTCGACGATCTGGCGCACCTGGACGCCGACGCGGTGCGACGACCAGCCCGCCATCGCGGCCACGGCGATCAGCAAGGCCAGCAGGCTGCCAAAGCCCAGCGCCAAGCGGGCGCCGAGCGACATCCGGGGGGCGGTTCTTTTGATGGACGACAACATGGCGTGGTGTTCCCTTCATTGGTATGGGACCATGGCCGGTGTTCGCCCGCCCGGTTTCCCCCGTTCCTTGCGCCCCCGCGCCGAAGGACCGCGCGGCCTGGGTTTTCCATGGGCCGCGAATGCCCGAGGGCGCGCGAAGCGGCCGCCGGCGGCCCCTGGAAGGTCTTTCGGCCATCGCCCCGTTTTCCTTAGGCCCCATCCCCACGGGACAACCCTGCCATCGGCGCGCTGCGACCCCGCGCACCGGACAATCGCCGCATGAGATACGTCCGCCTGCTCGCCATCACGCGCCGCCACCCGTCCGCCATCCTGCTGCTCGTGCAGTTGGCGGGCCTGGTGCTCTATCCCTTCCTGGAATCCACCCGCGTCGGGCCGCTCGCGCTCGGCGCCTTCGGCATCGTGGTGCTGGTCATCACCACGGGCATGGTGCGGCGCACGCCGGGGCTGACCTGGGTCAGCGCCTGCATCGCGCTGCCGGCGATCGTGCTGATCGCGATGCAGGCGCTGCTCGACATGCCGGGGCTGCTGCCGTGGTCGGCGGCGCTGGAGGCGGTCTTCTACTTCTACGCGGCCGGCAGCCTCATCGCCTACATGATGGAGGACTACCGGGCCACCACCGACGAGCTGTACGCCGCCGGCGCCACCTTCACGCTGCTGGTCTGGGCCTTCGCCTACCTTTTCGTCGCGCTCCAGGCCTGGCAACCGGGCAGCTTCCTGGCCGCGGTCGACCCCGCGGCGCCGCGCACCTGGACCGAGCTGGTGTTCCTGAGCTTCGCGCTGCTGTCCAGCACCGGCATCGGCGACGTGATCCCGGTCAAGCCGCCGGCCCGCGCGCTGGCGGCGGTGGAGATGTTCGCCGGGGTGATGTACCTGGCGGCGGTGGTGTCGCGGCTGATCGGCCTGACCCTGGTGCGGCGATGAGCAGCCCGCGCGGCCGCCACCCCGGCCATGGGCTGGGCAGTAGCTGAATCCATGATCGGGAGGCGGAGCGCTCGCTTACATTCACATCTCCTGTTGCGCGGCGGTTCCCGCCGCCCCGGACCCCAAGGAAAACCATGAACACTCGAAACCCTGAACGCGTGTCGACCGGCGTGGCCGGGTTGGACGACATCCTGCACGGCGGGCTGATCCCGGAGCGCTTCTACCTGGTCCAGGGCAATCCGGGGGCCGGCAAGACGACGCTGGCGCTGCAGTTCCTGATGGAGGGCGTGCGCGCCGGCGAGCGCTGCCTGTACATCACGCTGTCGGAGACGCGGGAGGAACTGATCGCCGGCGCCGCGTCGCACGGCTGGAGCCTCGACGGCATCGACATCGTCGAGCTGATCTCGGAAGACGTCGACCTCACCGGCGACGAGCAGCTCACGATGTACCACCCTTCGGAAGTCGAGCTGACCGAGACCACGCGCAAGGTGCTGGAGGTCGTGCAGCGCGTGAACCCCCGGCGCATGGTCTTCGACTCGCTGTCGGAGATGCGGCTGCTGGCCCAGAACTCGCTGCGCTACCGGCGGCAGATCCTGGCGCTCAAGCAGTTCTTCAACGGCCGGCGCTGCACTTTGCTGCTGCTGGACGACCGCACCGCCGAGGGCCCGGAGCTGCAGGTGCAGAGCATCGCCCACGGCGTGCTCTCGCTCGACCACCGTTCGCCGGCCTATGGCCGATCCCTGAAGCAGCTGGAGGTGGTGAAGTTCCGCGGCAGCGATTTCCGCAGCGGCCTGCAGGACTACACCATCCGCCGCGGCGGCATCGAGGTCTTCCCCCGCCTGGCGGCCCGCGAGCACCACAACGGCTTCCAGGCCGCGCTGGTGCCCAGCGGTGTGGCGGCGCTGGACGCGCTGCTCGGCGGCGGCATCGACCGCGGCACCACCACGCTGCTGATCGGCCCGCCGGGCACCGGCAAGTCGACGGTGGCGCTGCAGTTCGCCGCCGCCGCGGCGGACCGGGGCGACCATGCGGCGGTGTTCAGCTTCGAAGAGACCCGCGGCATCCTGCTCGCGCGGGCGGCCAGCCTGGGGATGGTCATCCGAGAAGGCAAAGGGGCCGGGCAGGTTTCCGTGCGCGAGATCGACCCGGCCGAGATCACGCCCGGCGAGTTCGCGGCCACGGTGCGGCGCTCGGTCGAGCAGCTCGGCGCGCGCGTCGTCATCCTCGACAGCCTCAACGGCTACCTCAACGCCATGCCGGAAGACCGCTTCCTGACGATGCAGCTGCACGAGCTGCTGTCGTACTTGAACAATTGCGGCGTGGCCACTTTCCTCGTGGCGGCACAGACCGGCCTGCTCGGGCCGGGCATGCGTTCCCCGATCGACGCCAGCTACCTGGCCGACACGGTGGTGATGATGCGCATGTTCGAGCTGGCCGGCTCGGTGAAGAAGGCCATCTCGGTGCTCAAGAAGCGCAGCGGCCGCCACGAGGAATCGATCCGCGAGGTCTATTTCGACGCCGACGGCATCCACCTCACCGAACCGCTGATGCACCTGCGCGGGGTGCTGACCGGGGTGCCCGTTGCGTCCGGTAACAGCTGACCCGGCGGCAAATCCGGCCCGGCTGCCTCGCCGCCATGGGCACGCGGTTTGCTCATCAGCCTGCCAGCTCAGCCTCGGGTCCGGCTGGATGCCGGGCCGGACCCGGGGCGCCTTACCCCGCCCATTCCCATGAACAACGACGCCAGCTCGGGCGACGAGCGCATCCTGATCGTGCCGCCCACCCGGCGGGACGGCGAGGTCACGCGGCTGCTGCTCGGCCGCGCGGGTTTCGCCTGCAAGGTGTGCGCCGACCTGAAGGACCTGGCGGCCGAAGTCCCCGCCGGTGTCGGCGTGGTCATGCTCACGGACAAGTCGTTGTTCGACCCGGGCCTGGCGGCCGTGCTGGCCGCGCTGGCGGAACAGCCGGCGTGGTCCGACGTCCCGGTGGTGGCGCTGCTCAATCGCGACTTGCAGCACGGCGACGTCGACGCCGGCGTGCTGGGCCGGCTCACCAATGTCACCACCCTGGACCGGCCGGTCTCCACCCGTTCGATGATGAGCGCCCTGTCGGCCGCGCTGCGCGGCCGGCGCCGGCAGTACCAGCTGCGCGACCACCTCGCCGCGGTGGCCCGCGCCGAGCAGGCGCTGCGCGACGCCGACCGGCAGAAAGACAAGTTCATCGCCACGCTGGCCCATGAGCTGCGCAACCCGCTGGCGCCATTGCGCAACGGCCTGCAGCTGCTGTCCGGCGCCGCCATGCCCCCGGACAAGGCGCGGCACGTGCGGGAGATGATGCAACGCCAGCTCACGCAGCTGATCAAGCTGATCGACGACCTGCTCGACGTGTCGCGCATCTCCACCGGCAAGGTCGTGCTGCGCACCGGTCGCATGGACCTGCGCGAGGCCATCGAAGCCGCGCTCGAAGGCAGCCAGCTGTGGGTGACGGCGGCGGGGCATGCGCTGCGGGTCGACCTGCCCGACAGGCCGGTGTGGGTCACGGGCGACCCGACCCGCCTCGAACAAGTGATCGCCAACCTGGTGAACAACGCCGCGAAGTACACGCCCAGCGGCGGTTCGATCCGCGTCTCGCTGGTCGAGGACAAGGGACAGGGCGAGGCGGTGCTGCGCGTCGAGGACAACGGCATCGGCATACCGCCCGACATGCTGTCCAGCGTGTTCGGCCTGTTCACCCAGGTCAGCCGCCACCTGGAGCGGGCGCAGGGCGGGTTGGGCATCGGGTTGTCGCTGGTGCGCCAGCTGGTGGACCTGCACGGCGGCAGCGTCGTCGCCGAAAGCCCCGGGCCCGGCCTGGGCAGCGTGTTCACCGTGCGGCTGAAGACCCTGGCCGCGGGCGACGGCCGCGTGGACGGCCTTCCCTACGCGCCCGCGCCCGCGCGCGAGCCCGTGCCTTGGCCGGTGGCGGCCGATGGGTACGACCGGGACGCGGGCGAGGGCCCCCGCGGGTCACCGCATTGAAGCCCGTCGTCAGAACGGCTGTCGCCACCGCACGCCGAGCAGCCAGGCGCGGCCCGCGGCCGGTTCGAAATAACGGCCGTTGCCTTCGTTGACGATGACGCTGCCGACGTAGCGCCGGTCGGCGAGGTTGTCCACCCGGGCCAGCAGCTGAAGGCGGCCTTGGGTGAAGTCGAGGGACTGGACGATGCGCAGCGCCCAAACGCCGGCGCCGGGCGCGAAATCGCTGTTGAGGTCGTTGACCGGCACCCGGCCCTGCGCCCGCAGCTCGACCGCCGCCTCCAGGGCAGGCCGAGGCAGCCAGGCCAGGGCGGCGAACAGGTTCTTGTCGGCGGTGCCCGCGATGCGCCCGCCCGCGGCCACCCGGCCGCCCGGCGAGTCGAATCCGTCGCGGTAGGTGGCGTCGAGCCAGGTCACCGCCCATTCGGCGCGCCAGGCTTGCCCGCCACGCGGCGCCGGGCGCCATTCGCCGCCCAGCTCGGCGCCGCGCCGCGTGGTGCGGCCGACATTCTGGTAGGTGGACCGGCCGGCGGTGTTGCTCAGCACGCCGATCTCGTCGCGGGTGGCGATGTGGAAGAGCGCGAGGTCCACCGACAACCCCTCCCCTCGGGCCTGGCCGCCGCCTTCGCGCCATTTCGCGCCCACTTCGAACTGGCGGCTGCGCTGCGGCCGCAGGCCGCGGTTGAAGCCGGGTTGCGGGCCGTAGGCCAGCTCGGCCAGCGTCGGCGACTCGAAGCCCCGGCCGGCGCTGGCGTACAGGTTCAACGACGGCGACGCCCGCCACTGCAGTGCGGCCACCGGCGTGGCGTAGTCGAAATCCAGGCGGCCGGAGTCGTCGCCGTTGGCGCCGGCGACGTAGAAGTCGCGGCTGCGCATCGTCAACCGGCCGGCGCGGGCGCCGAGCGTGGCGCTCACGTCGGCGCGCAGGTCCCACTCGGCTTGGAGATAGGCGTCCGCGGTGCGCGCGGTGTTGCGCTCGTCGCGGCGCAGCGCGCCGGTCGCACCCAGCCGCGGCGACGCCTCGCCCGGGCCGGGGGGCAGGAAGTTCTCGAAGCCGCGGCGGTCTTCGTCCTGTTCCTCCACCGCGACGCCGGCGACGAGGCGGGCGATGCGCTCGGCGTCGAGCGCCCAGCGCCAGGCCAGGCGCGCGTCGACGCCGCCGTAGCCTCGGTCGAAGTCCACCACGCCGCCGGGGTGGGTCGGCGAGGCTTGCTGCGCCGCCACCGGGATCGCCTGCCACTGCGTGACCGAGCGCCGGCCGGCGTAGGCCGTCAGCTGCAGCTGGTCGAGGGCGCCGGCGCCGTCGAAGCGGTGTTTCCAGGCGCCGCCGAGCTGGGTCTGGCGCGATTGCTTGCGGGTGTCGAACTGCAGCGCCTGCGGCGTGGTGGCGCCCAGGCCGCCTTCGGCCCATTGCCGCCGGCTCAGGCCGAGCGGGTCCTGGGCCGGCTGGTCGACCGCGTTCAGCAGCAGAGTCACGGCGTCCGCCGCGCCGCGCCATCCCAGCCGCAGGTTGAGCAAGTCGCGGCGGGCCCGGCTGTGCGGCCGCGGGCCGTCGGTCTCGAAGCGGCTGCCTTGCAGGCGCAGGTCCCAACCGCCGCCCAGCGGCGCCTCGGCGCCGAGGCGCCATTGGCGCAAGCCGTCGCTGCCCGCGTCGGCGTCCGCGAGCCATGCGCGCCCCGAAGGCGCGGCGCTGGTGAGCAGGATGACGCCGCCCGAACTGCTGCCGTGCAGGGCCGAGAACGGCCCGCGCAGCACCTCGATGCGCTCGGCGCCGGCCAGGTCGAAGTGGTTCACCTGGCCCTGGCCGTCGGGCATGGAGGCGGGGATGCCGTCGGTGTAGAGCCGCAGGCCGCGCACGCCGAAAGGCGTGCGGGCGCCGAAGCCGCGCGAGCTGATTTGCAGGTCTTGCGCATGGTTCTGGCGCTGGTTGATGCTCAGGCCCGGCACCCGCGCGAGGGCTTCCGACAGGTTGACCATCGGGCCGGCCCGTCGGATCGCCTCGGCGTCGACCACCGTCAGCGCGAACGGCGCGTCGGCGCCGCGGCGGTCGCTCAGTCCGGCGCTGACGGTGACCGGCGGCAGCGTGGCGGCGCCGGCCTCGTCCGGCTGCGCCATGGCCGGGGCCGCGGCGGCGTGCGCCAGCAGGCAGCAGGCGGCCGGCCACAGGCGGGCCGAGTGCGTTGTCGGGCGGGGGCGCTTTTTCATCGGGTGCGTCGCGGTGCCGGCCGATTCTCAAGGCGCCGGGCGGGACGCCTTGTCGGACAACGCCGCGAAGCCGCCCGTCCGCCGTGGTGGCCGTCAGGGCGACGGCGGCAGCCAGTTGATTTCGCGCGCGGTCTTTTCGCCGATCAGCGCATGGTTCAGGCTGTCGGGCTGGTCCGCCTTGCCGGGCGCCACCGGGATGCGGCCGCCCATGATCTCCGCGAAGCGCTGCGGCAACCGCGGCTCGCGCCCCGGTTCGGCGTAGCCGTCGGGGAAGACGGGTTGGCCGGTCGACGGGTCGTATTTGTCGGTCGCGCCCAGGGTGTGTAGCAGCTCGTGCGCGATGACCACGTTGTTCTGCGCCGCCATGTCGGCCGCGGCGAACACCTTGACCACCCCGATCAGCCCTTTCTGCAGCGCGACAGAATGGTCCAGCCGCGGATGGCGGGCCGGGTCGAAGTACAGCAGGTAGACCTTCACCTGGGTGTCGGGCCCCGAGGTCTCGCCGTGGCGCCAGGCCCACCAGCGCATCTTCAGGCTCCACAGCGCCACCTGCAGCGCAGGGCCGCCCAAGGGCGCGGCCGGCGGCACTTCGGCGACCGGCCGGCCCAGGCGCAGTTCGACCGGCGAGACCCCGGCGGCGAAGCGGCGGCCGTGGCTCGCCGCCTGCGACTGCATGAACGACTCGATGGCCTTGAAATCGTCGGCGGAAAGGCGCCGGATGAGGGCTTCGGCGGCGGCGCTGCCGTCCGCGTTGACCGGGTAGAGGTTCACCGGCAGGGCGTATTTCCACTTGACCGAGGTCGCCTGGCTGCGCCACGCGGTGGCGGCCACGAGGGCCAGGATGAACAGCAAGGCGGCGATGCGCAGGGTCTTGAACATGGGTCGGCGGCTTCCTTCGTCCGGCGCGGTTGGGCCGGGAATTCTCTGCCATCCCGCGGCCTTTTCCCGGGCGGCGGACAATCTCCGGTCCGCCGGCCCCAGCGCCGGCGCGCTTTTCCACGACGGACACGCCCATGGCCTCCCTTGATTTCGAACACGAGAAAACCGCCTTCCTGGCCGCCTACGACCAGGAGCTGCCGCTGCTGGAGGACGCCCGCGCGTCGTTCACCGCGCTGCTGACGGCGCTGGTGGGCCACACCGGCGACATCCAGGTGGCGAAGATCGACAGCCGCATCAAAGACCGCGAGGAGTGCGTCCGCAAGTTCTCGCGCAAATACCGCGCGGCGCTGGAAGAGGCGGGCGCGGCCTACGAGATCCGGCCCTACATCACCGACCTGATCGGCATCCGCATCGTCTGCCTTTACGAGGACGAGCTGGAGCGGGTGGCCCAGGTGGTGCGCTCGCACTTCGAGGTGGTCGAGTTCACCGACCGGGTGGCGGCGGTGGAAGGCACCGAGAGCGCCTTCGGCTACAAGGGCCTGCACATGGACCTGCGCCTGAACGCCGCCCGCACCGCCTTGCCGGAGTACGCGTCCTACGCGCGCTTCCGCTTCGAGCTGCAGGTGCGCACCGTCATCCAGGACGCGTGGAGCGTGCTGGACCACAAGATCAAGTACAAGAAGTCCATCCCCGGCCAGCTCAAGCGCCGCATCAACGTGTTGGCGGCCCTGTTCGAGCTGGCCGACCGGGAGTTCCGCCAGATCCGCGACGCCACCGAGCTGGCGCTGCGCGACGCGCCCGACGAGACCTCGCCGGCGGCCTCGGCCTCGGCCGCCGACCCGCAGCCGTCGTCGGGCCGCGAACTCAACGTCTTCACCTTCCTCAAGATCGCCAACCACTTCTTCAAGGACTTCGAATTCGAAGCGCACAAGGTGGACGGTTTCGTGCAGACCATCCGGGAGTGGTCGCCGGAAGTCTCGCGCGTGCAGTTCAACGATTTCCTCAAGGCCAACATCGCCACGGTCAAGAAGTACCGGCAGCACTTCGAAGAGAAGAACCCCAACGCCCAGTTCAACCCCTACACCGTCATCCGCCATTGCCTCTACCTTGGCGACAAGGCGACTTACGCCCGCGCCTTGACCAAGGTCGCGCGCGAATCGTTCGAGGCCTGGCTGGCCGAGCACGGGGGTTGAGGGGCCGCATCGTTCTTTCCTGCCGGGGCCACTCCACCGCCCCTCAACCTAGGGGTTGGCGCTCACATGGGGGATGCCTTGCGCGTCCCGGCGGGCGGAACATCGTGCGCCTGGAGGTTCAACGCCATGAATGCAGTTCCACTCCCCCTGAACCCGCCGCCCCGCTACACGCTCCGCTTCGAACCGCTCGCCTCGGGCCTGCGGACGCTCAGCTTCCCCTGCGATGAAGCCGGCCATGTCCTGCTCGACGAATTGAGCGAGCCCGCCAAGCGGCTCTACCTCTACGCCCGCGTGGTGCTGGGCCGCGAGTTCGCGGCGCCGTCGGTGGTCGTGTCCGGCAACCGCTGATTCGTTCAACCCAGCTCCGCAGGCCGGGTCTCGGCCGCGCCGCGCGGCGGCAGGCGGATGTCGAATCGGCTGCCGCCCCGCGGCAGGTTGGCGGCGGTGACGGTGCCGCCGTGCGCGTCGATGATCTTGCGGCAGATCGCCAGCCCCAGGCCCGTGCCGCCGGAGCCGTCCTTGGTCTGGCTGGACTGCACGAAGGCTTCGAAGATCGACTCCAGTTCGCCCGGCGGGATGCCCGGCCCCTGGTCGAGCACGCTGACCCAGGCGCCGCCGTCGTCCCCCTGGAGCGCCTGCAGCCCGATGGCCGTGCCCGCGGGCGCGAACTTGATCGCGTTGGCCAGCACGTTGCGCACCACCTGCTGGAAACGCCCCGGGTCGACCTTGGCCCGCAGCGGGGCGGCCGGCAGCGCCTCGCGCAGCGCCAGCCGCTTGGCGGCCAATTGCGGCGCCAGCTCCCGAACCACCCCGCGCAGCAGCGGCCGCAGGTCGGTGCGCTCCAGGTGGATGGTGCCGACGGCGCTTTCGATCTTCGAGACTTCGAGCAGGTCGTTCACCAGGGCCAGCATGCGCTGGCCGGACGCGTGGATGTCGCCGAACATGGCCCCGGCGCGCCCGTCCCCCTGCGGTCCCGCCATGCCCAGTTCGGAAAAGCCGATGATGGATTGCAGTGGCGTGCGCAGCTCGTGGCTGAGGTTGGCGATGAACTCGACCTTGGCCCGCGACGACTCTTCGGCCGCTTCGCGGGCCTCCTGCGTGGCGCGCGCGGCGTCGCGCAGTTCGGTCACGTCCATGAAGGTGCACAGGACGCCCTGCGGCCGCCCGTCCCGGCCGGGCACGGCCACTTTGCTGACGAGCAAGTCGCGGCGCGAGCCGTCGGCGCGTGTGCAAACAGTCTCGTAACGCGCGGCGCCACCGTCCCGAAGCAGCCGCTGGTCCAGCGCCTCGTGCCCTCCCGCCTCGGCGTGCGGCGGCATGCCACCGGCCGGCCGGCACAGGGCTTCTTCCAGGCCGACCCCGGTGAACTGCTGCCAGGCCCGGTTCACGGTCAGATAGTGGTCCCGCGTGCCCAGCACCGAGGTCGGCAGCGGGCTCAACTCCTGCAGCAGCGCGCTGAAGCGCAGCTGCTCGGCCAGCCGCGCCTGGGCCTCTTCCCGTTCGGTGATGTCGACCGCGCTGCCGGCGAAGCCTTCGATGCGGCCGCCGCGCAGCAGCGGCACCACGGCCACGTCGAAGCGGCGCGCCCACCCTTGGCCCGTGCGCAACGTCACGGTCGCGGTGCGCGGGCTTTCGATATCGCCGTGGACGCCGCCCTGCACGGCGGCGGACAGCATCGCCCGCACCGCGGCCTGCTCCCCGGGCTCGACCAGCTTGTCCAACCGCGAGCCGATGATCGTGTCGGGCAGGCCGCTGCCGGCACCCTTCCAGCCCGCGTTGACGAAAGTCAGGATGCCGCGCGCGTCGGTGCGGAACAGCAGCTCCTGCGCGCTGCGCACGATGACGCTCAGCTCGTATTCGCTGCGGGCCACTTCCGCATGGGCGCAAGCCTGGTCGGCGCGCAGGCGGTCCTGGGCGCGCAGGCCGCGCCGGGCGGCCAGGGCCAGCGCCGCCACCGCCAGCATCGCGGCGGTCGCCAAGCCGAGCGCCAGGGCCCGCCAGGGCGCCTCCACCGGCAGGAAGGGCGCCGCCAGGGCGTCCCAGCGGTTGTCTTCCGGCAGGAATCCGGCCAGCGCCGCCAGCACCGCGGCCACGGCCGCCAGGCCCGCCGCCCAGGCCAGGTCGCCGCGGGCGTCGGCCGGCATGACGGGCGTCATGCCGTTCACCGGATGACGCCCAACGAGTCGATGGTCTGGATCAGTTTCAACGGGCTGAACGGCTTGACCAGGTAGGCGCAAGCGCCCGCTTCCATCACCGCGGCGCGGTCGGCCGCCCGGTCCTTGGCGGTGATCATCACGACCGCCGCGCGGCGGGTGCCGGCATCGGCCTTCAAGGCTTGGCAAAGCGCCAGGCCATCGATCGGCCCCGGCATCATCCAGTCGGTCAGGACGAGGCGGGGTTTCAGCGCGCCGGCCATCGCCAGCCCGGTCTGGCCGTCGGACGCTTCGTGCAGATCGGCGTGATAGCCCGCGAATTCCAAGGTCATGCGGACCAGCCTGCGGATGTCCGGTTGGTCGTCGACGATCAGGATGCGGGGCAGAGCACTCATGGGAAATGATTCACTTGATGTTTTGGATTATCATTAATATCGTTTGTAGCGTCCACACTCCAATTCGGCAAAACCGATGCAACTTGGCAAAATTCACGCATGGATGACAAAACCGCCGCCACCGATGCCCACTGCAGCACGATCGAGGCCGCCCGTTTGCTGGGTATGGCGGTGCGCTCCGTCCAGTTGATGGTCGACCGCGGCGAACTGGAGGCCTGGAAGACGCCTGGTGGCCACAGGCGCATTTCGCGTGAATCGGTTCTGCGTTGGCAGCGTGCCCACCAGCATCCGGTCGAAGCCGCTGAGCCCCGCACCGCTCCGCCCGATGTCCCGGCAGGCGCGGCGCGCACAAGGCCCGGCGCCGCGCAAGAGACGGCCTCCCGCGTGCTGTTGATCGAAGACTCCGCCCATTACCAAAACCTGGTCTCGCTGCTGCTGAAGCAGCATTTCCCCGATGTCGAATTGCGGGTGGCCGACGACGGCATCGCCGGCTTGGCCATGGTCGGCCAATGGAACCCCGACGTGCTCATCGTCGACATCCTGCTGCCGGGCATCGACGGCGCCACCCTGATCACCAGCCTGCGCACCCATCCGCAGTTCAGGCGCAGCGAACTCATCGTCGTGACGTCGCTCGACGAAGGCCAGCGCGCACCCTATGCCTTCGCCCTCGAAGGCGTGCCGGTGGTGCACAAGCCGCGCCTGGTCGTGGAGCTGCCGGCGCTACTCAAAGCCAGGCTGGAGTCCCGCGGCGTTTCGGGGGCCGGCGTCGCCGGGACGTGATGCAGGGCCCTGGCCGCGGCCACATGCGTGTCGTCGTGGTGGAGGACGATGCCTCGGTGCGGCGCTTCGTGGCCATGGCGCTGGAAGACTTGGACCTCGACCTCGCCCTGTGTGCCGATGTCGCCCAGGCGATGGCCGCCCTGCGGGAAAGGCCGGCGCGGCTGGTGATCTCCGACTTGATGATGCCCGGCGAATCCGGCCTGGTGCTCATTGAACGGCTGGCCAGCCAGCCCGACCTGGGCGCCGGCGCGCTCGTGGCCGTGTTCAGCGCCGGCGTGCAGGCCGAGTTGCGCGCCCAGCTGCAAGCCCTGGGCGTGTGGCGGATCCTGTCCAAACCCACCTCGCTGGCGCTGCTGCGGGGCTGTGTCGAAGATGCGCGCCGGGCCTTGAACGCAGCGGCGGGTTCACCGCCGCCCGTCAACGCCTGCAGTGCGGGGCAGCCATCGGTCGATGAAGCCGCCTGCGTGGCCGAATACTTCGGCGGCGACCGCCGCTTGTACGAAAGCTACAAGGCGATGTGCCACAAGCAGTTCGCGCTCGACCTCCAGGCCGGCGACGCCGCGTGCCGTACCGGCGATGTGCAGGCCCTGAAGCATTTGGCGCACAGCCTGAAATCGGTGCTGCGATGCCTGGGCCACGCCCGGCTGGCCGATGCCGCGCGCGCCATCGAGCATGCCGCGGGTTCCGCGGACATGGCGAGCGCCTCGGCAGGTTGGACTGAGTTCCGCCGCGAACTTGCGGTGTTGACGCGCCCGCAAGTTCCCGGTCCCACCGTCTGAGCGTTTCGGTCCTAGCCGAGTCGCCGCTGCCGGCAAATCCGGCAATTTTCAGCATGACAAAGACGATATTTATTGCAATTCGCCGCGTGTAAGAGTATCATTTCTATCAATTGAAGCAGAAAGGGTTCTCATGAAAACCACGCACTTGAATTTCCTGGCCCGGTTAGGCATCGCCAAGCGGCTCTACATCGTGTCGGCTGTCCTGATCAGCTGTTTGAGCGGCCTGGCCGCCGTGGCGTGGGTACAACTGACAGAAGTGGACGCGTTGTCCGCCCGCGTCAGCCAGGCGCGAGTTCCCCAGGTGATCCGCATTTCGGAGGCTGAGCTGAACATCACCCGGGCATCGTTGCAAATGCGCCATGCCATGCTGGTGCAATCGCCGGCGGACTTGGCGGCCACACTGAGCGACATCCAGGCCAAGCGCGGGCATTTCGAACAGAACTTAGCGGATTTCGAAAAGGCTTTGTTCACTCAGACAGGGCGCCAGGCCTTCGCCAAGATGGTGCCGCTGAGCGCCGATTTTTGGGCGGTGGCCGCGGCCAACATCGAATTGATCAAGGCCGGCCAAAAAGACGAGGCCTTCGCGATGCTGGTGGCCAAGACCATTCCTTCCCGCAACCGGCTGCTTGCCGCGCTGGACACGGAAAAGAACCGCCAGAACCAGGCTTTGCTCGAGGAGCTGGTTGTCGTGCAAGACAGGGTGGGCCGGACCAAGAAGGAAATCACCGCATTGGTTGCCGCCATCGCCGTGGGCTTGACGCTGTTCTCATGGGCGATCGCCCGTGGGCTGCGCCGGCGTGTGGAAGCCTCCCGTGCCGTGGCCGAGCGCGTGCAGGCCGGCGACTTCACCATGCCCGTGGCCGACGAGGCCCGCGACGAGTTCAGTCCGCTGCTGAAGACGCTGCAGGCGATGCAGGAATCGTTGACCAGCGTGGTCGCCAATGTTCGCCGCAACGCCGACTCGGTGGCGCTGGCCAGTTCGGAGATCGCCCAGGGCAACCAGGACCTGTCCAGCCGCACCGAAGAGCAGGCCAGCGCGCTGCAGCAGACGGCCGCATCGATGGAACAACTGAGCGCCACGGTCAAGCAGAACGCCGACAACGCCCGCCAGGCCAACGGGCTGGCCAAGGACGCCAGCGCGGTGGCCGGACAGGGGGGCGCCGTCGTGGCCCAGGTGGTCGAGACGATGCGCGACATCAGCAATTCGTCGAAGAAGATCGCCGACATCATCGGCGTGATCGACGGCATCGCCTTCCAGACCAACATCCTGGCGCTCAACGCCGCGGTGGAAGCCGCCCGCGCCGGCGAGCAGGGCCGCGGCTTCGCCGTCGTCGCCGGCGAGGTGCGCAGCCTGGCCGGCCGCAGCGCCGAGGCGGCGCGCCAGATCAAGCAACTGATCGGCGCCAGCGTCGAGCGCGTGGAGCAAGGCGGCGCGCTGGTGGACGAGGCCGGCCGCACGATGGCCGACGTCGTCGCTTCGATCGGCCGCGTCACCGACATCATGGGCGAGATCAGCGCCGCCAGCGAAGAGCAAAGCGCCGGCGTCTCGCAGGTCGGCGACGCCATCAGCCAGATGGACCAGGTGACCCAGCAGAACGCCGCGCTGGTCGAGCAGGGCGCGGCCGCCGCAGAAAGTTTGAAGGAACAGGCGCGCTCGCTGGTGGATACCGTGGGCGTGTTCAAGATCGACGCCGCGGCTTGAAACGAAAGGAAATGACCATGGGGAAGTCCCTGAAGCAAATCCTCGGCTTGCTGATCGCCTGCGGTGTCGCCGCCACGGGTTTCGCCAGCGCGATCTCGCTGTGGAACGGCCACCGCACCGGCCAGGCCAACCAGCAAGCCCTCGCCGCCAAGGACCTGACGGCCGACATCCTGCCGCCCCCGCTGTACCTCATCGAATTGCGGCTGGTGCTTTCGCAGGCGATGGAAGGCTCATTGCCTTTGGCCGACGCGCAGACGGCGGCGGCGCGCCTGGAGCAGGACTACGGCGAGCGCATCGCCTACTGGAAAGCGCACCCGCTGAACGGCCTTGATGCCCGGTTGCTGGGCAAGCAGCACGAGGCCGGCCAGCGCTTCTTCGCCGCCGCCCGCGAGGTGCTGCGCGCGTCGGCTTCGGGCGACGCCGCCAGCGCCGCCGGCGCGCTGAAAGCCGCCGACGCGGCCTACCGCGAGCACCGGGAAGGCGTGGACGAGACGGTGAAGGCCGCGTCAGCCTTCGCCGCCGACGCCCTGGACCACGCGGACGCCGCGGCGCGGCGGTCCGCGTGGCTGCAGGGACTGGTCTTCGTCGGTGCGGCGCTGTTGCTCGCGGCCCTGGGCGGCTGGGCGCGCCGTACCGTGTGGGCGTCCACCGGCGGCGAGCCCGCCGAGGCCGCGGCGATCGCCAACGCGGTGGCTTCGGGCGACCTGACGGTGAGAGTGCCGGTGGCCGAAGGCGACTCGGCCAGCGTGATGGCGGCGATGGCGCGCATGTGCGCCAGCCTGGTCGACATGGTCCGGGCCGTGCAGGGCACGTCGCACAACGTGGCCACCGGCGCGAGCCAGATCGCCGCGGCCAACAACGACCTGTCTCAGCGCACCGAAGAGCAGGCCAGCAGCCTGGAAGAAACCGCCGCGTCGATGGAGGAGCTGAGCGCCACCGTGCGCAACAGCGCCGACTCGGCGCGCCAGGCGGCGCAGCTGGCGGCGGCCGCCAGCGCAGTGGCCTCGCGTGGCGGCGAGGTGGTGGGCCAGGTCGTCTCTACGATGCAGGGCATCTCGGCCAGCACGCAGCGCATCGGCGAAATCATCGGCACCATCGACGGCATCGCCTTCCAGACCAACATCCTGGCGCTGAACGCCGCGGTCGAAGCTGCGCGAGCCGGCGAACAGGGCCGCGGCTTCGCCGTTGTGGCAGGCGAAGTGCGCGTGCTGGCGCAGCGCAGCGCGCAGGCCGCCAAGGAAATCAAGGCCCTGATCGGCGATTCGGTGGAGAAGGTCGGGTCGGGGGCCCGCCTGGTCGAGCAGGCCGGCGGCACGATGACCGAAATCGTCGACAGCGTGCGGCAGGTCAGTGGCCTGATCGGCGACATCAGCACCGCCGCCGACGAGCAGACAGCCGGCATCGGGCAGGTCAGCCAGGCCATCACCCAGCTCGACCAGTTCACCCAGCAGAACGCCGCCATGGTGGAAGAGTCCGCGGCGGCGGCGGGCAGCCTGCAGCAGCAGTCGCACACCCTGGTGGAGGTGGTCAGCCGCTTCCGCATCCACGCCGCCGACGCGGCCTCGGCGACAGCGCCCGCGAAGCCCGCGGTGGCGGCGGCCCACCGGGCCGTGCCGGGCAAGTCCGCCGCGAAACCGCCGGCCTCCCCCACCGTGCTTATTCGCGCCGAAGCGGCGCTCCTCGACGATAAGGAATGGGAGTCATTCTGAGTCCGGTCACGCGGCACCGGGAGCGGCTGCATGACTTGACAAAATAGTCATTGCATGTAAAGTTGGCAAACATTGTCCAACTTACATCCGCAAGGCATGAACCCACCCGACCCTGCGGCCGGCCGCCGCGAAGCCATCGTCCAGGCGGCCTCCGGCGTCTTCCTGCGCTACGGCTACAAGAAGACCGCGATGGACGACATCGCCCGCGCCGCCGGCATCTCGCGGCAGGGCCTGTACCTGCACTTCCCCAACAAGGAAGTGCTGTTCAAGGAAGGCATCCTGCGCATGGCCAGCCGCGGCCGGGCCGCGGTGCGCGATGCGCTGGCGCGCGACGACTTGCCGGTCGAGGACCGCATCCTCGCCGCCTTCGTCGCCCTCAAGTCGCAGGAGGACGGCAGCGACATGCCGCTGGAGCACGTCGCCGAGCTGATGGCCACCGCGGTCCAGCTGGTCGGCCCCGTCATCGCCGAGCTCGACCAGGCGCTCGTCGACGAGTTGGCGGGCACCCTGCAGGCCAGCGGCGTCGCCGCGCTCTGGAAAGACGACGGCTTCACCGCCCGGCAGCTGGCCGAACACCTGCAGGCCGCCTCGCACGGCATCAAGCACCAGTCCAGGACCATCGCCGACTACAAGGACCGCATGCGCGCCGCGGTCTGCCTGGTCTGCCGGACGGGCCTGGGCAGGAAACCCCCCGGGGGCGCTTCGCGGCGCAAGGCGGACCGCCCATGAGCAACCTCGACCGCCTGCTTTCCCGCGTTCCCCGAGCTTTCCTCGCCACAGGAGTGACCTTCACCATGGCCTGCCTCTTTTTGACCGCCTGCGCCGGCAAGACCGCCGCCGCGACCGAGCAACCGTCCTCGCCGCCCCGGTACGACGGCAAATTCCAGAACACCATCCCGCGCCAGGCCATGGGCCTGAAAAAGACGCTGGCCATCATGTGGCGCGCCTTCACTGCCAAGCCCGACACCACCGTGCCGCGCGTGCCGATCCCGGTGCGGCCCCTCACGGCGGCGATGCTGGCCGACGCGCCCGACGCCAGCCTCTTCCGGCTCGGTCACTCCACGCTGCTGCTCAAGCTCGGCGGTGGGTTCTGGCTGACCGACCCGGTGTTCTCCGAACGGGCCTCGCCGGTGCAATGGGCGGGCCCCAAGCGTTTCCACGCGCCGCCGATCGGCATCGACGAGCTGCCGCCGATCAAGGGCGTGATCCTCTCGCACGACCATTACGACCACCTCGACCACGCCGCCATCCTGCGGCTGGCGCCCAAGGTGGCGGTCTTCATCGCGCCGCTGGGCGTGGGCGACCGGCTCATCGGATGGGGCGTCGACCCGGCCAAGGTCCGCCAGCTCGGCTGGTGGCAGGAGGCCGAATTGAACGGCGTGCGCCTGGCGGCCGTGCCGGCCCGCCATTTCTCGGGCCGCAGCTTGATGGACGGGGACACCACGCTGTGGGCGTCCTGGGTGATCCAGGCCGAGGGCCTGCGCCTGTTTTTCAGCGGCGACACCGGCTACCACGCCGACTTCAAGGCCATCGGCGAGCGCTACGGGCCCTTCGACCTGACGATGATCGAGACCGGCGCCTACGACGCCCAATGGCCGGAAGTGCACATGCAGCCGGAGCAGACGCTGCAGGCCCACCTCGACCTGAAAGGCAGTTGGCTGATGCCGGTGCACAACGGCACTTTCGACCTGGCGATGCACGCCTGGCACGAACCTTTCGACCGCATCCTGGCGCTGGCCGGCAAGCACGGCGTGCAGCTGGCCACGCCCGAGATGGGCGAGCGGCTGTCGCTCAGGGCGCCGCATGAAGGCCGGCGCTGGTGGATGGCCGGCGGCGCGCAATGAACGCCGCCCACTGAAAAGCACGGGCGAAAAAAAATGGACCGGCCTTCCAGCCGGTCCATCCCTTCATTAGCTAGCGAAAAACCCTCGTGGGGTTTGGCGATTCAGCGGCGCGCGAGGACTTCGTCGACCGTCGACGCCGGCGCCACCGCGTAGTGGTCGAACTGCATCGAGAACGACGCGCGCCCGGAGGTCAGCGCGCGCAGCTGGCCGATGTAGCCGAACATCGACTTCAGCGGCACCAGGGCCTGCAGCACCGCGGACGCGCCGCGGCTGTCCTGCCCGCGCACCAGCCCGCGCCTGCGGTGGATGTCGCCGATGCAATCGCCCAGGTGGTCCACCGGGGTGGTCACTTCGACGGCCATCACCGGCTCCAGCAACTGCGGGCCGGCCTGGGCGGCCGCTTCGCGGAAAGCGGCGGCCGCGGCCAGCTCGAAGGCCAGGTTCGAGGAGTCGCGCTCGTGGAAGCCGCCGTCCAGCAGCGTCGCCTTGAAGTCGACGCTGGGGAAACCGGCGACCACGCCGTTCTCGGCCGCCTGCCGAACGCCGGCCTCCACCGCGGGGATGAACTCCCGCGGGACGGCGCCGCCGGCGATGCGGCTTTCGAACCGCACGCCCTCGCCGCGCGGCAGCGGCTCCAGCCGCAGCCTGACCCCGGCGAACTGCCCGGGGCCGCCGCTTTGCTTCTTGTGCACATGGTTCACCTCGACAGTCTTCGAAATCGTTTCCCGGTAAGCCACTTGCGGTTGCCCGGTGGCCACCTCGACCTGGAAGCGCGACCGGAGTTTCTCCAGCGTCACTTCCAGCTGCAACTCGCCCATGCCCGACAGCAGCGTCTGGCCCGTCTCCGGATCCTGGCGCAGCCGCAGGCTGGGGTCCTCCTTCACCAGCGCCTGCAGGGCCTTGCCCAGCTGCTGCTGGTCGGCCGACGTGCGGGGCTCGACGGCCACGTGGATCACCGGCTCGGGCACCGCGATCCGCTCCAGCACCACCGGGTGGGCCGGATCGCACAGCGTGTGGCCGGTCAAGGTGTCCTTCAGGCCCACGACGGCGGCGATGTCGCCGGCTTGCAGCGAGGGCACCTCCAGGCGCTTGTCGGCGTGCACTTCATACAGCCGCGCCACCCGCTCGCGGCGGCCGGTGCTGCTGTTGAGCACCGTGTCGCCCGGCCGCAGGCGGCCGCTGTAAACGCGCACGAAGACCATCGCGCCGTGGGCCTCGGACACCACCTTGAACGCCAGCGCGGCCAAAGGCGCGTCGACGCCTGAAGGCGGCTGGCCCGAGGACGCGACCTCGCCGGGGCGCGGCAGGTAGTCGACCACCGCGTCGAGCAAGGGCTCCACGCCCTTGTTCTTGAAGGCCGACCCCGCGAGCACCGGCACCAGCTTGCCTTCCAGCGTGGCGCGGCGGATGCCGGCGCGCAGCAGCCCGGCGTCCACGGCGCCGTCTGCCAGCCAGGCGCGCAGCACCGCGTCGTCGTGCCCGGCGACGGCTTCCACCAGCAGCGCGCGCTGCGCCAGCGCGGCGTCCCGCATCGAGTCGGGCACGGCTTCTTCGGTGAAAGCCGCGCCCGCTTCGTCGGAGCGCCACACCAGCGCACGCTGGCCGACCAGGTCCACGACACCGGTGAAGCCCGTCTCGAGGCCGATCGGCAACTGCAGCGGCACCGCCTCCACGCCCAGGCGCTCGCGCATCATCGCGACCACCCGGGGGAAGTCGGCGCCGACGCGGTCGAGCTTGTTCACGAAGGCGATGCGCGGCACGCCGTACTGGTCGGCCAGGCGCCAGTTGGTCTCGGTCTGCGGCTCCACGCCAGCCACGCCGTCGAAGACGACCACCGCGCCGTCGAGCACGCGCAGCGAGCGGTTCACCTCGATGTTGAAGTCGATGTGCCCGGGCGTGTCGATCAGGTTGAGCTGGGTGCCCCGCCAGAAGACGGTGGTCGCGGCGCTGCTGATGGTGATGCCGCGGCGCCTCTCCTGCTCGTCGAAATCCATCGTGGCGGCGCCCTGGTGGACTTCGCCGATGCGGTGGCTCTTGCCGGTGTAGAACAGGATGCGCTCGGTGGTCGTGGTCTTGCCCGCGTCGACGTGGGCGATGACGCCGATGTTGCGGATCGGCCGGAGGTTGTTGCTGGTGTTCATACGAATCTTTCTGGCGGCCGCACGGGCTGCCGATGCCTGGGGTTGAGTGGCCACCCGACCCCGGCGAGATTCGCACTCAGGGTGGGCAGCCGTTCCTGGCTTGCGCATTGGGGGCCGTGGACAACGGCCCGGTGACGCCAAAACGCGCGCGCAAGTTCACAGCCGACGCGCCTTGGCCGGCTTGAATCGTGGCGATCAACTTGTCGTAGGTGCGGGTGGCGGACATGGCGTGTGCCCCAAAACAAAAACCCCGGAAGGATGGACCTGCCGGGGCTTGCTGGGTTGCCAGTCGCCGGAAGGCCGCGGTGCCTTCCGATGACGAATCGAAAGGCGTGTCTACAAAATGAAAGTCAAGCGCTCACCCAGGGATGCGGCGCGGTGGCCGACCCGGTGGAAGGAAGCGGACTGGATCAGAGACAGTGGTTTCATCGTGGGAATCCCGATACTTGAATGGAGCGGCGGGACGAAGGCCGTATTGTCCGCTTCTGGCGGCGGATTGGCAATTGCGCCGCCGCTCAGGGGCCCTTCGACGTATTCACCAGGGCAGGTCCTTTGAAGCCACGCGCGCTTCTTCTCCGTTCGGGCTGAGCTTGTCGATTTCAGGCCGGCTGGTTCGTCGTACTTCCAAGGGCCGCATTGATGGCCCGAAATGACAACCCAACCCCTTTGAAGGAGCACAGACATGCGCGTGATGGTGATGGTCAAAGCGACCCGCGAATCGGAAGACGGCAAGATGCCCAGCACCGAGATGCTGGCGGCGATGGGCAATTTCAATGAAGAACTCGTCAAGGCCGGGGTGATGCAGGCCGGCGAAGGCCTGCACCCCAGCCGCAAGGGCAAGCGCGTGCGGTTCTCGGGCGCGCGGCGCGAGGTCGTCGACGGTCCCTTCACCGAGACCAAAGAGCTCGTCGCCGGCTTCTGGCTTTGGAACGTGAAGTCGATGGACGAGGCGGTGGAATGGGTCAAGCGCTGCCCCAACCCGATGGAAAGCGATTCGGAGATCGAGATCCGCCAGGTGTTCGAGGCGGAGGACTTCGGCGCCGAACTCACGCCCGAGCTGCGTGCCCAGGAAGACCGCCTGCGCGCCGAGTCGGCCGCCGCCGCCAAGCCGCGTTGAGCGGCTTGCACGCCTTCGTCACCGCACCCGCAGCACTTCCAGCGGCGACACCGGCGCCGCGGTGTTGCCCCACGACTGGCGGATGAAGGTGGCCACCGCGGCGATGTCGTCGTTGTTCAGCGACTGGGCGAAGGGCGGCATGCCGAAGGGCCGCGGGTTGCCTGGGGTGGACGGCGCGAAGCCGCCATGGCGCAGCACCTGCACCAGGTTGTTCGCAGACGCCAGCAGCACCGCCCGGTTGCCCGCCAGCGCCGGGTAGGTGCCGGCGACGCCGCGGCCGTCGCCGCCGTGGCAGGCGGCGCAATGCCTTTCATAGACCTGGGCGCCGCGGGCGAGCTGTTCCGCCGGCGCGGCTTCGAAGGCGGGTTTGTTGCCCTCCTCCCGCACCGGGATGGCGGCCAGGAAGCGGGCCATGCTTTCGATGTCTTCCCGGCTCAGGTGCTGGGTGCTGCTGTGGACCACCTCGGCCATCGGCCCGGCCACCGAGGCGTGGGCCGACACGCCGTCCTTCAGCAGCCGAACCGCCTCATCGACCGGCCACCCCTGCAAGCCGGCTTCTTTCGGCGTGGCCAGCGACGGCGCATACCAGGCGCCGTCCGGCATGAGCCCGCCCGCGAACTCCGCGTTCAGGCCGGTCGCGCCGAGGACGTTGCGGCCGGAATGGCAGGCCGCGCAGTGGCCCAGGCCCTGGACCAGGTATTGGCCGCGGTTCCATGACGCGTCCCGCGCCGGGTCGGCCACGAAAGCCTCGGGCTTGAAGAACAGCGCGCGCCACACCGCCAGCGCCACCTGGGTGTCGTAGGGGAAAGGCAACGCATGTGGCCGGTTGGCGCGCTCGACGGGCGCCAGCGTGCGCAGGTAGGCGTAGATCGCGTCCGAGTCTTCCCGCGTGACGCGGGTGAAGCTCGGGTAGGGGAAGGCGGGATAGAGCAAGCGGCCGTCCCTGGAGCGGCCATGATGCATCGCGCGCCAGAACTCGGCGGCGGTCCAGCGGCCCAGGCCGGTGCGGTCGTCGGGCGTGAGGTTGGGCGCGAAGACCGAGCCGAACGGCGTCTCGACGGCCAGGCCGCCGGCGAAGGGTTCGCCGCCGGGCGCGGTGTGGCAACCCACGCAATTGCCGGCGCGGGACAGGTAGGCGCCGCGGTCGGCCAGCGCTTGGGACACCTGGGCGGCCGCCAGGGGCGCGTCACCTTCGGGCAGTGGCGCTTCGTCCCACACGTTCAGCCAGGCGATGGCGGCCGCCAGCGCCGCCACGCCCGCGGCGAAGGCGGCGAGGCGGTGACGCCAGCGCTGGCCTCCCGGCCCCGTTCGCCCTGAGCCTGTCGAAGGGCCCTGGCCGCGCCTGTTCGTCGAAGCGGCTGCCCTCGAAGAAAGCTTCGACAAGCTCAGCCCGAACGGAAAAGGGTGTCGACCTGAAGCTTCATTGGTTGGCTCCGGCTTGCCTTCTCCCTTCATTGCAGGTCACTCCCGCATGGCATCGGCAAAGGCTGCCGCTGCATGGTCGACGATGCCGCCGGTTTGGTGCCGGTGGGCAGGGTCTGGGCCGACAGCCAGCGCGACACCGCGGCCACTTCTTCGGGCGTGAGCTTGCGGGCCACGTCGGCCATGCAATCCGGCGCCATCGCCTTGCGCTGGCCGGTGCGCCAGGCGCCGAGCTGGCCGAAGAGGTAGTCGGAGGGCAGCGTGAGCAGCCCCGGCATCGCCGGCAGCTTGCCCGCCATCTGCGGGCCGTGGCAGGCCGCGCAGGCCGGCAGCTGCCGGGCGGGGTCGCCCTTGAACACCAGGTCCTCCGCCTGCCGCCGCAACCCGGCGGGCAGGGCGTCGGCCTGGGCGGGCGGATAAGGCAGGTCGAGCTCGGAGAAATATTTCGCGATCTCGCGCAGGTAGTCGTCGGACAGGTGGCGCACGAGGTGGTTCATCGCCGCGTTGCTGCGCCGCCCGGCCTTGAAGTTCTGCAGCTGGTTGTAGATGTAGCCCGCCGGCTTGCCGGCGATGCGCGGGAAATAACCGGCGTTCGTCGCCCGCCCCTGCTCGCCGTGGCAGACGACGCAAGCGCGCATGCGCTGGGCCATCGTGTCTTCCGCGGCGGCGGTGGCAACGGACGACGCGGGGGCGGGCTGCGCCTGGGCCGGGACGGCCGGGCCGTGGGCCAGGGCGATGAAAGCGATGAAGGAGGAGAGCCTGGAACGCATGGCACAGGTTTTTAGAAAGGCTTTCATTGGCACCGTGTCCACCACCCATGGGTTGAATCGCCCCGCCCTTCCGTTCGCCCTGAGCCAGTCGAAGGGCCCTGACCGCTCCGGTTCGTCGAAACGTTGGAGGCTCGCGAGGAGGGCTTCGACAGGCCTGTCCTGAGCACTGTCGAAGGGCTCAGCCCGAACAGAGCATGGCTCAGCCCGAACGGAGCATGGCTCAACCCGGACAGAGCGTGGCCCAGACTGAACGGCGTGGGAGGGAGTGATCGCATGACGGCTCAGCCCGCGTCGGGCGCCGCCTTGGGCTTGCGTGCTCGGCCGCTGCTTTTTTTCTCGGCGGGCGCGCGGCCGCCGGTCTTCGCAGAAGGCTTGCGGCGGCTCGCCGGCTTCTTGGGTGCGGGCTCGCCCGGAGCGTCGTCATCGCCGGCAGGCATCGGTGTCTCGGCTTCGCCGGGGGCCGCCTCGGGCGCGGGAGGCATGGAGAACGGCGCCTCGGTGGGTGGTTCGCTCACAAGCGGCTGGGTGGCTTCGACCGGCTCCCCCACCCTGCCGCGGCCACCGCGCGACCTGCTGCCGCCGCGGCCGCGGCGGGCGCCCGCGGTGCGCGCTTCTCCCTGCGCTGGTTCGAGCGCAGGCTCGGCCGCCGCGGTCTCGACGGGCTCTTCCGCCTGCGCCGCCGGTTCGTCTTCGGGCGCGGCTTCCTGCGGATCGGGGAGCGACGGTTGACGGCCCTCGACGCGTGGCGGCTGGGCGGGGGCCGCGCCGCCCGAGGCGCGCTGCACGTAGGCGTTGTTGCCCTTGTCGTCGCGCACGACCTCCAGCAGCCCGCGCGCCTGGCCTTCCTCGAGCAGGCTGCCGAAGCTGCGGAAGCCGAAGTAGCTTTCGTTGAAGTCGGGCCGGCGGCGCTTGATCGCGTCCTTCAGCACCGAGGCGCGCACCTTGCCGCCGTCGCCGCGCTCCAGGCCCAGCGCCTCCAGGGTCTCGACGACCAGGTCGAACGCCTTGACGCGCCGCGCTTCCGAATCCTCTTTGCCGCCGCCGCGGCGGTGCTCCCCGCCACCGTTGTGGTGGCCGCCCTCCGCCGGGCGTCGCGGCGCCTGCTGCTCGGCGCGGCGCGCCGCCTGGCGCTGGCCTTCGCGCACGAGGTCGTCGTAGAAGATGAATTCGTCGCAGTTGGCGATCAGCAGGTCGGAGGTGGACTGCTTCACGCCGACGCCGATCACCTGCTTGTTGTTCTCGCGCAGCTTGGAAACCAGCGGCGAGAAGTCGGAGTCGCCGCTGATGATGACGAAGGTGTCGACGTGGGACTTGGTGTAGCAAAGGTCGAGCGCGTCGACCACGAGGCGGATGTCGGCCGAGTTCTTGCCCGACTGGCGCACATGCGGGATCTCGATCAACTCGAAGTTCGCCTCGTGCATCGGAGCCTTGAACTGCTTGTAGCGGTCCCAGTCGCAATAGGCCTTCTTGACGACGATGCTGCCCTTGAGCAGAAGCCGTTCAAGCACGCGCTTGATGTCGAACTTGTCGTGCTGGGTCTCGCGCACGCCGAGCGCGACGTTCTCGAAGTCGCAGAACAGCGCCATGCTGGTGTTCTCGGGGGATGAAGCCATTTTTCTTGTGGGTCGTGTGGGGGGAAAGGGGTGATGATGCACCCGTCGGGATAACCAGGGTTACGGGTCTTTGGTGGGCCTCCACCGCCCTCACCCCAACCCTCTCCCGCAAGCGGGAGAGGGAGCAAGACTTTCCCGGCACTGAGAGGGTTTGCTCCCTCTCCACCGGACACGGGGGAGAGGGCTGGGGTGAGGGGGCTGGCGGCTACCGCGCCGTCAGGCGGGAGGCGCCACCGGCCACGCCTTCATCGCCATCGCCGCCGTCGCCAGCAGCGCTTGGTGGCTGGCGCCGTCGGCGGCCTGCATCGACATGCCGCGGAACACCGTGGCGTAGAAGCTGGCGAGCGCCTCGGCGTCGGTGTCGGGCGGCAACTCCCCGTTCTCGATGCCGTGTTCGATGCGGCAGCGCACGCCGGAATCGCTGGCCGCGCGGCGCTTGGCCAGCGCCGCCTGGATGTGGGCCGAGGCTTCCGAGCAATTGGTGGCGGCCATCACCACCATGCAACCTTTCGGGTGGCAGGGGCGGGTCAATTCTTCGGCCGCTTCTTCCAGGCAGCGCTTGATCGCCAGGTAGGCGGTGGGTTCTTCTTCCAGCGCGCGGGGGTAGCCGCCGCCGGGGCCGGTGGCGTAGCGCTCGATGGCCTCCAGGAACAGCCGTTCCTTGTCGCCGAAAGCGGTGTACAGGCTGGGCGCGGTGATGCCCATCGCCGCGGTCAACTCGCTGATGGACGCCGCTTCATAGCCGCGCTGCCAGAACACGTGCATCGCGCGTTCCAGCGCCAGGTCGCGGTCGAAGGACAAAGGCCGGCCGCGCGGCTTGCAAACCTTCGTTTCCTGGGTTTTCATAGTGATCGATAATAAATGTCTTGACGACCCAAGACAAGGCGATTACATTGCATTCCATAAACACTAGCGATCGTTATGGAATTGTGGATCGGAGGTCCCATGCCATCAAGCCTTGCCACCAGCGGATTGTCCCGCATGCCTGCCCGCACCGTGCGGGCATCGACGCGCGCGGTGCGCTGTCGAAGCTGCTTTTAACCACCCCGGCCAAGGATTGAATCCCGTGCGTTGAACGGGTTCCCTACCGCCGCCCCCGCCGTCCCTTCCGTCATCCCCGCCGTTTCACCGGGCTTTGCGCCAGGTGAGGCCGCTGCTTTTTCCAGATTCCCGTCTCTTCGACTTTTCTTTCCAGGAGCCCGCCATGTCTTCTCCCTCGAAAACCCTCCGCCCCCAGAACCGCCGCCTCTTGCTGGCCGGCACCACTTTCACCGCGCTGACGGCCATCCTGGCCACCTCGGCCGCGATGTTCGGCCTGACCGCCCAGGCCGAGGGCCCCGCCGCAGCCGCGGCGCCGCCCGCCACGCCGGTGTCGGTGGCCGAGGTGCAGCCGAGCGAGATCGCGCTGTGGGAAGAGTTCTCCGGCCGGCTGGAGGCCGTCGAGCGCGTCGAGCTGCGCCCGCGCGTGGCCGGCACGGTGCAGGCGGTGCATTTCCGCGAGGGCGCGCTGGTCAAGCAGGGCGACTTGCTGATCAGCATCGACCCGGCGCCCTTCGCCGCCGAGGTCGAGCGCGCGGAAGCCCAGGTGGCCGCCGCCCAGGCCCGCGCGCTCTACGCCGGCAGCGAGGCGGCCCGCGCCAAGTCGCTGCTGGCCGAACAGGCCATCGCCCAGCGCGAATACGACGAGCGCAGCAACGCCCAGCGCGAAGCCGACGCCAACCTGCGCGCCGCCCAGGCCGGCCTGCAGGCGGCCCGGCTCAACCTCGGCTACACCCAGGTGCGCGCGCCGGTGTCGGGCCGGGTGGGCAAGCTGGAGATCACCGTGGGCAACCAGGTCGCGGCAGGGCCGGGCGCGCCGGTGCTGACCTCGCTGGTGTCCGTCAGCCCGATCTACGCCAGCTTCGACGCCGACGAGCAGGCGGTGGCCGGCGCGCTGTCCGAGCGCGGCCACCTCGACCGCATCCCAGTGCAGATGGGCACCATGGGCCAGGACGGCACGCCGCTGCAGGGCCGGCTGCAGCTGATCGACAACCAGGTCAACGCCAAGAGCGGCACGGTGCGCCTGCGTGCCCAGTTCGACAACCCGGACGGCAGCCTGATGCCGGGCCAGTTCGCCCGCCTGCGCCTGGGCCAGTCGAGCAAGCAAAGCGCGCTGCTGGTGAACGAGCGCGCCGTCGGCACCGACCAGAGCAAACGTTTCGTCATCGTCGTCGGCGAAGGCAACAAGGCCGAGTACCGCGAGGTCAAGCTCGGCCCCTCGGTCGACGGCCTGCGCGTCGTCACCGAAGGCCTGAAGCCGCAGGAGCGCGTCGTCGTCAGCGGTTTGCAGCGCGTGCGGCCGGGCTCGGTGCTGGCGCCCAGCGAGGTGGCGATGAACGCCAAGCCGGAGCTGCAGGCCAAGGCGGCGGCGGAGAAGGGCTGATCCGCGATTCGCCGATTGGGTTTCGTGGCACGCCACGACCCTCACCCCAGCCCTCTCCCGCAAGCGGGAGAGGGAGCCTGAGTCCTCCCGCTGAAAACGCGGGAGAGGCGGCTTTTACTCCCTCTCCCCCGGACACGGGGGAGAGGGTTGGGGTGAGGGGGCCGGTGGACGGACGAGCCACCCCACGAACACTCGGCGGAACAAGCAACAAGAAAAGGGAACCTCCATGAACCTGTCCAAATTCTTCATCGACCGGCCGATCTTCGCCGGCGTGATCTCGGTGCTGATGCTGCTGGCCGGGCTGATCGCCGTGCGCGGCCTGCCGATCTCCGAATACCCCGAGGTCGTGCCGCCCTCGGTCGTCGTGCGCGCGCAGTACCCCGGCGCCAACCCCAAGGTGATCGCCGAAACGGTGGCCACGCCGCTGGAGGAAGCGCTCAACGGCGTCGAAGGCATGCTCTACATGGGCAGCCAGGCCACCACCGACGGGCTGATGACGCTGACCGTCACCTTCAAGCTCGGCACCGACCCCGACAAGGCGCAGCAACTGGTGCAGAACCGCGTCTCGCAGGCCGAGCCGCGCCTGCCGGAGGAGGTCAAGCGCCTGGGCGTGACCACGGTGAAAAGCTCGCCCGACCTGACCATGGTCGTGCACCTGCTGTCGCCCAACGGCCGCTACGACATGACCTACCTGCGCAACTACGCGCTGCTCAACGTGAAGGACCGCCTGGCGCGCGTCCCCGGCGTGGGCGACGTGCAGCTCTTCGGCTCGGGCGACTACGCGATGCGCGTCTGGCTCGACCCGCAGAAGGTGGCGCAACACGGCCTGTCGGCCGGCGACGTGGTGGCCGCCATCCGCAGCCAGAACATCCAGGCCGCCGCCGGCGTGGTCGGCGCCTCGCCGGGCCTGGCGGGCGTGGACACGCAGCTGTCGATCAACGCCCAGGGCCGGCTGCAGAGCGAAGAGGAGTTCGGCGACATCATCGTCAAGACCGATGAAGGCGGCGCGGTGACGCACCTGCGCGACCTCGGCCGCATCGAGCTCGGCGCCTCGGGCTACGCGCTGCGCTCGCTGCTGGACAACAAGGACGCGGTGGCGGTGCCGATCTTCGCCGCGCCCGGCTCCAACGCCATCCAGATCTCCGACCAGGTGCGCGCCACCATGGCCGAGATCAAGGCCCAGATGCCCGAGGGCGTGGACTACAGCATCGTCTACGACCCGACGCAGTTCGTGCGCGCCTCGATCGAGTCGGTGGTGCACACCCTGCTCGAAGCGGTGCTGCTGGTGGTGCTGGTGGTGATCCTCTTCCTGCAGACCTGGCGGGCCTCCATCATCCCGCTGCTGGCGGTGCCGGTGTCGGTGGTGGGCACCTTCGCGGTCATGCACCTGTTCGGCTTCTCGATCAACGCGCTCAGCCTGTTCGGCCTGGTGCTGGCGATCGGCATCGTGGTCGACGACGCGATCGTCGTCGTCGAGAACGTCGAGCGCAACATCGAGGCCGGCCTGAGCCCGCGCGACGCCACCTACCGCGCGATGCGCGAGGTCTCCGGCCCGATCATCGCGATCGCCCTGGTGCTGGTGGCGGTGTTCGTGCCGCTGGCCTTCATCAGCGGGCTGACCGGCCAGTTCTACCGCCAGTTCGCGCTGACGATCGCGATCTCCACCGTGATCTCGGCGGTCAATTCGCTGACGCTGTCGCCCGCCCTGGCCGCGCTCCTGCTCAAGGGCCACGACGCGCCCAAGGACGCGCTCACCCGCGGCATGGACAAGGTCTTCGGCCGCTTCTTCGCCGCCTTCAACCGCGTCTTCAAGCGCGGCTCCGACGCCTACGGTTCGGGTGTGCAGCGCGCCATCGGGCGCAAGGCGGCGATGCTTGTGCTCTACGCCGGCCTGGTGGCGGTGACGGCGGGCCTGTTCAAGGCCGTGCCCGGCGGCTTCGTTCCCGCGCAGGACAAGCAGTACCTGATCGGCTTCGCCCAGCTGCCCGACGGCGCCACGCTCGACCGCACCGAGGACGTGGTGCGCCGCATGAACGAGATCACGCTGAAGACGCCCGGCGTCGAAAGCGCCGTGGCCTTCCCCGGCCTGTCGATCAACGGATTCACCAACAGCTCCAACTCCGGCATCGTCTTCGCCACGCTCAAGCCCTTTAGCGAGCGCAAGGGCAAGGGCCTGTCGGCCGGCGAGATCGCAGGCGCGCTGAACGCGCAGTACGGCCGGATCCAGGACGCCTTCATCGTCATGTTCCCGCCCCCGCCGGTGCAGGGCCTGGGCACGACCGGCGGCTTCAAGCTGCAGCTGGAGGACCGCGGCGGCCTGGGCTACGAGGCGCTCGACCAGGCGGTCAAGGCCTTCATGGCCAAGGCTTATCAAACCAAAGAGCTGGCGGGCATGTTCACCAGCTACCAGGTCAACGTGCCGCAGCTGCACGCCGACATCGACCGCACCAAGGCGCGCCAGCTCGGCGTGGCGGTGACCGACGTGTTCGACACCATGCAGATCTACCTCGGCAGCCTCTACGTCAACGACTTCAACAAGTTCGGCCGGACGTATTCGGTGCGCGTGCAGGCCGACGCCGCCCACCGCGCACGCGCCGAGGACGTGGGCCAGCTCAAGGTGCGCTCGTCCAGCGGCGAGATGGTTCCGCTGTCGGCGCTGATGAAGGTGCGGCATTCGGTGGGCCCGGAGCGCGCCATGCGCTACAACGGCTTCCTCTCCGCCGACATCAACGGCGGCCCGGCGCCGGGCTTCAGCTCGGGCCAGGCGCAGGACGCGATCAAGCGCATCGCCGCCGAGACGCTGCCCCCCGGCATCGCCTACGAATGGACGGAGCTGACCTACCAGGAGATCCTGGCCGGCAACTCGGCGGTGTGGGTCTTCCCGCTGGCCATCCTGCTGGTCTTCCTGGTGCTGGCCGCGCAGTACGAGAGCCTGACGCTGCCGCTGGCCATCCTGCTGATCGTGCCGATGGGCCTGCTCGCGGCGATGACGGGCGTGTGGGTCACCCGAGGCGACAACAACGTCTTCACCCAGATTGGGCTGATGGTGCTGGTGGGGCTGTCGGCGAAGAACGCCATCCTGATCGTCGAATTCGCCCGCGAGCTGGAGTTCGCCGGTCGCAAGCCGATCGAGGCCGCGATCGAAGCCGCGCGGCTGCGCCTGCGCCCCATCCTGATGACCTCGATGGCCTTCGTCATGGGCGTGCTGCCCCTGGTGCTGGCCAGCGGCGCCGGCGCCGAGATGCGCTCGGCCATGGGCGTGGCGGTGTTCGCCGGGATGATCGGCGTGACGGCTTTCGGCCTGTTCCTGACGCCGGTGTTCTACGTGGTGCTGCGAGGGCTGGCGGGCAACCGGCCGCTGAAGCTGCACGGCGCGGCGGTGCACACCGAAGAAGCCTTCGCCGGCAGCGATGCGGTCCACGCCGGGCTTCAAAGCGGAGGCGGCAACGCCCGCCCGCTGCCGGCCGCGCCGCGCCATCCCGATGAATGAATGGACCAACCAATCAACGAGTGAGTGAATCCATGAAAACCGGATCCCATCAAAGAAAACCCGGGGCGGCGCCCACTTCCCGCACCCGCCTGCACCTCTTCTGGACGCCGCTGGTCGCCGCGATGGTGCTGGCCGGCTGCGCCAGCGTGGCCACCACCGAGCCGCACCCGATGCCGGCCATTCCCGCGGCCTACAAATCGGCACCGGCCGATGCGGCGCCCGCCCCCACGGCCCAACCCGACTGGTGGAAAGCATTCGCCGACCCGCAGCTCGACGCCCTGACCGAACGCGCGCT
>CBIHOD010000011.1:0-76338 GCA_966211815.1 uncultured Burkholderiales bacterium
GCTCGGCGGGCCACCCCGACGGGTGCCCCCCCCCCCCGGCCCCACTCGTCGTTGCAAAGGCGCGCCGGGGGGCACCCCGGCTGCGCTTTGCGCCTAGATTGCGGCTGCGGGCGGGGCTCACCACGCAGGGGCAGTTTTTTGACACAGTAAGGCTAGGGTCATGGGGTTCTTGTCGGGGTCATTCCGGATCGCCGGGCATCCTGGAGCGCACGAAGATCAAGGCCGCGCCCAGCGCGGCCACCGCGCCGCCGGCGGCGACGATCGTCCAGCCGATCGATTCGTCGCGCCGCGCCACCGCCAGGCCCGCGACCAGCGCCAGCAGGCCGCCATAGACCAGCGGCCAGACCCACTTCTCAACCGTTTTGGATTTCATCGTCGATCCGCCTTTCGTGGCTGCCCAGCGGGCGAGCATAGTTGCATCCGCCCGGCCCCTTCAAACCGCCAGCCACTGGCGTTGCACCGCGTCGTCGACCCGCAGCTGGGCGGGCGAGCCTTCGAAGGCGATCCGGCCCTGCGCCACCACGCAGCAGCGCGTGGCCACGTCCAGCGCGATCGACAGCTTCTGCTCCACCAGCAGGACCGCCACGCCGCGGCGGCGCAGCTCATGCAGGAACCCGGCCACCTGCGCGACCCACTGGGGCGCCAGACCTTCGGTGGGCTCGTCGACCATGACCAGTTCGGGGTCGCCCATCATGGTTCGGCACAGCGCGAGCATTTGCTGTTCGCCGCCGGACAGCGCGCCGGCCGGGACATCCAGGCGCTCGCGCAGTCTGGGGAAGAGGTCGAGCAGCGCGTCCATCGACCAGCGGCCGGCGGCCGGCCGGCCGGGGCGCAACCAGGGGGCGGGCTTGACCCCCAAGGCCAGGTTCTGACGCACGGTCAGGGACGGGAACACCTGCCGGTCCTCCGGCACGAAACCCAGGCCGAGCCGGGCCATCTCGAAGGGCCGCAGGCCCAGGCATTCGCGCCCCCGCCAGCGAAGCGAGCCGCGCGCCTGGGCGAGGCCCATCGCCGCGCGCAGCAGGGTCGACCGGCCCGAACCGTTGCGCCCGAGCAGGCAGACGATCTCGCCCGGGTCGACCTGCAGGTCCACCCCGTGCAGCACATGGCTCTGCCCATAGAAGGCGTGCAGCCCGCGCAGTTCGAGCAGCGGCGACACACCCATCTCAGGCCGCCCCCTTCGGCGCGGGCGTGGCCAAGGCACCCAGGTAGGCCTGCCGGACGGCCGGGTCGTCGCGCACCGCCCGCGCCGGACCGAAAGCGGCGACCTGGCCGTCCACCAGCACCGCGACGCGGTCGGCCAGGTCGAACACCACGTCCATGTCGTGCTCCACGACCAGCAGCGTGCGGCCTTCGGTGAGGCGGCGGATCAGGCCGACGAAATGGGCGGTCTCCGCGCGGCTCATGCCGGCGGTGGGCTCGTCCAGCAGCACGGTGTGGGCGCCGCCGGCGACGGTCAGGCCCAATTCGAGCGCGCGCTGCTCGGCGTAACTGAGCTGTCCCGCCGGCACATCGGCCCTGTGCCGCAGGCCCAGCAGATCAATCATCTCGGCCGCGCGTTCGTTGACGGCGCGCAGGCGCGACAGCCGGCGCCAGAAGGCGTACCCGGCGGCGCCCATCGCCGCGCAACGCAGGTTGTCCGACACCGACAAGCCGCCGAACAGGCTGCTGACCTGGAAGCTGCGGGCCAGCCCGAGGCGGTGGACCCGCTGCGGCGCCAGGCCGTCGATGCGCCGCCCGCGCAGCCAGACGCCGCCGCTGTCCGGCGCCATCGCGCCGCTGACGAGGTTGAACAGGGTGGACTTGCCCGCGCCGTTGGGGCCGATGAGCGCGACACGCTCCCCCCGCCGCAGCGACAGGCTCACGCCGCGCAGGACGGCGCTGCCGCCCAGGCTTTTGTGCAGGCCGTCCAGCACCAGTTCGTCCGCGGCGGTCCCCTGGTTGGACGGTGGCGCGGGCGAGGCGCCGTTCATGCCGCCTCCGCCGGCCGCCGGGCCCGGCGCGCCGACAGCCGCGACCACAGGCAGGAGGCGGCCCCCAGGCCGGCCAACGCCGCGGCGCCGGCCCAGCTCTCCGGCGCCGACACCCTCAGCGCCAGGCCGAGGAAACCCAGCGTGTCGCCCTGGCCCTCCTGCAACCGCAAGTGGTAGGTCATTTCGACGAGCGCGGCCATGCCCGCCGACAGCGCCGCGCCGCCGGCCGCCAGCGCCGCCGCCCGCACCCACGCGTCGGGCCCGGCCCCGCGCCACCGCGCCTCGGACCACCATCGCCAGCAAGCCGACAGCAGGCCCGCCAAGCCCGCCGGCGCGACGATCACGACGAAGAGGAAGAGCAGGCCCATGTAGAGCAGCCAGGCGCGCGTCCACGCCGAGAACAGCACGCCGCTCACCACCATCAGCACCGCGCCCAGCATCGGGCCGGCGAAGCTGGCGCTGCCGCCCAACACGGTGAACAGCAGGTAGGCGCCCGAACGCGCCGTGCCCACCACTTCGGCGGTGACGATCTCGAAATGCAGCGCGCCCAGGCCGCCGGCGACGCCGGCGAAGAAGCCGGCGACGACGAAAGCGGTGTAGCGGATGCGGTGGGCGCTGTAGCCGATGAAGCCCACGCGCTCGGCGTTGTCGCGCACCGCGTTGAGCAGCCGGCCCAGCGGCGTGCGGGTGAAAGCGAACATCGCGGCGCTGCATGCGAAGGCGTATCCGGCGATCAGGTAGTACACCTCGGCGGCCGGCGCGAAAGTGACCCCGGCGCGCGCCGGCCCGGCGACCCGGTTGCCGGTGACGCCGGCTTCGCCGCCGAAAACACCGGGGAACATCAGCACGCCGGCGAACGCCAGTTCGGCCAACCCGAGGGAGATCATCGCGAACGGCATGCCGCCGCGCCGCGTGCCGAACCAGCCGGTCAGCAAGGCCGTGCCCATGCCGGCCACGCCGCCCACCAGGGGCAGCAGGCTGACCGGGAAGTCCCAGGCGCCCTGGCCGACGCGGTTGAGTGCATGGATGGCCAGGTAGGCGCCCATGCCGCTGTGGACGGCGTGGCCGAAGCTCAGCATGCCGCCCTGGCCGAACAGCAGGTTGTAGGACTGGCAGGCGATCATCGCGATGCCGATCTGGGACAGCACCGACAAGCCCAGGCCGCTCGGGAACAGCCGCGGCGCCAGCAGCAGCGCGGCGCCGAAAGCCAGCCAGGGCCAGGCCCGGCCGGCGCGCGGTTGCGGCGGCGGCTGCACCATCGACTCAACCCGCTTTCCGGCCGAACAGGCCCTGCGGCCGCCAGGCCAGCACCAGCACCATCAGCAGGTAGGGCAGCACCGGCGCGAGCTGCGACGCGCTGAGCTTCATCAGCGCGTGCTGGCGGACCTGCTGTCCGACGCTGCCGCCCCACAGCGAGGCGACGGCGGCGGCGGCCGAGCCGACCGATGTGTCCAGCGCGACTGCCAGGGTCTGGAGGCAGCCGATCAGCAGCGAGGCCGCGAACGCGCCGCGCAACGAACCCACGCCACCGACGACCACCACCACGAACACCACCGCGCCCACCGCCGCGGCCATCGCCGGCTCGGTCACGAAGGTGCTGCCGCCGATCACGCCCGCCAGCCCGGCGAGCGCGCAGCCGGCGCCGAACAGCGCCATGAACACCCGGGGGACGTCGTGGCCGAGGGCTTCGACCATGTCGGGGTGGCGCAGCGCCGCCTGCACCACCAGCCCGGCGCGGGTGCGCTTGAGCAGCACCCACAGCGCCAGCAGCATGAAGAGCGCCACGGCCATCATGAAGGCCCGGGTGGCCGGGAAAGTCGAGCATGACGCGGCGCCCGAAGGCAGGCACCAGCCGGCCGGCGCGGCGCCCAGGTGCAGGGCCCACCCGCCCTGGGCCGCGTGCGACAGCGTGAAAGCCGGCCCCTGCAGGACGGCCGGCGGCGAGAACGGCAGCGCCGACCGGCCCCACACCAGTTGCACCGCCTCCAGCACCACATAGGCCAGGCCGAAGGTGACCAGCAGCTCGGGCACGTGGCCGAGCCGGTGCACACGGCGCAGGACGAAGCGCTCGAACGCGGCGCCGAGCAGCCCCACCAGCAGCGGCGCCAACAGCAGCGCTGCCCAGTAACCCGCCTGGAGCGCCAGCGCGTGGCCGATGTAGGCGCCCAGCATGTAGAAGCTGGCGTGGGCGAAATTGAGCACGCCCATCATGCTGAAGATCAGCGTCAGGCCGCTGCTGAGCATGAACAGCAGCAGGCCGTAGCTCAGGCCGTTGAGCAAAGACAGGGAGAGCAGCTCCATGCGCGGGAAGGTACGGGTCTTTCGGGACGAGCCGGGGCCGGCGGCTCCCGTTCAGGGCCGCGCCATCTGGCAGCTGGTGGGCGTGCTGGCCACATAGGCGTCGAAGCGCTTGACCGGCGCCAGCGTCATCCCGGTGTTCTCGGGGCTGTAGGGGTGCTGGGCGTCCGCCTTCTGCCAGGCGGAGACGAACAGCGGCTGCTGCAGCTGGTGGTCCCGAGCGCGCATCTCCACTTCGCCGTTGAAACTCGCGAACTTCAACCCCGACAGCGCCGCCGCGACCTTGGCCGGCTCGGTCGAACGCGCCTTGGCCATCGCCTGGGACAGCGCGGCGAAGACGTGCATCACCGAGCTGGTGTAGAGGTCGTCGTTGTGGCGCGCCTTGAATTCCTTCATCCAGGCCTGGTGCTGGCCGGGCAGGTTGTAGTGGTTGTAGGCGACGTGGTACACGCGCCCCGCGGCGCCGGCGCCCAGCGCCGTGGGCGTGCCGGTGACGGAGGCGTAATAGGTGTAGAACCTGCCGGTGTAGCCGGCCTCCTGGGCGGCCTTGACGAGCAGCGACAGGTCGGTGCCCCAGTTGCCGGTGATGACGGCGTCGGCCCCCGAGGCCTTGATCTTGGCGGCGTAGGGCGCGAAATCCCGGACCTGGGCCAGCGCGTGCAGGTCTTCGCCGACGATCCTCACGTCGGGCCGCTTGGCCGCCAGCATCTCTTTCGCGTAACGCGCCACCTGCTGGCCGTGGGAGTAGTTCTGGTTGATCAGGTAGACGCTGCGCACCTCGGGCTGGCCGCGCAGGAAGGCGGTCATCGCCTCCATCTTCATCGAGGTGTCCGCGTCGAAGCGGAAGTGCCAGTAGCTGCACTTGGCGTTCGTGAGGTCGGGGTCGACCGCGGAGTGGTTGAGCAACAGCACCTCCTTGCCCGGGTTGCGCTCGTTGTGCTTGTTGACCGCGTCGACCAGGGCGGCGGCAGGCGCCGAGCCATTGCCCTGGCTGATGTAGCGCACGCCCTGGTCGATGGCCCCCTTCAGCGCGTTCAGGCTTTCGGCGGGGCTGAGCTTGTTGTCGAAGCTCACGAGTTCGAATTTCACGCCGGCCGGGTTGCCCTGGTTGTACTTTTCGGCCACGAACTGGAAGGTTTTCAACTGGTTGGCCCCCACCGGCCCCATCAGGCCCGACAGTGGGTCGATCCAGGCGATCTTCACCGTCTCGTTCAGCTTGGCGGGCTGCGCCGCGGCCGGCAGCGCCAGGGCCGGCGCCACCGCCAGGAAGAAACCGAGCGCCCAGGTTTTCCTCCGTCCATCCACCATCGTGGGCCCCCTCGTTGTAAGCATGCGTTGCGCCAGGTATCCGAAAACGCGACTTTAGACGAGCCGCCGCCCGCCCCGGGCGGTGCGACCACGCCGGCCGCAAGCCCATCCCACAATGACTAAACTGCCCCGATGCCCTCCCGCCCCGAACTGCGCTGGACCCACCGTTTCGCATCGTTGGGCCCGCGCTTCTACACCGAACAGCCCGCCCAGGGCCTGCCCGACCCGCACTGGGTCGCCACCAGCCCGGAATGCGCCGAATGGCTGGGGTGGGCCGCGGACTGGGCGTCGTCCCCGGAGGCCCTGTGCGTCTTCAGCGGCGGCTGCCTGTGGCCCGGCATGCGGCCGCTGGCCAGCGTCTACAGCGGCCACCAGTTCGGCGTCTGGGCCGGGCAGCTCGGCGACGGGCGTGCGCTGTGGCTGGGCGAGGCGCAGACGCCGCAAGGGCCGATGGAACTCCAGCTCAAAGGCTCGGGCCTGACGCCCTATTCGCGCATGGGCGACGGCCGCGCGGTGCTGCGCTCGTCGATCCGGGAATTCCTCTGTTCCGAGGCGATGCACGCGCTGGGCATCCCGACCACCCGTGCTTTGTGCATCGCCGGCTCGGCCCTGCCGGTGCGGCGCGAGACGATCGAGACCGCGGCCGTCGTCACCCGGGTGGCGGCCAGCTTCATCCGCTTCGGCCACTTCGAACATTTCTCCTACGCCGAGCCGCAGGGCTCGCCGCCCCACGCCGAGCTCCGCCAGCTCGCCGACTTCGTCGTGCGCCACTTCTACCCGGAGTGCGCAGCCTCGGCCAACCCCTACGCCGCGCTGCTGGAGGCGGTGACCGGACGCACCGCCGCGCTGATGGCCGACTGGCAGGCCGTGGGCTTCAGCCACGGCGTGATGAACACCCACAACATGTCCATCCTCGGGCTGACGATCGACTACGGCCCCTTCGGCTTCCTGGACGCCTACGAGCCGGGGCACGTCTGCAACCACTCCGACCACCAGGGCCGCTACGCCTTCGCCCAGCAACCCAACGTGGCGCTGTGGAACCTCTACGCCCTGGGGCAGGCGCTGATGCCGCTGATCGACGACAGCGACGCGGCGATCGCCGCCTTGGAAACCTACAAAACCGTTTTCCCCGAAGCGATGCAGCGGCGGCTGGCCGCCAAGCTCGGCCTGTCGACCGGGGCGCCTGGCGACGCGCGGTTGGCCGACGACTGGCTGCGCCTGCTGGCCGCGGACCGGGTCGACCACACCCTGGCCTGGCGCTCGCTCGCCGGCTTCCAGGCCGACGCGCCCGAGGCCCGGCCGGGCGCCGTCCGCGATTTCTTCATCGACCGCGAGGCCTTCGACGCCTGGGCGGCTCGTTACGCGGCGCGGCTCCGCGACGAGGGCAGCGTCGACGCCGAACGCGCCGCGCGCATGGATGGCGTCAACCCGCGCTACGTCCTGCGCAACCACCTCGCGGAAGTCGCCATCCGCCAGGCCCAGGCCGGCGATTTCAGCGAAGTCGACAAGCTGCGTCAGATCTTGGCCCGCCCTTACGACGAACAACCCGCGCACGCCGCTTACGCCGCGCTGCCACCCGACTGGGCGAGCGGGATCGAAGTCTCCTGCTCTTCCTGACCCTTGGAAGCCGCGTTTCGAAAACGCGGCGCAACGCCTGACCGCCATGAACAAACCCGACCCCGACAAAACCTACCCGGTCCAGAAGACCGACGAAGAGTGGCGCCGTTCGCTCGACCCGATGCAGTACCAGGTGGCGCGGCAATCCGCCACCGAACGCGCCTTCACCGGCCGCTACTGGGACCACTGGGAGCCCGGCCGCTACAACTGCGTCGGCTGCGGCACGCCGCTGTTCGAGTCGTCGACCAAGTTCGACGCCGGCTGCGGCTGGCCGAGCTACGACCGGCCGATCAACAGCGAGGTCATCGAGCGCGTGGTCGACCGCAGCCACGGCATGGTGCGCGTGGAAGTGCGCTGCAACCGCTGCGGCTCCCACCTCGGCCACGTCTTCCCGGACGGCCCGGCGCCCACCGGCGAGCGCTTCTGCATCAATTCGGCCGCGATAGACTTCGACCCTTCGGCCTGACCAGGGCACCCCACCGCGCTTCCCCGCCGTTCATGAAAATCCTGCTCGACTTCCTACCGATCCTGCTCTTTTTCGGCACCTACAAATACGCCGAGAACCACGTCGACTGGGCCTCCGCTTTCGCCACCGAGCACCTGGGCTTCCTGGTTTCCGGCGGCGTGGTCGGCGCCGCCGAGGCGCCAGTGCTGCTGGCCACGGTCGTGGTCATCGCCGCCACGCTGCTGCAGGTGGCGTGGCTCGTGCTGCGCGGCAAGAAGGTGGACATGATGCTGTGGGTCAGCCTCGCCCTGGTCGTGGTGCTGGGCGGGGCCACCGTCTGGTTCCACAGCGACACCTTCATCAAGTGGAAGCCCAGCGTGCTGTATTGGGTCATGGGACTGTCCTTCTGGGCCGCGCCTGCCTTCTTCGGCAAGAACCTGCTGCAGGCCTTGATGAAAGAGGTGCGTCTGCCGCAGCGCGTCTGGTCCCAACTGAACTGGGCCTGGATCGCCTTCTTCGCCGGCATGGGCGTGCTCAACCTCTACATCGCCTACAACTTCCCGACGCCCACCTGGGTGAATTTCAAGGTGTTCGGCAGCCTTGGCCTGATGCTCGTGTTCACCGTGGCGCAGGGCGTCTACATGAACAAGCACCTGCTGCCCGATGAATCCCCGGCCGCCGGCGAAAACGGCAAGTCGGCCGGTTGAGGCGGGGACCGTCCATGGCAGTCACCGCGCAAGACATCCAGGCCGCGCTGCACGCGCTGCTGCAACCCGACGAACTCGCCGTCCAGGACGACAGCCACCTCCACGCGGGGCACGCCGGCGCCCGCGAAGGCCGGCATTTCAGCGTCCGGATCGTGAGCGCCCGTTTCGCCGGCATGCCCCGCGTGGCTCGGCACCGGCTCGTTTATGATTCGCTTTCCGCCTTGATGGCGCAGGGCATCCATGCGCTGGTCATCGATGCCCGCTCCCCCGGAGAAGCCGGCAAGGCCTGATGAAGCCGCGGCCAAGGCCGCCCCGCTCACCACCCGTCACATTTCCTCTTCCGTTTTTTCCCCAAGGCAGCTGAACCAATCGATCGCCCGCGCGTCGAACGCCGGGCAATTCCGCTGATTCCCGCTGATTCCACCGCTCCCGGGTTGAAAGGCCCCACAACATGAACAAGACTCTTTCCCTCCGCCTCCTTCCCGCCGCCATGCTGGTGGCCCTGCTCGCTTCGCCGCTGGCCGCCACGGCGCAGAACATCGCCATCGTCAACGGCAAGCCCGTGCCCAAGGCCCGCTTCGATTCGTTCATGAAGCAGCTCAACGCCGACGCCGCCGCCCAGGGCCAGACCTTGCGCCCCGACACCGAGCAGCGCGTGCGCGACAAGCTGGTGATGGACGAGATCATGTCGCAGGAGGCCAAGAAGCTGGGCCTGGAGCGCAACCCCGACTACTTGGCCCGCGTCGAGACCCTGAAGACCGGCCTGCTGATCCAGACGATGTTCATGGACTACCAGGCCAAGAACCCGGTGACCGACGCCGAGATCGCCGCCGAATACGAGAAGGCCAAGGCCCAGTCCGCCGGCACCGAGTACCGCGCCCGCCACATCCTGGTCGAGAAGGAAGAAGACGCCGTCGCCCTGATCAAGCAGATCAAGGCCGGCGCCAAGTTCGAGGAACTCGCCAAGAAGAATTCCAAGGACCCGGGATCGGGCGAGAACGGCGGCGACCTCGGTTTCGCCAACCCCAACGGCTTCGTGCCGGAGTTCTCCCAGGCCATGATCAAGCTCAAGAAGGGCGAAGTCACCGACACCCCGGTGAAATCGCAGTTCGGCTACCACATCATCAAGCTCGAAGAGACGCGCGACGCCCAGTTCCCGGCGCTCGAAGAAGTGAAGGACAAGATCAAGCAGGGCCTGCAGCAGCAGAAGATGGCCAACTTCCAGGAAGACATCCGCAAGAAGGCCAAGACCGACTACACCTTCAAGTGACCGGCGCCGGGCCGTCGCCGCGTCCCGCGCGTCGGCCAACCGAAAGAAAGGCTGCCCATGGGCAGCCTTTTTTCTTCGGCGCTTGACGCGGGCCCTGGCGGCAGGGTCAAGGCGCGGACGATTCCGCGAGCCGGCCCGCCTCGATGCGCAGCTGCCGGTCGCAGCGCGACGCGATGCCGCGGTCGTGGGTCACCAGCACGAGCGTCGTGCCGGCTTCCCGGTTGAGTTCGAACATCAGGGCCATCACCGTCTCCCCCGTGGCGAAGTCGAGGCTGCCGGTGGGTTCGTCCGCCAGCAGCACGGCGGGCCGCACGACGAAAGCGCGCGCCAGGGCCACGCGCTGCTGCTCGCCGCCGGACAGCACGCGCGGGTGGTGCTGCAACCGCTCGCCCAGGCCCACGCGCCTGAGCATGTCGGTGGCCAGCTGGCGGGCGTCGGGACGGCCTTGCAGCTCCAGCGGCAGCATCACGTTTTCCAGGGCCGTGAGGTTGCCGAGCAGCTGGAAACTCTGGAAGACGAAGCCCAGCTTCAGCGCGCGGACTTCCGCCCGCGCGTCTTCGCCGAGCGAGAACAGGTCGGTGCCTTGCAATTGAACTGTTCCGCGGGTGGGGGTGTCCAAGCCGGCCATGATGGACAGCAGCGTGCTTTTGCCCGACCCCGAGGCGCCCACGATCGCCACCGATTGCCGCGCCTGCAGCTGGAAGTCGATGTCATGGAGAATCGTCAGGGTGCCCGTGGCGTCCTGGACATCCTTGCCGACGTTCTGTACCGCGATGATGGGGTCGGTCATGGGTGAAGGGGGATTCCGATGGAAGTGAAGATGTTCCTGTGCATGCTGGCGCGCAAAGCGCCGGCACCGGCCGGCCGCACCGCGGCGCTGGCCTACTCTACCGCTTTGGCCTGCGCGTTGAGCGTCGGCGCGGCAACAGCCGCAGATGCGGCGGGGGGAAAAAAGCCAGCGCAAGCCGCGGGTACCGGCCCGGTGCTGCTGGTCGTCGGCGACAGCCTGTCGGCCGAATACGGCCTCCAGCGCGGCACCGGCTGGGTGGCGCTGCTCGAACAGCGCCTGGCCCAGGAAAAAACCGGCGCCAGGGTGGTCAACGCCAGCATCAGCGGAGACACCACCTCGGGCGGCCGCTCGCGGTTGCCGGCGCTGCTGGCGCAGCACAAGCCGCAGCTGGTGGTGGTCGAGCTGGGCGGCAACGACGCCCTGCGCGGCCTGCCGCTGAACATGACCGAGGCCAACCTGGCCGAGATGAGCCGCGCGGCCAAGGACAGCGGCGCGAAAGTCCTGCTGGTGGGCATGCAGGTGCCGCCCAACTACGGCCGCCGGTACAGCGAGGATTTCGCGGCCGTCTTCGAGAAGGTCGCCCGCGACCAGAAGACGGCGATCGTGCCTTTCATGCTCAAGGGCGTGGCCGACAGCCCGAAGGCCGATTCCCTGTTCCAGGGCGACCGCATCCACCCCAACGAGCAGGCGCAGCCCCAGCTCCTGGCCAATGTCTGGCAGGGGCTCAAGCCCATGCTGTCCGGGCTGCAGGCGCGCTGACGGCGGTGCGCCTGGAGCGGCGCGTCAATCGTCGTCCCGCGCGTCCAGGCCGGGGAAGAGCACCTCGGTGAAACCGAACTGGTTGAAGTCTCGGATCCGCATCGGGTAGAGCTTGCCGATCAGGTGGTCGCATTCGTGCTGCACCACGCGCGCGTGGAAGCCCTGGGCCTCGCGTTCGATGGGGCTTCCCGCGGCATCGAAGCCGCTGTAGCGGATGTGGCTGAACCGCGGCACCACGCCGCGCATGCCGGGGACGGACAAGCAACCTTCCCAGCCGCTCTCTTCCTCGACCGAAAGCGGCTCGATCAGCGGGTTGATCAACACCGTCTGCGGCACGGCCGGCGCTTCCGGGTAGCGCGCGTTGTGCTTGAAGCCGAAGATCACCACGGCCAGGTCGACGCCGATCTGCGGCGCCGCCAGGCCCGCGCCGTTGGCCGCGTGCATGGTGTCGAAGAGGTCGGCCACCAGGGCGTGCAGCTCGGGCGTGTCGAAGCGCTCGACGGGTTGGGCCACCCGCAGCAGTCGGGGGTCGCCCATTTTCAGGATGGTTCGGATGGCCAAGGCAGATTCCTGGTCTAGTTGCGAGACGCCTGCAGCACCTGCACGCCGAGTCGTCGATAAGGTTGCAGCACGGATTTCGGGACGTCGTGGGCCACCACCAGCGTGGTGGCCGATGCGACCGGCGCGACCACGTGGGCGCAGGCCACACCGAGTTTCTCGGAGGAGGCCAGCACCACGGTCTCGGCCGCATTGGCCAGCAGGGCGCGTTTGACGCTGGCTTCCTCGCTGTCGCCGGTGCTCAGGCCGGCTTCCGGATGGATGCCGCTGACCCCCATGAAATAAGTGTCCGCGCGGACGCGGCTGATGGCCTCGGCGGTGGACGCGCCCACCGCGACCACCGAGTGCTTGAACAGGCGGCCCCCGACCAGCAGCACCTCGACGTGGGGATGCACCACCAGCTCCACCGCCACCGAAGGGCTGTGGGTGACCACGGTGGCCCGCAACTGGGGGTCGAGGGCGCGCGCCAGCTGCACGGCGCTGGTGCCGCCGTCGATGAACACCACCTGGCCGGGCAGCACCAGGGCCGCGGCGGCCCGTCCGATGGCGGCCTTCTGTTCCGGCGCCAGCCGCTGGCGCCCCGCGAAGTCGGCCAAGGCTTGCGAGCTGGGCAGCGCCCCGCCGTGCACGCGTTGCAGCAGGCCTTCGGCGGCGAGGTCGCGCAAGTCGCGCCGGATGGTGTCTTCCGACACGCCCAGCTCCACGCTCAGGGGTGTGGCCTCGAGTTGCCCGTCCCTGTGGAGGCGCTGTAGCAGCAGTTGTTTCCGTTGGTGGCTGAGCATGTCTTCATGCTAGCAGCAGGTAGCGCGCGGCGGCCTCGGCCTGGCTGGGGGACCGCACCGTCCATGCACGTTTTTTCTTGTTTTATCTTGTTTTTGCGTTTATGCTTTCGCCATGGACATCCCATCCCGCATCCGAATCCAGCAAGTTCAAGTCTTGTCGCAAGACTGGGGCGTGCTCAAGAAGACCACTTTCGACTGGCTGCGCCGCGACGGCCGCTGGCAGACCATGAGCCGCGAGACCTACGACCGCGGCAACGCGGCCGTGCTGCTTCCGTACGACTTGCAGCGGGGCTGCGTGCTGTTGACGCGGCAGTTCCGCTACCCCACCCACGTCAACGCGGGCCCAGGCTTGATGATCGAAGCACCCGCGGGTTTGCTCGACAACGCCGCACCGGAAGAGCGAATCCGGCTGGAAGTGGAGGAAGAGACCGGATACCGCCTCGGCGAAGTGCGGCAGGTGATGGAGGCTTTCATGAGCCCCGGCTCGGTCACCGAAAAGCTGTATTTCTTCGTGGCGCCGTACACCCCCGCCATGCGCTCGGGCGACGGCGGCGGCCTGGAGGAGGAAGGCGAGGACATCGAACTGCTGGAGCTTCCCTTGCGCGAAGCGCTCGACATGGTGCGCGACGGCCGCATCCAGGATGCGAAGACGATCATGCTGCTGCAGTACGCGGCGCTGCACCTCTTCCGCGGCGACACCGCGGAGGTCCGCCCCAGCGCCGCGGCGGGCACCGCCCGGCCCTGGGGGCACTACCTGGTCCTGGCGGAGACCGACACCTACAAGGTCAAGGCCATCGTGGTGCAGCCCGGCCACAGGCTGTCGCTGCAACGCCACCGCCGGCGCCAGGAGCACTGGTTCGTGCAGCAGGGAATGGCCCGCGTCGAAGTCGACGGCCAGGTGCGGGACCTCGGCCCGGGCGAAGCGGTCGACATCCCCGCGCTCAGCTGGCACCGCATGGCCAACGAAACGACAGAGCCGCTGACCATGCTGGAAATCCAGACCGGCAGCTACTTCGGCGAAGACGACATCGAGCGCGCCGGCGACGACTACGGCAGGGCCGGCTGACCGCCCGCCAGCAGCGCCAGCAGCGCCAGCAGGCCGGCCTCGTCGAGCACGGAAAGGTTCAGCTCGCGCGCCTTGTCGAGCTTGCTCCCCGCCTCGCTGCCCGCCACCACGTGGTGTGTCTTCTTCGAGACCGAGCCGGCGACCTTGCCGCCAGCGGCCTCGATCAGGTCCTTGGCCTCGTCCCGGCTGAGGGTGGGCAGGGTGCCGGTGATGACGAAGGTCAGGCCCGCCAGCGGCTTGGGCCGCGTGTCGGCGGTGCCTTCGCCCTCCTCCCAATGGATGCCGACGGCCCGCAGTTGCTCGACCACCTCACGGTGGTGGGGCTGCTCGAAGAAGGCGCGCACGCTCTGCGCCACCACCGGGCCGACGTCCTTCACCTCCAGCAGCTGTTCGAGGCTGGCGTCCATCAGCCGGTCCATCGAGCCGAAGTGGCGGGCCAGGTCCTTGGCGGTGGTCTCGCCCACGTGGCGGATGCCCAGCGCGAAGATGAAGCGCCCGAGCGTCGTGGACTTGCTCTTCTCCAGCCCGGCCATCAGGTTGGCCGCGCTCTTCTCGCCCATGCGAGCCAGCTCGGCGAGCTTGCCCAGGCCGAGCTTGTAGAGCTCGGGCAGGTTGCGGACGATCCCCGCGTCGACGAGCTGGTCCACCAGCTTGTCGCCCAGGCCTTCAACGTCCATCGCCCGCCGCCCGGCGAAGTGAAGAATGGCCTGCTTGCGCTGGGCCGGGCAGGTCAACCCGCCGGTGCAGCGCCAGTCGGCCTCGCCTTCTTCCCGCAGGATCGGGCTGGAACAGATGGGGCAGCGGCCCCGCAGGCGCTTGACCATGTCGAAAGGTTCGCCGGCGTCCGCGGGCCGGCGTTCGAGCACGACGCCCACCACTTCGGGGATCACGTCGCCGGCCCGGCGGATGACGACGGTGTCGCCGACGCGCACATCCTTGCGCCGGGCCTCGTCTTCGTTGTGCAGGGTGGCGTTGCTCACCGTGGTGCCGCCGACGAACACCGGCGCCAGCTTGGCCACCGGCGTCAGCTTGCCGGTGCGGCCGACCTGGATGTCGATGCCTTGAAGCAGGGTCATCTGCTCTTGCGCCGGGTATTTGTGCGCCACCGCCCAGACCGGCTCGCGGCTGACGAATCCCAGGCGCTGCTGCAGCTCGCGGGAATTCACTTTGTAGACCACGCCGTCGATGTCGAAGGGCAACGCGTCGCGCCGCTCGCCCATCGACCGGTGGAAGGCGGCCAGCCCTTCGGCGCCCGACACGACGGCGCGGTCGGCGCAGACCGGCAGCCCCATGGCCTGCAGCGCGTCCAGCACGCCGCTGTGCGTGGGCGGCGGTTCCCAGCCGCGCACCTCGCCCAGGCCGTAGGCGAAGAAGCTCAGGGGCCGCTTGGCGGCGATCGCCGGGTCGAGCTGGCGCACCGCGCCGGCCGCAGCGTTGCGCGGGTTGACGAAGGTCTTCTCGTGGGTGGCGCCGGCGGCGATCAAGGCGCGCTGTCGTTCGTTCAGCGCCTCGAAATGGTCGCGCCGCATGTAGACCTCGCCCCGCACTTCGACCACCGGCGCGTCGACGCCGAGCAGGCGCAGGGGCACCTGCCCGATGGTGCGGATGTTCTGGGTCACATCCTCGCCGGTTTCGCCGTTGCCGCGCGTGGCGGCCTGTTTGAGCAAGCCGTCCTCGTAGCGCAGGTTGATGGCCAGGCCGTCGAACTTCAGCTCGGCGGCGTATTCGACCGCGGGCGCGTCCTCGGCCAGCGCCAGCTTGCGGCGCACGCGCGCGTCGAAGGACTGCGCGCCGCTGGCCTCGGTGTCGGTTTCGGTCCGGATGGAAAGCATCGGCACCGCGTGCCGCACCGGCGTGAAGCCGTCGAGCACCTGCCCGATCACCCGCTGCGTGGGCGAATCGGCCGTCAGCAACTCGGGGTGCGCCGCTTCGATCGCCTGCAGCTCCTGGAACAGCTTGTCGTATTCGGCGTCGGGCAGCTCCGGCGCGTCGAGCACGTAGTACAGGTGGGCGTGGTGGGCGAGTTGCCGGCGCAGCTCGGCCGCGCGGGCGCTGGGCCCGGAAGGTGTCAGTGGGGGTCGGGTCGTCGCCATCGATCGCCTGCGGCTGGATTCGGTTCGGGAGGGCGGATTCTTGCAGACACGGGCCCTGCGCACGGCCGGGGCGGTCCGAACCGGATATGGAGCAACCGGGGGGCAGAGGGGGTCAAGGGGGCGGGCGCCCCTCCCCGCCTCAGCGCGGCGCGGCCTGCGCCGCCTGCGAGGCGGCAGAACGCCTGGGCACCAGGTCGGGGCCGATGAGGCGGTCGATGCGGGAGAAGACTTCGATGCGGTTGAAAGGCTTGCGCATGAAGTCGTCGGCGCCGATGCGCTCGGCGTAGAACTGCTCGACGGCTTGGTCGTTGCCGCTGATCATGATGACCGGGATGTTCTGCGTCGTGGTGTCGCGGCGCAGGGCGCGCAGGGCGTTGAACCCGTTCATGCCGGGCAGGACGATGTCCAGGAAGATGAGGTGCGGGCGGCGCGCGCGCGCCAGGCTCAGGCCGGTCTCGGCGTCGTAGGCGTGGATGGTGTCGTAGTGGTTCTGCTTGAGCATGCGCGACAGCGCGACGACCACGGTCTGCGAGTCGTCGATGATCAGCACCTGGGTGCCGCTGCGCGCCCGCAGCCGCGACACCTTGCGGCGTTCGCTCGATTCGACGGGCGCCGCCGGCCGCGCCGGCGCGGCGGACGGTGCGGAGGGGGTGGATCGGCGCAGGAAATTGAAGATGCTCATCGGGATACGGCTCTTGGAAACATGCCCTGTCCGGGCATGGCGAGGAGATTACAGCACCCTCGCGCCGGATACGGCCCATTGCAGCCTTTTTCGCCGCAGAAACCCCGCATTCCGGGGGAGTTTCGCTTCGCCGCGTCCCGAAGCCGCGAGCAGGCGTTCACAACCCCGCCGAGGCGGGGGACGGTTCACCGCCTGCCCGCGCCCGATCCGTCCACGCCGGGATCAATTCGCCAGGCGCGGCGGCGGCTGGACCGTGGTGGGAAGGGCGCCGGACGAGAGCACCTGGCCGGCCGGATTCCGGATCTCCAGCGTGCCGCCGCTGCCGGCGGTGTTGAAGCGCACCGTGGCGGTGTTGCCGTTGGCCAGCGTGACCAGCGCGCCGGTCTGTCCCGCGGCGTCGGAACGCGTCGCGGCGCTGAAGGCCTTGTCGGCGCCCAGCACGTGCAGGAACACCGACGCGTTGCCGGCCGAGGCATCGGCCGCGTCCACCCGGAAGCCGGCGTTCAGGTCGCTGTTCAAGGCGGGCCAGGACAGCACCTGCGACACCAGGCCGGCGGGCGCCAGCCGCACCACATCGAACTGGTTGGCGCCGCCGACGGCGGTCAAGCGGTCGCCGCTGACGGTGGGCGTGCCGGGCAGGTTCAGTGTCCAGACGCGGCGCATGCCGGTGCCGCTGGTCTGCACCCGGTCCAGCACCACCAGCGTGGCGGGCTTGATGAACAGGAACTCCCGCTCCACCTTCACCACGCTGGCTTTGCCGGCGTAGACCGGCGTGACATTCGCCAGGCCGTAGGCGTAGGCGGGCGTGTCGGCCAGCGCCAGCATCGCGCAGCGGGTGCCGTAGGCCTGCGCGACGGTGGCCCCGTTCTGCTCGATGCGGACCAGGTTGTGGGGCGCCTCGTCCTGGAACAGGCCGGAGTGCGAGTGGATGTTCGCGTCGTAGGCCAGCCAGTTGCCCTTGAAAAAGACGAAGCTGCCCTGGTCATGGTGGGCATGGCTCTCGGTGTAGGGGCCGCAGATCAAGTTGGCGTAGGCCGCGTCCGGGGACCAAGCCGAACGCATCGAGAACTGGCCGGTGCCGAGGGCCCAGTTGGCGGTGCCGAGACGGCTGAGCGGCTGGGCCGGGATGTCGGCCTGGTCGTAGAGGTAGTCGACCCAGAGTTCGAAGCCGTTGCCCATCGACTTGACCGAGGACTGCGACAGCAGCGTCTTGGACACCCCGGCCAGCGGGTCGGACGGATACAGCCGAGAGAGGATCAGCAGGTATTCGCGGTGGTAATCGAACAGCGCGGCGGTGGAGTCGCGGGCATGGTCGCCGGTGGGGCTCACGCGGTCCAGCGTGGGCACGATGTCGTGCATGAACTTGCCCAGCGACGCCAGCGTGTGGGGCGTGAGGTCGGCGATGCGCTGGCCGGTGGATTTCTCCCACCAGTGATACAGGTCGAAGAGGCCCTTCATCGCCACGCCGTAGCCCGTGCCTTCACGGGAGCCGCCGCCCTGCAGGTCGCGGTTGAAGGTGGGCACCAGCTGGTTGCCGATCTTGTCGGTGCGGAACTTGTCGAGCCAGGCCTGGGCGGAGGGGTTCTCCCCGTGGGTGGCCAGGCCGAGCAGCATGGTCGCGCGCAGGAAAGAGTAGTAATAGTTGTTGGACGGGTTGTCCACCGACCACCCCGTCCAGGCGTAGGTGGCGGTGCCCCATTTGGCTTGGCTAGGGTTCCAGACGTTCCACACCGCCTGGTTGGCGTAGGCGGTCCAGCGGGCGCGCTGGGCCGAGGTCATCTGCGGGCGGCACCAGTCGTAGACGATCGACAGGTTTCCGATGATGGGGCCGACGTCGAGGTAGCTGTCGCCAGCGACGGTGGCGCGCTGGTTGCCGCGGATCAGCGCTTCTTCGGACTGCACGAACTTGTCGGTCTTGTCGACGGCGTAGACGCAATAGCCGGCGCTGCCGGTGACCTGGCCCATCAAAGCGGCGTACCAGGGCTGGAACAGGTAGTAGTCGCCGCCGCCGAGTTGCGCGTCAACCATGGACTTGAACCGGGTGGCCGAGGCCGCGCCGCTGGACAGCGCGTTGCGCAGGCGGGTCAGCGTGGGCGCGTCGGAGACGAGGATCCGCGGGGACCCCAGCGGCGCCAGCGTGAGCGGCGCGGTGGGCGAGGGTGCGGGGGCTGGAGAAGGCGCAGGTGCCGGGGTCGGCGCGGGGGGCGGCGCCGGCGTGGGCGCGGGGGCCGGCGCCGCGGCGGCGGCCTTGTAATAGCAGGCCTTGATGGTGCCGTACAGCGGGTCGCCGAACGTGGTGTTGTCGCAGGCGGTGCCATGGGTGAAGCTGCGCGGGGTGGTCCAGGTGCCGCGGGCGCCGTAGACGACGTCGGCGGTGCCGGTGAAGGCGCAGCGCTGGCCTTCGGTGGCGCAGGCTTGGTAGCCGGCGGGAGGGTTGTTCGGGTTGGGTGCGGGCGCGGGTTGGTAGTAACAGGCCTTGACCGTGCCATACAGCGGGTCGCCGAAGGTGGCGTTGTCGCAGGGGGCGCCCCCGGTGAAGTTGCGTGGGATGGTCCAGGTGCTGTCGGCGCCGTAGACCACGTTGGCGGTGCCGGTGAAGGCGCAGCGCTGGCCCTCGGTGGCGCAGGCCTGGTAGCCGGCCGGCGCAGCCGCCTGGACCGGTGCGGCGGCGGCCGCCGCCACAGCAGCGGACAAGGCCTGCAGCGCCCGCAGGGAATGCTTCCTCCATCGATCGTTCAACGGCCCCATGGCTTGTGCCCCCTCGCAAGAATGGTTCTTTTGTTCTTGTCGCCCGCCGGCGGCGGGTGCCCGCGCCACGCAGGCTCGCGCCCGCAAGGCGGACGCCTGCCGGCTCATGGGCGCAAGACCCTCGCGCCCTGCCGGGCAGGCGCGCTATTCGACTGCAGCACCCATGGCATGTCAATCGGCCGAGCCGAAGCGCCGGCTGGCGCCCAACGGAAGGCCGGGAACGGCGGATGGGCGGCCGCTGGCCGGCCTCAGCTGAACAGGCGCCGCGCCATGGTTGAGCCGGCGGCCATGTCGCGCATCGCCAGCGCCCGGTAGAGCTGCTCCAGCTCCCGGCCGATGGCGGCGAAGCCTTCCGGGCTCAAGGGGTGGCCGTTGTCGTCGACGATCGCCGCATCCATGCCGAGCGACAAAGCCTGGGCGCTGGCCTGCCAAGCGGCGAAGGGCTGGGCGGCGGGGTCGGTCTGCGGCACGTCGAAGCTCAAGGTGACGTCGCGCACCGCGGCCTGGTTGGGGTCGTCGGCCAGCGCGGCCTGGGCGTCGTAGGTCAGCGTCAGCACCGCGGGGGCGCCTTCTTCGGCCGCGGGCAGCACCAGGCGGCCGGGCAAGGCGCCGGGCACGAAGCCGTGGCGGCCGGCGTGCTGCAGGATGTAGCCGACGCTCCAGGCGGCCGAGCGGGCGCGCAGGTGCACCGCCAGCTGGGCGTCGTGCTCGCCGGCGAAGGTGTCGAGTTCCTTGGCCCGGGCGGTGGCGTCCAGCATGTCGGGCACGTCGGCCATGCCGCCCAGGGCGTCGGCCAGGGCCTGCACCTTCTGGGCGAACTCCGAGAATTCGATGTTGTTCAGCGCCCCGGTCCGGTTGGCCAGCTGCACACCGGCCTGCACTTCGGCGTAGCGTTGGCCGGGCATCGGGAATTCCCATTCGCCGGTCTCGGCGTTGCGGCCTTCGATCTGCATCGGCTTGCTGCCTGCCCTGCGGCTGGGCGGCAGGTGGGTGATCAGCATCTCGCCGCTGATGGGCGATTCCAGCGAGATCGGCGCGATCGCGTCGACCAGGGCGTCCAGGCGCGGCAGTTGGCGCCTGGGCGCGAAGGTCGGCGATTCCGCGGCCGCGGCGGCGGCGGCGGTGTGAGGGGCCGCAGGCGGCTGCGGCGGCTCGGCGGCTGCAGCCGGCTCCACCGCATCGACGCCTGCCCCCGCGGGCGGCTGCGAGGCTTCGCCATGCCAAGCCGGCAAGGAGGGTTCGACGCGCTCGAAAGAGGGTTCGAGCGAGCGCGGCGTCGCCGCAAGCCCGCCCTCCTGGGTCAACACGTCGGCGGCCCGCTTGGGGCCGGCTTTGCGTGTCTGCCAGGCGCCGTGCAGCAGCAACAGCACCAGCACCACGCCGCCCAGGATCGCCAGGGAAACCGTCAAATCGCTCATCGTCGTCACCGCCCGCGTTTGTCTTGCCGTACCGAGTCGAACGCGGTCAAGCCGCTTCGGCCATGCCCAGGGCCGCTTCCATGTCCACCGCGACGATGCGGGAGACGCCCTGCTCCTGCATCGTCACGCCCACCAGCTGCTCCGCCATCTCCATCGCGATCTTGTTGTGGCTGATGAACAGGAACTGGGTGCCGCTGGACATCGCCTTGACCAGCTTGGCGTAGCGCTCGGTGTTGGCGTCGTCCAGCGGCGCGTCCACTTCGTCCAGCAGGCAGAAAGGCGCCGGGTTGAGCTGGAAGATGGCGAACACCAGCGCGATCGCCGTCAACGCCTTCTCGCCGCCCGAGAGCAGGTGGATGGTGCTGTTCTTCTTGCCCGGCGGCTGCGCCATCACCTGCACGCCGGCGTCCAGGATCTCGTCGCCGGTCATCACCAGCTTGGCCTCGCCGCCGCCGAACAGGCTGGGGAACATGCGGCCGAAATGGTGGTTGACCTGGTTGAAGGTGCTGCCCAGCAGGTCGCGCGTCTCCAGGTCGATCTTGCGGATCGCGTCTTCCAGGGTGTTGATCGCGTCGGTCAGGTCGGTGTTCTGCGCGTCGAGGAAGGTCTTGCGCTCGCGGGCCGCGGTGAGTTCGTCCAGCGCGGCGAGGTTGACCGCGCCGAGGGCGTTGATCTCGCGGTTGATGCGGTCGATCTCGCTCTGCATGCCGTGCAGCCTGACGCCGCCCTGCTCGATGCCCTGGGCCAGCGCCTCCATGTCGACGCCGGCGGAAGTCAGCTGCTCCAGGAATTGCGCCCCGCCGAGCTGGGCCGCCTGCTCCTCCAGCTGCAGCTTGGTGACGCGGTCGCGCATCGGCTGCAGGCTCTGCTCGTGCGCCAGGCGCTGTTCATCGGCGCGGCGCAGGCGCAGGCTCAGGTCGTCGTAGCGGCTGCGGGCCTCACCGAGGGCCTGCTCGCGTTCCAGGCGCAACGCCAACGCGGCGTCCAGCCCGACCTGGGCTGAGGCGTCGGTCAACTGGCCGAGTTCTTCGGCCAGCTGCGCGGCGGACTGCTCGTTGGCCCGCACCTGCTGCGCCGCGGTGTCGATCGAGCGCTGCAATTCGCCGCGCCTGGCGGCGAGGGCGCGCGCGGCGAACTGCGCCTCCTGCGCCTGACGCTCCAGCTGGCGCAGCTGCTCGCGGGCCTGGCCGATGCGGCGTTCTTCGTTGATCACGGCTTCTTCGAGCTCGGCGTGGCGCTCCTGGGTGGTGGCCAGCTGCATGTCCAGCTCTTCGAAGCGCGCCTCTCCCTGGGCGCGGCGCTCGTTCAGCTCCTCCAGCTGCGCGTCGATCTCACCGAGCTCATCGTCCAGCTGGGCGCGGCGGTTCTGGCTCTGCTCGGCCTGCTGCGACAGGCGCAGCACCTCGACCTGCAGCTGGTGGGCGCGGGTCTGCGCCTCGGCGGCCTCGCGGCGCGCGCCGCCGAGCCGGCCCGAGGCCTCGGTGTAGGCGGCCTCGGCGCGCACCAGCGCGGAACGCGCCTCGTCGGCGATCAGCGCCTGGGCGCGCAATTGGCGGTCCAGGTTCTCGATCTCCTGGGCGCGCGCCAGCATGCCGGCCTGTTCCGAGTCGGGCGCGTAGAAGCTCACCGCGAATTGGCTCACCGAATGACCCTCGCGGGTCATGATGACTTCGCCGTGGGTCAGCTTGGCGCGGTCGGCCAGGGCTTCGTCGAGGCTGCCGGCGGTGTAGACGCCTTCCAGCCAGTCGTTGAGCAGCGCCTTCAAGCCGCCGCCTGAGGGCGTGGCCTCCAGCCGCAGCAGGTCGGAAAGCCGCGCCAGGGTGTGGTGGGTGTTGGCGATGCCGGTGTCGGGCACGGTGTAGAAGGCCAGCTTGGCGGGCGGCGCGTCCGATGCGAAGGCGCGCACCGTCTCGACACGGCCGACGGCCAGGGCGTTGATGCGCTCGCGCAGCGCGGACTCCAGCGCCGTCTCCCAGCCGGCCTCGATGTGGATCCGGGTCCACAGGCCCTGCAGGCTGTCCAGCCCGTGCTTGGCCAGCCAGGGCTTGAGCTTGCCTTCGGTCTGCACCTTTTCCTGCAGCGCGCGCAGCGCGGCCAGCCGCGCGCTGAACTCCGACTGCCGGCCGGCTTCGAGGTTGACCGCCTCCTGGCGCGCCTTGCGTTCATCGTCCAGGCGCGGCACCTGCTCGCCCAGCTCGTGCAGGCGCGCGTCGGCCATCTCCTGGGCCTCCTGGGCCGATTCATGCTGGGCGCGCAGTTCGGCCAGGCGGTCCAGGTCGGGCGCGGCGAGCTGCTGGCGCTCGCCGGCGAGCCGCTCGCGCCGGGTGTTGAACTGGCGCGACTGCTCGTCGATATTGCGGCTCTCGCTGGCCAGCACCTGGATCTGCTGCTGCACCGAGGCCACCTGGTTGCGCTGCTCGTTGGCGCGCGCCTGGGCGGCGCGCAAGGCGTCGTCCAACTGCGGCAGGTTGTGGGCCTGCTCCTCGGCCTGCGCGGCCAGGATCTCGCCCTGCTCCTCGGCCTCGGCGATCTGGCCGGCGATGTCCTCCAGTTCGTCCTTGGCCTCTTGCTGGCGCTGACCCCACTGTTCGTTCTGGGCCTTGATCTCCAGCAGGCGCTGCTCGACCCGCTGGCGGCCCTCGACGACGTAGCGGATGCGCTCTTCCAGCCGGCTCACCTCCAGCGCCGCCTCGGCCAGCGAGCCCTGCGCGGCATGCAGCGCATCGCCCGCCTCGTAGTGCGCCTGGCGCACCGATTCGAGCTCGGCCTCGCCGTGGCGCAGCTCGGCCATCCGGGCTTCGAGCTGGTTGACGGCTTCGAGGTAGTCGGCCTTGACGCGGGCCTGCTCCTGCGCCGCGTCGCGGTGCTTGAGGAACCACAGCTGGTGCAGCTTCAGCGTGCCCTGCTCCTGCAGTCCGCGGTAAGTGGCGGCGACTTCGGCCTGCTTCTCCAGCTTCTCGAGGTTGGTGTTCAACTCGCGCAGGATGTCTTCCACGCGGGTGAGGTTCTCGCGGGTGTCCTTCAGCCGGTTCTCGGTCTCGCGGCGGCGTTCCTTGTATTTGGAAACGCCCGCCGCCTCCTCCAGGAAGAGGCGCAGCTCCTCGGGTTTGCTCTCGATGATGCGGCTGATCGTGCCCTGGCCGATGATGGCGTAGGCACGGGGCCCCAGGCCGGTGCCGAGGAAGACGTCCTGCACGTCGCGGCGCCGCACCGGCTGGTTGTTGATGTAGTAGCTGCTGGTGCCGTCCCGGGTGAGCACGCGCTTGACGGCGATCTCGGTGAACTGGTTCCACTGGCCGCCGGCGCGCGCGTCCTCGTTGCTGAACACCAGCTCGACGCTGGCGCGGCTGGCGGGCTTGCGGTTGCCCGAGCCGTTGAAGATCACGTCCTGCATCGACTCGCCGCGCAATTCGCTGGCCTTGGACTCGCCCAGCACCCAGCGCACCGCATCCATGATGTTGGACTTGCCGCAACCATTGGGCCCGACCACGCCCACCAGTTGGCCCGGCAACTGGAAATGCGTGGGCTCGGCGAACGACTTGAAGCCGGAGAGCTTGATGGAATTCAGGCGCATGGGGGACCCAGGGGGGCAATGCGGTCAGCCGCGGCGCAGGACGCGGCCGCGGTCTTTCGCATAAGTGGTTGATTTGCTTGAGGAAACCGACGATCCGGAGGCTTCCCGAGCGCGGCGGATGATACCATCGCCCCCCTTTCGGCACCCCCCGCAACCTTCTCAAAACGTCACCAAGATGGCCAAGCGTTCACCTTCCAGACAGGCGCCCTCCACCACCGCGACCACGGCCGCGCCGCGCCAGCGCGAGATGCCGGTGAATCCGCCCTCCCGGCCCAGCAAGGAACTGCACGTCTTCCCCAACCCGTCCGCCGGGCGCGATTACGTCATCCAGTTCCAAATCCCGGAATTCACCTGCCACTGCCCGCTCACCGGCCAGCCTGACTTCGCCCATTTCACGATCGAGATGGTGGCCGACAAGCTCTGCATCGAGCTCAAAAGCCTGAAGATGTACATGTGGAGCTTCCGCGACGAAGGCGCCTTCCATGAGAAGGTGACCAATGACATCCTCGACGAGATCGTCAAGGTGTCCCAGCCCCGCTTCATCCGCATCACGGCCAAGTGGTACGTGCGCGGCGGCATTTACACCAATGTCGTGGCCGAACACCGCAAGAAGGGCTGGAAGCCACAGCCTCGGGTCGACCTGCCGGCACACGCCGCCGAATCCGGCCTGCTGCGCTGACGCCGCCGCCCGCTCAGGGCGCGGTCACACCCACACCTCCGCGGGCTTTGCAGCCCATCCGGACCATGCAAGGCCCAGCCGCGGCCGGCCTGGCCACGCCCATCTTCGATGCGGCTTGTGCTTGATGCGCCGCCTTCGCCAACCTTTCTCCTTGCACAGGGGCAAGAGGGAATGAACCGATTTTCGGTGGAGGCGTACCCAGGGCGGCAGGACGCTCGACAAATCCACGCACGTCAGGAACGTTGCTGCTTTGCGGGCAAAGCCATCGACAAAAACCATCAAACAATAAATCGAAAAGTATGTCGCCGATATTTTTCGAATAATTTGGAGAATATAATTGAGAATAATTCATCATGTCCCGATGATTGCCCAAGACAAATCGGGATCCTGCTGGCACGCTGCGGCAAAAATGATCTGGGCATTTAAATACAAACAATCGATCAATCCTTTGCCAAAGGTTTATGAAGAAAATAAAGGGTTGCGCTACACCTACCAAGTAGGTCACCCTCAACTGGCGGAAGAATTGGGCATGGAGAATATTCCTGACTGCCCCATGTCTTTGACGCCCCAAGGTCTTAGCACCCTATTGAAAAAATGCGGCCCCCTTTGGACCGCCGGTGCATGGTGGGGGGCCGCCCATGTCATCGTAACCACAGGAATCGACGACAAAGGAGTGATTTATGTCAACGATCCGAATGGCGGCGCAAAAAGATTTTTGAACATTCGATTATTTAATGAAGGAATGGGTGGCCTGTACACCGGCATGATCATGTTCCTGCCCGACCACCGCGCCAATGCCGATGGATTTTCAAAATACAGCCGTGTGCTTGGCTGAATACACTGAAAATTCATTTTCCCTCAAGCGGCAGCGCGGACAACTCGCTGATTTGATTTCGATTGGAAAAAGGCACATCGATTGCCCGTCTTCCCCTACCCGAATGACCGGGGTCAGGAGGAAAACCATGAGGCACATTCGAGTCGGCGTTTCCGGCTGGCGCTACCCGGAATGGCGCGGCGCGCTCTATCCACGTGGCCTGGTTCAAAAACGCGAACTGGAATTTGCCTCCCGCGTATTGCCGTCGATCGAACTCAACGGTTCTTTCTACGGCACTCAGCGGCCGGAAAGCTATGCGCGCTGGCGCGACGAGACCCCCGACGGCTTCGTCTTCAGCGTGAAGGGGCCGCGGGCCGTCACCCACCTGCACCGGCTGCACGACATCGACGGTCCGATGGCCGATTTCTTCGCCTCCGGCCTGTTCGAGCTGAGGGACAAACTCGGCCCCGTCTTGTGGCAGTTCCCGTCCAGCCTGCGCTTCGATCCTGGCTTGTGGGCGACCTTCCTCGCCGCCCTGCCCCACGACACCGGCGGCGCCCAGGCGGTCGCGCGGCGGCACCGGCCTTGGATGAAAGGCCGCGTTTCGCTCGAGGTCGACGAGGAACGGCCGATGCGCCATGCGGTGGAGGTGCGCCACCTCAGCTTCGTCGACGAGCGCTTCGTCGAAATGCTGCGCGAGCACGGCGTCGCGCTGGTGGTGGCAGACACCGCCGGGCAGTTCCCGCTGCTGGAGGACGTCTGCGCCGACTTCGTCTACGTGCGGCTGCACGGGGACGAAAAGCTCTACGCGAGCGGCTACAGCGGCCCAGCGCTCGACGACTGGGCCGGGCGCATCCGCGCATGGGCGGGTGGCGGCCAGCCCGCGAACGCGAGGCTGGCGTCGCCTTCCTCGGCGCCGCCGCGGCGCAAGTCGCGCGACGTCTACTGCTATTTCGACAACACCGCCGAGGCGCACGCGCCGGTCGACGCGATGGCGCTGCTGGAGCGCCTGGGCCTCAAGGACCAGCGGCAAGCGGCGCTGGATGACATGGCCTCCGCCTCGGGCGGCGGGCGCCCGCACCGCCGGGACGGCGGGCCTCGGCGCCGCGCCCAAGGCGTGGGAGGCGCGGAGGGTGGCGTTGGATAATCCCATCCCATGAACCCCCTGCTGTCCAAGCTCCAGCCCTACCCCTTCGAACGCCTGCGCCAGCTGACGCGCGACATCACGCCCAACCCGGCGCTGCGCCCCATCAGCCTCGGCATCGGCGAGCCCAAGCACCCCACGCCGCCGTTAATCGAGCAGGCCATCGCCGACCACCTGAAAGGCCTGTCCAGCTATCCGGCGACGGCGGGCGAGCCGGCCCTCAGGCAGGCCATGGCCGACTGGGTGGAACGCCGCTACGGCGTGCGGCTGGACGCGGCCACCCAGGTCCTGCCGGTCAACGGATCGCGCGAGGCGTTGTTCTCGCTGGCCCAGACCGTGGTCGACCCCGGCAGCCCCGGCGCCGCCGTCGTCTGTCCCAACCCCTTCTATCAAATCTACGAAGGCGCGGCCCTGCTGGCCGGCGCCGAACCCTACTTCGCCAACAGCGACCCGGCCCGCAACTTTGCCGCCGACTGGGACGCCGTGCCCGACGCGGTCTGGGCCCGCGCCCAGTTGCTCTACGTCTGCTCGCCCGGCAACCCGACCGGCGCGGTGATGCCCCTGGCCGAGTGGGAGAAACTCTTCGCGCTGAGCGACCGCTACGGTTTCGTGATCGCTTCGGACGAGTGCTATTCCGAGATCTATTTCCGCGACGAACCGCCGCTGGGCGCGCTGCAGGCCGCGCAACGGCTCGGACGCGGCGACTTCCGCCGGCTGGTCGTGCTGACCAGCCTGTCCAAGCGCTCCAACGTGCCCGGCATGCGCTCGGGCTTCGTCGCCGGCGACGCCCAGCTGCTCAAGTCCTTCCTGCTGTACCGCACCTACCACGGCAGCGCGATGAGCCCCGTCGTGCAGCAGGCCAGCATCGCGGCCTGGAACGACGAAGCCCACGTCGTGGCCAACCGCGAGCAGTACCGGCGCAAGTTCGCCCAGGTGACGCCGGTCCTCGCGGACGTGCTGGACGTGGCGCTGCCGGACGCCGGCTTCTACCTCTGGGCCGGCGTGGGCGGGGTGAAGGAGGGCATGGACGACATCGCCTTCGCCCAAGGGCTGCTGGCTCAATACAATGTCTCGGTTCTGCCGGGCAGCCTGCTGGCCCGGCAGGCGCACGGCGTCAACCCGGGCGCCAACCGCATCCGCCTGGCCCTCGTGGCCGAAGCCGCCGAATGCCTGGAGGCGGCCGAGCGCATCGCGGCCTTCACCCGTAGCCTCCGCGCACCGCGGTAGGCCCCCGTACACCCTTCCGCAGGCCACCGCCTGAAACACCCATGAGCCAACAACAATTGCAATCCACCATCGAACTCGCGTGGGAGAACCGCGCGTCGATCACCCCCACCAACAGCCCCGACGTGCGCGAGGCGGTCGAGCAGGTGATCTCCGACCTGAACAAGGGCCGCGTGCGCGTCGCCGAGCGCCAGGGCGTGGGCCAGTGGACGGTGAACCAGTGGGTGAAGAAGGCGGTGCTGCTGTCCTTCCGCCTGAACGACAACCAGGTCATGCACGCGGGCGAGCTGGCCTACTTCGACAAGGTCAAGACCAAGTTCTCGCAGCTCAGCGACGAAGAAATCCGCGAAGCCGGCGTGCGCGTGGTGCCGCCGGCGGTCGCCCGCCACGGCTCCTACCTGGCCAAGAACGTGGTGCTGATGCCCTCGTACGTGAACATCGGCGCCTACGTCGACGAGGGCACCATGGTGGACACCTGGGCCACCGTCGGCTCTTGCGCCCAGATCGGCAAGAACGTGCACCTGTCCGGCGGCGTCGGCATCGGCGGCGTGCTGGAGCCGCTGCAGGCCAACCCGACCATCATCGAGGACAACTGCTTCATCGGCGCCCGCTCCGAGGTGGTCGAGGGCGTGATCGTCGAGGAGAACTCGGTGATCTCGATGGGCGTGTTCATCGGCCAGAGCACCAAGATCTACGACCGCGCCACCGGCGAGGTCACCTATGGCCGCGTCCCGGCCGGCTCCGTCGTCGTCAGCGGCAGCCTGCCCAGCGCCGACGGCAAGTACAGCCTGAACTGCGCCGTGATCGTCAAGCGCGTGGACGCGCAGACACGCTCCAAAACCAGCATCAACGAACTGCTGCGGAGCTGATAGTCTTGCCGCTGGCGCCTGGCGCGCGGGGCGGGAAGCCCCGCCGCGCCAGGGAGGGCGCCATCCCAACTCGGCAACAAGCACACCAAAGGATCCGGTCATGAGCGGTGGAAACATGGAGCGCGTGCTCCGCCTGATGTCTGAAAAAGGCGCGTCCGACGTCTACCTGTCGGCCAACACGCCCATCCTCATCAAGATCAACGGGCAGATCCTCCAGCTCAGCGACCAGCCGCTCACCCACACCCAGCCGCGGCAGCTGCTGGCCGAGGTGCTCAGCCCGCAGCAGCTCGAAGAGCTTGACGACACCGGCGAGCTGAACGTCGGCGTGGGCCTGGCCGGCGTGGGCAGCTTCCGCCTGAGCGGTTTCAAGCAGCGGGGCTCGGTGGCCGCGGTGTTCCGCTGCATCCCGTTCACGATCCCGCCGCTGGACAGCCTGGGCGTGCCCGCGCTGCTGAACACCCTGGTGCTCGAGAAACGCGGCCTGATCCTGATGGTCGGCGCCACCGGCACCGGCAAGAGCACGACGCTGGCCTCGATGCTCGAACAGCGCAACCAGCAGCTGGCCGGCCACATCCTCACCATCGAGGATCCGATCGAATTCCTGTTCACCAACAAGAAGTCGGTGGTCAACCAGCGCGAGGTCGGGCGCGACACCCAGTCGCTGCAGGTCGGCCTGAAGAACGCGCTGCGTCAGGCGCCCGACTGCATCCTGATCGGCGAGATCCGCGACCGCGAGACCATGACCGCGGCGATCTCGTACGCGCTGTCCGGCCACCTGGTGCTGTCGACGCTGCACGCGAACAACAGCTACCACGCCCTCGGCCGGATCCTGTCGTTCTACACGCCCGAGGCGCGCCCCGCCCTGCTGGCCGACCTCGGCGCCGGCCTGCGCGCCGTCGTCTCCCAGCGCCTGGTGCGCGCCACCACGGGGGGGCGCACGCCGGCCGTCGAGGTGCTGCTGAACACCAAGCTCGTCTCCGAGTTGATCGAACAGGGCGACTTCAGCGGCATCAAGGAGGCCATGGAAAAGTCCCTCGCCGAAGGCTCGCAGACCTTCGAGCAGGACCTGGCCCGGCTCATCACCCAGGGCACCATCACCCGCGACGAGGGCCTGGCCTTCGCCGACTCGCCGACCAACCTGATGTGGCGGCTGCAGAACGACATGTCGCCGGTGTCGCGCGCCTCGGTCAAGAAGGAAGAGCAGGAAGACCACGCCACCTTCACCGAGATCACGCTCGACGTGCGGGGGGATTGACGGCGTGGGTTGCGGGTCCGTTGAAGGATTCCCCCCCAGCGCGCGGAGAGGGACGCGCCGCGAGGGACAGGGGCGAGGGGCTCCGTTCATGTCCCCCGCGGGCTTCGCCCGCTCCTCCTTGACTTCACTACGCCCCTCGCCCTTGTCCCTCGCTCGAAACCAAAGATGGCATGCCCCCAAAGAAACGGCGTACCTCGCATGGTTCCTGAGCGCTGCGGTGGGAGGGCAGGCCCTGCTACGTTCAGTCAAGGGGGAGCGGGGCAAAGCCCCGCGGGGGACATGAACGGAGCAGGGCCTGCCCTCTCACCGCAGCGCGATTGCGCCAAACCACCGCAAGCCGCACTCACCATGCCCCTAGCGATCTTTTCAACCAATTTCCAAAACATCAGGACTCCCCTTTAAGGGCGAGCCTGGACGAGCTTCATCCCGATGAAAACGCTCCAACTGACCGAGCAACTGCTGTCTCTGCCCTCGGTCACGCCCGATGACGGCGGCTGCCAGGCGCTGATCGCCGAACGCCTGCGGGCGCTGGGCTTCGAATGCACCGACCTGCCCTTCGGCCCGGAAAGCGAAAGGGTGTCCAACCTCTGGGCCGTCAAGCGCGGACGGGGCGGGCAAGCCGGACCGCTGCTGGTGTTCGCCGGCCACACCGACGTCGTGCCCACCGGCCCGGCCGACCAGTGGACGACGCCGCCCTTCCTGCCCAGCCACCGGGACGGCCATCTCTACGCGCGCGGCGCGGCCGACATGAAGACCTCGCTGGCGGCGATGGTGGTGGCGAGCGAGGAATTCGTCCAGGCCCTACCCGCCCACGCCGGGTCGATCGCCTTCCTGCTGACCAGCGATGAAGAAGGCCCGGGCACCCACGGCACCGTCAAGGTGTGCGAATGGCTGCGCGCGCAAGGCATCCGCCCCGACTACTGCATCGTCGGCGAGCCGACTTCGGTCGACCGCCTGGGCGACATGATCAAGAACGGCCGCCGCGGCTCGCTGTCGGGCAGGCTCACCGTGCGCGGCGTGCAAGGCCACATCGCCTACCCCCACCTGGCGAAGAACCCGGTCCACATGCTGGCACCCGCGCTGGCCGAGCTGGCCGCGACGCGATGGGACGGCGGCAACGCCTTCTTCCCGCCCACCACCTGGCAGGTGTCGAACATCCAGGCCGGCACCGGCGCGACCAACGTGATCCCGGGCGAGCTGGTGCTGCAGTTCAACTTCCGCTTCTCCACCGAATCCACCGCCGCGTCGTTGAAAGAGCGCGTGCACGAGGCGCTGGAACGCCACGGCGTCGACCATGACATCGCCTGGAACCTGAGCGGGGAGCCCTTCATCACCGAGCCCGGGTCCCTGAGCCGCGCGGTGTGCGGGGCGATCGAGCGCGAAACCGGCCTGGCGGCCGAGCTGTCCACCACCGGCGGCACCTCCGACGCGCGCTTCATCGCCAAGATCTGCCCGCAGGTGCTGGAATTCGGGCCGGTCAACGCCACCATCCACCAGATCGACGAGCGCGTGGCGCTGGACTCGATCGAACCGCTGAAGAACATCTACCGCAGAACCTTGGAAACCTTGCTGACATGAACCTGATCGAATTCATCACCGCGCAAAGCGCCCGCCTCAAACAGGCGGGCGTTTCGTTTGGGCACGGCACGCTCAACGCCTTCGACGAAGCCGCGTGGCTGGTGCTGTGGTCCCTCGGGCTGGACATGGACGCGCTCGAAGCCAACGCCAAGAAGGCGCTGTCGGCCGAGGAGTCGGCCAAGGCCGAAGCCGTGGTCGACCGCCGGATCCAGACCCGGCTGCCCGCCGCCTACATCACCCGCGAAGCCTGGCTGCAGAACGTGCCCTTCTACGTGGACGAGCGGGCCATCGTGCCTCGCTCCTTCATCGCCGAGCTGCTGGCCGACGGCGAAGGCACCGGCCAGCTCGATTCCTGGCTGTCCGACAGCACCCACGCGGTGCTCGACCTGTGCACCGGCAACGGCAGCCTGGCGGTGATCGCCGCGATGGCCTACCCCGACGTGGTGGTCGACGCGGTCGACATCTCCGACGACGCGCTGGCCGTGGCGCGCATCAACGTCGACCGGCACAAGCTGCAAAAGCGGATCACGCTCAAGAAGTCCGACCTTCTGGACGACGTGACCGGCCCCTACGACCTCATCGTCTGCAATCCGCCCTACGTGAACAGCAGGAGCATGCGCGAGCTGCCGCGCGAGTACCAGCACGAGCCGGCGCTGGCCCTGGCCGGCGGCGAGGACGGCATGGACCTGGTGCGCCGCATCCTCCACGACGCGCCCTCGCGCCTGAGCGGCATCGGTGTGCTCGTGCTGGAGATCGGCAACGAGCGCGCCCACTTCGAGCACGCCTTCCGCCGGCTCGAGGTGGCCTGGCTGGAGACCAGCGCGGGCGACGACCAGGTGCTGCTGGTGACCCGGGACGCCCTCGCCCGCTGGCTGGCGAGCCCGCACGCCGGCCGTGCGGAGAACGACGGCAAGAAGAAGAAAGCACCATGATCGTCATCAAGAACGTCACCCTGCGCCGCGGCACCAAGGTCGTGCTGCAGGACGCAAGCAGCACCCTGCAGCCGGGCGAGAAGGTCGGCCTGGTCGGGCGCAACGGCGCGGGCAAGTCCAGCCTGTTCTCGCTGCTGACCCACCGCCTGCAGTCCGACAGCGGCGACGTCGAGATGCCGCCGCGCTGGATCGTCGGCGAAGTGGCGCAATCCATGCCCGAGACCGACGACCCCGCCACGCTCTTCGTGCTGCAGGGCGACACCCGCCTGATGGCCGCGCAGGCCGCGCTCGAGCAGGCCGAGGCCGCCGACGACGGCAACGCCATGGGCGAGGCCCACATGGCCATCGCCGAGGCCGGCGGTTTCGACGCGCCCGCCCGCGCCCAGGCGCTGCTGATGGGCCTGGGTTTCCGCACCGACCAGCTCGACCTGCCTGTCAACAGCTTCTCCGGCGGCTGGCGCATGCGGCTGCAGCTGGCCCGCGCCCTGATGTGCCCGGCCGACCTGATGCTGCTGGACGAACCCACCAACCACCTGGACCTGGACGCCCTCGTCTGGCTGGAAGCCTGGCTGCTGCGCTACGAAGGCACGCTGATCGTCATCAGCCACGACCGCGAGTTCCTCGACGCGGTCACCAAGGTCACGCTGCACCTGGACCAGGCCCAGCTCACCCGCTACGGCGGCAACTACACCGCCTTCGAGGAGATGCGCGCCGAGCGGCTGGTGCAGGCCCAGGCCCAGGCGGCCAAGCAGCAAGAGCGCATGGCCCACCTGCAGAAGTTCATCGACCGCTTCAAGGCCAAGGCCAGCAAGGCCAAGCAGGCGCAAAGCCGCGTCAAGGCCCTGGCGCGCATGGAAAAACTCGCGCCCATCCTCACCAGCAGCGATTTCAACTTCGAATTCCGCGAGCCGCCGAGCCTGCCCAACCCGATGCTGGCCTGCTCCATGGTGGCCTGCGGATACGGCGGGACGCCCATCGTCTCGGACATCAACCGCTCGGTGCTGGCCGGCCAGCGCATCGGCATCCTCGGCGCCAACGGCCAGGGCAAGTCAACGCTGGTCAAGACCATCGCCAAGGAGATCCCGCTGATCGGCGGCGAAGTCACCGAAGGCAAGGGCCTGTCCATCGGCTACTTCGCCCAGCAGGAACTCGACGTGCTGCAGCTCGACGACGGCCCCTTGATGCACATGGTGCGCCTGGCGCGCGACGTCGGCCCGCCCGGCCGCGAACAGGAACTGCGCGACTTCCTCGGCAGCTTCCGCTTCGTCGGCGACATGGTCAACCAGGCCGTGGGCAGCCTCAGCGGCGGTGAGAAGGCGCGGCTGGTGCTGGCCATGCTGGTCTGGCAGCGCCCCAACCTGCTGCTGCTGGACGAGCCGACCAACCACCTCGACCTCGACACCCGGGAGGCGCTGTCGATGGCGCTGAACGAGTTCGAAGGCACCGTGATGCTCGTCAGCCACGACCGCGCCCTGCTGCGCGAGGTGTGCGACGAGTTCTGGCTCGTCGCCAAGGGCAAGGTCGAGCCTTTCGACGGTGACCTGGACGACTACCAGAAATGGCTGTTGGACAACTCGCGCGAACAGGCCAAGGCGTTGCGGGAAGCGGGCGCCAGAGGCGGCCAGGCGGTGGCTGGCAAGGCCGCCAGCCAGGCCGCGGCGACACCCGCCGCGACGCCGCCCCCGCCCAGCGGCAGGGAAGACCGCAAAGCCGCCGCCCAGGCGCGCCAACAGCGAATCGAAGACCTGAAGCCGCTGCGCAAGGAGTTGAACAAGGTCGACAACCGGCTCGGCGTGCTGTTCTCCGAGCGCGACAAGCTGGAGGCCGCGCTGTCCGATGGCAGCACTGCCCCCAAAGACCTGGCCGAAGCGGGCAAGAAGCTCAAGGCCGTGGGCGACGAGATCGCCGGGCTGGAAGGCCGCTGGCTGGAATTGAGCACCGAGATCGAGGAATTGGAGGGTGGGCGGTGACGGGCCCGCGAGGTTCCACCCCGCCCTTGCCGCGCTGTCCGAAACCCCATTCGCCGCGAAAGCCCGCCCGCAAGGCATCATCCACACCCGCTGTCTCCCCTCAACTTTAGAAAGGATCCACGCCATGGCACTCGAGAAAGTCCTCTACACCGCCCACGCCACCTCCACCGGCGGCCGCGACGGCCGGTCGCGCTCCGACGACGGCAAGATCGACGTCAAGCTGGCCCCGCCCAAGGAAATGGGCGGCAACGGCGACGGCACCAACCCCGAGCAGCTCTTCGCCGCCGGTTATTCCGCCTGCTTCCTCGGCGCGATGAAGTTCGTCGCCGGCCAGCAGAAGATCAGCCTGCCGGCCGACACCTCCATCACCGCGGATGTCTCGATCGGTCCGATCCCCGCCGGGTTCGGCATCCAGGTGGCCATGGCCATCACCATCCCCGGCATGGCGCGCGCCGACGCCGAGAAGCTGGTGCAGGCCGCCCACGGCGTCTGCCCATACTCCAACGCCACACGCGGCAACATCGACGTGAACCTGACGGTGGTTTGATCGCGGGATAATCCCAGCTTCGCCCAACCGCGCGCCGGGGCCCTGCACCACAGTGCCCCGGCGCGTTTTCATGCCCAAGCGGCCATTGCCCCGACCGACCATGACCAGCTCAAAATCCGCTTCCACAGCCCATCAAGACCCCAACCTGGCGGGGTTGATCGAGGTTGAACGCCTCATCAACGCAGGCCGGCTGCAACAAGCCGCCGGGCTGTTGAACCAGCTGCAGACGCGCGTCATCGGCGATCCGCGGGTCTACATGATGGGCACGCAGCTGGCCGAAGCGGCCGGCCAACCCGCCGGGGCGCTGAAAGCCGCGCGGCACGCGGTGAAGGTCGCGCCGCAGTTCGCGCCCGCCGTGCTGAACCTGGCGCTGCTGCTGGCGCGCCAGAACCAGTTCCAGGAAGCCGCCCAGGAGGCCGAGAAGGCCGTGGCCATGGCGCCGGGCGACCTGGTCACCCTGAAGGGCGCGATCGACATCGCCCACCGCGCCGGTTATGTGGAGCTGGCGTTGAAATTCCTGCCGAAAGCGATCGAGCTGTCGGCGCCGAACAACCGTCTCTACAAACGCCAGATGGCGCACGACCTGGCCGCCCTCGGCCGCAACGCCGAAGCCATCCCGCTGTTCGACGAGCTGCTGCAAGCCGACGCCAAGGACGCGTCTTCGCTGCAGGGCCGCGCCAACGCCGCGCTGGCCGAGGGCGACAGCGCGGCCGCCCAGCGCGACTGGGACGCGCTGGTGGCCCTGGACCCCGCCAACGAGGAGTACAAATTCCACCGCGAAGTCGCCTACGGCCGCACGCCGGCGACGCTGCCCGACAGCGTGCCACGCGCGCTGTTCGACGACATGGCCGGCGTCTTCGACGCCCACCTGGTGAAGAACCTGGGCTACCAGCTGCCCAGGCAAGTGGCCGAATGGGCGTTGAAGAAGCACCCGACGCGGGAGTTCAACGTGCTGGACCTGGGTTGCGGCACCGGCCTGCTCGGCGCCTGCCTCGGCCCGCTCAACGGCTACATCATCGGCGTCGACCTGTCGACCAAGATGATCGAGCAGGCGGCCCGCCACAACGTCTACTACCGTTTCCACCAGGTCGGCGTGCTCGACGCGCTGAAAGGAACGCCGGAGAACCTGTACGAACTGGTGGCGGCGCTGGACGTCTTCACCTACATCGGCGATTTGGGCCAGGCGGTGGCCGACGCGCACCGCGTCGCCAAGCCCGGCGGCCACTTCGTCTTCTCCTGCGAACGCGCCCAGGAAACCGAAGCCGACTGGCTGCTGCGCCCGACCCAGCGCTACGCCCACAAGCAAAGCCACATCGAAGCCCTGTGCAAGGCCGCGGGCTTCGCCGAGGTGGCGGTGCAGGACACCACCATCCGCCAGGAAGGCGACCAGCCGGTCAATGGTTTCCTCGTCATCGCGCGCAAGGCGGCCGAAGGCGAGGCCGTGGAAACCGCCGCGCCCGCCGCCGCGGCCAAGAAACCCGTCGCCAGGAAGAAGGCAGCCGCCAAAACCGCCGAGGCGCCGGCTGAAGACAACGCCGCGCCGACGGCCGAAGAGGCCAAGCCGAAAGCTGTCCGCAAGCCCCGCACCGCGAAGAAGAAGGCGGAAGACGGCAGCGAGGACTGAGGACGGCCGGCCCTTCGCGGCGCCGCCGCCGATGGGCTGGAAAGCGAAGGGCGTCCGCGGACGCCCTTTTTTTTCGTCGCGCGGACCCGGCGCCGGCCGGTCACTCCAGCTTCGTCGTCCTGAACTCGGCGCCCGTGTCCGGCCCGCGGTTGCGGTTGCGGCGCTCCCAGCCGAAGAACTTCACCACCTCGTCGCGGCGACCCATGGTGTCGGTCTCCCCCAGCGCAAGCAGCTCCTGCGTGTAGGGCGCCTCGAACAACAGGTAGCTCGCCAGCGCGGCGCCGCGCGCCGCGCGGCCTTCGCCCGAGACGCCGACGCCGCGCAGCAGCGCCCTCACCGCGGGAGGCAGCGCGTGCAGGTGGCGGGCGGCGATGTCGTCCAGCCGCTGGCTGGGCGCGATGACCAGCACTTCGATCGGCTTGAGGTGACTGCGGGCGCGGATCTCCGGCGGCAGCATGGCCAGCGTGTTGTTGATGCGCTGCAGGCGCTCGACGTCCACCGCCAGGGCATCCAGGAAGATGCTCGACAGCGCGTGGCCCGCGATCTGCGCCAGGTTGGGGTATTCGTCGCTGCCCGAGCGCCCCTCGGGCTGCGGCACCGTCGGCTCGTGCATGCGGCCCGCCCCGACCACCAGGATGCGCTCGGCGCCCAGGTGCACCGCGGGGGAGATCGGCGCCGATTGGCGCATCGAACCGTCGCCGAAATATTCGGAGCGCCCATGGATCGGCAAAGCGGTGGCCGGGAAGACGAAGGGGATCGCGGCCGACGCCAGCAGGTGTTCGATGGTGATCGCGTCGGGCACCGCCAGCCGCTGCGAACGGGTCCAGGGCTCGATCGGTTCGACCGCGTCGTAGAAGGTCACGTGCTGGCCCGAGCCGTAGCTCGACGCCGTCACGGCCAGGGCGTGGAGGTGGCCCCCGCGCATCAGGTCGGGCAGCCGGTGCACCGGCACCAGCTTGCCGAGCAATTCGCGCAGCGGGCTGTTGTCCAGCAGCGACTTCGGCCGGGCCTTGCGCCAGCGCGCCACCATCCAACCGATCGACATCATCGTGAGCCAGCGCGCGCCGGTGCGCACCACGCCAAGGGAATCCGACAGGTAGACCTGGTCGGCGTGGAAGTTGCGCCAGACGTCGACGAGCCCCTGCACCGAGGCCTCGAAGAAATCGGCGTTGCAGGCCAGCGACGCGGCGTTGATGGCGCCCGCCGACGTGCCGGCGATGACGGGGAATGGATTGCGGTCGGGGGCGTTGCAGTCGCGGCGAATCTTGTCGATGGCCTTGAGCACGCCGACCTGGTAGGCGGCCCGCGCGCCGCCGCCGGTGAGGATCAGGCCGGTGCGCCGGCCGGACGATGGCGCGGGCGCCGCCGCGGCGGTGGTGGATGCCGCCGCGGCGGCGACGCTGGCGACGGCGGACGCGGAAAGGGAAGGCGCGGGATCCATTCAAAGATTATTCAATGAAGGTCCCGCCGCCGGTATGGTGAGTACCCGCCCACGGACGGTCGATTTCCGCGGATCCGCAGGCGCTTCGGCCCTGTCCGGCGAACGGGACGAGAGACGTCGCCGGCGTAGTTGTCCGCCAACGCCCCTCGCCCCGTCCTCTCCCTCTCCCCGTGCCGGCGGCGAGGGGAGCCCGTTCGCCCCCTCCCGCTCGCGGCGGCGTGAGAAAAGTTCTGCCCCCTCTCCCGCTCGCGGGAGAGGGTTGGGGTGAAGGTCTGGGCGACCTCTGTTTGTGGTCAGTCGTAGACGATCTGCATCTGCCCGGCCCGGACGGCCGACCCCAGGAAAGCCAGGGCGGCGTCGCTCGGATAGAAGCGCGCGTCCTCGCCCAGGTCCAGCTCGGCGACCGCCTTCGGACGGGTGAGCTTCAACCGCAGGCCCAGGCCCTGCGAAACGTCGCCCTGCTCGGTGCTGACGCGCTTGGCCGGGTGGTCCCTCAGCAAGTCGGCCAGCGGCGGCGCGCCGTCGTCGCCCACGGCGAGCTGCAGGTATTTGCCGAAGCGGCAACGGGCGGTGGGCAGGTCCCAGAGCTGGGTGACGTTCAGGCGCACGCCGCCCGAGAACCGGTCCGGCTGCACCTTGCCCTGGGCGATGACGAGTTCGTCGTCCTTGAGCAGTTCCTTGCTGGCGTTGAGCAGGTCTTCGCTGACGACCGCCTCGATCTGCTCGCTCTTGTCGTCGAGCTTGAAGATGGCCACGCGGCCGCGCTGGCCGTTGATGACGCGCAAGTCGCCGACGATGCCGGCCAGCAGCTGCGGCTCCCGGCTGTCGATCAGGTCGGCGATCTTGCGCTTGACGAAGCGGCGGACCTCCGCGGCGCTTTCGTCGAACATGTGGCCCGACAAGTAGAAGCCCAGCGCGGCCTTCTCGTGGGTGAGGCGCTCCTTGATGCTCCAGGGCGGCACCGCCACCAGCTCGGGTTCCTGGTGCGAAGCGCCGTGGGCGTCATCGCCGAAATCGAAGAGCCCGCCCTGGTCCGCGTGGGCCGCCTGGCTGTCGCCGTATTCGAAGGCCAGGCCGATGCTGGCCACCAGCTGCGAGCGCTCGGGGTGGAGCGTGTCGAACGCGCCCGCCTTGATCAGCGCCTCGACCGAGCGCTTGTTGATGCGGCCGCGGTCGACGCGGGCGCAGAAGTCGAACAGCGACTTGAACGGCCCGTCCTTCTCGCGCGCCGCGACGATGGCCTCGACCGCGCTCTGGCCGGTGCCCTTGACCGCCCCCAGGCCGTAGCGCACCACGCCGTCGGCCACCGGGTGGAAGAACACCGTGCCGGTGTTGATGTTGGGCGGCTCGAACTTCTGGCCGAGGGCGACGGCGTCGTCGTGGAAGACCTTGAGCTTGTCGGTGTCGTCGAGCGCGACGCTCATGTTGGCCGCCGTGAATTCGGCCGGGTAGTGCACCTTGAGCCAGGCCGTCTGGTAGGCCAGCAGCGCATAGGCGGCGGCGTGCGACTTGTTGAAGCCGTAGCCCGCGAACTTCTCCATCAGGTCGAAGATCTCGTTGGCCTTGGGCTCGGGGATGCCGTTCTTGGCGGCGCCCTCGGCGAAGGTGGCGCGGTGGGCCACCATCTCCTCGAGCTTCTTCTTGCCCATGGCGCGGCGCAGCAGGTCGGCGCCGCCGAGCGAGTAGCCGCCCAGGCGCTGCGCCACCTGCATCACCTGCTCCTGGTAGACCATGATCCCGTAGGTCTCCTCCAGCACCTCGCGCATCAGCGGGTGCGGGTATTCCACTTCCTCGCGGCCGTGCTTGCGGGCGCAGAAGGTCGGGATCAGGTCCATCGGTCCCGGCCGGTACAGCGCCACCAGCGCGATGATGTCCTCGAAGACGCTGGGCTTGGCGTCCTTCAGCATGCGCTGCATGCCGGAGCTTTCGAGCTGGAACACGGCGACGGTCTTGCCTTCGCTCATCAGCCGGTAGGCCGGCTTGTCGTCCAGCGGGATGTTCTCCAGCAGGAAGTCCTTCTGGTCGGGGTGGCGGGCGCGGATGAAGTCCTTGGCCATCTCCAGGATGGTCAGCGTGGCCAGGCCGAGGAAGTCGAACTTCACCAGGCCGATGGCCTCGACGTCGTCCTTGTCGAACTGGCTCACCGCGCTGTCGCTGCCGGGCTGCATGTACAGGGGGCAGAAGTCGGTGATCTTGCCCGGCGCGATCAGCACGCCGCCGGCGTGCATGCCGATGTTGCGGGTGACGCCCTCCAGGCTCATCGCCAGCTTCAGGAGCTCGGCGACCTCTTCTTCGTTCTTCTCGCGCTCGTCGATCTCGGGCGATTCCTTGCGGGCGTAGATGACGCCGGAGTCGGGGTTGTCGGGCACGCGCGCCAGCGTGACCGACTTGCCCGGCGGCGCCGGCACCAGCTTGGCGATGCCGTCGACGTGGCCGTAGCCCATGCCCAGCACCCGGCCGACGTCGCGCAGCGCCGCCTTGGCGGCCATGGTGCCGAAGGTGGCGATCTGGCTCACCGCGTCGCGGCCGTACTTCTGCTTGACGTAGTCGATCACCCGGTCGCGGTTGGACTGGCAGAAGTCGATGTCGAAGTCGGGCATCGACACCCGTTCCGGGTTGAGGAAGCGCTCGAACAGCAGGTTGTAGCGCAGCGGGTCCAGGTCGGTGATCTTCAGCGCGTAGGCCACGAGCGAGCCCGCCCCCGAACCCCGGCCCGGGCCCACCGGGCAGCCGTTCTGCTTGGCCCAGTTGATGAAGTCGGCCACGATCAGGAAGTACCCGGGGAAGCCCATCTTCAGGATCGTGCTGATCTCGAAGTCCAGCCGCTCCACGTAGCGCGGCATCTGGCGCTCGCGCTCGGCCTCGTCCGGGAAGAGCACCGCCATGCGTTCCGCCAGGCCTTCGTGCGAAGCCAGGCGGAAGTAGTCGGCCATCGGCATCGGCGCGCCGTCCTGGCCGGCCGGCGTGGCGAAGTCGGGCAGCCGGGGCTGGCCCAGCACCAGGGTCAGGCTGCAGCGCTTGGCGATCTCCACCGTGTTGGCGACGGCGCTGGGGATGTCGGCGAAGAGCGCTTCCATCTGCGCCTGGGTCTTGAAATACTGCTCGGTGGAAAAACGCTTGACGCGCTTCGGGTTGGTGAGCGTCTCGCCCTCGGCGACGCAGACCCGCGCCTCGTGCGCCTCGAAATCGCCCGGCCCGGCGAACTGGACGGGATGGGTGGCCACCACCGGCAGCTGCAGCGCCGCGGCGAGCTTGACCGCCGCGCGCACATGGGCCTCCTGGCCCGGCAACCCGGCGCGCTGCAGTTCGAGGTAGAAGCGCCGCGGGAAGAGCTGCGAAAGCCTCTGGGCGACGGCCTGCGCGCGGTCGGTGTCGCGCGCCAGCAAGGCCTGGCCGACAGCGCCCATGTCGGCGCCCGACAGGGCGATCAAACCTTCGCCGAATGGCGCCAGCCAGTCCCATTCGACCCAGGCGTGGGAACGCTGCTGGTTGGACAGCCAGGCGCGCGAGAGCAGTTCGCACAGGTTGAGGTAGCCCTGCTTGTGCTGGGCCAGCAGCAGCAGGCGCGAGGGCTGCTTCTCGCCGCCTTGCGGCTGCAGCCAGACGTCCGCGCCGAGCAGCGGCTTGACACCGGCCTTGCGCGCCTTGCCGTAGAACTTCACGCCCCCGAAGAGGTTGCCCAAGTCGGTGATGGCCAGCGCCGCCTGGCCGTCCTTGGCCGCCAGGGAGACCGCCTCGTCGACGCGCAAGGTGCCGTCGACCACTGAAAACTCGGAATGCAGACGCAGGTGAACAAAGGCCATCCCGGCATTTTAGGGAAGCGCCCGCGCCGACCGGCACGGGCGCCGGCGCCACCGCCACGCCGGGGCGGCCTTTTAAAATCCCGGGGTGAACACCGTACTCAACGTCTCCGCCTACCTCTTCGTCCCGTTGGACGACACCGCCGCCCTGCGCGAGCGCATCCACGGCCAAGCCCAGGCCCTGGGACTGCTCGGCACCGTGCTGATCGCCGAGGAAGGCATCAACCTCTTCCTCGCCGGCCCACCCGAAAAAGTGCGCGGCATGATGGACTGGCTCCGGCGGGACCCGCGCCTGGCGCCCCTGGAGGCGAAGGAAAGCGAATCCGCCGGCATGCCCTTCGGCAAGCTGCTGGTGAAGGTCAAGCCCGAGATCATCCGCATGAACCACCCGGCCATCCGGCCGGCCGCGGGCCGCGCGCCCGCCGTGGACGCCGCCACGCTGGCGCGCTGGCTCGACCAGGGCGCCGACGACGAAGGCAGGCCCGTCGTCATGCTCGACACCCGCAACGCCTTCGAGGTGGGCCACGGCCACTTCAAGGGCGCGGTGCACTGGAACATCGAGAAGTTCAGCGACTTCCCCGCCGCGGTGCTGGCCCACCGCGCCGAGCTCGCCGGCAAGACGGTGGTGAGCTACTGCACCGGTGGCATCCGCTGCGAGAAGGCGGCGATCTTCATGGCCGAGGCCGGCGTGCCCCACGTGCTGCAGCTCGACGGCGGCATCCTCAAGTACTTCGAATCGCAGGGCGGCCGGCACTACACCGGCGACTGCTTCGTCTTCGACGGGCGCCGCGCGGTCGACTCGCGGTTGGCGGTCAGCGGGGGCGACGGCGCGGACGCGGCCGGCGGACCCGCGCGCCGCGGCTGAAGCGCCGCGCCCGCCGCCGGCTCACTCGCCGGGGCCGCGCGGCGCGTCCACCCGGATGGTCGCGGCCGGCCGGCCGATGCTGACGTCCGGGAAGCCGTCCAGCACCGCCAGCACCTCGGAATGGAATTCCCGGCGGTACAGGATGTTCACCACCGTCAGCGTCCCCAGCATGAAGACCCAGGGCGAGAAGAACCAGGCCATGACGGCGAAGGCGAAGTAGTAGCCCCGCAAGCCGTCGTTGAAAGTCTCGGCGGCCAGGCTGACGATGCTGCCTGCCTTGGCGGCGAAGGCCTCGCGCGACAGCCCCAGCGCTTCGAACTGCCCGGCCTCGGGCGCCGAGGCCACCATCAGCGCGCCGAAGGTGTACTGCCGCATCGACCAGGTGAATCGGAAGAAGGTGTAGACGAAGATCACCAGCAGCACCAGGATCTTCATGTCGAAGACCAGGTTGGAGGTGCGCGCCGCGAAGGGGATCTCCCGCACCAGCTCGGTGGCCTTGTCGGTGATGCCCAGCACCGCCACCAGGCCGCCGATGATCAGGATGGTGGTGGACGCGAAGAAGGACGGGCTGGTGGACAGGTTCTGCACCACCACGCCGTCGACCACGCGGACTTCCCGGTAGGTGGTCTGCAGCATCCACTGGTGGCGGATTCGGTTGGTGCTGGCCAGGATCGACGGGCGGGTGCCCGCACGTCGCCGCGCGAACCACGCGTAGCCGGCCCAGCCGCCGACAAACACCAGCAGGGCCAGCCAGTCGATCAGCGGCAGGACGTTGAAGAGGAGGACGAGGGTGTTCATGCAGGGACTTTAGCAAGCCCCGTGCCGGGATGCGGCGCCCAAAGTCCGCCTGCGCGGGCAAGGCTGCTCAAGTCCTCGCGCGATGCGTCGATACCAGGGAAACCACCCATCTCGCCCGCGGACCGCGCGCTCCAACGCTCGGGCCCCGGCTTCACTTTGGCACCGGAGAATCCATGAACAAGCCTGCATTGCGTCGCACCCTGGCCGCCACACTGGCCGGACTTCTCGCTTTCAATGCCCATGCCGGCAATGCCACGCCGGACGAGGCCGTCGCCATGGTCAAGAGCGGCGTCGCCGCCATCAAAACCAACAAGGAGATGGCGTTCGCGGAAATCACCGGGAAGCACCAGAAATACATCGACCGCGACCTGTACCTCACCGTCTGGGCGCTCGACGGCATGGTGCGCGCCCACGGCGCCAACCCCAAGATGGTGGGACGCAACCTGATCGGGCTGACGGACATCGACGGCAAGAAATTCATCGCCGAACGAATGGCTCTGGCCAAGGCGAGCGAATCGTTCTGGCAGGACTACCAGTTCCGCAACCCGGCGTCCGGCAAGATTGAGCCCAAGCGCATGTACTGCGAGCGTCTCGACGACATGGTCGTCTGCGGCGGCGTCTACAAATGAAAAAGCGGCCGACGCCCAAGGGGGCGCCGGCCGCTCCGCAACGCGCGGTGGACTTCTTGGCCAGCCGCGCGGTCAGGCCCCGCGGCCGCGCCCGTCCAGGCTGAACGCGCCCGCCCCGAAGGCCGCCACCATCAGCATGCCGCCGGCCACGGAGATGTTCTTCCAGAACATCAGCGTCTGCGTGCCCTGCATGTCGGCCGGCATGGCCCAGTAGTTGTGGAAGATGAACGAGGCGATCAGCGTGAAACCCGCCAGCGCCAGGCCCGCCCAGCGCGTCTTCCAGCCCACGATCAGCGCCACGCTGCCCACCACTTCGACCAGGATCGTGCCCACGGCCAGCAGGGAGGCCGCCGGCAGCCCTTTGGAGGCGATGTAGCCCACAGTGCCTTCGAAGCCGCCGATCTTCTTGAGGCCGGCGGTCAGGAACATCAAGGCCAGCAGGATGCGGCCTGCCAGGGCCAGGGCGTCGTTCGCGGCGGAGGAAGGGGTGTTCTGGTTCATGTGCTTGTCTTTCGTTGTGGATGGAAGGGTGGAAGAGCGGGTCGGAAAGGTCTTGCAAGGTGCGGACGCCCCGCGGGCGGCGAAGTTCAGGCGCCGCGCCGGGCGGTCACGCCGCGGGCACCGGCGGCGGGCGGGAAGGTTCGAGCGCGCCCATTTCGCCCCGCGAGAAGCGGCGCACCATGTCCAGGGCCTGCTCGGGCGTGTTGCCGATGAAAGGCCCGCGCGGAAAGATGGGTTCGCCGATCGGCTCGCCCGCCAGCACCGCCACCTGGGCGCCCTGGCTGCCGGCCTGCAGGCTCAGCGCCTGGCCGTCGTCCGAATAGACCAGCGCATGGTGGGCCGGAACTTCGCCGCCGGTGGCCAGCAGCGAGCCGGAGACGACGATGGCGAAAGCGCGGTGCCCTTTGGCGACCGGGACGGCGAGGCTGGCGCCCGCCGGCAGGTGGGCGTCCAGGAGCAGCAGGCCGGTGTGGGCCGGCAATGGGGCGCGGTGCCCGCCGAATTCGCCGCGCACCACGCGAACGGCGGCGCCGTCGGGCAGCAAGGCCACGGGAACTTCGTCGGCGCGGCGGTGGAAGGCGGCCGGCGGCGCGTCCTTGTCGGCGGCGCGCGAATTGACGAACAGCTGCAGGCCGTGCGCGGCCACGCCCGGCACCGCCGGCAGCTCCTCGTGCAGCATGCCGCGCCCGGCCTGCGTCCAGTGCAGCGCGCCGGGGCCGATCACCCGGTCGTCGCCGAGGGAGTCGCGGTTGCGAACGCCGCCGCCGTCCTCGAAGAGGTACGTGACCGCCGAGAAACCCGCGTGCGGGTGCGGGGCGAAGGCGGGCGTCGGCATCACGAAATGGTCGACCAGCACGACCGGGTCGAGCGCGTGTCGGTCCCGCGGGTGCAGCATCCAGGCGCCGGAGCCTTCGTCGAAGTCGTGCCAATGCATCGGCAGCACCTGGGCCACCGCGCGGATCGAATGCAGTTCAGCGCCGCACATGGTTCATCCTTTCCCTTCCTTGGACCGGCGGCCGTTCAAGGCGCCAGGTCGAACACCAGCACCTCGGCCGCCCTGCCCTGTTCCAGCGCGAGTTCGGCCTCGCCTTCCAGCTGCAGCGCGTCGCCCGCCGCCAGCGGCCGGCCATTGGCGGTGAGTTCGCCGCGCACCAGGTGCACATAGGCCTTGCGCGCGGCGTCGAGCGGCATGCGGGCCGATTCGCCGGCGTCGAACAGGCCGGCGTAGAGCGAGGCGTCGGCGTTCACCGTGACCGAGCCGTCGCGCCCGTCGGGGCTGGCCACCAGGCGCAGGCGCCCCTGCTTGCCCGCGCGTTCGAAGTGTTTCTGCTCATAGCCCGGCTCGATGCCCTGCCGGATCGGCAGCAGCCAGATCTGCAGGAAATGCGTTTCCCGCCCGTCGGCGCGGTTGTGCTCGCTGTGACGAACGCCGTGCCCGGCGCTCATGCGCTGCACGTCGCCCGGCAGGATGCTGGCGCCGTTGCCCAGGCTGTCCTGGTGGCCGAGCGCGCCTTCGAGCACGTAGCTGATGATTTCCATGTCGCGGTGGCCGTGGGTGCCGAAGCCGGTGCCCGGGGCGATGCGGTCTTCGTTGATGACGCGCAGGTTGCCGAAGCCCATGTGCTTCGGGTCGTGGTAGTCGGCGAAGGAAAAACTGTGGAAGCTCTTGAGCCAGCCGTGGTCGGCCACGCCGCGTTCATTGGATTTGCGCAAAGTCATCATCGAAAGCCTCTTTTCCCGGCATCCACGGCAACCTGCCGCTGGGGAAGGACTTTAGGCCGCCGGGAGGAAGATCCAGGATTTCCGGATTGATGACCTCATTCAAATAAAATGAAGTGGTAGCCACGCCCAACGGGAAGCGCCATGCCCGACCGCCACCACATCCTGACACCGGAGGCCCTGTCGATGGTGGACGCCATCGCCCGCACCGGCAGCTTCGCCGCCGCCGCCCGCGAGCTGGGCAAGGTGCCTTCGGCCCTGACCTACAACGTGCGCCAGCTCGAAGAAGCGCTCGACGTTCTGCTGTTCGACCGGTCTTCGCGCCAGGCCCAGTTCACAGCGGCCGGGCAGGAGTTGCTCGCCGAGGGTCGCCGGCTGTTGGCCCAGATGGACGCCGTCGCCCAGCGCGTGCGCCGCGTCGCCACCGGATGGGAGACGCAGCTCACGCTGGCGGTCGATGGCGTGATGTCGCAGCTCACGATGTTCGAGCTGTGCGAAGCTTTCTTCGCGATCGACCCGGACGAAGGCGCCCGCGCCGCGCCGCCCGGCCGCAAGAAGGCCGCGGATGCCCCGGCGCGCCAGGCCGGCGACCCGCCCGCGCGCGGCCCGGGCACGCGGCTGCGCCTGCGCACCGAAGTGCTGGCCGGCACCTGGGAGGCGCTGGTCACCGGCCAGGCCGACCTGGCCATCGGCGTGGCCACCAGCATGCAGGCCTCGCCGCCGGCCGGGGTGCATGTCGAGCCGCTGGGCACGATGGAGTTCGTGTTCGCGGTGGCGCCGCACCATCCCCTGGCCGCCTTGCAAGAGCCCCTGGGCGACGACGAGATCCTGCGACACCGGGCGGTGGCCGTGGCCGATTCGGCCCAGCGTTTCTCGCCCATCACCGTCAACCTGCTGCCGGGGCAGGAGGTGCTGACCGTCAGCAGCACGCCGGCCAAGGTGGAGGCGCACCTGCGCTGCATGGGCTGCGGCTTCCTGCCCGAGCCGGTGGTGCGCCACCACATCGAAGCCGGGCGGCTCGTGGTCAAGCCCGTGCAGCGCCCGCGGCAGACGGTGCAGTTCGGCTACGCCTGGCGCGCCGTGCCCTCGGCGCGCCAGGCGGCCGGCGGCGAAGCCAGCCCCCTCAAGGCGCCGCTGGGCCTGGGCCTGCAGTGGTGGCTCAAGCAATTGCAAAGCCCCGCCACGCGCAAGGCGCTGTTGGAGCGCCACAGCAGCCAATGGATCGGCTGACGGCGGCGCCGGTGTCGACGCCTCCCGCCGGGGTCGGCCGGGGGTATGTGGGCCGCTTCGCCCCGTCGCCCACCGGGCCGCTGCACGCCGGCTCGCTGCTGGCCGCGCTGGCGAGCTGGCTCGACGCCCGCGCGGCCGGCGGGCGGTGGCTGGTGCGCATCGAAGACGTGGACGCGCCGCGCTGCGTGCGGGGCGCGGCGGAAACCATCCTGTCCCAACTCGCCAGCTGCGGGCTGGCGCCGGACGAAGCGCCGCTGTGGCAGTCCACCCGCGGCGACGCCTACGCACGGGCACTCGAGACATTGCTCGCGGCCGGCCACGCTTACCCCTGCGCCTGCAGCCGCAAAGAGATCGAACGGCACTGGCGGGAGCGCGGCGTGGCTTTCGCGCGCCACGCCGAATCCGTCTATCCCGGCACCTGCCGCGACGGCCTGCACGGCCGGCCGGCGCGCGCGGTGCGCCTGCGCTGCGGCGCGCCCGGCGCCCCGTTGGCGATCGACTGGCGGGACCGCCGGCTGGGCGCGCAGCGGCAGGACGTCACCGCCGAAGTCGGCGACTTCGTGCTCAAGCGCGCCGACGGCCTGTGGGCCTATCAACTCGCGGTGGTCGTCGACGACGCCGACCAGGGCGTCACCCACGTCGTTCGCGGCGAGGACCTGGCGGACAACACCCCGCGCCAGATCCACCTGCAACGGTTGCTGGGCGCGCCCACCCCGCGCTACCTGCACACGCCGCTGGTGCGGGACGCCGCGGGGGAGAAGTTGTCCAAGAGCAGCGCCGCCCCGGCATTGCGGCCCGGCCTGGACGCGGTGAGGCAAGCTTTGCTCGGGCTCGGGCTGCCGGCGCCGGGCGCGTCGCTCGGCGAGGTGCTCGCCGCCGCCGTCGAACAGTGGCGCCGCGAGGTGCCGCCGGCCTGAAACGCCGGCGCGGCGGCCACGCCGGCATCACCCGCCGCGGACGAAAGTGCCGCCGGCCGTGACCCGGGGGATCAAGATCCGGCACCCCGGCGCCGGCCGCGCCCATCGATGGGCGCCTACCTAGAATCCGGCGCACTACAAAAACGGCCACGAGGGGGCGGACATGGGTTGGATGGGTTTATTGGGCGGCCTGGCGCTGGCCTGGTTCATCGGGGAAGTCTTCGGCTGGCATGGCGGCGGCCTGGTCGTGCTGGGCGGCGTCATGGGATGGCTGGTCAGCCGGCTGCACCAACGCGTCGGCGACGGCGAAGCGCAGGTCAAGGCGCTGCGCGAGGAACTGGCGGCTTTGCGCGACGCGCCGGCCCCCATGTCACCGACGGCCTCGCCGCCGTCCCGGGCCGCCCAGGCCGTGGCGCCGGTGGCGGCGCCCGTCCCACTCGACATGCCGGCGCCGCTGGCCTTCCAACCGCTGCCCAGCCGGACCGGGCCCGCCCCGCTGGCGATGGCCGCGACGCTGTCGCCCATCGACGGCGATTCGACCGCGGCGGGCGAATGGGCGCCGGGCGCCGCGTCCGGCACCGGTCCCTCCACAGCTCCGACCACGCTGCCCGAGCCCGCGGTGCGGCCTTTGGAAAACGACGAGCGGTCGGTCGGGGTGACCACGTCCCTGGGCGCCACGTTGCGCGCCTGGTTCACCGGCGGCAACACCATCGTGCGGGTGGCGGTGCTCATCCTCTTCATCGGCGTGGCCTTCCTGCTGCGCTACGCGGCCGAACGCACCACGGTGCCGATCGAGCTGCGCCTGGCGGGCGTGGCGCTCGCGGGCGTCGCGCTGGTGGCGCTGGGGCGCAGGCTGCTGCGCAAGCGGCGAGGCTATGGGCTGTCGCTGCAGGGCACCGGGATCGGCATCGTCTACCTCACGCTGTTCGCGGCCTTCCGGCTCTACGGCCTGCTGCCCGCCGGGCTGGCCTTCGGTCTGTTGGCGGCGCTGGCGGCCGTCACCGCGGTGCTGGCCGTCGGCCAGAACGCCCTGCCCCTGGCGGTCCTGGGCTTCGGCGGCGCTTTCCTGGCGCCGGTGCTCACCAGCACCGGCCAGGGCAGCCACGTGGCGCTGTTCGGTTACTGCCTGCTGCTCAACCTGGCCATCGCCTGGATCGCCCAGCGCCAGGCCTGGAAGCTGCTCAACCTGGTGGGCTTCCTCTTCACTTTCACCCTCGGCGGCGCTTGGGGCGCCAAGGCTTACGAGCCCGCGCACTTCTGGACCACCGAGCCCTTCCTGGTGCTGCACTTCCTGCTGTACCTGTTCATCGCCGTGCAGTACACGCGCCAGGTCCTGGGCCGCACCGATGCCGGCGAACACGGCGCCGGTCCGCTGCCCGCGGTCGACGGCAGCCTGCTGTTCGGCGTGCCGATCGTGGCCTTCGGGCTGCAGGCGGCGATGCTGAAGGACCAGCCCCTCGCGCTGGCGGCCAGCGCGGCGGTGATGTCGGCCCTCTACCTCGCCGTGGGCCGTTGGCTGTGGCGGCAGGCGGGAAAACAGGTCCTGCTGCTGGTGGAAGGCCTGCTGGCGCTGGGCGTGATCTTCCTCGCCCTCGTGGTGCCGCTCGCGCTGGACGCGCGCTGGACCGCCGCCGCCTGGGCGATCCAGGGCGTGGGCGTGTTGTGGGTCGGGCTGCGCCAGCAACGCTGGTGGGCCGCCGGCATGGGGCTGCTGCTGCAGGGCGGCGCGGCCGTCACGTTCTGGGGCGGGGTGTCGGTGCGGCCGGGCTGGGCGCCGTCGCCAGTGGCGCCGGCTACCTGGCCGGGCGTGCCCGAGGCGTTCACGCCATTCCTCAACAGCGACTTCTTCGGCGCCGCGGTGCTGGCCGCGGCGGCGCTGGTCAGCGCCAGGCTGTTGCTGGCCAAGGCGCGGGCTTGCCAGCCGGGCGTCAAGCCTTCCGCCGTCCAGGACGCCCTGCCGTCCCTGCACTTGGCGATGATGGCCTCGGGGATGGTGCAGCTGTGGTGGGGCGGCTGGGTCGACCTGGCCGCCTGGGCCGCCGCCGCGCGACCGCGCATCGACACGGCCAGCCTGGCCGCCGGTTGGAGCGCCTTGCTGCTCGCCGGCCTGGAGCTGTCGCACCGCAAACTGCAATGGCCCGAACTGCGCTGGGCCGCCCGCGGCCTGCTGATGCTGGCCCTGCTGGCCTCGACCGCCGGGCTGCTCGACCACTTCGGCTCGGTTCCCGCCAGCTGGGCGCGCCTGGTCCACGGCCTGGGCTGGCTCGAAGCATCGGCCCTGACCCTGCTCGGCCTGTGGCTGCACCGCCGGCTGCGGCCGCAAGACCAGGACGGGCCGCCCGCCGACCCCCTGCTGCCGCTGGAGGCCGTGCCCCTGGCCTGGTACGCCATGCTGCAAAGCGGCGCATCGCTTTACACGCTGTGCGCGCACCTGGTGGCCCGGCACGAGGGCTGGACGCCCGCCGCCGCCATCCTGCCGCCCACGCTGATCGCGCTGGCCCTGATGCAGCGCGCGTCGTCCAGGCGCTGGCCGGTGGGCGAAGCGAACCTGCCGCTGTACCGCGCCGCGGTGTTCCGGCCCTGGCTGGGGCTGCTGGGCCTGTGGGTGCTGGCGGTGAACGCCGCCACCGACGCCGGCATGGCCCCCCTGCCCTACCTGCCGCTGCTCAACCCGGTCGACCTGGCGCACGGCCTGGTGCTGCTCTTCGCGTTGCGGCTGGGCCAGCTCTCGCCGCGGGACGCGACGCGGGGCGCGGCCGCCCGCTGGATCGGCGGCGCGCTGGCCTTCTGGTGGCTCAACTCGGCGCTGATCCGCACCTTGCACCATTGGGCCGGCACGCCGCTGTGGTGGCAGGGCGCGCTCGGTTCCGCCCTGGTGCAGACCAGCCTCACCGTGCTGTGGACGCTCAGCGCGCTGGCCGTGATGCTCCACGCCACCCGCCGCGCCGGCCCGGCGCGCGCGCGGCCGCTGTGGATGCTCGGCGCCGCCCTGCTCGGCGTGGTGGTGCTCAAGCTTTTCCTCGTCGACCTGGCCAGCGTCGGCACGCTGCAGCGCATCGTCTCCTTCCTAGCGGTGGGCGGATTGATGCTGGTGATCGGCTATGTGTCGCCGATGCCGCCGGCCGCGGCGTCCGCGGTGAAGAAAAGCGGGAACGACGCTTCCAAGGAAGGCAACAACCCATGATGAAGACTTCAGCGGTCGTACCCGCATCCCGCCTGCGCGCGCTTTCAGCCGCCGCTTGGTCGGCCGTGCTGATCGCCCTGCCGCCGCTGGCGCATGCTGATCCCGCCACGGCCGCCGACGACCTCGCCCGGCGCTACGCCGCCACCGCGCCGGTCAGCCTGGCGCAGCAGCAAGATGGCCTGCAACGCCTGGCGCTGCCGCTGGCCGTGCTCCAAGCGTCGCGCAGCCCGCGCTGGGCCGATGTGCGGGTGTTCGATGCCCAGGACCGGCCAGTGCCCACCGCCTGGCTGCCGACGGACTTCGATGCGCCTCCCGGCGCCGGGGACGGGGCCGCCGGCGCGGCGATCCCGGTGCCCCGTTTCGCCTGGCCCGCCCCGCCGGCGGCCGGCTCGTCGACCGTGGGCAGCGACGGCCTGCGCGTGCGGGTCGACAGCGCCGGCGCGGTCGTGCGCATCGAATCGCCGCCTGGCAGGGCGGCCGCGTCGACACCGGCCCCACCACCGCGCGCGTGGCTGCTGGACTTGACCGGCCTGCCGCGCGCCGGAAGGCCGATCCGCCAATTGGCGCTGGACTGGCCGCGCAGCGCCGAAGGCTTCAGCGCCACCGTGCAGATCGAGGCCAGCGACGACGCCAAGCGCTGGGCGCCCATCGCCTCCAGTCCACTGCTGGAGCTGCCCGGCGACACCGCCGCGCCCCAAGTGAAGCAGGTCGACTGGCCGGCAGGCACCGCCACGCCGCGCTACCTGCGCCTGGCCTTCAGCCAGCCGCTGGACCTCACCGCCAGCGCGGTGCGGCTGCAGTCGACGCCGGAGCCGGAAGTCCTGTCCCACGAGACGGTGAAGTTCCAGCCCGTCGCCGGCGACTCGCAGACCCCTTCCCACTGGACGCTGGACCTGAAGGGCGCCGTGCCCGTGAAGCAGTTGCGACTGGCCCTGCCCCAGGTGAACACCGTGCTGGGCATGCGCCTGGAGCAACGTACCGACGAACGCCAGCCTTGGCGCGCCGTCGCGACATTCGTCGCCTGGCGGCTGACGCGCGGCGGGCGCGAAGAGCGGTCCGCGCCCGTCGAATGGAACGACACCCTGCAGGCGCAGCCCGCCCGCCATTGGCGGCTGCTGCCCGACACCCGCACCGCGCAGTTGCCGGCCGAACCGCTGGAAGCCACCCTCGGCTGGCGCGCGCCGCAGCTGCTCTTCGTGGCCCAGGGCGGCGGCGACTTGCGGCTGGCCGTCGGCCGCGAGCGCGACACCGACCATACCGTCGACTGGCGCACCCTCGTGCCCGGCGCCGACCGCGCCCTGCTGGCGCGCCTGCCCGAGGCGCGCCTGGGCGGGTTCACCGCCCAGGCGGCGGCACCGACCGGACTGGCGGAGCAATTGAAAGAATCCAGCACCGAAGACCGCCGCCGCTGGGCGCTGTGGGCCGTGCTCGGTGTGGCGGTGCTCGGCCTGGGCGGTCTGGCCTGGCGGCTGGGCCGAGACATGCGGACGGGCGGCGAGGGTTGAGGGTTGAGGGTTGAGGTGCTACGGGCCGCGGGAAATGTGCCGACGCCCGCCGCCGTCACCTCAGCCCTTCCCTGCAAGCGGGAGAGGGTGTGTTTCTCCCTCGCCCCCGGGCACGGGGGCGAGGGCTGAGGTGAAGGGGAGGTGGCGAACCCACAACCCCACATTCCTGGCCACGAAGCCACCGGCCCTCACCGCCAGCGCCGCATCCAGCCCAGCCCTTCGGTCGTTCCCCCCGGAACCGCGCCGCGTCCCGGCCGGTATTCGCAACCCACCCAGCCGGCATAGCCCAGCGCGTCGATCTCGTCGAGAAGCGGCGCGAAGTCCAGCGTCCCGTCGTCCGCGGGGGCGATCGCCGGCTCATGCCGCCCCGGCGCGCCGGCCACTTGCAGATGGGCAACGCGGCCGCCGGGCAGGTGCAGGCGCAGCTTGGCGAGCACGTCGCCTTCCATGACCTGGCAGTGGTAGAGGTCCATCTGAACCTTGAGGCCGGGCGCCTGCACGTCGTCCAGCACGCCGTGGGCCTCGCGCTGCAGGTTGAGGAAATAACCCGGCATGTCGCGGTCGTTGATCGGCTCGATCAGCACCTCGCGCCCCGCCCTGCCTGCTTGCGCGGCCGCCCAGCGCAGGTTGTCGACATAGACCCGGCGCGCCGCGCGGCGGTCGGCGCCGGCCGCAAGCACGCCCGCCATCAGGTGGATGCGGGGGCCGTCGAGCGCCTCCGCGGTTCGCAGCGCCTGCAGCACCCCGGCGCGGAACTCGCCCTGCCGGCCGTCAATGCAGGCGGTGCCGCGGTCGCCGCGGTCCCAGGCGGCGGCCATGGCCGCGGTGTCGGCGCCGCCCGGCGGGGCGTTGAACAGCACCTGCCGCAGGCCGCAGCCGCGCAGCCGCGCCGCGATCTCGGCCTCGGGCCAGCCGTAGGGGAAGAGGAACTCCACGCCTTCGAAGCCGTCCCGCGCCGCCGCTTCGAAGCGGTCGAGGAAAGGCAGCTCGGTGTAGAGCATGGACAAATTGGCGGCGAATTTCGGCATGCTGGGTCGTTGTGCGGCCGCTTGGTGCGGCGGATCAGGTTGCGGCGCCCCCGGGCGCGGCGTTTGCCCGCGGCGCGACTCGGGGACCCTGGCATGATGCGCCCTTTCGCCACAGAACCCGAGGCCGCGCAACGCGGAAGGAACACACCATGAAAACCACAGAAACCGGACTCCAATACGAAGACACCGTCGTCGGCGGCGGCGAGGAAGCCCAGGCTGGCCAGGACGTCACCGTGCACTACACCGGCTGGCTCTACAAGGACGGCGAGAAAGGCTCCAAGTTCGACAGCAGCAAAGACCGCCAGGATCCGTTCTCCTTTAGCCTGGGCGCCGGCATGGTGATCAAGGGTTGGGACCAGGGCGTGCAGGGCATGAAGGTCGGCGGCACGCGGGTGCTCGTCATCCCGCCCGAGCTGGGCTACGGCGCGCGCGGCGCCGGCGGCGTGATCCCGCCCAACGCCACGCTGATGTTCGAAGTGGAGCTGCTGGGCGTCTGAGCCCCGGCAGGCCGCGGCCGCGAACGGGAACCACCGATGCCGGTGCTCTACGACATCGTCCACACCACGGTCTACCGCTACCGCAAGCCGGTGGGCTTCGGCGAGCACCGGGTGATGTTCCGGCCGCGCGAAAGCCACGACCTGCGCGTGCTGGCGACCGACCTGCAGGTCGCGCCGAAATCCAGCGTGAGGCTCATCCAGGATCCCCACTCCAATTCGGTGGCCCTGGTGCAGCCGCTGTCCAAGGCCGACGAGCTGCGCATCGTCTGCAGCTTCACGATCGAGCACGCCCACACCTACAACCTGGAGCTGCCGCTGTCGCCATCGGCCGAGCTTTTCCCCTTCGCCTACAGCGTGGAGGAACGCTTCGACCTGGAGCACTACATGCGCCCGCACTACGACGACCCCAAGGGCGTGCTCAGCGCCTGGGCGCGCCAGTTCATCCGCACCGACGGGCCGACGCACACCCGGGCCTTGATGGTGGCGATGAACCAGCACATCCGCGAGCACTTCGCCTATGAAGTGCGCGACGAGCAGGGCACCCAGCCGCCCCTGCAGACGCTGGAGCTGGGCCGCGGCACCTGCCGCGACTTCGCGCTGCTGATGATGGAGGCGCTGCGCCGCCTGGGCGTGGCCACGCGCTTCGTTTCCGGCTACCTCTACGACCCGGCGATGGACAAGCCCCCCACGGCCGGGGCCGCGTCGCCCGCCGCGCGCACCGCGCCCGCCCAGGGCGGCTCCGCCCCCGCCACGGCCCCGCCAACGGTGCTCGGCGCGGGCTACACCCACGCCTGGCTGCAGGCCTACCTGCCCGGCGCGGGCTGGGTGCCGTTCGACCCGACCAACAACCTGATGGGCGGCACCGAGCTGATCCGGGTCGGCGTGGCCCGCGACCCTTCGCTGGCCGCGCCGATCTCCGGCATCTGGTACGGCGAGCGCGACGACTACATCGGGATGACGGTGCAGGTGACGGTGCGGCGGCGGTAAGGCCGTGCGCCGGCCGGCGTCCCGGCGGCCGATGCCCCTCGGCGGGCACCTGCGGCCCGAACCTGAGAGACTCGCCGGCTCCCTCCACCCTGCCCTCCCCAATGTCCCCCGCCATCTCCCTCTCCCCTCGCCAGGAGCGCGGCCTGCTGCTGTCGCTGGCCGGCGTGCAGTTCACCCACATCGTCGACTTCATGGTGATGATGCCGCTCGGGCCGATGTTCATCGGCCTGTTCCGCATCAGCGACGCGCAGTTCGGCTGGCTGGTGTCGGCCTACACGCTGGCCGCCGGCGTCTTCGGCCTGTTGATGGCGCCCCACGTCGACCGATTCGACCGCAAGCGCCTGCTCCTGGTCGCCTATGCCGGTTTCACGCTGGCCACTCTGGCTTGCGCTGTCGCGCCGACCTACGCCGTGCTGATGCTCGCCCGCGTGGCGGCGGGCGCCTTCGGCGGCGTGATCGGCGCGATGACGCAGACGCTGGTGGGCGACCTCATCCCCTTCGAGCGGCGCGGCCGCGCCATGGGCTTGATCATGGCGTCGTTCTCGCTGTCCACCGTGGCCGGCGTGCCGGCTTCGCTGTGGCTGGCCGACCGCTGGGGCTGGCACACGCCCTTCGTCGCGATCGGCGCGCTGTCGTCGGTGCTGTGGCTGCTGGCGGCCCGCTTCGTCCCGAGCTTCCGCGCGCCGCGGCCCCAGGGCGCGGCGCTGTCGGCCTGGGCCCAGCTGCGCGCCGGACTGGCCGAGCGCAACCACTGGCGGGCGTTCGCGCTGTCGGTGTGCATCGTCGGAGCCGGCATGAGCGTCATCCCCTACATCACGGTGTTCAGCACCTCCAACGTCGGCATCACCAACGCGCAACTGCCCTTGATCTACCTCGCGGGCGGCGTGGCCACCTTCTTCACTTCGCGTTTCTGGGGCGTGCTGGCCGACCGCCACGGCAAAGTGCGGGTGCTGCGCGGGCTGATCGTCGCGTCGGCCTTCCCATTGATGGGGCTCACCCAGCTCGGGCCGGCACCGCTGTGGGCCTACCTTTGCGTGACCACCGCCTTCTTCGTCTTCGTCTCGGGCCGCATGGTGCCGTCGATGGCGCTGATCACCGGCGCGGCGCAGCCGCACCTGCGCGGCACCTTCATGACCCTGCAAGGCTGCATGCAGTCCGTCGGCATGGGCCTGGCGGCGATGGTGGGCGGCCTGTTCATCGGACGCGACGCGCAGGGCCTGGTCACCGGCTACGGCTGGAACGGTTGCCTGGCGCTGGTGATGAGCGGATTGGCGTTCTGGCTGGCCGGCAGGGTGCACCTGGTCACGGCCGCCACCAAAGTCGCGTCGGAGAAACCGGCCGCGGTCTGAACAAAGGCGGCGCCGGAAAAAAAGGCCGCGGATGCGGCCTTTTCCTTTCGAACCGCCGAGGCGGCCGGAGCTTGCCTGTCAGCGGTCGAAACCGCCCTGGCGCGAACGCTGCGGCTTGCCCTGGAAGGCGCCGCCGCCCTTGCCCGCCGGGCGCGGCGAACCGCCTGGGCCGCCACGCGGCGCGAAGCCGGGGGCGCCGCCCGCGGGCCGGTGGCCCGGCGCGCGGTCGAAAGCCTTGCGGGGCGCGCCGTCGGCTGGCCGGTGGTGGGGCACGAAAGTGCCTTCATTGCGCTTGGTGAACGGCGTTTCGCGACCCGGGTGGATGTCGCGCGGCGCGGACTCGCGGCGGGGCGCGAAGCCTTCGTCGCGGCGCGGCGCGAAGCCGCCTTCGTGGCGAGGCGCGAAACCGCCGCTGTCATGGCCGCGGCGGGGGGCGAAACCCTCTTCGCGGCGTGGGCCGAAAGGCTTCTTGTGGCCGCCGAAATCACCCTTGAAGCCCCCGCCCTTTCCGAAGGAAGGCTTGCCGCCCGGGCGGCCGGCGAAGTCGCCCGAGGGCCGGCCGGCGTGGATGCGCGGCTCAGGCGACTTGGGCTCCAGTCCTTCGATCACCGAGACCGGGATGGGCTGGGTGGTGAACTGCTGGATGCGGCGGATCATGCCGACGTCCATGCGCTCGCCCAGCGTGACGGCGACGCCGTTGCGGCCGGCGCGGCCGGTCCGGCCGATGCGGTGGACGTAGTCTTCCGCCTTCATCGGCAGGCCGTAGTTGATGACGTGGCTGATGGTCGGCACGTCGATGCCGCGGGCGGCCACGTCGGTGGCCACCAGCACGCGCAGCTGGCGGTTGCGCAGGCCCTGCAGCACGCGGTTGCGGCGGCCCTGCGGCATGCCGCCGTGCAGCGCGGCGGCGCTGTGGCCCATCTCCGCCAGGCGGTCGGCCAGCGAGTCGGCGTCGCGCTGGGTGCTGGTGAAGACCACGGCCTGCTCCATGTCGCGCTGGGTCAGCAGGTGGTCGAGCAGGGCGTTCTTGTGGTGGAAGTTGTCGGCCCAGTGCAGGCGCTGCTCGATGTTCTCGTGGGTGTCGGTGTGCGAAGCCACGTCGATGCGCTGCGGGTCGCGCAGCAGGCTGCGCGCCAGGCTGCCGACATGGCCGGCGAAGGTGGCGCTGAACATCAGGGTCTGCCGTTCGGCCGGCGTGCGCTCGGCGATGGTCTGGATGTCTTCGATGAAACCCATGTCGAGCATGCGGTCGGCTTCGTCGAGGACGAGCATCTGCAGGTTGTCGAGCACGGCGCGGCCCGACTGGATGTGGTCGAGCAGGCGGCCCGGCGTGGAGATGAGGATGTCCAGCGGGCCCATCAGGGCCTTGATCTGCGCCGGGTAGGGCACGCCGCCGACGACGGTCGCCACGCGCAGGCCCTGCACGTGGCGGCCGTACATCGTGGCCGACTTGGCGACCTGCATCGCCAGCTCGCGGGTGGGGCAAAGAACGAGAACGCGCGGGCCGTAGACCTTGCCCTTCTCGCGGCGCTTGGTGTTGTCGCCGCGGGCAGCCAGGATGCCGTTCAGCGCGGGCAGCACGAACGAGGCGGTCTTGCCGCTGCCGGTGCTGGCGGAGACCATGAGGTCCTGGCCTTGCAGGGCGGCGGGGATGGCCTGCGCCTGGACTTCGGTGGCGTTTTCATAACCGGAGTCGGCAACGGCTTTCAACAGGGCGTCATTCAGCCCGAGGGAGAGGAAACTCATCAAGTTCTTTCAAAAACAGCACGGCACGCCCGCGCGTGAACGCAGGGAACACCACGCCCGGCCTTGCCTGCGAGGGCGGCGGCCATGGGGGGATATCGCCAGAGAAAGGTTCGACCCCACGGGCCTCGGCATGGGGAGCCGGGGCGGAAGATGGAATGCCGAGAACAGTCAAAGCGACGGCATCGCCGCCAACCATTCCCGCATGCATCTCAACGAAGTGAGCAGCGTGGGTATCAAAACAGCCGCACCGGTGGCGCTCCAGCAGGGAAGCAGCGCGGTGGGAGACTCGATGAGGTCAGAGGGGATGAACGATTCGTTGCACACCTAACCGCAACGAACCCGGCATTGTAGCCGGATCCGGGTTTTCACGGAAGCCGCATGGGTGCCGGCGTTCGTTCATTTCACGAGGAAATGTTCACGGTAATAGGCCAGCTCGTCGATGGATTCCTGGATGTCGGCCAGCGCCGTGTGCGCCTGCGCCTTCTTGAAGCCGGCCAGGATCTCAGGCTTCCAGCGCTTGGCGAGTTCTTTCAGCGTGCTGACGTCCAGGTTGCGGTAATGGAAGAAGGTTTCCAGTTTGGGCATGGTGTTGGCGAGGAAGCGGCGGTCCTGGCAGATGCTGTTGCCGCACATCGGCGACTTGCCCGCCGGGACGTACTGCTTCAGGAACTCGATCACCTGGGCCTGGGCGGCGTCTTCGTCGACGGTCGACGCCTTCACCCGGTCGATCAGGCCGCTCTTGCCGTGGGTGCCTTTGTTCCAGGCGTCCATGGCGTCCAGCGTGGCGTCGCTCTGGTGGATGGCGAACACCGGGCCCTCGACGCGCACCTGCAGCTGCGGGTCGGTGACGACCACGGCGATCTCGATGATGCGGTCCTTGTCGGGGAAGAGCCCCGTCATTTCCAGGTCGATCCAGATCAGGTTGTCGTCGCTGCGGGCCAAGGTGTTGGACATGGGGGCTGCCTTCTTCAATCGGGATGGGTCGTGGGAGGGGCGCATTGTCTCAGGAGCCGGCGCGGGACCGGGAGGACACGCGCATCGACCCCGCATCGTCGCCGATCTTGGCGCGCCGGCCCGCCGCGGGGCGCGACAAAGCCTAAACTTGCCGCCCATGGAATCCACCGCACTGACCTGGTCTTTCGTGGCGGCGATCGCGCTGTCCACGATGCTGAAGTTCTGGCTGGCCTCGCGGCAGGTCCGGCACGTCGCCCGCCACCGCGGGCAAGTTCCCGAAGCCTTCGCCGCCACCGTCAGCCTGCAGGCCCACCAGCGCGCGGCCGACTACACCCTCGCCAAGGCCCGGTTCGGCATGCTGTCGATGGCCTTCGGCACCGCGGTGCTGCTGGGTTGGACGCTGCTCGGCGGCCTGGACCTGCTCAACACCTGGGTCTTCGACGCGGTCCGGCCGCGCTGGGGCGACATGGCGTACCAACTCGCGCTGCTCGCGGCCTTCGCCCTGGCCGGCGGTTTGCTGGACCTGCCTTTCGAGCTGTATTCCACCTTCCGCATCGAGCAGCGGTTCGGCTTCAACCGCATGACATGGCAGCTGTACCTGGCCGACACGCTCAAGGGCCTGGCCGTCGGCGCGGCCATCGGCCTGCCGCTGGCCGCGTTGATGCTCTGGATCATGGGCGCCGCCGGCCCGCGCTGGTGGCTTTGGGCCTGGGCCGCCTGGGTGTCGTTCAACCTCCTGCTGATGGTGGTCTTCCCCACGCTGATCGCGCCGCTGTTCAACAAGTTCGAGCCACTGGCCGATGAAAGCCTGAAAACCCGCGTGCAGGGCTTGATGCAGCGCTGCGGTTTCGCGGCCAAGGGCTTGTTCGTGATGGACGGCAGCAAGCGCTCGGGCCACGGCAACGCCTACTTCACCGGCCTGGGCGCGGCCAAGCGCGTCGTTTTCTTCGACACGCTGCTGAGCAAGCTCACGCCGGGGGAAGTGGAGGCGGTGCTGGCGCATGAACTGGGGCATTTCAAGCACCGGCACGTGACGCAGCGCCTGGTGATGATGTTCGGCGCGAGCCTGGCCGGCTTCGCCCTGCTGGGTTGGCTGTCGAACCAGGCCTGGTTCTACACCGCGCTGGGCGTGCGGCCCCACCTGGGCGCGCCCAACGATGCCCTGGCGCTGCTGCTGTTCCTGCTCGTGGTGCCGGTCTATGCGAGTTTCGTCTCGCCTTTGACGGCCCAGTTGTCGCGCAAGCACGAGTTCCAGGCGGACGCCTACGCCTGCGCGCAGGCCGACGGCGCCCAGCTCGCGCAGGCGCTGCTGAAGCTCCACGAGGACAACGCGGCCACGCTGACGCCCGACCCCGTGTACGTGCGCTTCTACTATTCGCACCCGCCCGCCTCCGAACGCCTGGCCGCGCTCAAGGCCTGGCGCGGCGGCAACCCAGCGGCGGCCGGCGCGTGACTTCTGGCGGAATCCCCGGCCTGGTGGTGGCCGGCCACGGCCGGCACTACGTGGTGGAAGTGGACGACGGGTCACGCCTGACCTGCCATCCGCGCGGCAAGAAAAGCGATTGCGTGGTCGGCGACCGGGTGCTGTTCCTGCCCACCACCGGATCGGGCGAAGAAGGCGTGATCGAAAGCGTGCTGGAGCGCCGCAACCTGCTGTTCCGCCAGGACGAGTGGAAGACCAAGGCCTTCGCTGCCAACCTCGACCAGATCCTGGTCATGGTGGCCAGCGAACCCGTCTTCAGCGAAAGCCAGCTCGCCCGCGCGCTGATCGCCGCGGGCAGCGCCGGCATCGAAGCGCGCATCCTGTTGAACAAGTCCGACCTGCCGTCCATCGAAGCCGCCCGGGCCCGGCTGCGGCCCTATGCCGAGATGGGCTACGACGTGCTGGAGCTGGCCTTGAAGGCCCAGCCCGTGGCCTCGCGCGAGAAGCTGGCCCCTGTCCTGTCGGGCAAGGCCAGCCTCGTCCTGGGGCCCAGCGGCACCGGCAAGAGCACCTTGATCAACCTGGTCGCACCGGCCGCGCGCGCCGCGGTGGGCGAGATTTCCCATGCGTTGAATTCGGGTCGCCACACCACGACGCACACCCAGTGGCACTGGATCGACCGGCACGCCGGCTCGGCCCTGATCGACTCGCCCGGCTTCCAGGAATTCGGCCTGAGACAGATCGCCGCCGCCGACCTGGCCGACTGGATGCCCGACCTGCGCCTGCACAACGAAGGCTGCAAGTTCTACAACTGCAGCCACCAGCACGAACCGGGCTGCAGCGTGCGCGCGGCGGTCGAATCGGGGCAGGTCAGCGCTTCGAGGTACAGGATCTACGGGGAAATCCTGCAGGAGCTGATGCAGACGCGTTGGTGAAACCCGCCGCTGGGCGCCTTGGCGGCCGCCGTCAAGGTGCGAGATTGGCCAGCGACAACAGGGCCAGCAGCAGCATCCACAGGATGACCGACCGCCACACCAGCCCCACCACGCTGCTCAAGTGGCCCTGCACCGGCGGCATGCCGGGCGTGGAACCTTCGGCGCCGCCGATGTCGGCGACCTCGCCGCTGTCGAAAGTCTTGGACCGGTCCGGCGTGACGCCGGGCGCGGCGTGCCCGCCCAGCTGGACACCCACGGCCCCGGCCGCCGCGGCCAGGATGATCCCTTCGTTGGGATGCTTCCACAGCGCGGCGTCGCGGCGCCAGCAGTTCACCGCTTCCTCGAAGTTGCCGACCACGGCGAAGCCGAAAGCCGTCATCCGCGACGGCAGGTGGTCGATGGTGCTGAACAGTCGCTGCGACAGCGCCATCAGCCTTTCGTTGGACGCCGCGCCCATCGAACGGTTCTTGTAGGCCCAGTAACGGCTGGCGAATTCCGTCAACCGGTAGAACACCGCGCCCGCCGGCCCCAGGCCCACGGCCGAGAAGGCGATGAAGCAGAAGAACACGCCGAAAACATGGCGGTGCGCGGCCAGCAGCGAATGCTCGATGACGTGGCGCAGCAGCTCGGTGCGCGGCAGCTCGCTGGCGTCGAGGTGGCGCCAGTGGGACAGCAGCTCGCGCGCGGTGCGCTCGTCGCCGCGCTCCAGCGCGTCGCGGATGTCGGTGAAATAGTGGCTGAACTGGCGGAAACCCAGCGTGACGTAGAGCACCGCGACATTCCAGAGCAGCGCGAGGATCACGCTGAAGCGCATCAGGCCCCAGAACACCGCGGTGGTGAGCAGCGCGGGCACCAGCGTGGTGATGAGCCACACCACCCAGGCGTGGTGGTCGCGGCCGGCGTCGAAGTTGCGGCCCGTCCAGCGCATCCAGGCGGTCAGGGCCTCATGGACCACGTTGCGGCGGGGCAGTGGTTTGAGTTGCTCAATCAGGAGAGCCAGCAATACAGCGAAGAAACTCATGCGTTGCGATGATAGCCGCGACACGCCGTCTTCCGGCCCGGTTTCAGGCCCGGTTCAGGCCATCAGGAAGCGGTAGAAGTTGCGCAGCATCGCCGCCGTCGCGCCCCAGATGAAGTAAGGCGGCGCGCCCGCCGAGGCGCCGGGGGGCGTCCAGGGCATCGACATGAATTCGCGGCGCAGCCCTGCGACTTCCACCCGGTGGTGGCGGTGGTGGGCCGGGTCCATCAAGAAGGCCAGGGGCACTTCGAACACCTCGGCCACTTCGGAAGGGTCGGGCCGCAGGGCCATGGCGGCGGCGTCCACCAGCGCCACCACCGGCGTCACGACGAAGCCGGTCACGGTGGTGTAAGTGTGGAGCGGCCCCAGCACTTCGGCGTGCCCGGGCAGCAGGCCGACTTCCTCCTGCGCCTCGCGCAGGGCCGTGGCGACGGCGTCCGCATCCCCGGGCTCGGCGCGCCCGCCGGGGAAGCTGATCTGACCCGCGTGGTCGGTGAGGTGTTCGGTGCGGCGCGTCAGCAGCACAGTGAGTTCGCCCCGCTGCACCAACGGGACCAGCACCGACGCCATCGCGGGCGGCCTGTCGCCGATGCGGCCGTCGTTGCGGATCTCCGGCTCCCAGGTCGCGTCGACACTGAAGCGCCGTCTCAAAGCCTGGGGATGCAAGCGCTCGATCGGCACCGCCGGCAGGTCGCGGTCGACCCGCACCACGGGGCACTCTTGCGGATCGAAGATCAACGCCATGGCGCGATGGAATGGCTGCGATGGGAAGGGGACGTGAAAAAAGCCGCCCTTGGGCGGCTTGTTCGATCAGCGGAAGATCAGGCCAGCTTTTAGCGAAAACCCGCTGAATGCTCGCGCATTCATCCGCTGCGCGGATCTGACTTTGTCAGGCGAGTTTTTCTTTGATGCGGGCCGACTTGCCGGAGCGGTCGCGCAGGTAGTACAGCTTGGCGCGGCGCACGTCGCCGCGGCGCTTGACTTCGATCGAGGCGATCAGCGGGCTGTACAGCTGGAAGGTGCGCTCCACGCCTTCGCCGCTGGAGATCTTGCGGACGATGAAGTTGGAGTTCAGGCCGCGGTTGCGCTTGGCGATCACCACGCCTTCGTAGGCTTGCAGGCGCTTGCGAGTGCCTTCGACGACCTTGACGCTGACGATAACGGTGTCGCCGGGCGCGAAAGCGGGGATGGTCTTGTTCAGGCGAGCGATTTCTTCTTGCTCGAGGGTTTGGATCAGGTCCATGGTTACTCCGTTGGCGATCATGCCCACGCCGGTTTGCGGATGTTGGGTGCGCGGCCTTGAAGGTTTCATGAGCCGCGCTGCGTGGCAGAGGATCGAAAAGCCTTTGATTATAGCCCAAGACTTGCCAGGAATGCTTCGTCCTGCTTCGTCAGGGCGCCCGAAGCGCGTGCGGCCTGGATCAGCTCGGGCCGGCGCAGGGCAGTGGCCTCAAGGGAACGCTCGCGGCGCCAGCGGGCGACAGCCGCATGGTTGCCGGACAGCAGCACCGGCGGCACCGGCAGTTCGGCGCCCTCGATGGCCCAGACTTCAGGCCGGCTGTAGTGCGGGCAGTCGAGCAGGCCGTCGGAAAAACTGTCCTGCTCGTGCGACTGGGCGTCGCCGAGCACGCCGTCCTGCAGCCGCGCCACCGCGTCGAGCAGGGCCAGCGCCGGCAGCTCCCCGCCGGAAAGCACGAAATCGCCCAGGCTCAATTCCAGGTCGACGTGCCGGTCGAGCAGGCGCTGGTCGATGCCTTCGTAACGGCCGCACAGCAGGATGGCGCCGGGCGAGGTGGCGAATTCGCGGATCCAGGGCTGCGTCATCGGCCGGCCGGTCGGCGTGAAGTGGATCACGGGCCCCGCCTGGCCCGCCCTCGCCTGCCGCGCCGCGGCGATCGCCAGCTCCAGCGGCTCGGGCAGCATCACCATGCCCGGGCCGCCGCCATACGGGCGGTCGTCGACGCGGCGGTAGTTGTTCTGCGCGAAATCGCGCAGCTGCCACAGCTTGACGTCGACCTGGCCGGATTCGAAGGCGCGTCGCGTGACGCCATTCGTCAAGTGCGGGGCGAACAGCTCGGGGAACAGGGTGATGACGTCAAAGCGCATGGGCGGCGGCGTTCGACAAAAAAAAGGGAAAGCCGGGCCGGCGTTTCCGTCGGGGGGTCAGTAATCCAGGCCCCAGTCGACCATGATCCGCCGCTGCTCGACGCTCACGTCGTCGACGTAGGCCGAAACGAAGGGGATCAGGCGTTCAGGCGCGGCCGCGTCGTCGGACGCCACCTGCAGCACGCTGTGCGGCCCGGTGTCGATCAAGCCTCTGACAGTGCCCAGCAGCTCGCCCTGGCGGTTGACCACCGCCATGCCGATCAGGTCGGTCCAGTAGTACTCGCCGTCGTCAGGCGTGGGGAAGCTGCTGCGCGGGATGAAGACGCGGCAGCCGATCAGCGCTTCGGCGGCATTGCGATCGGGAATGTCCCGCGCCTGGGCGACCACCACTTCGCCGTGCTCCTTGGCCTCGGCGATCTTGAGCAGCGAAGGATAGGAAGCCGCCGGACCGGCGGGCTTGGGCTGGCCTGGCCGGGTTTCCGGCTCTTTCAGGTACCAGCGCTTGGAGGAGAAGAGCGCCTGGGGGTCCTTGGCGAAAGGCAGGACCTTGATCCAGCCTTTGATGCCCCAGGCGTCGACGATGCGGCCGACTTCGACCGCGTCGTCGGGCCAGGCGGTGCCGTCTCCGGTCGGGGCGCCCTGGGCGCCCGAAGAAGGGCTCACCGCGCCGGCCCTGTCACGGCTCAGGCGGCGGCCGGAGCGGCGGAAGCCGTGGCCTTGGCTTGCTCGACCAGGCGCGCTACGGTGGGCGACAGCTGGGCGCCGGTGCCCTTCCAGTACTCGACGCGGTCGAAGGCGACGCGCAGCGGCTGCTCGGCGCCGGCGGCCACGGGGTTGTAGAAGCCGACGCGCTCGATGAAGCGGCCGTCGCGGCGCTCGCGGGAATCAGCGACGACGATGTTGTAGAAGGGACGCTTCTTGGCGCCACCGCGGGAGAGTCGAATCACGACCATGATGTTTCCTTGCTTGACGAGATTTTTTCTTCCACCGCACCAGGAGACACCCAAGGAGCAAGCAGATCAACATGCGGCCGCCGCCTGGCTTGTCGCCGGCAGGGCTGCCGCGGGGAGCGGTGCCGTAGATACGCCGCTTCAAGCCTCGTGCGCCAGGGCAAGCCCCCGCGCGGCCCGAAGACCAGCCGTCACCACCAAAGCCTCTGATTATAAACTCAGTGATTGCCCCGCCGCCAGTTGATCGCTCCACGAAGGCCCATCCGAATGCCCACCGCTGCCTCCGCACCGACCGTCCTACGTCCCAGCACCCCGCAAGACATCTCCGCCATGGCCGAGATCTACGGCTGGCATGTCCTGAACGGCACCGGGACTTTCGAACTGGAAGCGCCCGACGCCGCCGAAATCGGCAAGCGCCGCGACGGCGTGCTCGCCAACGGGTGGCCCTGGCTGGTCGCCGAGGTGGACGGGCAGGTGCTGGGCTTCGCCTACGCGAACGCTTTCCGCCCCCGCCGGGCCTACCGTTTCTGCGTGGAGGACTCCATCTACCTGGCGCCGCAAGCCTCGGGCAAGGGGCTGGGCCGCCTGCTGCTGGCCGAGCTGATCGGCCGGTGCGAAGCCCGCGGCGCCCGGCAGATGCTGGCCGTGATCGGCGATTCGGCCAATGCCGCGTCGATCGGCGTGCACCGCGCGCTCGGCTTCGAACACACCGGCGTCCTGAAATCCGCCGGCTGGAAATTCGGCGCCTGGCGCGATGTGGTGCTGATGCAGCGTGCGCTGGGGCGAGGCGACGGCCGGCCGCCCGCGGAAGGGGCCTGAGCCATGGCTGCCGACGGCGGCGTCAAGTCCAAGACCCTGGCCACCTGGATCGCCCTGGTGGGCGGCTGCCTCGGCCTGCACCGCTTCTATTTGCACGGCTTCGGCGACCGGTGGGGCTGGCTCCACCCGCTGCCGAGCCTGGCCGGCTGGATCGGCGTGCAGCGCATGCAGACCCTCGGGCAGGACGACCGGCTGGCCTGGGTGCTGATCCCGTGCCTGGGGTTGATGATCGCCATCGCGGCCTTCACCGCCATCCTCTACGGCCTGACGCCCGACGAGAAATGGAACGCCAGGTACAACGCCGGCCGCGCGGCGCCCGCCAGCGGCTGGGCCGCGGTGATCGGCGTGGTGCTCTCGCTCGTGATCGGCGGCAGTGCGCTGATGGCCACGATCGCGTTCAGCGCCCAGCGCTACTTCGAGAATCAGGCGATGCTGGAGCAGCAGCGGCAACCCCGGTAGGCCGGCGGGCGCCCGCCCCCTTCAGCTGCGGAAGATGAAATAGACCGCCCCGACCAGGCAGAGCCCGGCCCAGATGAAGTCGGTCTTGAAGGGCTGGTTCATGTAGACCATCGCGAAGGGCACGAAGACTGCCAGCGTGATGACCTCCTGCATGATCTTCAGTTGCGCCAGGCCGATGCCGCTGGCGAAGCCGATGCGGTTGGCCGGCACCTGCAGCAGGTATTCGAACAGCGCGATGCCCCAGCTCACCAGAGCGGCGACCAGCCAGGGTTTGTTCGCCAGGTCCTTCAAGTGGCCGTACCAGGCGAATGTCATGAAGATGTTGGACAGGATCAGCAGTCCCACGGTCTGGACGGGCGCGGACAAAGGGATGTTCATGGTCGGAGTCTTTCCGGGAGTCGTTCGATGGTTTGTTCCGGCAGGGCGGCGAGCAGCGCCGCCGCGGCGCCGTGTCCCGGGATGCGGGCCAGGGGGTCGAGCTCGGACAGCGGCGCCAGCGCGAAGGCGCGCAGGTGCAGGCGCGGGTGGGGCAGCAGGAGGTCCGGCGTGTCGAGCACGGCGTCGCCGTGCAGGAGCAGGTCCAGGTCGAGCGTCCGGGGCGCGTTGCGGTAGGGCCGCTCGCGCCCGTGCCGCCTTTCGATGGCGAGAAGCTGGCCCAGCAGCGCATGCGGCGCCAGCCGGGTGTCCAGGGCCGCCACCGCATTGAGGAAATCGGGCCCTTGCGCTTGCAGCGGCGCGCTGCGGTAGAGGCTGGAGCCCCCGTGCCACGCCGTGTCCGGAAGGGCGCCGAGCGCGGCGGCGGCCTCCAGGAGGGCGCGGCGCGCATCGCCCAGGTTGGCGCCCAGGCCGACGTAGGCGCGCACCCAGCCGTCGCCGGACCGGGCTGCCGCGCTGGGGTTGTCGCCCGGCACCGGAGAGCCTCAGCCGGCGGCGGTCGTGTCGGAAGGGGCGCCCTGCCCTTGGGCTTCGCCGGGCGCGGAGGCGCCGGCCGAGGCCGGTTTGCGGCGCCGGCGGCGGCGTTTCTTGGGAGCGTCGTCGGCCGAGGCGGTGAAAGGCGCTTCCTCGTCGCCCTCCGCCGGGTCGGCGGCCTGCGCGCGTCGCGGGCCGGCGGCCGGCTTGTCCTTGGCCGGTTTGGGCTGGGCTTTCTGCTGCTCGCGCGCGAGGTCCATCAGGGCACGGCGCTCTTCGTCGTCGCCCAGGGAAAAGTCTTCCCACCACTCGGCCAGCTCCACCGGCAGCTCGCCGACGTCGGCGCGCAGGCGCAGGAAATCGAAGCCGGCGCGGAACCGCGGCTGCTCGACCAGGCTGAACGGCGTGCTGCCCATGCGACGCTCGAACCGCGGCTGCATCATCCAGATCTCGCGCATGTCGGCGCCGAGCTTGCCGCGGCCGGATATGTCGCCGATGCGCGCGTCGAAGACGGCGTCCACCGCCTGCTGCAGCGCCGGGAACGGCGCCTCCCCGCGCTGGCGCAGCTGAGCCCACTTGGCCTGCACGTCGTGCCAGAGCATGCAGGCCAGCATGAAGCTGGGCGCCACGGGCTTGCCTTCGCCGACGCGGCGGTCGGTGTCGGCCAGGGCCAGCTCGATGAAACGGCGGCGCGGGCTGCCCTCGGCGGCGTGCACGAGGATGGGGTCGAGCAGCGGGAAGACGCCTTTGTCCAGGCCCTGCTTGCGAAGCTCCTGCAGGCTGGCCAGCGAATGGCCCGTCTGCAGCAGCTTGATGAGTTCGTCGAACAGGCGGGACTGAGGCACGTTCTCGAGCAGCGCCGACATCTCCCGGATCGGCTCTCGCGTCTTGGGCTCGATCTCGAAACCGAGCTTGGCGGCGAAACGCACGACGCGGATGATGCGCACCGGGTCCTCGCGGTAGCGGGTCCTGGGGTCGCCGATCATGCGCAGCAGCTTCTTGCGCGCGTCCTGGATGCCCTTGTGGTAGTCGACGACGATCTGCCGCTGCGGGTCGTAGTACATCGCGTTGACGGTGAAGTCGCGCCGCGCCGCGTCGTCGATCTGCGGCCCCCAGACGTTGTCGCGCAGCACGCGGCCCTCGGCGTCGACCGCGTGGGTCTTGCCGGCCAGGTCGGACTTGGACGTCTTCTCGTTGCCGCTGACCTGGCTGGCGCTGGCCGGGTCGACGATGGCGCGGAAGGTGGAGACCTCGATCACTTCGTGCTCGCGGCCGCGGCCGTAGACCACGTGCACGATGCGGAAGCGCCGGCCGATGATGAAGGCGCGGCGGAACAGCGCCTTGACCTGCTCGGGCGTGGCGTTGGTGGCCACGTCGAAGTCCTTCGGGCGCAGGCCCAGCAGCAGGTCGCGCACCGCGCCGCCCACGATGTAGGCCTCGAAGCCGGCTTCCGCCAGGGTCTGCACCACCTTGACCGCGCGGTCGTCGACGAGCGACAGGTCGATCGCGTGCTCGCTCAGCGGCACTTCGACGCGCTTGCCCAGCGGGGACGACTTGCCCCCCGCTTCGCCGGCGGCCTTGCCCAGCAGTTTGTCGATGAACTTCTTGATCATGTGAGGCGTGCCGGTCAGGCGAATAAGTACAGTTCGCGCCAGCCGCGCTCCTGGGCGACGGCTTTGAGCGCGGCGGACGGGTTGGTCGCCACCGGGTCGGTGGCGCGCTCCAGCAGCGGCAGGTCGTTGGTCGAGTCGCTGTAGACGCTGATGCGCTGGAAGTCGCCCCAGCCCAGGCCGTCCCGCGAGAGCCACTGCGAGACGCGTTCGACCTTGCCTTCGCGGTAGCTCGGCACCCCGTCGATGCGGCCCGTGATGGTACCGCCTGCGCCGCGCTCCAGGCGCACGGCGATCAGCGCTCCGATGCCCAGCGCCCCGGCGATCGGCGCCGTGACGAAGTCATTCGTGGCGGTCACCAGCGCCACGCGGTCGCCGCGGTCCTGGTGGCTTTTCACCAGGTCCAGGGCGCTCGGGCGCAGCGCGGGAAGGATGACCTCGGCCATGAATTCCGACTGCGCCTGGGCCAGCTCGGCGGCGCCGCGCGAGCGCAGCGGCGCGGTGGCGAAGGCGACATAGGCGTGGATGTCGAGGCTGCCCGCCTTGTACTGCTCGAAGAAGGCGTCGTTGCCGCGCTTGAAGGCGACCGGGTCGACCCAGGCCTTGCGCACCATGAACTCGCCCCAGGCGTGGTCGGAGTCGAGCGGCAGCAGCGTGTCGTCGAGGTCGAAAAGGCAGAGGTTCTTCGGTGAGCTCATGCCGCGGCACCGCCGTTTTCCTCGGCCAGCATCTTCTTGAGCAGCGGCACAGTGACGTGGCGCTTGTGCGAAAGGGCGAACTCGTCGAGCCGGTCCAGCAGTTGCATGAGGTTCTTCAAGTCGCGTTCGAAATGGGTGAGCAGGTGGTTCATGACGTCGTCGGAAAGGAAGATGCCGCGGCGGTCGGCTTCCTGGCGCACGGCGGCGCGGGTTTCAGCCTCGCTCAGGGGCGACAGGGCCAGCACGTGCCCCCAGCCCAGGCGGGTGCGCAGGTCGTCGCGCAGCGGCAAGTCCACCGGCGGCAGGCGCCCCGCGGCGGCCAACAGCAACCCGCGGGCGGTGGCCTCGACGAACAGCGCGAAAGCCGCCTGTTGCTGGTCGGCGTCGAAGCGGTCGCATCCGTCCAGCAGGATCAGCGACCAGGATTCATCGAAGGCCCAGGGAGCCGGGTCGGCGGCCGAGAAGAAGCCCAACTGGGCGCCCTCCTCCCGCCATCGCCGCGCCAGCGCCTTGAGCAGGTAGGTCTTGCCGGTGCCCATGCCGCCCCAAAGGTAGATCGGCGCGGGCTGCTGGCCGGCGCGGGCCTGTTTGGGGCTCAGGGCCTTGAGGTGGGAAAGCGCCAGGGTGTTGGAGCCGGGCAGCATGTCGTCCAGGCCCAGCGTCGAATCCAGGCCCAGGCTCAGCGGGATTTGCTTCATTCTCGGAACAGGTTGCTCTCTACGTGGACGCGCCGCGGCCACCGCATCGCCACGGCACGGGTGGGCAAGGCGATCGGCAAGCCGGCGAAACCGATGGGAACGCCCGACGGCACCGCCGGGTCGGCGACGGCCGAACTGGCCAGGGTTTGGCGTTGCGCGGGCGTGAGGTTCATGGGGGTGCGGGGAGGTGGTTGCCCGGAAGCTGCGGCGATGTTAGGCCAAGCATCCATCAGGCCTGCGGGCCGCCGCCGGCGCGCAGGGCCGCCAGCCGGGCGCGCAGTTCATCCACGGAAGCGTCCCCGCCCTGCACGCCGATTTCGTCCAGGTAGGCCTGCAGGTCTTCCGCCGCCTGCTGCTTCAGGCCGAGGGCCTCCAGCGCGGTGGCGCGGTCGCGGCGCTCCTCGGCGGCGTCCGGCAGCAGCGCCACCAGCCGGTGGGACACGCCCAGCAGCGCTTTCCAGTCCTGCGCGGCGGAGTGGATCTCCTTCAGGTTGCGCAAGGCGCGGGCCAGGATGTCGCGCGCGCCGGCGGGCCGCAGGAAGAACTCCAGCGGGATCTGCGCCCGCTCCAGCTCGGAATGCTGGCGCTTGTAGGGCGCCAGCATCTCTTCGAGCGTCTCCCTGTCGAGCGACCGTCCGGTGAACGGGTCGATCACCACCTCGCCGCGCTGCTCGCCATGGCTGAGGTTGACCTTCACGAGGAAATGCCCGGGGAATGAGACGCCGCGCGCCCGCAGGCCGATGTGCTGGGCGATCTCGACATAGAGCAGCGCCAGCGTGATCGGAATGCCGCGCCGGGTGCGCAGCACCTGGTGCACATGGCTGTTGGCCGGGTCGTAGTAGTTGTTCAGGTTGCCGGCGAAGCCCAGCTCCTGGAAGAAATAGTGGTTCAGGCGCTGAAGCTTGTGCAGGCTCGGCGCGTCGGCGGGCAGGCGCTGGCGCAGGGTCTGCGCGAGGGAATCCACCTCGGCCAGCACCGCCTGGATGTCCAGCCGCGGTTCGGCGTCCTGGGCGATGGCCGCCGCCGCCTCCAGCAGCGGCAATCCGGCGTCGCGCGCAACCAGGGTGCGGAAATAGTCCAGCGCCGACGGGGCGTCCTGGGGCCAGAGTTGCGGAGTTGCCATACGGGAAGAATCGAGTGCGTCCTGTGATGCCTGGAAGATCGCCCGGCCGGGCGGCCGGGGCCGCCTCAGTTTGCCTGACGCCGGAAATCGCGCAGCCTCAGGCCCGCCAGCCACAGCGCCGCGCCATAGACCGCCGCGGCCGCGGCCAGCGTGCCCAGCAGGACGGCCAGTCGCAGCAGCGGCTCGGGCTTCATGCCGATCCAATCGAAATGCAAGGCCGAAAACGCCAGCACGCCGCCCAGCAGCGCGGTGGCGGCGACGACCTTCGCGGAAAAAAGCAACCAGCCCGGCGACGGCCGGTACAGCCCGGCCCGGCGCAGCCCGGTGAAAAGCCACAGCGCGTTCAGCCAGGCGCCCAACCCGATCGACCAGGCCAGCCCCGAGAACCCCAGCCGCGGCACCAGCAGCATGTTCAACAGCTGCGTGCACGCCAGCACCGCGACGGCGATCTTCACGGGCGTGCGGATGTCTTGCCGCGCGTAGAAGCCGGGCGCCAGGATCTTCACCGCGATCAGGCCCAGCAGGCCCACCCCGTAGCCGCGCAAGGCGCCCGTCGTTTGCGCCACGTCGACGGCGGAGAAGGTCTTGTAGTGGTAGAGCCCGGCCACCAGGGCCTCCGGGAAGACCAGCAGCGCCACCGCGCAGGGCAGCGCCAGCAGCAGCGTCAGGCGCAAGCCCCAGTCGAGCAGCCCGGAGTAAGCGGCGGCGTCGGACTTGGCCTGCGCGGCCGACAGCTGCGGCAGCAGCACCACGCCCAGCGCCACGCCGAGCAGGCCGGTCGGGAATTCCATCAGCCGGTCGGCGTAGGTGAGCCAGGACACCGCGCCCACGCCGGCGTGCGAGGCGATCTGGGTGTTGATCAGCAGCGACAACTGCGCCACCGACACGCCCAGCAGCGCCGGCGCCATCTGGCGCAGCACCTTGCCCACGCCCGGGTGCCGCCAGGCCGCCACCAACGCCGCCGGCAGCAGGCCGATGCGCGGCAGGCACCCGATGCGCGCCAGCGCCGGCCCCTGGACCAGCAATTGCAGCAGGCCGCCCAGCATCACGCCGGTGGCCAGGGCGTAGATGGGCTCGATGCCCGAGCGCCCGAACCACGGCGCCAGCCCCCAGGCGCAGCCGATGACCGACAGGTTGAGGAGCACCGGCGTGGCCGCCGGCACGGCGAAATGCTTCCAGGTGTTCAGGATGCCGGCCGACAGCGCCACCAGCGACATGCAGCCGATGTAAGGGAACATCCAGCGCGTCATCAGCACGGCGCCGTCGAACTCCGCCAGGCCGGAAGCCATCACCCAGACCAGCGCGGGCGCGGCCAGCACGCCGGCCACGCAGGTCAGCAGCAGCGCCCAGGCCAGCACGGTGGCCACGGCGTCGACCAGGCGGCGGGTGGCGTGGTCGCCGTCCACCGCGCGGGACTGCGCCAGGAGCGGCACGAAAGCCTGGGAAAACGCGCCCTCGGCGAAAAGCCGGCGCAGCAGGTTGGGGATGCGGAAGGCGACCTGGAAAGCGTCCGTCCAGGCGCTGGCGCCGAACATCGAGGCCAGAAGCTGTTCCCGCACCAGCCCGGTGACGCGGGACAAGAGCGTCAACAGGGAAACCATGGAAGCCGCGCGCAGGATGTTCATCGGTCTGGGCCCTGGGGCGCAGGGGGTCGGCAAGGAATCGGCAAGGAATCGGCGAAAGGCAGGCGCGGCATCCGGGGGAATCGAATAGAAACCGGCTGAGGAAAAAGAGCGGCGATTATAGGGATCGCACCGGGAACGGCCCCCGCAATATTGCAACCCCGACCGCGGCACGCTATAATCGCGGTCTTTGCCCATACTCCTGGAAACCGGTCCCGAAAATCAAGGGACTCTCATAGGACCCCATTCAAGGGAAATCGACACAGCATGGCCACCTCCTCCAAAGCCAAGAAAAAGACCGTTCGCATCGCCTCTGGCCGCAAGCGCGTCCGCCAAGACGTCAAGCTCAACGCCGCCAACACCGCGCTGCGCTCGAAGTTCCGCACCGTGATCAAGAACGTGCAGAAGGCCGTTCTGACGGGCGACAAGGCCAAGGCCACCGAACTCTTCGCCACCGCCCAAAGCGTGATCGACTCCGTGGCCGACAAGGGCCTGTTCCACAAGAACAAAGCGGCTCGCCACAAGAGCCGCCTGTCCGCCAAGGTCAAGGCGCTCGCCGCCCAAGCCTGAGTTTCCAGGGGCAAAGAAGAAAGGGCTCGCATCGCGGGCCCTTTTTGTTTTCCAGCCGGTGAACAACCGGGGCCCTGCCCTCGCTCTCGCCCGCGCGCGGCTCGCCGGCGCGGATGTCGCCGGGGATCACTCGGGCTGCGGCTTGCCCGGCGGGACTTCGGGCAGCAGGCAGGCTTCGGCGACCTGCAGCTTGTTGTCCCGCGCGAAATTCATGACGAAGTCCCAGGCCATGGGTTCTAGCTCGCGCAGCTGCTCGTTGACGATGACGCACTTGATGCCGTTGATGACGCGCGGCACGCAATAAGGCGAATAACCTATGTAGGCGCCGATGCCGCCTTTGGCGCCGCCCGGCCTGAAGCACGACATGGCCCCCGCGAGGCGTTCCGACCAGTCGCTCGGCCGGAATGTTTTCCCGTCCAGGGTCACACCCTGGATGAAGACTTCTCTGGGTTTGGCATTGGTCATGCAGGCTGTCGTTCGGGCGGTCGTGTGTGACGGAGTGGCGCGGCGTCGCGAGGGTGGATTGTGCCGCGCCTGGCCTCGACACGCCGGGCATGGCCCCATGCCCGGCGCGGGTGCCGGCGCGAACCGCACCTTAGAATTCTCCCAGACAAAGCTGTCAATTCTTTCGATCCCGCAGGGCGCGCGCCGCCCACGGGACCGCACCGCCGACCGCATGCGCCATCAGCGCCTGCGGGCCGACACGTCAACCCGGTAGACACCGCTCGAAACGAGCCACGGAGCAAGCCATGAATGCCCCCGAGAAAACGCCTGCAGCCAGCCCTGAGCCCCACGTGATGTCCACGTACGGGCGCCTGCCCATCGCGCTGTCCCACGGCCGAGGCTGCTGGGTGTGGGACACCGAAGGCAGGAAATACCTCGACGGGCTGGGCGGCATCGCCGTCAACACGCTCGGCCACGCGCATCCGCGCCTGGTGCCCGCGCTGCAGGAACAGGTGGCCAAGTTGATCCACACCTCCAACTACTACCTCGTGCCGCTGCAGGAGCAGCTGGCCGCCAAGCTGTGCGAGCTGTCGGGCCTGGAGAAGGTGTTTTTCTGCAGCACGGGCCTGGAGGCCAACGAGGCGGCGCTGAAGATCGCCCGCAAGTTCGGCCACGACAAAGGCAACACCCGGCCCGAGGTGATCGTGTTCGAGAAGGCCTTCCACGGCCGCTCCATCGCCACGCTGTCGGCCACGGCCAACCCCAAGGTTCAGGCCGGCTTCGGCCCGCTGGTGGAAGGCTTCGTGCGGGTGCCGCTCAACGACATCGCCGCGATCGAGTCCGCGGCCGAGGCCCACCCGAACATCACCGCGGTGTTCCTGGAAGTCATCCAGGGCGAGGGCGGCGTCAACCCGGCCACCGTCGAGTTCCTCCAGGCGCTGCGCCGGGTCTGCGACAAGAACGACTGGCTGCTGATGTTGGACGAGGTCCAGTGCGGCATCGGCCGCACCGGCAAGTGGTTCGCCCACCAGTGGGCCGGCATCCAGCCCGACGTGATGCCGCTGGCCAAGGGCCTGGGCT